>JAFVBE010000008.1 GCA_017480195.1 Lachnospiraceae bacterium
AGCCAGCAAGGTCATAGGCACAACACTTAATGTAGTTGATAAGACCGGTAAGGTCTTATCCATAGGCATATCTGCGAACGACTTCGGCAACCAGGCTGCATACATGATAGACAAGTACATGGTAAATGGCGAAGATGTATCATGGGAGACGGCTTATGAGGTACTTGCATTAGGCGCGACAGGTTTCCAAGTGACGCAGTTCACTAAGATGGGCGTATCGTCATTTGATACACCAAGCAAGTCCGCAAGCATAGATGCATCAGGCAATACCAAGTATGGAGTTGTAGAAGACTCCATGATTGAGAATATCGCAGATGGAAAAGCTGTTGATTATGCTGATTTACCTGGCGGAGACAAATTCAGTTCTGCATCTGACAAGGGCGGATTCTCAAGTGGCGGATGTTTTGTAGCAGGAACAAAGGTCAAAACTCCTGAAGGCGAGAAAAATATCGAGGATATAAAGGTCGGGGATGAAGTATACGCCTATAATTCCGACACAGAAGAAACAGACATAAAGAAAGTCCTTCAAACCTTTGTACATGAATCAGACGAGATAGCGCATGTAACAATATCCAGCGAGACGATAGACGCTACCACAAACCATCCATTCTATGTAGTAGGATATGGCTTTATACCGGCAGGAGAGTTAAGGTCGGGAGATGTAATTCTACTGCTTGATGGAATCACAAGAGAAGTAGAAGCTGTTAGCATTGAATATCTTGAACAGCCTGTAAAAGTATACAACTTTGAGGTAGAGGACTGGCATACATACTTTGTTAGTGAGCAGGGTGTTCTTGTTCATAATAAAGGTTGTCAAGCTGAACCTTGGGATATATATACAAAAAAGATTCAAGAAAATTCGATTGATGTATCAGGATGGAATAAAGGAAGTTTTGATTCTGCGGAGGAATCTATTGCTAAACACTATTATAAACATGCTAATGAAGTTGGAGCTTCAAGCATTGAACAGTATATGAGAAAGGCTGAAGGATTTAAAATTAATCTTAAAGGAGCAACAAAAAACTATGTTGATGGCACTGTAGATGGCGTTATTAGATATAAGAAAAGTGGAAAATATATTGATTTGGCTCCAGATGGTACAATTATATCTTTTGGAAAAACAAATTGAAAGGGATATATATGAACGAGTGGAAAGAAATAAAAATTGACGGAATTGCTAGAATTGAAAGATTTGTTGAGGAATTTGAAGTATATGAATTGTATAAAATTCCATATTCAAAATTCAAAGTAAAGATATTTGAGTCATCAAACGGAAAATTTATAGGAAGAACTAATATTATGGTTATTGATAGAACTAAGAGTTACTATCCAGGTATTGGACATGGTAACAATGTTGCAGAAACATTAAAAGATACTATATTAAATTTATATTTATTAATTGATGATATTGATAATTTAAATAATGAGTGTTTTAATTATGTTGAATCTGTAGATTTTTAAAAACACATGCAAAATGAGAGTGTAAAATAAATCGTGTAAGTTTATTTAACGGTAACTTACACAATTTATTTTACACTCTCTATTTAGATAATAATAATAAAATTGGCGGTCAAAAATGACCACCGGAAAAACTCACACACTTTACTTGACAAAACCTGCAAAAAGAGGTGTTTTTTGAACACCTCTTTTTGACATACCTTTAATATAGATTATGATTTAATGTTATCTTTCCGCCGCCGCAGGCACCGCAACCACCGCAACCGCCACATGCGCCACAGCCGCCACCACAAGCACGTGCAACTGTTCCTGCATCATCTGTTCCATTCATATTTTCATTTAACTCTCTGATAGTAACTTTTTTCAAAACTCTAAATTTTACTTGTTGCATAATGTTATTCTCCTTATAAAATAATTATTAATTAAAAAAATGCGGGAAGAAGTCATAGGAATTACATAGCACTTTCTTTACTTCTTCATGCAAATAATAATCGTTCATATAACCAAAATGAATGGGTATTAATTGTGGCGAAAATGCTCTTATAACATGTATCTTTTCGCACAATTGTTTATAAAAAATAAAAATAAATGGGATTTGATTTATACTAGTTAATTTTATGTTTGACAAACTATTATATGACACTTCATCATCATCCCATAAAAATTTTATTGAATCCATATTGTTGTTTGTTAGATAAAAATATCCATGTTCTTGTGGTAATGTAATGCAACTTTTGTCTATCATATAATTATCAGAATTATTATTGGCTGATTCATTTAATAAAACTACAAGTTCCCTATATGCTTTTGAAATAGCATAATCAATATTGGTTTCAGATGCACCGCATCCACAAATAAAGTATGGCTTTCTCTTAGAACATGACACAGCTAATACAACATATGCGTATTTACTATATATCAATATTGCAATCTACCTTGTGATAGTGCATTCTTTTCGCTTCATATCCCTTTGTAATGGAACGAGCATTTGTCATATATTCCGAGAGATGTTCTTTATTTGAAAATACTGGTGTCGACAGGATAGATTTTATAAGTTTTAGTGGTTCTTGTTTTAGCACATTAAGAAAATTCGTTCTTAAAGGATTTAGATCGTTAAGGATGTATGAGTATGACAAGCTCGGTAGGATAACAAGTCTTACGGATGAGCTTGGTACAATCGAATATATCTATGACGGCAACGGAAATGTACTTACTGTATCAGAGACGGATAAGGCTTAAAAGACCAACACCATAACAAGAACATATGACAGTATGAACCGTGTCACTTCATACACTGATTACAAGGGTGATACAGTAAAGTACGACTATGATGTCCATTATCCATAAAGTACTCTTTTAATAAATAAACTCCATTCAGAAGAATGGAGTTTAAAACATTTGAACTCGACATTGTTTTAGTTGCATATCGAGTAGCAACAAACATTTGGGATAGTTTTCCTATCTGTAATTAAAGTATATAGTTAAATGTGTGACCTGTCAAGAGGATATTTCAAATGTGATACCTTAGTATCATTATAATTATATGCAGTTACCTATTAATATATGCTAAAATATAAAACAGCAAATAAATAAAATGTGTCAGCCATAAGTATTTGAATATTAGTTACCGTAATATCTTAAAGCTTTAAATTCATATTTCTGCCCATCTTAACATAAAATATAAAAAAACGGAGTTTATCCATGACTCAGGTTATATTATATGATGACAGGACCGTACATATAGATGGATATAAGAATATTATCAGCTTTGATTCAGAGCATATGTGTATCAGGTGTAAGGATAAGGTCTTGGATATAAAGGGTAAGAATCTGCAGATTGATTCCTTCTCAGAGGTTAAGATGGTTATAAGCGGAGTTATATCAGGACTTGAATGGACATAATTTTCAAGTGATTATATTTATCGTTGTTCTTATTTTTTCTTTTTTTTCATAGAATATAAAAAACTTTATAAGGTGGATTATATGGTCAAAGAATTCTTAATCTGGCTCAAAGGGTATCTTATCATACATATAATAGGTGTATCGAGAGACAGGTTTATAAATCTGTGTATGAAGAATAATCTGGAAATGTGGAATATATGTGATGAAAAGGATTGTGTAGAAAGCTATATTTCCAAAAGCTCATATAAGAAGATGTCAGACTATGTTGAGAAAACCGGAGTCAAAATCGAGGTGGAGGATAAGTGTGGTCTGCCATATTTATTTTACAGATATAAGAAGCGTAAGCTTTTTGCGCTTGGACTGGTACTATTTTTTCTTGCTGTATATGCCTTTTCGTTCTTCGTATGGGATATAAATATAGATGGGGAAAATATCTATACGAAGGAGCAGATTATACGGGATCTTGAGGAGTTCAATGTAAGAACCGGTACGCCGAAAAAGAATGTAGACTGTGCTGAGTTAGAGAGAAAGCTGCGGGAAAAATATGATAATATAGCGTGGATAAGCTGTGAACTTAAGGGAACACGACTTAATATCAGTATAAATGAGACTATATCACCCGAAATGATTAAGGAGAATACAACCCCTTGTAATATCGTTGCAATGAAATCTGGCATTGTGACTGATATTGTACTCGAGTCAGGAACGAGAGTCGTGAATAGGGGAGATGAGGTTGAGAAAGGTGATATACTTATAACCGGTGCCATTAATCTTTATAATGACTATGACGAGTTAATTGAGACCTCATATGTCCCGGCAAATGGAGAAGTATATGCTATTTGCTCGTATGATTATAAGGACAGCTTTCCGCTTGATTATTATGAGAAGGAATACACCGGCAGTTCTAAAAAATATTATGGTATTACCTTTTTGGACAGTACCCTGATGCCGTTCAAACCTAAAGACGAATACGATAATTATGATATGCTCGAGGAGGATAATAAATTAAAGCTTTTTGCATCGTTTTATCTGCCTGTGTCATTTAAGGTAAACGAAGTAAAAGAGTACGAGCCGGTACTGAAAAAGTATTCTGAGGACGAGGCGAAAGATAAGGCACATCTTAGATTAAATGAATATATCTCAAATTTTAATAAAAAAGGGGTAGAAATACTGGAAAATAATGTTAAAATAACTATTAGTGATACTGAATGTATGGCAGAGGGAACAATTATAACCAAGGAGCTTATAGGTGTTCCGTCAGAGCTAACGATTATTAATCAAGGAGAAAATATGGAAGATGGCATATATTGATACCATAAATGTACCGCAGCAGCATATACAGAATGTGTTCGGACAATTCGATAAGAATATAAAAAGTCTTGAGAAGGCATTTAATGTAACCATCGTACTGCGCGACGATACCTTACGAGTGGTTGGTGTGGAGGATAATGTCAGGAAGACTATAGCAATAATAAGCGAGATGATTAAGCTTTCAAAAAATGGAAATGTTATAAGTGAACAGAATATTAATTACGCCATTTCACTTGCCAAGTCGAAGGATAAGGATAAAAATGTCGAGGTTATAAGTGAGCTTGACAAGGACAGTAATATAATATGTCATACCATAAACGGCAAGCCTGTCAAGGCAAAGACTATCGGACAGCAGAAGTATCTTGATGCTATAGATAGGAATATGATTGTGTTCGGCGTCGGTCCTGCCGGTACCGGCAAGACCTATCTTGCCATGGCGAAAGCGATTACTGCATTCAAGAACAACGAGGTAAATCGTATCATCCTTACAAGACCTGCCATAGAGGCGGGTGAGAAATTAGGCTTTCTGCCCGGGGATTTGCAGAGCAAGGTAGACCCGTACTTAAGACCTTTGTATGATGCTTTATATGAGATTATGGGAGCCGAGAGCTTTATGAAAAATATGGAGAAGGGACTTATTGAAGTTGCACCTCTTGCTTATATGCGTGGACGAACCCTGGACAACGCCTACATTGTGCTTGATGAGGCGCAGAATACTACTCCGGCACAGATGAAGATGTTTCTAACCCGAATTGGCTTCGGTTCAAAGGCGATAATAACAGGAGATTTATCTCAAAAGGACTTGGCAAAGAACGAGATATCAGGACTTGAGGTGGCGCTTAAGGTTATAAGCAGGATTGATGAGATATCCGTTATTAACTTTACCAGTGAGGATGTAGTAAGGCATCCATTGGTTCAAAAGATTGTAAATGCATATGAGCAATATGAGAATAAAATCGGCAGACAAGCTACGAATAACAAAAAAAACTAATTTACCACAATATATCATAGTTAGACCTTGATTATACAGAAGATATAGTGTATAATAAATAAGTTATAAGAGGAAAATAAATGAGTGTTTATTTTGATAACGAAATAGGTGACAGACTGTCTGAGAGATATAAGAGCATTGTTCTTGAGATAGTTGATGCTTCTTTAGAATATCTTAATTGTCCGTACGAATGTGAGGTAAATGTTTTATTTACGGATGATGAGGGAATCAGACAGATAAATAACGAATTCAGGGAAATTGATGCACCGACTGATGTTTTGTCATTTCCTTTGATTGATTATCAGAAACCGGCTGATTTTGAAAAGCTTGAGGACAACCCATACGAATTTTTTAATCAGGATACGGGCGAGCTAATGCTGGGAGATATAGTCTTGAATGTAGACAGAATTCTTAAGCAGGCGAAGGAATATAATCATTCTGAATATCGTGAGGTTGCTTTTTTAACTGCTCATAGCATGCTTCATCTTGCAGGCTATGACCATATTGAAGATGAAGAAAGAATCATAATGGAAGATTTGCAGGAAAAAATACTTAATATGAAAGGATATATGCGTGATTATGAAGAAAACTAATAAAAAGACGGCTTTTCTTGCCGGAACGATGATTGCAGTTATGTTGCTCGGAGGCTGTGGAAAGAAAGAAGAAACTACCGAGGCTACTACGGAAGCATCTATTAATGTTTCTCCTGTGGCGGCTATGGAAGGTTCTGCAGAGGATATTTCTGTTATATCAAGAGATGGATATGTGTTAAGTGATTTAACAGGTGAATGGATAGAAGATAAGTATGCTAATCAAAGACCTCTGTGTATTATGATTAATAATATTAGCGAGGCAATGCCTCAGGCAGGTATTTCGCAGGCTGCAATAACCTACGAGATACTAGTTGAGGGAGGAATAACAAGATTTTTATGCGTGTTCGACACATATGATGATATAGAGAAATTAGGACCTATCAGAAGTGCAAGAGTTCCTTATGTTCAGTTATCAGAGATGTATGATGGTTTCTTTGCACATTATGGATGGTCTCCAACTGCGCAGGAGATGGTTGAGAACAATTCTGACATACTTACATTGAACGGTATATATCTTGGTGAGATTATGTATTACAGAGCAGCAGACAGACCGGCACCACACGATGTATTTACTAATTCGGATTTGATTGCTGCCGGAATAGAAAACAAAGGCTATAGTCTTGAACATGATGACAGCTATACTAAGATGTTCTCATTTAATTACAAGGATAAGCCTTTAGAGAATGGCGCTCCACAGCCGGCTAACAGAATAGTTACATCCTTCAATGATGGCAGATCACCAAGCTTTACTTACAATGCTGAGGATGGATTATATCACAGAACACAATACGGTACAGATCAGATTGATGAATTGACCGGTGAAGGCTTAGCATATAAAAATTTCATTATAATGATGGTTGAATATACCGCTGATGAAACAGGATATTATAGATTTGTTTCATGGGACAAGGATATGGAGTTCTACTATTTTACAAACGGTCAGTATATCAAGGGCGTATGCAAATACGAAAATGGCGTAAATAAATTCTATTATCCTGATGGAACAGAGCTTAAGTTAAATCCTGGAAAGACATTTATTACTGTCTTTGATTATACTATACCGGGAGCAATTATTATCGAATAATTTTATACATTTTAGGAAATAATTTCTTCAAGGAGTGAATGCCATGAAGAAATTATTTTTATACACATTTTTATTTGCATCAGTTTTTGTATTAGCGTATTTTATTACAGCGACAATATATAAATACAGGCTTGACGAGCCTAATGAGGAAGTTCTGCTTACAGAAAATATTATAGATGACTATGATTTGGCTGATAATGCATTGCTTGGAGCATCGGATATAGCTGAGGAGACGGAAAGCGTTAATTCAATTATTGATAATAAAACAGATTATATAATTGCAAAAGATATCTATATAGTCGGGATAGAGGACGGGTATGTCATCGTGTATCTCAACGATAAGAATAATGTATATGAATATACGGATATCGATGCGGCTGTATTAAAAATTATTGACAGCATACAATACGAAAAAATTCTCAATAATATTACTTTTGATAATAAGGAGGAGCTTTTTGATTTTCTTGAATCCATAGCAAGCTAAGACGAAGCTCTATGGTTGAAGGAATATCTCAAAGCGTTATGTAGTTAAGGAGATTATATGTACGATTTATGTATAATCGGCGGTGGAATGGCTGCACTTTCATGTGCTGTAACTGCTGCACGAAGAGGACTTAAAGTTATTATTTTAGAGAAAAATGATAAGCTTGGCAAAAAGATATATGCTTCCGGCAATGGAAGATGCAATATAACTAATCATGATTTCTCGTATAATTACACCAGATATTATAATTCTTCCTCAGAGAATTATGAGGAATTCTTAAAAACACTTTTTAAATCAAGTTATCCCGACAAGGAGGTTATAGAATTCTTAAATTCCATCGGGATAATTACATATGATATTGATTCTTATGTATATCCGAAATCCCTACAGGCGTCCTCACTTATGTGGGCATTGAATGATGAGTTGATTAACCTGAAGGTAGAAATCCTTTTTAAGAGCGAAATCCATAAAATAGATATAAATGATGAGACTTACGAAATAAATGTCTCAAATCGACGAATAACCGCCTCAAACATCGTCTTAGCATGTGGAGGAGCAAGCTATAAGAAACTTGGGGGAACCTTAAGCGGATATGAGCTTGCAAAAACACTGAATATAGACTGTACTGATATAAGCCCTGCTTTATGCGGACTTAAAACGATAGAGGATGTCAGCGCTGTGTCAGGAGTAAGGGTGCGAGCTGTAGCAAGGTTATATTGTGACAACTTGGATAACAGTACTAAAGATAATGTCTGTGCGGTAGAAGAGGGGGAGCTCCAGATAACTGATTATGGTCTGTCGGGGATTATGATTTTTAATCTGTCATCTAAAGCAGGGAAGATACTAAAATCAGGAGAAAGGGCATTTGTAAAGCTTGATTTTGCTCCTGATGTGGAGGATAAGGTTATATATGATATATTCAACAATCACAGCTATCGCAAGGATAGAGCACTTCTTAATTTATTAATAAATGATAAGTTGGCAGAGTTCGTTGTAAGAAGGCAAAAAAAAGAAAATATATCATATGATATAAGTGACATAATTAAGCTCTTACATAATTTTATTTTTGAGATTAAAGGGTTGACAGGCTTTGATAATGCTCAGGTTACGGCAGGTGGAATAAACCTTGAGGAAATTAATCCCGAAGATATGAGCATTAAGAAGCATCCCGGAATGTATGTGGCGGGTGAGATGACGGATATAGACGGCATATGTGGCGGCTATAATCTGACCTATGCCATAATAACAGGTAAAAGAGTCGGAGAAAGTATATGATTAGGATAAACCAGATAAAGATTAGCTTGTCGAAGCTTTATTCGATAGATAAAAGTCTTATATCAGATATCGGAAGAATAACAGATACGGATATATTGAGGGATAAAATATCCAAGCTTATAAGAACTGCGAATTTTAGGGTTGAGCGTCTTGTTAAAGCTTCACTTGATGCAAGAGACAAGGAAAATCTGTGCTACATATTGACCGTTGATATAATATCGTCTGATGAAAAATTCATTTTATCTAAAAATATTAACAATAAAAATATTATGTCAACAAATGACGATAAATACCAATTTCCAAGATATGATTTAAGAGATAAGAAAATTTTAAGACCTATAGTAATAGGCTCCGGACCGGCAGGATATTTTGTCGGACTTTATCTGGCTCGCATGGGCTTTAAGCCCGTTATATACGAGCGTGGCAAATGTGTCGAAGAAAGAGTTAAGGATGTAGAGGCTTTTTGGAATGGCGGTTCAATCAATAAGGAGTCAAATGTGTCCTTCGGCGAGGGCGGTGCAGGTACATTCTCAGACGGCAAGCTTGGTACGAATAATAAGGATAAGACCGGCAGAATAAGAGCCGTGATTGATGATTTTATAAGCTTTGGTGCACCTGAAGATATTGGATACCTTGCCAAGCCGCATATTGGAACCAATGAATTAAGGTTGGTAATGCATAATATGCGTGATGAGATAATAAGGCTTGGCGGCGAAATATGCTTCGAGGAACGGTTTACCGGATATTCCTATATTGATGCTAAGACGCTCGAGGTTGAAATTACATCTAATATTGATTCTTCGATTAAGCGTGTCAATACAAATTCACTTATACTTGCCATAGGTCACAGTGCGAGGGATACATTTAAAATGTTGGCTGATACAGATATTGATATGGAGCAGAAGGCATTTGCCATGGGACTTCGTATCGAGCATAAGGCGGAGCTTATTAATAAAGCTCAATATGGAGACAGTGATATAGTGAAGCTTCTTCCTGCTGCTGATTACAAGATGACCTATCACTCAGATAACGGAAGGGGAGTGTACAGCTTTTGTATGTGTCCCGGGGGATTTGTGGTCAATGCTTCGTCCGATGACGGTCAGTCTGTCGTAAACGGTATGAGTAATCATGCTCGTGACGAGGAGAATTCCAACAGCGCCATAGTATGTACGGTCACGCCTGAGGACTTCGTAAACGAGGGCTTTGGGGAGTATGGAGTATTGGCAGGCTGTGAATTCCAGAGGAAGTACGAGAGGCTTTCATATACGGAGGGTAAGGGTAAAATTCCTGTTCAGCTTTTGAAGGATTATCGTGATAATAAGCCATCTGATAGCTTAGGCAGCATGAAGCCGAATATAAAAGGCGGATATACATTGGGAAATCTCAATAATTGTTTGCCACAATATGTAAATAATGCTATAATTGAAGCAATTTTTAATTATGATAAAAAGCTTAAGGGTTTTGGTTCAGAGGATGCCTGTCTGTCAGGTATAGAATCAAGGACCTCTTCTCCGATAAGAATATTAAGGAACGACGAATTAATGTCAAATATGACAGGTATATTCCCATGTGGAGAGGGCGCAGGATATGCGGGTGGAATAACCTCTGCTGCCGTGGACGGCATTAAGGTCGCAGAGGCTGTGGCTGCTTATCTGGTGGACAAGCTATAATATGAAGAAAAATGAAATAAAGTGCTGAAACGATATTTGTGCTTGCATAAACTGTTATTGAATATGATAGAAAGGGTTATTTTATACAAATGGACGCAAGAGAAAATCTCAAGAATAAGAAGAAGATAGTTATAAAGATAGGCTCGTCATCACTTATGCATGATGAAACGGGACTTGTGAATTTTAGAAAGCTTGAAAAACTGGTAAGAATAATATGCGACCTTAAAAATCAGGATAAGGATGTGATTTTAGTATCCTCAGGTGCTATCGCTGTAGGAAGGCAGACCATAGGGCTTACCACGAAGCCTAAGACCGTATCGCTCAAGCAGGCCTGCGCTTCTGTAGGACAGGCGCAGCTTATGATGATATATCAAAAGCTTTTTATGGAATACAATCATCTGGCGGCACAAGTCTTACTTACCTTTGATGCTATAACTAATGAGGAGAGAAGACGCAATGCGGAGAACGCTTTGAATGAGATATTACAGCAGGGTATTATACCTATAGTAAATGAGAATGATACAGTTGCCACAGAGGAGATAGAATTCGGAGATAATGATACATTATCTGCGATAGTAGCACATCTTATTAATGCGGATTTGCTGATAATTCTGTCGGATATCGACGGCTTATATACAGATGACCCACACAAAAATCCTGATGCTAAGAAGCTTTCTGTAGTAGATATAATAGATGAGAGGATAGACAATATGGCAAAGGGGGCTGTCACAAGCTACGGCACAGGAGGTATGTCTACGAAGATATCTGCTGCCAGCATTGCTACAGACTCAGGTGCAGATATGGCAATATTAAATGCAGATAATCTCGATATTATCAATCAGTTTATGGACGGTGAGGATGTCGGAACACTGTTCTTAGCCAATGAGACAGATGAATTTGATACCTTTGATTTCATAGTACAAAAGGGATATGCAAAATAGATTTTAGGAGATATGTAATGACTGACGAGAAAATAAAAAGAATAAATGAACTTGCACATAAGAGTAAAACGCCTGAGGGACTTACCGAAGAGGAAAAGGAAGAACAGGCGATTTTAAGACGGGAATTTATAGATAGTGTAAAGGGCAATCTTAAGAGTCAGCTTGATAATATAGATATCAAGGAAAAAGACGGCTCGATAACACATGTTAAAGATATACCGTTAAGAAAGAAATAAAATACATTTTTGTGAAATTATATTTGATTATATCAGATCAGAACAACAAATGATGATAGAGGATAGCTGATGGATAAGAAGGATTTTAGAGAAACGGCTCTATATCTTAGAGAGTCGCTAAATAAAAAGGATGTGGAATACACATCGAGGGGGATATGCGAGGCAGTCACCGAGCTTGAAGTATATAAAAATGCTACGGACATATGCCTCTATATGCATATAAATAACGAGGTAATCCTTGACAGCCTTATGAACGATGCATTTAAAAATCATAAAAATGTATGGCTGCCCAAGGTTATAGATAAGGAAATGAATTTCTACAGATACCATAAAACGACAAAGCTTACAGAGGGGGCTTACGGCATATCAGAACCCGAATCAAAAGAAATATTAAGCCCTGATGAACATACATTAATAATAATGCCGGGAGTGGTATTCTCAGAGGATAAAAAAAGAATAGGCTATGGCGGTGGGTATTACGACAGATACCTTAATGCACATCCCTGCTGCCACACAGTAGCAGTATGCTTTGAGCTACAGATATTTCCGGATATCCCAACCGACGAACATGACATCTGCCCTGATATAATAATAACAGATGAGCGAGTGATATACTAATTGATTTTACTAATAAATATAGCGGTTGAATATACGAATTATATCTATAAGCAGGTACTATGAGCCGTCGGTACTTAGCGAGGTATTTTCGAGCTTAGTACCGCTACGTGCGAATCGTAGCGAGAGCGTGCCTGTGATAGATATAATTCGTATATTCAACCTTAGAAAAGGAGTGAATAAAAAATGCTTGAAGAATTAGGAATAAAAGCCAAGCGTGCCTCTCGTCTTATGGCTAAGCTTGGACAAAAAGAAAAAAACAACGCCCTTTTAAATGTGGCTGATGCAATAGTAGCGCATGCAGAGGAAATAATAGCTGCCAACGATAAAGACATAGAATATGCCAAGAATAAGGGAATGTCAGAGGCACTGCTTGACAGACTTAAGCTTACGAAGGAAAGATTTATCGTTATGGCTGACGGCGTAAGAGAGGTCGTTGCATTAGAAGATCCAATAGGTGAGGTACTTTCCATGAAGAAGCGTCCGAATGGACTTCTTATCGGACAACAACGCGTTCCTATGGGTGTAATAGGAATAATATATGAATCAAGACCTAATGTAACCGTAGATGCCTTTGCACTTACCTTTAAAACCGGAAATGCAGTAATATTAAGAGGCGGCAGCGACTGTATCAATTCCAATATTGCACTTGTTAAGGTGATAAAAGAAGCACTGCGCGAAAGTAATGTCACAGAGGATGCAATCAATCTCATAGAGGATACAGACAGAGAGGTTGCCAAGGAATTTATGCGTATGAATAAATATGTGGATTTACTCATACCACGAGGCGGAGCAGGACTTATAAGAACTGTCGTTGAAAATGCAACTATCCCTGTAATAGAGACAGGTACAGGAAACTGCCATATATATGTGGACAGCTTTGCTTCCTTAGATAAGGCAATTCCTATAATTAAAAATGCAAAGCTGCAGAGACTTGGAACTTGCAACACCTGTGAGTCTCTGGTTATACATAAGGATATTGCAGACAAGGCAATACCGCTTATCGTAGATATGCTTGAGGAAAATGAATGTGAGATAAGAGGAGATGAGGCTTCAATTGCCATATCATCTTATATTAAGCCTGCTACAGAGGAGGACTACGGCACAGAATACCTTGCCAGGATAATATCGGCAAAGGTCGTAGATAATATCGACGAGGCGATAGAACATATTAACAGATACAGCACAGGACATTCAGAAGCGATTATTACTGAGAATTATGAGAATGCTCAAAGGTTTTTGGATGAGATTGATTCCGCCTGTGTGTATGTCAATGCATCCACGAGATTTACTGACGGATTTATGTTCGGCTTTGGTGCAGAGATAGGAATATCCACACAGAAGCTTCACGCAAGAGGACCTATGGGGCTTTTGGCACTCACATCAACCAAGTATATCATTTACGGTGACGGACAGATACGAGAGTAATATATAATACAAAATAAATTTGAATGAATTATAAGAAGGAGAACCATCAATGAACGAAATGAAATTCACAGGCTCAAAGGAATATGTGGCATCGCCTGAACTTATGGCTGCCGTTGATGTGGCAAGAGCATTAGAGAAGCCGCTGCTTATAAAAGGCGAACCGGGAACAGGTAAGACAATGCTTGCGGAGGCTATAAGCGAAGCCTTTGATATGAAATTATTTATATGGAATATTAAGTCTACTACCAAGGCTCAGGATGGACTTTATGTATATGATACCATCCAAAGACTTTATGACAGCCAGTTCGGCGAGGAGGGCGTAGATGATATAAAGCGCTATATCAAATTAGGAAAGCTTGGCGAAGCTTTTAAGTCAGAAGAACAGGTTATACTTCTTATTGATGAGATAGACAAGGCTGACCTTGAGTTTCCAAACGACTTACTCTGGGAGCTTGACAAGATGGAGTTCTATATTCACGAGACTCGTGAGACAATTAAGGCTAAGACAAGACCTATAGTTATAATAACCTCCAACGCTGAGAAGGAGCTTCCTGACGCATTCCTAAGAAGATGTATATTCCATTATATTGCCTTTCCTGAGAAGGAGGAAATGGACGAGATAGTAAGGGTTCATTTTGAAAATATAGACGAAAACCTATTGAAGCAGGCTATGGATACATTCTACTGGATAAGAGAGATAAAGGAAGTCAGGAAAAAACCGAGTACATCAGAGCTTATAGACTGGCTTAATGCTTTGTCACTCGGCGGGATTGATCCTGAGACAATCAGAACGAAGCTGCCATATCTGGGCGTACTGATTAAGAAGGACGAGGATGTCGAGGTAGTTAAAAAGAGGAGAATACTGTAATTGTTTACTGATTTTTTATATGTTTTAAGAGACAAAGGACTTAAGGTATCACTTACCGAGTGGATAACCTTCATGGATGCGCTCGACAGGGGGCTTGCGTATTCGTCACTTGAGGGCTTATATAATCTTGGCAGGATGATACTTGTTAAAACTGAATCAGATTATGACAAGTTCGATATGGCTTTTATGGAGTATTTCAAGGATGTTCATATTGGTATGGAGATGCCGCCTGAGATTATTATGAAATTCTTAGATAAGGGTGATATGGATACCTCGAAGCTTAATGCCGATATCTACAGCTATAACCAGAAGCGGGATATGGCTGAGACCAAGAGGCTTTATCGTGAGCGTGTCACGGAGCAGAATCAGGAGCATAATGGTGGTAATTATTGGATTGGTACGAGTGGAGGCTCGGCATTCGGACATAGCGGTCGTAATCCGGGAGGACTTCGTATAGGCGGTCGTCCTGGACAGCAGTCAGCCTTTCAGGTTATGGGAGAGCGTAAGTATCAGGATTTCAGACACGACAAAACCCTTGATATAAGACAGTTTCAGGTTGCTTTCAGAAGATTAAGACAGTTCTCGACCAAGCTTGAAGTACCTAAGACCGAGCTTGATTTGGATAAAACCATAGATTCTACCTGCAACAATGGAGGATATCTCAAATTAGAGTTTGACAAGCCGAGAAAAAATTCGGTCAAGCTCTTGCTTTTATTTGACTGCGGCGGAACTATGATGCCTTTCAGCGAGCTGTGTAATGATTTATTTCAGGCTGTCCATAAGGCTAATCATTTCAAGGATGTCAAGACCTATTACTTCCACAACTGTATCTACAGCAAGGTATACAAGGATGCAGAATGTGAGATGGGTAACTGGATTGACTTAGATTATCTGTTCAGACATACAGACAAGGATTATAAGGTAATAATCGTCGGTGACGCACAGATGGCGCCGGAGGAATTATTTGATGTAAACGGTAATTATCGTGGACCAAATGACGGCAGAAGCGGCTATGAGTGGAACAGGCTTCTGCGTGACAAATACAAGAAGGTTATATGGCTTAATCCAAGATTTCACGGCAGACTTAACGATTTAGGCTGGATGGAGTCAGAGCGTACCTTGGCTGAAATCTATGATATGTATCCACTTACTATAGATGGGCTTAAAGCCGGTATTACCAAGCTTATGGCTCCGAGATAGGAGTATAATAATATTTATCACATTAAGGGTGCGGTGGATTTAGTTCTTAGCATCGGAAACATACAGGATATCGAGAACACGCGTTTTTTAATGGTTTTCTTGTACCCTGTATATTCCCTCGCTAATGAACTAAATCCACCGCACCAGCTCAAACATCACAAACAAGTTGTGATATTTGAGCTATAATTTAATTATATTGTTATTTGTGTTATTAATTAATTATTCATTAAATTGACAATTTTGTATGTAAAAGATAGAATATTTAATTATATATATAGTAATTGTTGTCAAATATTGAGGTTATTATGTCACATAGTAAACAAACAAAGCGAGGTTATTCAATCTATATAGATAAATGGAATCGCTCAGCAAAAAAATATATTAATACTTGTGCAATTTGTGGGCATAGAGGTTATAGTCCTGTTATTGAACAAGAGAAGTTTGTAACCACGCTTGAAGGAAAAGTAATTTATAATGAATTATCTAAAATTTTACAAAAACTTGAATTGGATGATTTAGGACGATGTGCAGAATGCGCAAGAGTTCAAGATAAATAATGAAGGGGAAAACAGTATGAATATAATATATGATGAGGCTACAAATGATGATATAGACGAATTAATAGATTTGCGTATTGCATATATGATTGATGATTTCGGTAGTGTGAGCGATTATGAAAAGGAATGTATGGAGAAGCAACTGCCTGATTATTTTAACAGGAAGCTTGGTGATGAGCTTGTTGCATTTACTGCAAGGGAGGCAAACCATATTGTATCGGTAGCATATTTACATATTATAGAAATGCCGGCCAACTCAATACTTTTAAATGGCCTTTATGGCGAAGTACTTAGTGTATATACCAGACCTGAATACAGAGGGAAAGGCATATGCACTCAGTTGATTAAAAACCTTATTGAATATGGAAATGCACGCGGACTTGGCAGAATAGATTTAAGCGCAACAAAGGAAGGCTATCCGATATATAAAAAGATTGGTTTCGAGGAGAAAGAGCAGAGATATACAGACATGCGATATAAATATCAAATTTAATATTGAATGTTGCTTTATTTATATGCGTAGCATATCGGTTAGATGGAGATATGTCTTTAATTTCCCTAAAAAAGTTTATAGCAGATATGAAAAGGCAGTTTTATGCCAACGATTCGCACAATTTGTGTATAAATCAGAAACGAATGGTTTGAATAAATTTGCTCAGAAATCGAGCTGTTTGAGCGAAGCGAGTTCTCGATTTCGTGCAAATTTAGAAAATCTGAGTTTACTGATTTAACAAATTGATTGCGTGTTGGCAGACTGCCTTTTCATATTTGCGTGTAAAAACCATTAATTCAATTAAAGACATATCATACCACCTAACCGACCTTTTATAATTTAAAGTATGGTATTTTGCCATATTAAGTGTTATAATTATCATAACAGCAAATAGGTGTTTTTACAGCAAAAGGAGGGCATTTTTATGGGTAAATCAGTTATTACTATAGGTAGGCAGTTTGGTAGCAACGGACGAGAGATAGGCAGGAAGCTGGCTGAGAAATTGGGGTATTCCTTCTATGATAAGGAATTGTTAAATGAGACAGCCAAGCAGAGCGGATTGAGTGAGTCCTTACTCAAAAGCTTAGATGAAAAGCCATCAAAGAGCTTTCTATATTCATTGGTTATGGATCCTTATAGCTATGGCTTTACAAGCACAGGCTATCATGCTAATCTTAATCAGCAGGCGTTTCAGGCTACATACGATACAATCAAAAGCATAGCAGAAGAGGGCAAATGTGTATTTGTCGGAAGATGTGCGGATTATGCATTAAGACATAATCCTGATTTAGTCAGGGTATTTATCTTTGCACCACTTGACAAGAGGATTGAGACGGTTACAAAGCGTTTTGATCTTACGGAAGATAAGGCAAGAAGTCAGATAATAAAAGAGGATAAGGGCAGAGCGTCATATTACAATTATTATACCTCCAAGAAATGGGCTTCACTTGACAGCTACGATATTTTTGTAAACAGCAGCCTTATGAGCATAGATAAGACGGTAGATTATATCATTGAAATGATTAACGAGATAGGAAAGTAGATAATAGTTTAAATAAAAAGATGTGGGTTGTTTTTAAACCCACATCTTTTTATTTATGCTTTAATAGTTTTATTATCAGTCTCCGTATTCCTCTTCATCATCTTCAACGGTATGACCTTCAACACTAAAGAACTGCATTAACTCGTGCATCTCGTGAGCAACTGTCTTCATCTCATGTGATGAATGGCTGATGTTCTCGAAGATTGAATTTAATTCTTCCATAGAAGCGTTTGTCTCCTGAGTTGCGGCTGCATTCTCCTCAGAGATAGCAGACAAATCAGAGAAGGTACTGATAAGATTATTCTTAGATTCTTCAACGATACCAATATGCTCATTTATAGTATTGGCATTTGAAGTAACCTTGTTAACCTCGTCTATCATTAAGTTCATATCCTTCTTAGTAGAGTCAAGCTGCTGGCTCTGGATAAGAAACTTCTCATTTAAGTCATTTGCTATGGCAACTGTCTGACGAGACTCATTAATCAATCTGTCTACAATTTCCTTGATATGTGCTGTAGCTTCCTTGGACTGGTCAGCTAATACACGAATTTCATCTGCAACAACTGCGAATCCACGACCTGCCTCACCGGCTCTTGCAGATTCGATAGAAGCGTTAAGTGAAAGGAGATTGGTCTGAGATGATATATTGTCAATTAAGTCTGACATCTGTGATATATCAAGTACGGATTCGTTTGTACTCTTGATATGATTCTCGATGCCATGCATAGCTTCTACAACCTCTACATTATGATCAATTAATACTGTAAGTGATTTTAATGAATGGTTACAAGCCTGCATCATTTCTTCAGCATATGTATTAAGCTCGTTGATATCACCTGAGATACCTGAGATATCATCACCAATCTTGTTAGTATCCTCAGCGGATGTCATAAGGCTTTCAGCCTGTGCAACTGCACCCTGTGAAACCTCGTCCATAGCGAGAGATACCTGTGAAGATGCCTGAGTAGCACTTCCTACGGAATCGCTAACTTCATGTGTAGCATGACGAACCTCATGTGCCATATGAAGAAGCTCGGATACAACCTGATGTAATTCATCATCAAGACGCTTTGTACTCTGAGCTATCGTACCAAGCTCATCAGGTCTGTTCATAATTGCATCATCTATAGTAATTGATAAATCACCATTCGATAATTCTTCAAGAGCCTGAACAATGTCGTGCATATATTTTGAAGTCTTCTTGATAGATATAATACATATAACAATTACAGCGATAATACAGATAGCACTTATAAGAACCATACGAAGAATGTTTCCTCTTATTGTGCTGTTAAGCTCTGTTGATTCTCTACCTGCGAATATTGCACCGGCTACCTTGCCGTCTGAATTAACATAAGGGATATAATATCCAAAGAATATCTCACCGCCGATAGTTACATCAGCAACATATACGATTTTATTGGAATTCATACATTCTTTTGCTTTTGATGCAACCTTTTCACCTGCTAATGACTTACCTGATTGGTCTGTGATAGTAGTAGCAGCAATAGTGTCACCTACTATAATTTCATAATCAATACCGGTTTTTTCTTTCATCTCAGACATGACATCACTTGTTAAAAGTTGTCCGCCCTTTGTATATGTACCATCTGCCTCAGCTGCTAAGTCACCCGGCTTTGCAACATTTAATTCCTCTAAGAATTCCTGTGAAGCAACAGATACAACCTCTTCAATCATATCCTCGTAAGCCTGACGAAGCTTGACTGAACCATAGATGGTAAGTAATGCTGCGACGATGACTACGGCTGCGATAGTGATTTTAACTTGTTTTCCTAATAGTGTTTTTTTAGATTTTTTCATCATCTCGTTCCTTTCTCTTAAATTTTACTACTAAAGTATATTATACCAAAAAATCATTCATTGCACAAGGCTTTTAATTTTTCTCTTTGTGACATCATCTCGGTAAGATATGTGCTGTAATCCCTGTCTTCCTTGTTACGCAGATATTCTGTCATCTCAGATACAGGGTCAGCAATAGGAGTAATGGAAAGGTTAAGTAAAACACCCTTTAAACCATGCGCTATATCGAACGCTTTATCATAATCCTTTTCCGAAACAGCAGCCTCAAGCTTCTCAAATTCTTCTGAATCAGGAACCTTCTTAACCAGCCTTAAATATAATTCCTCTTTTCCTGCACATCTTTTCAAGGCAGTTTCGGTGTCAGCTCCAAATTCTATCATATCGTTTAATGTGAGCATTATTCTTTGCCCCCTTCCTTTTTATTATCAATTAATAATTGTTCAAATTCATCGAGTGGAAGCGGCTTTGAGAAATAATATCCCTGTATTATATCGCAGCCGACACTCTTCAAAAATTCATATTGAGATTTATCCTCGACACCCTCAGCGACGACGGGAACGGATAAAAACTCAGCTATATCCATGATAAGCTCAATCATCCTCAATGTCTTCTTGTCCTTGTGCATATTGCGGACAAACTCCATATCCATCTTAATAACATCTATCGGCATGGTTGCGAGAGTATTAAGAGAAGAGTAGCCGGCGCCAAAGTCATCAAGCTCTATGAGGAAGCCTATCTCACGTAATTCATCTATAACATCCATAAGCCTTTCCGTATCACTTGAGTATGCGGATTCGGTAATCTCCAAATGAAAATCCCCCGGCTTTAAATCAAATTCCTTCAATAATCGTTTTATACGATTAACAATATTTGCGTCACATATATCTATCCTTGACATATTGACGGAGATTGGTATGGAATAACCGATTTCATCCTTCCATTTTCGAATATTAGCCGCAACATCGTGCCATACAAAATGGTCAACCTTTTGGATTAAGCCGTTGTTCTCGAACAGTGGTATGAACTGCCCCGGTGATACCATACCGAATTCCGGATGCTTCCATCTGACGAGTGCTTCGGCACTTCTAAGTCTTGGTGTGTCACATTGTATATCGTACTTGGGCTGAAAGAAGACTTTGAACTGCCCGTTATCAAGTCCTTCATATATATCATGCACCAGTCTCTCAGAGAAAATGGCGTTTTTCTGGAGGTTAGAATCATAAAATGCGATGGATTCCTGAAAATTACCTCGTATATTATTGCAGGCAATCTTGGCATAATCAAATATCTTCTCTATATCATTATCAGCCAAGTCTCTCTGATATACGCCTATCCTGATATGTACATTGATGGAGTCGGACAGCTTTTTTAATTCATCCTTAAGCTGCCTTATAATTTGCTTGTAGTCCTCCTGATGCTCTATATATAAGAAGAATGTATCAGCCTCACCTCTTGCGGCAGTACCATCGTTATCTCTAGCATACTGATATATAGCAGCAGCTATAGTCTGTAAGACACTGTCTCCGAAATTGCGTCCGTATATCTCATTCAAAAGATGAAAACGGTCAATATTAAGAGCCACTGCGTCCATATTCTTGTCCTTATAAAAATGATTAGTTAAGGCAACATATTCCATGAAAAATTCTTTAGTCAAAAGACCGGTCAGCTTGTCCCTTTCTACGGACTGCAGGATGGTACGATCTTCGGAAAGCTCTATAGTCCTTTTTACTCTGGCTAAGATTACATCAGGCAAATCATATGGCTTCGGAATGAAATCCGATGCGCCGATATTAAGACTTTCGACCTCGGCCTCTCGTTCGGAAGTAAGTACAATGATAGGAATATGCTTAGTGGTTTCGTCGGTCTGTAATTTCTTAATTACGGTCCATCCGTCCATATTAGGCATAATCAAATCCAAAAGAACTGCGGATATGGATTGAGAATAATCCTTAATCATCTGTAGTGCTTCAATACCATCACAAGCATATAATATGTCATAGCTGTCTTCAAGAATAGCGCCCAATAGCTCGCGATTGATGGATTCATCATCAACAACCAGAACAGTACGCTTCATATCGTCAAAAAGTATAGGTCCTGATTGCTTCATTAAATTTGTACGCATATTTATGTCCTTTCTTACCAATATTATGAAATATTGATAAATTAGATGTCATAGAGCTACAGACATCAATTACTTATATTATGATACTTTCTGCCCAAAAAATCAATCAAAATATTACCATTTTAGTGAAAAGTTTTAATATTTTACAATCCGGATGTACCAAAAGGCATTTTTTTCTTGAACAAAAGTCTAAAGTACTGTAGAATAAGCCTAAATATGTAAATTATGACCGATAGAATATATTAAGAAAAGGAAGGTATTTAAATTATGGACAGTGATAATATTTTTGTTCGTTATGACATTCAGGCAGAGGCGGCAAAGCAGATACTTATAACCGGTAATCTGCATTATGTAGAAAAAAGACATACAGAGATTGAATCAACTACGGATATTCTTCTTAAGACCTCTAAGGAAGGTCAGAAGCCTTATGCAATTATAGTTACCTGCTCTGACACCAGAGTTATACCTGAGGCTATATTCTCAGCGTGCATAGGTGATTTATATGTAATAAGAGTAGGCGGAAATGTAATCGACGACCATCAGTTAGGCAGTATTGAATACGCTGCCGAGCATCTTGGAACAGGACTTGTAGTTGTACTCGGACATACTAACTGTGATGCAGTTGAAAAAGTATTAAGCGGACATACCGGCGGATATGTGCAGTACATAACTGACGATATTAAAGCAGCCATAGGAGAGGAGAAGGAACCTCACGAAGCAACACGCCTCAATGTAGCACATAGTTGTAAGATAATCGAAAGCAGCCTGCAGATACAGAAGGACGAGAAGGAATACGGCTTGAAGGTAATCGGAGCGATATACGATATTGAGACAGGTAAAGTTGAGTTTTTATAAATTTATGTTAAAAAAACAAATTTGTTTGAATTTTAGCTAAATTATGATATAATATAATTAGCTAATATAAAAAGGGGATGATTATATGGTTGAAGCAACGGCAACAGCAACCGAAATAAAAAATCAATTCGGCAAATATCTTCAGATGATAATAAACGGAAATGAAGTTATAATCACAAAAAACGGACAGGAAATCGGAAGAATTATTCCGAAAGAAAAAACTATTTCCTATCTAACCGACTCACTTACCGGAATAATCAAAAGCGATTATGATTTAGATAAAGTAAGAGAGGAGAGTTTAAAATCAAAATATGAAATTAATGATTGATACCAACATTCTCTTAGATGTCTTGCAGAAGCGTGAGCCGCATTACAAGCATTCATCAATAATATGGAAATTATGTGAGACAAAACAGGTTGAAGGATATGTTTCAACGCTGACCTTTGCAAATATCGTATATATAATGAAACAGGAGTTATCTTTAGAGCAGATAGAAAAAGTGTTAAACAATCTTTCGCTTATATTTACTTTTACAGACCTTACTTTAAGTGATTTAAAAAATGCAGCTTCAATGAAGTGGAAAGACTTTGAAGACTCGATACAATCCAAAACCGCAGAACGGGTTGAAGCCAATTATATAATCACAAGGAATCTGAAAGATTTTATTAATAGTAAAGTTACAGCATATTCTCCGGAAGAATTTTTATTGCGCTTTGATTTTTAAAAAAATATATTCAAAATCCCACAGACAAATAGCCTATGGGATTTTATTTTTCCCTTAGAGTAACCTTATTCCTTGCACGGCGTTTCCTGTCATCGTCCATATCGGCATAGTGTTTTCTGGTGGTATTTACATCGCTGTGTCCTAAGACATCGGCTACAAGGTATATGTCGTCGGTTTCACGGTAAAGGTTAGTGCCGAAGGTACTACGTAGCTTATGTGGCGTAATATGTTTAAGTGGGACAGAGGATTGGGCATATTTTTTGACCATATTCTCGACTGAACGAACACTTATTCTTTTTCTGTGGCTGGAGAGGAACAGGGCATTCTCGTGACCGTCACAGGCGGTTATTTTCTTTCTTTCTTTGATATATGCCTCAAGTGGCTCGGCAGCCTCGTCACTGAAGTATACGAGGGCTTCCTTGCCGCCTTTTCGTGTGACTTTGATACACATATTCTTAAAATCTACATCATTGATATTAAGTCCGACACATTCGGATATACGGATTCCGGTACTTAACATAAGCGTTAAAAGCGCCAAATCACGAGTTTTAGACTTTTCGTGGTATTGTAGCTGCTTATCGGTGAGATTATTGCCGAATTCAACCGTATCTAAGAAGTTAGCAACCTCATCATAATCCATACGTACAATCTGCTTGTCCTTAAGGCGTGGACGCTCAATCTTGTTAATCGGATTATTCGTAACAAGGTCATTTTTGTAAAAATAGGTATACATTACACTGAGTGAGCATAATTTACGCTTAATTGAGGCTTTATCGTTCGTGTAAATACGGCCGTTTTTAGAGTACTTTTGGAGATAATCCTCATAGTCCTCAATGAAAATTGCATCTAAGGACGAAAGTATATCCAAAGAAACATCCTTAGGCGAATTTAAAGGCGCATCCGTGTAAGCCTCAACAATGTATTCAAAGAAGTTCTTTATGTCACGTGCGTAGCCAAGTCTTGTACGTGAGGACTTGCTTTGCTGGATAGAACGAAAAAAATGTCGCATGTAATCCGGAAGCTCCTTAGAGATGTTCCTGATTAAATCTATGTTTTGCATATCAATTTGTTGTTGGTAAGTGGTTTCAGCCATAAGAGCGCCTCCTTGTATATCATGCAACAACTCGCAAACAAGTTTGCTCGTTAAATTTACTATACGCTTTTTCGTAAAACCTGAGTTTTGCGAATAATTGGATTACTTTTAATATACCATATTGCACTCTTCTTGTCAAGCAAAAACCGCATAAAATCTCACTTTTTTGATATTTTTTAAAGTAAAAAGCATAACACAAATTATCTTAAAAATGTGTTATGCTTTTATTGTTCAAGAACCTTAAGTATGGTTTTAAAATATTCAGGCAGCTCTGAATGAAATTCCATATATTCATTTGTTATCGGATGATTAAATCCAAGTACGCCTGCATGTAATGTCTGTCCTTGTAGATTAAATTTTTTTGATTTAGTTCCGTATATTTCGTCGCCAAGCAAGGAATGGTTTATACTTGCCATATGAACCCTTATCTGATGTGTACGGCCGGTCTCTAATTTACATTCAATTAAGGACATATTATCCTTCAGGCTTTCTATAACCTTATAATGTGTTACGGCTCTTCTGCCCCTTTCATCTATTGCCATTTTCTTCCTGTCTGTTCTGTGTCTGGCAATGGGTTTGTCTATGGTACCTTCAGATTCCTTAAAATGATTATGACATATAGCAGTATAAATTCTATTTATATCATGGATTTTGAATTTCTCAGACATAATCCTGTGTGCTGTATCATTTTTGCAGATGACAAGCAGACCTGAGGTATCCATATCAATTCTGTGGACAATACCCGGGCGCATAACGCCGTTTATGGTAGATAAATCCTTACAATGATACATAAGTGCATTTACGAGCGTATCATCATAATGTCCGGGTGCCGGATGGACAACCATGCCCTTGGGCTTATCTACGACAATTATATCCTTATCCTCATATACTATATTAATGGGAATATCCTTAGGAACAATCTCGATTATCTCAGGCTCAGGAATGTCAATATCGATTATATCATCTGATTTTAGCTTGTAATTTGCCTTAACAGGCTTGGAATTAACTGTAATATGTCCATTATCCAATAGCTTCTGTATATAAGCTCTTGAATGCTCAGATAATTCATCAGAAAGGAATTTATCTATTCTTATTCCGATATTTTCATTATAATTTTCATCAATTATTAAGCGTAAATCTTCCATATTTTATAACCAAAAAACATCATTATAAATCATCTTTCTCGTAAGAGTTTTCTGTATCTTCTAAACCCTCTATATCCGCTTCACTGTCAGTATCCTCTGCAATCACAGTCTTTTTCCCTATAATATCGTTTATATCCTCCTCTTTATATACAAATATTAAAAGGATAAAAAGTGCGAACATGCTGCATGTAACATATATGTCTGCAACATTGAATATAGGAAAATTAATTAATTTGAAATCTAAGAAATCAACCACATAGCCGTATTTAGCCCGGTCAATCATATTACCAATTGCACCAGCATTTAATACAGTCATAGTTATAGTTAACATAATATATTTATGGTTGCCAATTATATTATAGAGAATATAAAAGCTTCCGATAATTATTATCGAGGTTAAAATAAGGAAGAAAATCCTTTGTCCCTGCATGACACCCCAGGCAGCTCCCTTATTTCTGATATATGTAATTGCAAATGCGTTTTTTATAACTTCCCTTGATTCATATAAATCAAAATTACTTTTTATGACGAACTTAGTAAACTGGTCTATCGCCGTAAGTAATGCCATACAGATAATCGGAAGAAACATAATTTTTATCTTTTTTTCTTTCATTAATTCAATTAACCCTATCCATATATTCTTCAAATGCCTTCTTCATATCCTCAGAAGAAACATCCATATCAATATATGCATCTCCTATATTATTAAGCAGGATGAATTTAATCTTATCTCCCACAACCTTCTTATCATTTTTAGTATATTCAATGATGGTATCAATATCTATATCATCCGGAAGCTTAGGTATCTCATAGGCTTTAATGGTTGATATTATATCCTTTAATGTATCTTCATCAATATTTCCCTTATTATATGATATAATTGATGCAAGGATTGAGCCAACAAGCACACATTCTCCGTGAAGAAGCTCGAAATTCATATATTTCTCCAAGGCATGTCCAAGTGTATGTCCGAAGTTAAGCAGGGCTCTCCTGCCCTTTTCTGTCGGATCCTCCTCAACAACCAGCCTCTTATTATCACAGCTTCTGTATACCATCTCACATAAGGTATTATAATCATAGGCATTGATATTATCATAATTTGTCTTTATCCAGTCATAAAACGGCTTATCAAGTATAAGACCGTATTTAATGACCTCACCCATACCTGACACAAGCTGTCTTCTATCAAGGGTTTTTAGCGCATTTAGGTTCATATATACAAGCTTCGGCATATAGAAAGCTCCTACCATATTCTTGTAGGACTTGAAATCTACTCCGGTTTTTCCACCTACACTTGAGTCAACCTGTGATAAAAGGCTTGTAGGTATCTGTATGAAATCAATACCTCTTAGGTAGGTTGCTGCCGCATATCCTGTCAAATCCCCGGTTACGCCTCCGCCTAATGCTATAAGTATATCTTTTCTATCAAATTTTTCGATAATAAGCTTTTCATATAAATCTCTTACAACATCCAGATTCTTTGATTGCTCACCTTCATCAAAGACAAAGGAAACTACATTATTGAAGTATCCTGAATTCTCTAATGAAATTAATATAGCATCCAAATATAAGGATGCTACATTGGTTTCTGATACAATACACAGCTTTCTTCCTTCATATCCCAAATCACGCAGAGTTTCAGAAAGCCTGTCATAAGAATCATTAAATGTTATATCATATATAGGCTTATTATCAAGATGTACGGTTAAACTGTCAAACATAGTTTTATTCTCCTATACAAATTCAAAGCCATCACCGGAATCATCTTCTCCATCGCCAAGTAAGTTCTTGTCATTTACAATCTCTACTTCGATATCATCATTTGAAGATGAGTCAATATCTACAGTTGGTATATCATCAGCTTTTGGAACTTCACTGTTCGGCTTTGCTTCCTCTGTCTTGGCAGATTCGGCTTTTTTATCCGTATCAAAGGTAAATATATTATCTACTGCAGGCTTCTTAGGCTTTTCTTCCTGTGCCACAGTCTTCTTGATATCTTCCTTTATCTTATCCTCCGGCTTTACATCTGCACTTTTTTTATCCGGTTTTACATCTGATGCAGCCTTTGCTTTATCTGATGATGCCGCAGATTTTGATGAATTAGACTTGTTAGCTTGATTAGTTTTGCCGGAATTACTGCGTCTTGTACTTCCGGTGCTCATTCCATCCTTATTTACTGTGAAGGAGGAGCCTTTTTCAGACTTATCAGTCATTCCATCATATGGATTGTATCTGCCTTCCGGTCTTTTAGCATCAGGATTAAAAGGATCAACAAAATTCTCTCCTGCACTTAAGTTAGATGTGTATACGGCGCTTGTGCTGTTCTTCATATCATCAGAATTAAAACTGCCTCCACCGCCACTATTATAGCCGCCTAAGGTTGACTCATCTCTCATCTGAGGATCGCCGCTAAATGAACCGAAATCTGAGGAACTTCCTGATGCTGTTCCACCACCGCTCGCACCTAAAAGCTGAAGCGATTTTACATCTATGTATGATTTAGGATCAAAATCCTCCTCTTCAAGAAGGTCGAACTGCTTTTTCATAAAATAAACAAAGTTGGATTTATACGCAGCATATTGAGTTTCTAAGACCTCAATCTCCTGCTTAATCTGTTCGAGTTGTTTTTCGGCATCTGCCACAATATTTTTTGCTTTATTCTTGGCATCAAGCTCGATGTTCTTAGCTTCCTTTGCAGCCTTTGTCTTAGTATCCTCTGAGTCTTTCTCCGCAATCATAATAGTCTTCTCAAGTTCGGCTTCCTTAGACTTATAGCTTTGTAAGCCGTCTGTCAATGTTGCAACCTTTTCCTTCAACTCTGCATTTGAACGATATAGCTGCTCATAGGACTCGGATACCATATCAAAGAAGGTATTAACATCCTTTTTCTCATATCCTAAGCCCGTGCGGAACTTCTTTTGTTGAATATCAACCGGTGTAAGCATTCTGATTCATCCCCCGTACATAAATTAATATTGACCTAACTGAGGGGATACGGTTGTTTCATTTAATATCTCCTCACGCAAATCTCCTGATACCTCTATCGAACTTGGTGCTGCTATAAATATATTAGCTGATATAGCCTGTAATGAACCGCCTATGGCATAGCAGGCTCCACCTATAAAATCAATTATTCTCTGTGCCGGAGAAAGCTCAAGACCTTCCATATTAATAACTATGGTTTTACCTGCATTTAAGAAATCTGCAACTGTCTGTGACTCACTTATCTCCTGTGGCTTAATAACATACACTTCACTACCACCCCTATAATTATTTGCTCTTTGCTGCTTATTTGAATTAAAATCTACTAAATTATTGTTCTGAGTTCTTGTCTGTGGCTTCTGATAATTGCTGTATGAGGAAGCCTGAGTACTTGTCCTTGAACTTGTCCTGTCAGCGCCTGTGCTGTAGCTTGAGCTTCTTGTGTATGTTTCCTTGGCTTTATCAGGTTTATTGTAACTCTTGCTATATGATGTCTTCTTTGATGAGGTTTTAGATGGTGTATAATCATCTTCATCATCGTCATCATCAAATAAATCATCCTCAAATTCATCTTCTTCGTCGTCTAAATCCTTCATTTTAAAGAAATCTAAAAAGCTTCTCTTTGATTCATTAGCCATAATTGTATAATCTCCTTTATCTATCTAACCCTTAGGTCAGATATTATAATTGCGTTCTCCAAATATTCCGGTTCCGACACGAACCATGGTCGCACCCTCCTCTATGGCAACCATATAATCATTTGTCATACCCATAGAGAGAATACTCATATCAACATTATCAATGTTTTTTGATTTTATGTCAAGTAATAATTGGTGCATTTTTCTAAAATATCCTCGATTATCCTCAGGATTGTCAACAAAAGGAGCAATTGTCATAAGTCCACGCACTCTGATATGTTCAAAATCCTTCACTGTATCTAATATTTCATATATATTGGTTTCATCAATACCGAACTTGGTTTCCTCATGTGCTATGTTCACCTGAATTAATATATCACAAGCTACATCCTTCTTCGCAGCCTGCTTCTCTATCTCCTGTGCCAAATGTATCGAGTCTACGGAATGAATAAGATAAGCCTTATCAACTATGTATTTTACCTTATTTGTCTGGAGATGTCCGATAAGATGCCAGTTCACCTTAGTTGATACTGCTTCGTATTTGTCACATAGCTCTTGAACCTTATTCTCTCCGTACTCTTTGATGCCATAGGTAATAAGCTCCTCTATATCAGACAGGGGCTTTGTCTTGCTTACTGCGATAAGTGTTACATCTTCCGGCTTTCGCCCCGCCTTTTCACAGGCTTTATTTATATTTTCAAGTACATTATCAAGATTTTCTTTTAGCATTTTACATACCACCTTTAATATATAATTTGATTTTCGGTTACCTTGGATGAGTCAAATATTATATTATCATATATATTCAATGCTTCATCGCTTTCTACAAGTGCGAATTCATCTATGGTCTTTATGATTGTAACTTTAGTGAATTCGGCTATACCCTTGTTCGCAGAGTATACACCGTCTATAGCAATCTTAGGAATCAGCGAGGTTGAAAGTGTTTCATTGGTATTAATATCAATTAAAACATCACTTTCATCAAATGCCAGAGGATCCACATAACAGTATTCTTCATCAGTCATATAAATGGTAGGAATAACCTGTTTTATAGTTAATTCATTATCCTCATTCATAACCTGTACATTAAATCTGTTGCTTGAGCTCTGATTGCCGCCGGCAGATAAATAATTTATTGGTATCTGGTATACATCCTTTGTTGTAAGTGCAGAGACAGGAACCTTAAGTCCGGTATCTTCCTCAAGAATAATCTCTACGCTTACGAATCTTTCAGAGATATAATTAAGCATGAATTTATTCAGGGAAATATTCAGATATTTACCATCAGCCCCATATATTATCTCAAATGGCATACTTAATGTATATGAGGAATTATTAATCTTAAAGTGAATATTATCCTCCTCTGAATATTTGCCGCTTATCGCAGTAATCTGTTCATCACTAACAGGAAGAAGTATATTCCAGCTTTCACTTGGAATTATCTTAACTACCGGTGTTCCGGCAGATATTATATCGCCCGTCTTCAAGGTTTCTTTCTTATAATTGGATTTGTCAAAATCGGATGCGGAAACAGAGGATATATTATAACTCTCATAACCATCTGTATAATAAGTAATAAGCCCGCTCTCAGGAGACTGTATGGCAGAAAGGGAGACTCCTCCTGCACTCTCTGTCTGCTGCATAAGAATCTCATTTGTAAGTTCTAAAACCTTGTTATTAACATTATTTTCAAAATTATAGGAATTATAAAAGGAGGTATCATTATATGAAACCTTATATAAGGATATCAGATTCCTGACCTCGTTATAATCCTCTCTTGTAAGCAGATTATCATAGCTTTCAGAATCATTTATAGAATTATACAGTTGTCCGGTTTCATCTATCGTACATACCGTGGAGTTCTTCTTGACCTTCTCTCCATCACGAATATAATAGCATACATATCCCGACTTATCGGAATTAAGAATAAGCTCGTCACGGACGGCAAGCCCTTCGACAATAAGATTGTTATTAATGTCAGTTTTATTGACCTTATATGTAGTTATAGGTTCCTTTTTTATGGAAATAATAAGAGTGATTATAACATATAGAAAGATTAACGCTATTATAATGCTTGCTATATTAAGCTTAATATCCCTATTAAATTTTGTTACTTTATTATTGTTCTTCATTATGTAATACCTTTGTAAAACTAATTAACCAGACAAAGCATCGAAACTATCGCATCATATAATACTGCCTTTGATTCCTCTGCCGAGGCAACTAACATATAATCCTTGCCATCTCTGGTAAGAAACATAGCAAGACAGTTGCCGGCGCCGTCAGTTGTGCCGGTCTTCCATACCTCTATGGTATAGCCGGAAGGCAGAGCCACATCACCGGACATAAATAAATTAGTCGGACTTATGTTCATTTCAATAGGATTGCCGGCAGAATTATAGTAAAAATAATTATATGCCTCAAAAGTATCTATAGTCCTTATCTCATCATAGCCGTGAGCTGCTTTAATTATAAGATACATATCGTAGGCTGTTGTATAATGGTCCACAGCGTCAAGTCCATGCGGATTCGCAAAATGTGTTCCGGTAGCACCGAGAGATATAGCCTTTTGGTTCATAAGCTCACAGAAGGCTTCCTCACTTCCTGCCACATAATCGGCCAAGATAAGTGCATAGTAATTATTTGACTGTATAAGTAAGGTATACAGCAAATCTTTAACTGTAATCTTACAGCCGGGATTCATCTCAGTAGGCAGGACACCCTCACTTGTGAGGTCATAATAATGCTCGACAGTTACGACATCATTAAGTCCTATAGTTTTATCATTTACCTTGTCCAATACAACCATAGCTGTCATAAGCTTAGTCATGCTGGCAGGATACATTCTCTTGTATATATCTTTAGAGACATAAGCGTATTTGTCGGTGTCATCAATCAAGAGCGCATAATAGCAATCAGCAAAAAGTTCACTGTTGATATTGTCTGTTCTTCCAATGATGGTATCATCAAAGCTGATATCTAATGCCTCTATATCTTTGGTTGCAACTGCCGGCACAGGAATTGTCGTATTAACCTTTGTGTATGGATTTTCGTTGTCTATATTATTATTGACATTTATTGCTATAACAAAAAATAATATAACAACTGCAGCTATTATTATTTGTTTAAAAAAATCTTTAAATATTCTCATATGTTTATCTAATGCTTAAAAAGCTCTCTCCATTCCAGATCTCCTCTTTCCAAAGCCTTAATCATAAGCTCGGCAGTGGCAAGGTTGGTTGCTAATGGAATATTATGTACATCACAGAGCGTAAATATATTGTTAATATCGACCTCATGAGATTTCTTGGTCTCAGGGTCACGCAGGAATATCATTAAATCAATGGAGTCATTCTCAATCATAGAGCCAAGCTGCTGCTCTCCTCCGGTATGTCCCGCCAAAAATTTGTGAACTGTAAGATTGGTAACCTCTTCAATCATTCTTCCTGTAGTGCCTGTCGCATATAATTCATGGTGCGACATAATTCCTCTGTAGGCAATGCAGAAATTTTGCATTAGTTTTTTCTTCGTATCATGTGCGATTAACCCGATGTTCATATGTTTTCTCCTATTAGTTTAGTAATAATCAGATTTTTGTAGACTGACATTTAATACAATCCCCATACCTACGGATATGCTTAGCAGAGAGCTAAGCCCATAACTGATAAAAGGCAGCGGAATACCTGTATTTGGCAGCACTCCTGTCGCAACGCCTATATTGATAAAGGATTGAAATGCTATAAGTGTACCTATTCCTGATGCTATAAGCATCCCCTTTGTATCCCTGGCTCTCCTTGCAATCCTTATACATTGTAACACTATTAACATAATAATTGCAATAATAATTACACTGCCGATAAAGCCTAATTCTTCACCTATTACCGAAAATATAAAATCTGTCTGCTGCTCTGATATAAAATTCGCATCCTTGACTGTCGCTATAGTCGAAGAATTAAAGCCTTTACCCGTAAGCTGACCGGAACCAATTGCCATAATTGAATTATTCTGCTGGGACATATCATCACCGTATTGTGAAGGATATACGAAGGATAATATTCTGTTAATCTGATACTGTTTAAGGAGTATCTTGTCTCCGGGAAGCTGTATATACCATAAGAAGCTGCCCGCAAGCGGTATGGCAATAAGTAAAATAATTCCTATAATCTTATAGCTTAAGCCTGATACATAAAGCATTGTGGCAAGCACCATAAAAAGACATATAGTCGTCGAAAGGTCAGGCTCAGCTACTATAAACACAAGGGAAAAGCCGACAAAAACAGTAAACAAGGCTATGCATTTGAAAGTATTTATCTTATCCTTCTCCTTGTATTTACCAAGAAATGCAGCTACAAAAACAATCATAAGTATCTTAGATATCTCAGATGGCTGTATCTGTATTCCATTCTCTCCGCCTATGTTAATCCATCTGGTTGCATTATTGACATTAACACCGAACAGTAAAACCATAAGCAGCAAAGCTATATTTACTATATAGATAATATGATAAAATCTGCATATAAAATGATAATCAACAAGTGACAGGAATATCATAATAACAATACCTGCGCCGACACCGACAGCCTGCTTAAATGTAAAATCAGAATCTGCGCTATTGACAGCAAATACCCCGATTATCATTATTGCAGTTACATATATTAATAATTTAAAGTTATAATCCCTGAGATGAAACTTTGTGAACATTTTTTTCCTTCTTCTTTAGCAGTTTTAGTATATTAAAGCCGTAATCATAAGTCTCGTCTTCAAACGCCTCGCCGGCTATTCTTTTGGCAATTTCAATATAAGCCTTTCCGGGCTTAGTTCTGTTGCCTGCAATCATTTCTCCACGGTTAGTAGATATGACTATGGATTCATCATCCATTATTGTTCCGATTAGGTTAATGGAAAGTATATCCACTACATCATCAACTGACATCATATCTCCCCGTCTTACCATACTCATACGGATTTTGTTGATTACAAGGTCTATGCGAGGCATTTCACATGAATTAAGAATACCTATAATTCTATCGGCATCCCTTATGGCTGATACCTCAGGTGTGGTTACAACTATAGCTCTCTCTGCTGCTGCTATTGCGTTCTTGAAGCCATGCTCGATACCGGCAGGGCAGTCTATTATTATGTAGTCATATTCGGGCTTTAAATCCTCAATCAGCTTCTTCATCTGCTCAGGAGCTATAGAGGTCTTGTCCCTCGTCTGTGCCGCCGGTAAAAGCGCAAGATTAGAAAAGGTCTTGTCTTTAATTATCGCCTGCTTTGCCTTGCAGCTTCCCTCAATCACATCGACTATATTGTATACAATGCGATTTTCAAGTCCCATTACAACATCAAGATTTCTTAGTCCTATATCAGTATCTATAAGCAGGGTTTTGAATCCGAGCCCCGCCAGTGCACCTCCGATATTGGCTGTGGTCGTAGTTTTGCCAACACCGCCTTTGCCGCTTGTAATCACTATAACTTCACTCATTTACAATTCCTCCTAATATACATTATAAACAAAGGCATCTTTTTTTCCTTTGGAGCCTGCTTTTGCATAACCGTTTAACTCGCCGATTATTATGATATTGCCCTCTGAAGTAACCGATGCACCCTGTTCAATATTTCCAACAATTATTATGCTTGTTACAGCATCAATAGATTGTCCGTTTTTTAAATTTCCTACATAAAACAGACCATCTTTATCGGATTGTAAATTCGTAAAATTATTCTCTTTTTCCTTTGTTTCTATAACCTTTATTTCTTTATATTTTATATTTAAGCCTTTATCTCTTAACAGCTCGAGTATATCACCTTTTTCATCCTCCGTTAATATTTTTCCATCAAAGGTAATATCAATCGGAATTTGCTTCGCGTAATAATGTCTTGTATTCTGAAGTTTTTTATTTAATTCTTTTTTTATTTCACTAAACTTAGCTTCAGGTGCAATTATCAAACGAATCCCCTCTTTATTACCTTTAATAATAACGGGATTAATCATTTTTCACCTCTTTAAATACTGAAAGTTTTTAATCTGTGTTGGCAACATTCCCATTCATTTCGGCTCCGTTAAGCTTGTCCGGATCATACATATAGGCATATACAAAGCCTGCCAATTCTATAGCGTTACCGGATGAATATCCATTTTGAAGCATACATGTAACTGATACCTCAGGCGCTTCATATGGCGCATAGGATATAAATAATGCATGGTCAGGCCGCGTTTCACTCTCCTGTGCAGTACCGGATTTTCCCGCCACTGATACATTTACCCGGTTTACTAATTCGCTTCCTAAGGTGTTGTAGGTTATAACACGACGCATACCATTGTGAACAGCAGTCCAGGTCGTTGAGCTAAGCTTCACATCATTTAAGACCTCTGCCTGATTATCATATATGAGATTTCCTTCATAATCCGTAACCTTATCAATCAGTGTCAAATTATAGCATGTACCACTGTTTGCAACTGTTGTAACATATCTTGACAACTGAACGGGCGCATAGGAATTCCTGCCCTGTCCTATGGAGCTTCTTACTACGTCATTATCTGATATTGACGGTGTAATCTCAGGAAGCTCGACTCCGGACACATCGCCTAAACCAAACATTCTTGCGTACTTTTCCAGCCTTCCTAAGCCGTAGGAATCACTATAGGTTCCGTCCTCCTTCCATGCAAGAGAATATCCTACCTGATAGTAAAACACATTACAGGAGCGCTGTATGGCACCTTCTACATCAAGTGCTCCATGACCGCTTGGATATATCCAGCATTTTGGTGAAGGATCAATCTTGTCAAATTCTCCTGAACAATAGACATAGCTTCCTGTATCTATTACCCCCTCTGTAAGTCCTGCAACTGAGGTAAGTATCTTATAGGTTGAACCGGGTGCTAATTTCTGCTGACACGCCCTGTTATAAAGCGGCGTAGTCTTGTCCTCTAACAGCCTGTTATAATATTCAGCATCAACTTCGTTAGTCATATAGTTATTATCATAGCTCGGATAGCTTACCAGAGCCAGTACATCGCCGTTTCTCACATCTGTTACTACAATAGAGCCTGAGCAGGGATCAAGCGCAAGCATAGCCGGTGTAATGTCAAGCTTTTGTATCTTTTTAACCATAAATTCATATGGACCGTAGGCGTTATTTTTGTATTCCTCATATTCCTTATCCAAGTCAGGATTAAGTATTCCCTGTAAATAAATGAGATTTACTACATTATCTCCTGTTATCTCAGAGGATTTTATCATATTTTTTATTATCAGTTTGTCGAATTCGGTATCCAGGTTAAGATAATTAACTACATAATCACACAAAAGGTCATATATTTCATCATTGTCATAGTAATCACTTTTTGCATCAAGCTTGGTTATATCAATAGCTTCTATACTTATGGCGTACTTCATATAATGCTCAAGTGAGGTACGGTTATTTGTATAATCTATAAATTCTTTATCATCTGTAGTTATTAATGAGGAATTAAATACACCTTCCTTACTTAAGATTTCACAGATGTATTCCATATAATCCTGATATTCGTCTGAAAGCTCGGATAATGGTGTAAAATCCTTACTCATTATATCCGATATTTCCTGTATAGTATTTTCTTTTCTTGTAGTAAAATCACTGTATATCTGTTTCTCTAACTCTGACGCATCCGCTTCCGCCATCCTATCAAGCGTAATATAATTATTATTAAATAATCCAAAATACACATCGGTTATAGGTATGGCGGCATTTTCACGCTCTTCAACAGAAGAAACAGCTACAAGGTTAGCAAGAATAATGGAAGCGATTTCTTTCTCAAGCGTATCATAACAGTATTTCTGCAAATCTGCATCTATGGTAAGGTATACATCATTTCCCGCTGAGGCAGGACTTTGTTCTATAGTCTCTATAACCTTACCTAAATTATCTACATACATTGTCTCATAGCCTGAGCTTCCTCTAAGCTCAGACTCGCAGTACTGCTCTATACCTGTCTTTCCTACCATTTCTTCACCGCTGTATTTTTCATCATCAGGCAAGCTTTCATTATACTCCTTCAGTTCCTCATTCGATATTCTTCCTACATAGCCTATAATATGAGCAAAGTATACTGCATCATTATATCTTCTTAGGGATTTAACAGAGACATCCATTCCAAGCAACTCATCACCATATTCGGTTATTGCAGCATTGCTGGTTTCGCTTATATCATAAGCTATTGTAACAGGCACATACTGCTGATATCTGTTTAACCACAATTTGTATCTACAGGCTAATATTTTTAGACCTTCTTCCTTGTCATATTCTTCGGAAACCTCGAATCTTTCGGTGTTAAGAAAATCAATAATATCCTGTGCGGTTGCATTCTTCTGCTCGTCTGATAATTCATCAAAGGAAGTTTTTGCATACACATTTTTCTTGAAATTCTGTAAGGATGTGTCCTTAACCGTAAACTTATATTCCCCTCCGTCAGTAAGCACTATAGGAAAATCAACATATATTTCATCACCGTTTGACTCTAATATATTAATCGTCTTATAGAGAATTTGATTTTTTAATTCATTCTCAGACATATCAAGTTCTTTCGCTTTGTTCGGAAGATTTAAGTCGTTGCTGTATACGACCGAATAAGACAACTCGTTATATGCCAGAAGTTTACCGTTCCTGTCATAGATATTACCACGGACTGAATCTATATTAAGTGTCTTCTCGGATTTATATATGAAATTATCCATATGCTCCTCGCCCTCGATAATTTGAAGCACGAATAATCTTCTGATTAATATCGAGAAAAGAACAATAACGACAACAGTAACAGGGAAAAGCCTGTGTTTTACATAGTCTAAAATTATTTCCTTAATAGAGGATAATATTTCTCTAATCATTATTATACCTTTCTTTCATCAGCCTTTTGCTTGAGATATCTGTTAATTACTACATAAAGCTTATATAATATAACGGTAAGAAGTGCTGTACATAACGCCTCCGGCAATATAATCTCCATAAAATATGAGGTATAGTTAAGCCTTCTCTGCAGCAGGAAATAAAATACATATAATATGGAGTTAAATACGATATCATCAACTGTAACTATAATAAGAGGAAGCAATACATCCTCAACCATATAATTCTTATGAAAAAAGCCGTTCATATAACCGATTACCATATATATGAACATAAATGGACCCATTATATTGGATACTACACAATCCACTAAAAATCCACAGAAAAAGCCTACTAAAAGTCCTTCCTTACGCCCTCTCATAAGCCCGAAGGACATAGTTAATATAAGTAAAAGATTAGGCGTTATACAGTTAATGTTGTGAAATCCGAATATCGTCGATTGCAACGAAAAATTCACTATTATTAATAATGCAAGTGTAATCACTCTCCGCATAGTTGCCTCCGTAAAACAATAAAGCTAATCTATATCCTTCTTTTTGTCAGTGATAACAAGTACTTCTGAAATATTGTTAAAATCAACCGCAGGCGTTATCGCTGCCGTAATTGTAAGATTATTAGTATCATAGGTTATCTCTGAGATATAGCCTACAGTTATCCCCTGATGAAATCTCTCTGAAATATGTGAGGTAACCACCTTATCTCCTATCGTTATTTTGGCATCCTTGTCAATATTTTTGACTACAAGCACACCATTCTGATAGGTGTTAAGATTACCCTCTATGGTACATAAGGCATTTGACGGCATTATCTTGGCACTTATATTGGAATTGTCATCGATGATAGCTCTAACCTTAGAATAATCGTCATAACATTCGGTTATTATACCGGCTAAGCCGTCGTGACACATAACATTTGCACCGACGAACAAGCCGTCATCAAGCCCCTTGTCTATATAAAAAATAGAAAACCACGAGGTTGAATCCTTGGCAAATATATGTGCTACGGTCTTATTGTACTCAGGATAGCTCTCATCAAGCTCATATAGAGCACGCAATTCTTCAAGCTCAGACATCTTCTCCTGATATATGGTTATCTGCTCTTTATATGAGTCTATTTCCTTGTTTAGTTCTTCATTCTCCTTGTTTAATTCTTCGATTTCTTTGAGATTTTCCATCTTTGAATCGGTCCATACTCCGATTTTATTGATACCCTGTTGGATAGGTGAAATGATCATATTGGTGTATTTTTTTACGAAAGCTATTTTATCTCCCGCAAAAAAAGATATAAGTAAAAAAGCCACACATATTATTGTGAAGGTAAGCAGCAGATATTTAGGACTTATATCTTTTTTTCTATCATATCTCATTCTAAGATTCCTCTTTCAAACAGACTAACATAACTGCCATTACCGACTATAATGTGGTCTGACAGATTTATATCCATAATGCGACCCGCTTTTTGGATTTTAAGTGTTATGGAAATATCCGCACTGCTTGGCTCGGGAAGTCCGGATGGATGGTTGTGTACAAGAACAAAATTAACGGCCTCATAATGAAGCGCCTCAATAAATATTTCCCTCGGAGATATCGATGAAGCACTAACTGTACCCTCAGACATCATTATCTCTTTTATAAGTGTATGTGCATTGGAGAAAAGCATAAGATAAACATGTTCCTTGGTAAAATATTTGCACTTCTCCATATAATATTCCGCAATTGTCTTCGGCTCACTAAAGCTTATATTCTGCTTTAATCTTGACTCGTTAATTCTTCTGCTTAGTTCCGTAAGTGCCAAAAGCTGTGTAGCCTTGGTGTCACCCACACCCTTTATAGCCAGCAAATCCTTCCTTTTCATATAGAAAAGTCCGTTTAGCCCCTTATGAATACTGTGTGCATTAAGAATACGATTAGCAAGGTCTATCGAGCTGGTATTGTTAGTACCCGTTCTTAAAATCACCGCCAGAAGCTCTGCATCGGTCAAGGTTTCAATGCCGTTTGATATAGCTTTCTCATAAGGTCTTTCACAAGCAGCAAGGTCTTTTATCAAATTATTCATTATGTCTTATAATCCTTCCACCTCTTCAGGCACAAGACACAATTTAACCTTATTATTTTAACATAAAACTAAGTTTTTTTCCATCATTTTCTGTAGAGACATCATTATTCCGAACTTTGCGTGAGGATATGTAAGTCCTCCCTGAAAATACACTGCATAAGGCGCCTTCATAGGTGCATCAGCACTAAGCTCTATCGAAGCACCCGATACAAATGCTCCTGCCGCCATTATAACCTGACTGTCATATCCCGGCATATCCCAGGGAACAGGTGTAACAAAGCTGTCTACAGGTGCTGCCGCCTGTATGCCCTCACAGAATGCCTGTATATATTCAGGCTTTCCGAATTCTATAGCCTGAATAATATCGTACCTGTCCTCGCAAGAATCAGGAATGGCTTTAAATCCAAGCTTTTCATATATATTAGCAGCAAGTATTGCGCCCTTTAGAGCGGCTGCAGTAACCGTAGGTGCCATAAATATACCTTGAGCAATACTTCTGGTTACTCCGAGTGAAGCACCGACCTCCTTGGCAAGTCCCGGAGAAGTAAGTCTTATGGCGCAGTTCTCTATACATTCCTTTGTGCCGCATATATAACCGCCTATCGGAGCAAGTCCACCACCCGGATTCTTAATCAGTGAGCCGACCACCATATCGGCACCAACCTCAGATGGCTCTATAGTCTCGACAAATTCACCGTAACAGTTATCTACCATACATATTACATCAGGCTTAATATCCTTGATAAATTTGATAATCTCGGCAATTTTAGCAACCGAGAGTGTCGGTCTCGTATCATATCCCTTTGAACGCTGTATCTCTATAAGCTTAGTCTTGTCGTTAATATTCTTCCTTATATTATCAAAGTCGAACTCTCCATCGGAAAGTAAATCAACCTGTCTGTAGCTTATACCGTACTCTGCCAGTGAGCCCTTTGATTCTCTGATTCCTATTACGCCCTCTAAGGTATCATATACCTTGCCGCAAGGTGATAGAATCTCATCCCCCGGTCTTGAGTTGCCCGATAAAGCTATGGTAAGTGCGTGAGTTCCACAGGTTATCTGCTGTCTTACTAAAGCATCCTCTGTCTTAAAAATGTTGGCATATACTTCCTCTATCGCATCACGTCCAATATCATTATACCCATATCCCGTCGTACCATTAAGGTGAGCCTCTGCGAATTTTGCATCCTGCATAGCCTTAATAACCTTTATCTGATTAAGCTCGGCTGTCTTGTCAATAGCGGTAAATCTATCTGACAATGAACTTTCTGTCTCGGTTACAAAATCATATACCTTTTCATCTATGCCAAGTGCAAGATAATATTTTTTTAATTCGTCTGTTCCCATATTTTTTTCTCCTTCAAATTACAAAGCATATATTCAAGACATTTTTCGTCCGTATCATATATATCCTTATCAACCCATATAACATCCTTCTCCCGTCTGAACCATGTAAGCTGACGCTTGGCAAAATGCCTTGTATCACGCTTTAATATATAAACTGCCTCCTCAAGACTGATTTCCCCTTTAAGATAAGCGAATATTTCTTTATATCCAAGACCTTGCATAGATGTCATATCTTTGGTCAGGTTATATCTGTCGATAAGTTCTTTAACTTCGTTGATAAGCCCCTGTTCAAGCATAATATCAATTCTTTGTTCTATGCGCACATATAGCTTTGCTCTATTGCAGTTAAGTACAAAGTAAGCAAAATTATATGGAGAAGATTTTGCGCGTTCAGTCTCATTATGCTCTGAAATTTTCTCTCCTGTCTGATGATAGTATTCAAGTGCTCTTATTACCTTCTTTGAATTATTATAATGTATGTCCTCTGCGGATTTTTCATCTATCTTCTTAAGCATATTATGAAGATATTCAGCTCCTTTTTGTACAAGAAGGTTTTCAAGCTCTGCACGATAACCATCATCTTCATTTTCTTTGAAGTCGATATCATAAAGAAGTGCCTGTATATAAAAGCCTGTTCCACCTGTTATTATGGGTATATGTCCTCTCTCATATATGCCATTCATAGCGGTCTTAGCCATATTCTTAAATGATACGACATTGAAATCTTCATTGGGATAAAGCACATCTATGAGATGATGCGGTACCCCTTGCATTTCATCATGAGTAATCTTGGCTGAACCGATATCCATATCCTTATACACCTGTATCGAATCGGCAGAGATAATCTCTCCATCAACCGCCTTCGCTAATTTAATTGATAAATCCGTCTTACCCACCGCTGTAGGTCCGGTAAGGATTATAAGCTGATTCATAATATACTTCTTTCTTAATATTCACATATAAGTAACAGGCTGTTACGGCAACGATTTGCACAATTTGAATCAGAGTTTGCTGATTTAGCAAATTGATTGCATGTTACGTAGCAGCCTGTTACTTGTATAGTACTACAGATATTTTACAACTTCATCTATAATAGGTTTCATATGCTCATCATCAAGCCCAAAATCCATCTCTTTAAAGCTCCATGCGCATCTTCCTATGCCATATTTTGTAAATACAGAGTTGATATCCTTGAACCAATTCAAAGTGCTGTCCGTATCTGCAAGGTCGATAACGCCGTATTCACCACAGTAGAGAGCTACATTTCTTTCCTCGGCTATCTTGACCGCTTCGGCGAAAAGTTCCTCAAATACCGCCACATCTGCCTTCGGAGTCTTGATAAAGTCATATATTGAAAGTGTATTCTTGGCTATTATCTCATGTGCCTTCTTATAGTTCTCGATAGTATCAGGATAGGCAATTCTTAAATCGCCCGGCATATCAGGTACCCAATATGCACCCTGATGTGTAAAGACCAAAGGCTCATAGCAATGGAAGTTATATACAACCCTGTCATCATAAGGCATGGTCAAATCCTTAAGCGCCTCAACGCTGTTATTCCAGTATCCGCCAAGTAAAATATATGTATCAGGTGCAATTTTTCTTATTCTTTTTACGCACTCGGTTGATACTTCGTTCCATTTGTCAGAATATTTCGGATCGGTTACTTCATTTAATAATTCAAAGGCTATTCTTTCGTTATTGCCGAAATGTCCGGCAAGCATCTCCCACAGCCTGTAAAAACGCTCCTGTAGTGCCTCACTATCAAAAAAGCCCTCCTCATTTTCTCCGAAATCAAAGGAAAATCCGGCGGTTTTATGCACATCAAGAACCATGTTTAAATTATATTTTTCGCATAATCTGGCAGCGTTTTTTATGTATGCTATCCCTTCGTCTAAGTAATTGCCATCATCATCCTCAACTAAATTATAGTCTATGGGAATTCTTACATGGTCTAGTCCCCAATCTGATACCTTCTTAAAATCCTTCTCGGTAATGAAATTATCAAATCTATTCTTTGAATAATCGCACTGCGAGAACCAGCCTCCGAAATTAACACCCTTTTCAAAACCTGCAAATTTTTTCATAGCTTTCTCCTTTAAATTATTTATCTGAATTATACAATTCTCTTAAACTTTTTATCAAGCTCTGTCTCACTCATAGATATTATGGTCGGTCTGCCATGCGGGCAGGTGTACGGATTTTCAAGCGTGAGAAGCTCGTCGATAAGCGCATCAGCTTCGCTGTAGCTTATAGGAGTATTGCCCTTTATAGCAGCCTTGCAAGCCATAGTTGCAAGCTTCTGGACGAATACATCATTGGACATATAACCGGCATTATTAATGAGCGAGCCGACAAATTCCATAAACATTTCTCTGCCATGCAGACCGAAGAGATTGGATGGTACGGCATTAATTTTGAATTCATTTCCACCGAATTCAACAATGTCATAGCCTATCTTCATAAAAAGGTCATAATTATCAAGTATCGCCTGTCTTTCCGCATAGGTTACGGTAACCACCATAGGCGGCATAAGCTGTTGTGAATAGACCTGCTTTGTCCGTAAGTTATTAACAAGTCTTTCGTAATTAACCTTCTCATGTGCTGCATGCTGGTCCATTATATAGAGCTTATCCTCATATTCTATAAGCCAGTAGGTTCCGAATACCTGACCGATGATTCTATGCTTGGAGCGGGCGTCTTTGCTGATAAAGTCATCATTAAAGAGTGTCATCTGCTCAGGCTTCTTCGTTTTTTTATTGCTGTCGTATGACATGTATTCTTTGGAGGCTGTCTGACTATCTTCTGCTCGATTATTATTTTCTCCGCTCTGTTCTGACGAATAATAGGCAACGCCCTTATCGTTTAGCAGGTTATATATCGGTTCATCAGGTGAAGCCTCCTTCAAGGAATTAAGTATCTTGTAGGAATCTCCGTAATTTTTAACCTTAGACTCAGGCTCAGCTTGTGGTATGCTGTTAATCTGCTCTGATGTGCTTTTATCATTTTTCTGTAAGGCTTGTGTGCTATGATCCGGCTGTACAGTATGTGTGTCATTTTGGACATTGCTTGCGTTGTTGTATAAAACATTATGCTTCTCATCGTTGGTTATATTATCAGCTTTATTTGAAAAACTCTTATAAGCGTTAGATGCATTTGCCGCCTTGTTCTGACTTTCCGTATAAGCCCTCTTTGTCTCGAAAGGCTCAGCAGGCTTGGTCTTATCCTTTGTTAGAGAAGTATCAGTCTTTTTCTTGTCATTTTCGTTATATTCTGCCGGAGGAATTAAATCCGTCTGGAGTAAAGAGTCCCTTACTGCTCTTGTGATAACCTCAAAAAGCTCTTTTTCATTGTCGTATTTGAATTCCATCTTGGTAGGATGGACATTTACATCTATCTTATCCTTCGGAAGCTCAATATACATAACCGTAAAAGGAAATTTGTGCTGCATTACGAATGTTCTGTACCCTTCTTCTATCGCACGGTTAATAATATTGCTCTTAATATATCTGTTATTTATAAAATAATTCTCAAAGCCTCGATTGCCTCTTGAGATAAAAGGCTTGCCCACATAGCCGCTTAGCTTTATCTGCTCACCGTCATAATTTATTGGAAGAAGATTATTGCTTATATCCCTTCCAAATAACTGATATATATTATCCTTTATATTGCCGTTACCTGATGTTGATATATTAGTCTTTCCATTGGCAATAAGCTTGAAGGCTATATCAGGGTGGCTAAGTGCAAGCTTTAAAACGAGGTCATTAATATATGAGCCCTCTGTCATAGGCGTTTTGAGGAACTTCTTTCTTGCCGGAGTATTAAAGAATAGATTTCTTACAACAATAGTCGTGCCATCAGGTACACCGACTTCTTTGAATTCCACTTCCTCACCGCCATGTATTACATATTTTATACCTGTAAGGTCATCAGCAGTTTTAGTCATCATCTCAGTCTGGGCTACTGCTGCAATCGTTGATAAAGCTTCTCCCCTGAAACCAAGCGAAGATATGCAGGATAAGTCCTCTTCATTCTCAATCTTGCTTGTAGCATGACGCATATAGGCTGTTCTTACCTCATCCTTCGGTATTCCGCAGCCGTTGTCTGTTACACGGATAAAGCTTGTTCCGCCGTCCTTTATCTCGACAGTTATATCTTTAGCACCTGCATCTATTGAATTTTCGAGTAATTCCTTGACGACAGAGGAAGGCCTTTCTATGACCTCACCCGCTGCGATTTTGTCAACTACATTCTTATCAAGAAGTCTAATCATGATAAATGTTTCCTTCCTGTATTTATTTTATCCCCGCAATTTTTTCTGTAATTCCTGCAGATAAAGCATAGCATTTATAGGCGTAAGATTATTCAAGTCCATAGCTCTTATCTCGTTTATAACCTCAGATTCGGTATTATCACTGAACAATGAAAGCTGTTCATAGGAGGTGTTTTTTGCAGCCTTTTCCTTGATATTGTCGTAACTTCCCTCGACATCTATATTCCTGACATGATTGGCAATATCAGAGGCAATAAGCTGGTTACATATCTCACCAGCCCTCTTTAATACCATATCAGGCACGCCTGCAAGCCTTGCAACCTGTATACCGTAGCTTCTGTCAGCGCCGCCTCTTATAATCTTACGAAGGAATACAATGTCATCGCCCTTTTCCTTGATGGCTATGCAGTAATTATTAACCGAAGTAAGCTTACCCTCAAGCTCTGTTAATTCATGATAATGCGTCGCAAATAAGGTCTTGGCACCTAAAAGTTCTGTATTTGCAATATACTCAACCACAGCCCAGGCTATGCTGAGTCCGTCAAAGGTAGAGGTACCGCGCCCTATCTCATCTAAGATAAGCAGACTTTTTCTGGTAGCATTTCTTAGAATATTAGCGACCTCATTCATCTCAATCATGAAGGTTGACTGACCTGATGCAAGGTCATCTGAGGCTCCCACTCTCGTAAATATCCTGTCAACCAAGCCTATATCTGCAGCCTCGGCCGGTACGAACGAACCAATCTGTGCCATAAGAACTATAAGTGCAGTCTGTCTCATATAGGTAGATTTACCCGCCATATTCGGACCTGTTATTATAGATATTCGGTTATTATCATTATCAAGGTATGTATCATTTGCTACGAATAAATCATTGCCGAGCACCTTCTCAACTACAGGATGTCTGCCATTCTTTATATCTATTACTCCGTCTTCATTAAGAGTTGGTCTTACATAGTTATTCTTCTCAGCTACATGTGAGAGCGATGCAAGAGCATCTATTTCGGCTATGAAATGTGCGGTGCTCTGTACTCTCGTTATGGCCGACCCAATCTTATCACGAAGCTCGACATAGGTTTCATATTCAAGAGCATAGAGTTTGTCCTCCGCACCAAGTATAGTATTGGATAAATCATCTAACTTATCTGTCGTATACCTTTCCGCATTGGTAAGTGTCTGCTTTCTGATGAAATAATCAGGCACCATATTCTTAAATGAATTAGTCACCTCAAAATAATATCCGAAGACCTTATTGTATTTAATTCTTAAATTCTTAATTCCGGTTGCTTCACGCTCGGCATCCTCAAGCTCTGCAAGCCAGTTCTTGCACTCACTCTTGGCAACCTTAAGCTTATCAATCTGCTCCATATAGCCGGATTTGAATATACCGCCTTCCTTGATAGCTATAGGCGGCTCCTCTACTATGGCGGCATCAAGAAGCTCGTAAAGGTCTGTAAGCTCATCCATATTCTCGTATATATTCTTGAATATATCAGCATCAAGCTCCTTTAGAAGATATCTTATGTCCGGAAGATATATAATCGAATTCTTAAATGCAAGCATATCTCTCGGATTAGCCGTTTTAAGCGATATCCTCGTCATAAGTCTCTCAAGGTCATATATGGAATTAAGGTACTCTCTTAGTTCCTCTCTTGTTATTATTGAATTATTGAGTGCTTCTATGGCATCGTATCTTCTCTCAATCATTGAAGCCTCAACAAGCGGCTGCTCTATGTATTCACGAAGCTTACGAGCGCCCATAGCTGTCTTAGTCTTATCAAGCACCCATAGAAGTGAGCCTTTCTTCTGTTTATCACGAAGAGTCTCGGTAAGTTCAAGATTTCTTCTGGTAGATGAATCAATTATCATATATGAATCTACAGAGTAAAGCTCGATATGATTGATATGATTAAGTGAACTCATCTGTGTATCATACAGATATTGAAGCATTGCACCTGATGACACAACCAATTCAGGGAAATCATTTAAACCTAATCCGCTAATTGCCGAAATTTTAAAATGTCTTTTCAGATTTTCCTCGCATGAATAATAATCAAAATAATGCTCCGGAGCTTCTGATGTAGTTATGCTCAACTTATCAACCGTTAAGCTTATATCAATTCCAGAGCTTATGAATGTATCCTGATATATAATCTCTGATGGCTGGTATTTGTTAATCTCGTCTATGACTTTTTCGGCAGTTGATATGGTACAGGTTTTAAAGACACCTGTTGAAAGGTCAGCAACAGATATTCCATACTTAAAATTATAATATGAAATGCACATAAGGTAGTTATTCTTAGTCTCATCAAGTACCTCTGATGACATATTGGTACCAGGTGTGACGATACGGATTACCTCACGCTTGACTAAGCCTTTGGCAAGCTTCGGATCCTCGACCTGTTCTCCTATGGCGACCTTATACCCTTTCTCTATAAGTCTGTTTATGTATATATCAGCGGCATGGTGTGGAACACCGCACATCGGAGCCCTCTCCTCAAGCCCACAATCCTTGCCCGTAAGTGTAAGCTCAAGTTCCTTCGATGCAAGAAGTGCATCATCAAAAAACATCTCGTAAAAATCGCCTAATCTATAAAATAATATACAATCCTTGTACTGTTCTTTAGTTGCTATATATTGCTCCATCATAGGAGAAAGCTTTGCCACCTTTTTATCCTCCGATTCATTACTTATATATTAAATGGCAGGAGGCTATAGTATCCCGCCTTTAAACACTACATCTTGTGAGTAAGGTTAGAATAACCACAAGGTTTATTATATATAAAAATATGTTATAGTACAAGATATTTTTTGGGTTTTCTTGAAACTTGCCCATGGGGACGGGGGATAGGGGCGAAAAATTTTTTTCGCCCCTATCCCCCGTCCCCATGGGCAAGTTTTATTTATCTTCCATAGTTCCCATATAATAAAAGCCTTTGCATTCGGTAAGTCTGACATTGACAAATTCACCAATTAATTCTGCACCGCCTTTAAAGTGCACAGTTATGTTCTCCTCGGTCTTGCCGGTAACTAATGTACTATCCTGATGATTGACCTCTTCGACTAATACTTCTTTGACTTTACCCTCATATCTGTCTATATGGTTGTTCTCATTTACCGTCTTAAGAAGTCTGGAAAATCTATCCTTTATAACCGCCTCATCAACCTGATTATCAAATTCGGCGGCAGGTGTACCTGTACGCTTGGAATAGATAAATGTATACGCCTGGTCGTAGCCGATTTTTTCAACTACATCTAAGGTATCCATAAAATCCTCTTCCGTCTCACCCGGAAAGCCGACTATTATGTCTGTAGTAAGTGATATGTCAGGCATAGCTTTCTTGATTTTATCAGCAAGCTCAAGATAGCTTTCCTTTGTATATCTTCTGTTCATACGCTTAAGCATTTCAGTCGAACCTGATTGTACAGGAAGATGAAGATGCTTGCATATTTTATCTTCTCTTGCCATAACCTCTATAAGCTCGTCCGACAAATCCTTCGGATGACTGGTCATAAAGCGGACTCTTTTTATCCCGTCTATCTGACAAACTCTTTCTAAAAGTTCAGGAAAGCTGATACCGCCGTCATAGGAGTTGACATTCTGTCCGAGCAGCATTATTTCTTTTACTCCAAGCTTTGCCAAAGCTGACACCTCAGCTATAATTTCCTCAGGCTTTCTACTCTTCTCACGACCTCTTACATAAGGGACTATACAATAGGTACAGAAATTATTGCAGCCGAACATTATATTTACACCGGATTTGAATTTATATTTACGCTTCTGTGGTAAGGCTTCGACTATGTCCTCGCTTTTTTCCAATACCTCTATTATGGTTTTTCCTGTAGTCTTATATGTATATATAAGCTCTGCAAGCTTATATATATTATGAGTTCCGAATACTATATCCACGAATTTGTATTTTTGCTTGATATTCTCGATAACATGAGGCTCCTGCATCATACATCCACACAAGCATACAATCATCTCCGGATTCTTTGATTTGAGATTCTTAAGATGTCCTAAATGTCCGTATAGCTTAAGATTAGCATTCTCTCTTACCGTGCAGGTGTTATATATAATGAAATCAGCATTTTCATCTTCTACTTCTTCATAGCCTATCTCATCAAGTATACCTTTTAGCTTCTCTGAGTCATGTGCATTCATCTGACAGCCGAATGTAACCACACAATATGTAAGATTACGACCAAGCTGCGACTTTTTATCAAGCACCATCCTCTTACATAGATTTATGAAGTGGAGCTGTCTGTCAGGCTCCATTAATGTATTTTCTGTATTATTCAATATTTTTCTCCTATATAGATAAGACCACCCACAAATGGGTGGTCTATGATTTTATGTTATTATATAATATATCACTGAGATTTACAACAAAAATATAATTTCATTTTTAAATAAATTTCTATATTTATATGTGCTGTAATAATTACAATGCTTTTCTTGACTTAGTCAGCTTCCAATCTCCTATCTCGAATTTTTTATCGGTTATTCTCTGTGCAACCTGATGAATCTCCATATATTCATCATTTACTATGATAAAAAACTGTTTTTTATTGCCATCGGCAAGATAAAATGTATTATTGATATTTTCAAATGCCTTAACTATATCTGTTCCACTGTCAAAGCTTCCTACATCGGGTAAAAAGGCAGTAAAAAGACTTAATGCTTCGTCTCTTAGCTTTTCTTGCTTACTTAGCTTTTTTACCGCTGTCAGACCATATACCTCATAATCAGTAAATCTTTCCTTAACAAGACTATCCTTAAGTTTAGCCTTCTTTATAAGACCTGTTTCGCCTTTTAAATCAATAGGCTCTCTTACAACGGATAAATCCAGTGATGTTCCGTCATCTAAGAGATAATCAACACTCACATCCAAAAGCTTAGCAATAGCTTTTAAATTATCAATATCCGGCATTCCCTTGTCTGTCTCCCATTTAGCTACCGCACTTCTTGATACACTCATTCTCTCTGCAAGCTCCTCCTGAGAAAAACCTGCCTTTTGTCTTGCTTCCTTTAATTTTGCTCCAAATGTCATAATACTTTACCTCAACTTTCTAAAATACTTTGTTTCCCTGTTGCAAAATCAAAGTAACAGATAGTAATCATAAAATGCAATAAACCAAGTGTAACAGCGGTGTTACGCTCCGTAACAGCTATAAAATGCTATATCAATCAAGTCCTGTCTGCTTACCTCATAAGGTGTTATCTCAAGCTTTACAGGAGTTTTAAGCACATCTTCTACTGCTCCGTATAGGACATCATCATCAATATCCGGAATATCGCAGGCTTTATATATCTCTGTAAAAAAGCTTTGATAATCTGCTACATCCTTAAAGCCTGCGAGATTTAATATATGTTTGGCATCAATTTGATTAGCTTTAGCCAGATATCCGGCCGTAAAATATCCCACAGCCATACCATGTGCTATATGCTTCTTATATGTAAGTGAATAGCTGAGCCCATGCGGAATCGTAGTACCACACTGTGCAATTGACATACCGCCCATCATAGAAGCTCGCATAAGGTTATCACAATCGTCTATTGTAAGTTCTCTACTCCCACGAAGTACATCAAGGCTTCTACTCCATATTAAAAGACCTTTTTCCACACACATATTACTGTAATCGGATGCTTTTGTATTGATATAGCTTTCAACCATATGTGTGAATGCATCTATGGCAGTTGAGCAAAGTGTCTTGTGCGGAAGTGTCATAAGATATTTTCCATCAATAAGTGCCAGTTCAGCAAATATAAGATGGCTAATAGACTTCTTTGTCTGCTTCTCATGTAAAGTAAGTACCGAAACAGCCGTAGCCTCTGAACCTGAACCGCAGGTGGTAGGTATGAGCACCAAAGGGACATGACTGCTGTCTGAGCCTGTCTTATAAAGATAATCTTTGTCTTCATCCTTATGATATATCATAAGCGATATAGCTTTGGCTGCATCAAGAGGCGAGCCCCCGCCTATACCTATAACAAAATCCACATTCTGCCTAAGTGCGAAATCTCTTGCTTTCATAATAGTCTCTACACTCGGATTTTCTTCTATATCATCATATAATATATGTTCTATATCAACATTATCAAGTGCAGTAATAACATCATTATATGAACCGTTTGCTTTAGCTGAATGCTTTCCGGTTACTAAAAGTGCTATCTTACCAAACTTCTTTAACAAATTTGTCGAACTGATAACTATATCTTTACCTTCTAATACTCTTACAGGCATATAAAATGAATTCATATCTATCTCCCAATTCAAAATTTCCATATAATCTATTATAAGATTTAGCAAAATACTAAATTTATATGTTAAATCATCTTAATAATAAAAACACATATATTATAGCATAAATAATGCTGATAACATATGTGTTTTATATTTTATTCATAATTTTTATCTACAATACACTGTCAAGAAAGTTCTTAAGTCTCTCACTCTTCGGATTATCAAGAACATCTTTCGGTGTTCCATCTTCCTTTATGCCCTTATCATCTATAAAAAGAACTCGGCTTGCAACCTCTCTTGCAAAGCCCATCTCATGAGTAACGATAACCATAGTCATACCTGTCTTGGCAAGCTCTTTCATGATGGCAAGAACCTCATTAACCATCTCAGGGTCAAGTGCTGAAGTTGGTTCATCAAAGAGAATTATGTCAGGATTCATAGCAAGTGCTCTAGCTATGGCTACACGCTGCTTCTGTCCGCCTGAAAGCTGAGAAGGATATGCTTCTCCTTTATCGCCAAGACCAACTCTCTCCAAAAGCTCCTTAGCCTTAGTCTTTGCTTCTTCCTCAGACATAAGCTTATGCTTAATCGGTGCAAAAGTAATATTTTTTTCAATAGTCATATTATTGAAGAGGTTAAACTGTTGAAAAACCATACCCATCTTCGGCAATACATCATAGATATCTGTTTTTTTATCCGTAATGCATATATCATCAAAATATATATCGCCGCTTGTCGGCTTCTCAAGCAGATTTAAGGTTCTTATAAAGGTACTCTTGCCACATCCGGAAGGACCAATTATTGCTATAACTTCACCCTTCTTAATATCAATATTTATATCCTCTAATACAATCTCGTCACCATAAGTTTTATTAAGATGCTCTGTATGTATAATAATATTATCTTTCATTCTTCTTAAGACTCCTCTCAAGCTTTGATACTAATGATGACAAGCCGACAACTAACACAAGATAAATAATTGCAACTAACAAAAGCGGGAAAAGAGCTTCATATGTAATACTTCTTATAATCATACCGCCTCTTGTAAGATCACTTAAGCCTATGTAACCGCTAATAGATGTTTCCTTAAGTAATGTTATAAATTCATTTGCGAGAGCAGGAAGAACATTTTTAAGAGCCTGTGGAAGTATAATATTCACCATAACGGTTGAATATTTAAGTCCTAAGCTATGTCCGGCTTCAAATTGCCCCACATCTATTGAAGTAATACCCGACCTGATTATCTCTGCAACATATGCTGCTGAATTAAGTCCAAATCCAATAACCGCAACTAAAACCTTATTAATATTAACAGATGCAAAAATGACATAATATATTATCATAAGCTGAACCATAACCGGTGTTCCTCTTATAACGGTAAGATAAAGCTTGGCTATTAAATTAAGTAATTTTAAATTCCCCTTCTTATCATGTGTAACTCGTATAACAGCCAATATAAATCCCAGGAAAACTCCTATCAAACCAGCAAGAATAGTTATGATAAAGGTATTTCCAAGACCTTCTAATATATATCTGTATCTCTGCTCTTTGATAAAATTATCATAAAATTTTTCTGAAAAATCATTCGTGCTGCATGCGGTCAGACTAAAAACGGAAAATAATAATAATGACATAAGTAAAATATGTTTTATGTGTTTGTCATTAAATTTCTTCATTTCCTAATCTCCTAAAATAACCTGCTGAATTAATCTCGCAATCATCTAATTACATTTATTTATCGTATACAATTATAACCTGTCTTGACTTGATGTAAGAATCTGAGAAGTTGATGCTCTTTAATCTCTCCTCAGTAATTGTAAAGCCTGCTAAGCCTATATCAGCCTTGCCAGAGCTTACGGCATTGATAATAGCATCAAATTCCATATCTTCAATCTCAAGTACCATGCCAAGCTTATCTGCTATAGCATAACCAAACTCAACATCATATCCCATGATTGTACCACCGTCATAATATTCATATGGTGGAAAATATGCATTTGTAGCCATAACAAGCTTCTCTCCGTCTGTTACAGTCTGTGTATAATGGAAATCACCTGTCTTATTAATATATGTATCCTCTAATTTATCAAGTGTACCATCTGCCTGTAATTCATCAATAGCCTTATTCACCTTATTTAAAAGTTCATCATTATCCTTAGCTATAACCGCAGCATAGTCTTCATCTGTAAATTCTTCATTCAATATCTTTAAATCTGAATTCTTCTCTACAAAAACCTTTGCCGGCTGCTCGTCAATTATAACAGCATCAATCTTACCCTGCTTAAGTGCTTCAACTGCGTCGGCTCCTGCATTATATCTTATAACCTCTGTACCTGCTTCATCACCCTCGTAATCGGAAGCGTAGATATCACCTGTTGTACCGAGCTGAACACCGATACGTGAGCCCTCTAAATCATCAATAGTCTCAATCTTCTTTCTATCTGCACCGCATGCTGTCAATGCAAGCATAGAAAGTGTACAAATTGCCATAATTAATAATATTTTTCTTGTTTTCATTTTCTTCATCTTTCATCTCTCCATTTTATTTAGATTTTTATACAAACAAAGCAATTATATATTATTATCAGATAAATTTCCACATAAAATTGTAAAAAAATAAGAAATTACAAAGAAATCGAACAGGATAAAATATTAAACAACTTATGTTCTTTATCTTATCTAAGTTCGATCTCTTAGGGTAAAATGTGTGAAATGTATTTATATCAATAGGAAAAACCCATTAATAACATAATTATCATGTACATCCAAATTACATAGGTGTAGCATAATAAGGAACAACCAAGGTCGCACCACTGTATATAGTATCTCCTGTTAAATCATTGATACTCTTAATCTCTGCTATATAGGCATCTCTTGAAGAATATTCTTCTGAAATGTACTCATCAGCTATACTCCATAATGTATCATCTTCGCCAATCGTTATACACTTATAATACTTAACATTATATGTGGAGGCATCTACCTCCTGCTCGTTCTTATCTGCGCCAAACAAAAAAACAAACGCTAAAAGAACAATACCTATCATAATTATGGTTAATTTATAATTTCTATGTACAAATCCCGCGATACTTCTAATATTCATATCTTAGTCCCTCCTTGAACTTTCAAACATGTGTTCGTTTTGATATGAATACTATACCGCACATTTGTTCGGTTGTCAATACTTTTTCGAACAAATTTTCGATTTTTTTTAAAATCACTTAAGTAATTTGAAGATTATTATAAAAAAAAGAAAAATTATGAATGTTTTTAAATATATACCGATATATATTGTAGTTAATAATTTTATATGAGGTAATACAAATGATTGTAGCGCATAATCTTCCGGCTATGAGTGGACTAACCCAATTAAACAAAAATACCAAAGCAAAAAGAAATTCCACGGAGAAGCTTTCCTCCGGTTATCAGGTAAATCGTGCCGCTGATGATGCAGCCGGCCTTTCTATTTCCGAGAAAATGCGTAATCAAATACGCGGACTTAATCAATCAGTTAAAAATGCCGAAGACGGAATATCATTAATAAAAACTGCCGATGGTGCTATGGGCAGTATTCAGGATATATTAAAGCGTGTACGTGAACTCGCTGTAAAGGCTGCAAATGATACAAACGCCAGCGATGATAGACAAGCTATTCAAGAGGAAATTGATAGTATAACTCTTGAGATAGATAATATTATTGAAAATGCAAAATTCAACGGACGCGATATATTCAGTCATCAAAATTGGCGTGAAAATGATGGAAGCTTATCAAGTAGTTCAAGAACTGATATTCCTCTTGTCAGAACATATGATGCTTCCGGCGCTTCCTACGATATTGATGTATCTGAATTTACATGGCATGCTGCAAGGATGGATGAGGATTTTGTAAACAAGGTTGGCGCTTCAAATGCAAAGGATGATACATTATATCTTCAGGTGGGAGCTAATGCCGGTGAGGATATGAAGCTGTATAGATATGCAATATCAAGTTCATCTCTATTTATGGATAGTATTGATGTAGGAAATCATGTCAAATCAATCGATGCAATCGCTAAGGTTGATGCTGCTGTTAAAATGGTTTCTGAGGTTCGCTCCTACTATGGTGCAGCACAAAACCGTCTTGAGCATACTATTAATAATCTGGAGAACTATAGCGAGAATCTCACAAACGCCGAATCACAAATACGTGATACCGATATGGCAACTATGATGACCAAATACTCTAAAGAAAATATTCTTGAACAGGCTGCACAGGCAATGCTCAGCCAGGCAAGTCAGAGCACACAGGGAGTTTTATCTTTAATACAGGGATAATCATATCTTCCGCTAAAAAAGTATAATTATTTTAAGATACATAATTAACAAATAAAAATCTATTTCGATTTCTATTTTATAAATTTATTTAATCTTTCATTAACTTTTAAGCTTATTTCTTCTGCGATTTCTCCCGCCTTCTCCGTATCAATATTATTACTCTTTGCCACTGATACAATATCTTCAAGTGTTGGATTTTTTCCATTTCCATTTATAGATGTAGTATGCTCTCCATAATATGTTGTACTGTATGTGAGGTCATATGCGGGACTCATAAGCCATATGTCCTTCTTATCATCATAAATATAGGTAAAATTCTTGGCGTGGTCATCCCTATTGTGTGCAAATACATTAAAACACATAAGTCTAAATATATTTTCAACTTCTGTCTTATTATCTATTGATAAAATCCTTGTTAATTTGATTAAATCATTATAGTCAAGACATGGTGTTCTGAAATCAGCTTCCAAAATGGCTGATGCAGTAAGCATATGATGTCTTTTTACTCCATCAGGCGACTTTTTTTTATCAAATCTCTTGCTTCCGAAATAACCTTTACAGTTATTTGATTTAAAAAGTCTGTGCTCTGCCACATTAATACCGCAATACTTCGCACATTCGTTATATTCGTATTCTATAAAGCCAATATTCTTATTATCAAGATGCGATGGAAATTTTACTAGCCATTCTTCGTCATCATAAGTAATAGTCACCTTAGGTCTGGCACCGCCACTTGAACCTCCGTATTTATACAGATAATCCAGATTATCTGTATCCTTTGATTTCAACACCTCCTGACAAGAATATGAAAGCTCATCCAAATCTACCGATAAATCATCATATAATTCATATTTAAGTTTTATACTTGGCTTATAGCATAATGCTCCCATGCCACCCTCACCTATGATAGCAAGTCTGTCAAGCTCGCTTATGTCATCAGGATTAATGCCATTCTTTTTGAGCATTCGATCAAGCAAAAGTCTGCCCCACGCATCAGGCAAACTGTCTGAAAACACACCGAAAAGCCCTCCGAATGTGTATCCGGTTGGAATGAAAACTCTTTTTTCAAGCGGCAATGAACGAGGACTTATGGAGAAACCTTCATTTATCCATAAATCAGAATATTCAAAGGCAATTCTTCTGTCCTTGCTTTCAACAAGACTTCCCACAAGTCTGTCATCATAGAACACATCTAATTTACCTGTTCTCATTAATTACCTCCTGCAAACTTGAATATTCAATATCAGAGAAAATGTTTTTTAAATCATCTGCAATATTTAGTGCTATAGCAATTCGCGTTAATGATTTAAGTGAAATATCGCCTGTAGCTTCAAATCTTTTTATGGAGCCATAACTAACACCACTAAGTTCACTTAAAGCTAACTGAGACAGTTTTCGTCTTTTTCTGATATTTTTAATTTTATTAGCAATTCCCCTGTTAATCTCTTCGGGAGTTTCCCATATATATTTTCTTGACATGATTACACCTCGTTTACGGATAATATATTATCTATTTATAATCAAATCATATATTGTTAGATAATATTTTATCTATTATTAAATATATTTTACTATGTTTGATTTAATTATTCAACAATAAAAGTATAATTATTTCAAGATAACTCATTAAAAAAGTCTACAGAAATTTAAAGCTAAAATTCTGTAGACTTTTATTTTTATCTGAATGACTGCATTTTATTTAAACACTTTTCTTCTTTAATCTTAAAATAACTGTTAATGAACCAAGCATTAATACAATCATAAATCCAATCGGCATGTTATCTCCTGTCTTTGGAGATTGATTGTTAGTTACCTTCGGTGTGTCAGCAGACGGAGTAGAAACCTCAGCCGGTGTAGCCGTAACATCACTATATACAAGTGCATATGTAGAGAACTGATTTGTCTCAAATGTAAGTACAAAGCCATCCTGTATGGTATCAAGCACTGTAGCAGTTCCGTCATGAAGTCTTATTATACTGTATTTTCTTCCTGATTTCTGCAAATTCTCAGGTACATTAATCTGTATTTTTACATTACCATTTGGAACCTGTGTTATCTTAGCTGTATCATTATCTCCTATTTTCTTGAAAAGGTTAATATCAAAGAAGGTTCCTACTATAAAGCCTTCAGGCTTAGCAGCTTCAATAGTGTTCTTATCTGTTTCGGAAACGCTTGCTGATATATCATCCACATCAAGCCATACCTTAATATCAACACCTTCCTCTAAAAGCTTTTGCTCTTCGGATGTTAAAATAGCCTTTTTTAATTCATCCGATGAATTAGCAAGTGCGGCTGATGCAGAATTCTCTGTGGTTGAGGTTGTGTTCTCTATTTCGCCTGTTGAGGCTTTATCAAATATAATATTAAAATAATATTTTGGTCTTGCCCATTCTTTTGCTTTAACAGCGTAACTTCCATTTATATTTGTTGTATCAAGCTTTGTAAAGCTTAAATCTTCATCATTATAGGATATTATTATATCCATAGTACCATCTTTATCTATATCTATATAATCTACACGAGAGGTTTCATCATAATCCCCCCATATAATATCTGTAGTATCAAAAAAACCAGCCCATATACTATCATAAGTTGTAGTAAAGCTTCCATTACTCAAATCAATAGTATAGTTTGTCGTATCTCCAAAAACTGCTGAAACTGTGACATCATTTTCAGGCATAATGAAGCTAAGATATGGAGATGAACCATAATATTCATAGTAGAAGCCATCGGAATTACTATCAATACCTGTATATGATATGCTTTCTACATATTTTCCTACAGGAATTTCCGTACCTTGCTCTTCTGCAAAATAAAAATCCCAAGAAACATCAATTTTGTCACCTGCACATGCTGAGTCAACTGAAACACCAAAAGAATCATCTATCCTATTTGTAACAGATAATCCTTTATCATAATTGATTTTATATTCTTTTCCTGAATTTATCCAAATAGCTGAAAATTCAGTATTGTCATTTAATAAACTAATATCAACATATGAAAGCGAATAAACAAAATCCGGAAAGCCCTCAGATGAAATATATTTCCACGCATAGAATTTTTTACCCTCAGGTGCAGTAAATTTACATTCAGGTGCAGTAAATGTTCCAGGATATTGACCTATACTGAAATCTTCCATAGTTCCGCTTCCACCATTGGCATTGAATTTTACTGTCTTTGCAGCAGGATTAACAAATTCTGTTGAATAATCTGACCAATCTGATTGTGTGTTTGAATCAAAACCATCGTAAGTAAAAGCAGTATTAAATGCAGAAACACTTACAGAATATGAGCCTGAACCATATTTAGCAAATACTCTTTCAGCCAAATCGTAGGAATTCGTTAAAGATCCAAAATCATCATTTAATATTTGCTCTCCATCTTTCTTAATTCTAATCCAATAAAATCCTGCGCCATCTACTGAATCCCAAACACATGTAGTTCCATCCCATCTAAGATTAGTTGGTGTAGGAAGTTTTTCATCAGTTTTTTTATCAATCTTTTCACCGTCATATAAATACTCGGATGAATAATCCGACCAATCTGAGTGAGTACTTTCGTCAAGAATAGCAGCCTCAGATGCCTCAGTTATTGCACAAACTTTAAAAGTATATGAGCCGGCTTCTCCTCCATATGTATCAAAAAGTTCATCATCGAAAAAATTATATGAAGTGTTTGATGTACCTGTTCCGTATAAAAAATCTCCACCCTTATAAAGAGATACATCATAATATCCTGCGCCTTCAACAGCATCCCACTTAGCCACTCCGTATTCCCATCTTACATTAGTCGGCGCAGCAAGTTTTTCGCCAGCCAGCTCTAAAGCATCTTCCACAGCAGTAACATCTTCGCTGCCTGCTTCGTCCGCCTTAGCTGTCGGATATGGAATACCGCTTCCAACGACGAGTAAAGCGCCACATACTACAGTTGCCATAAATTTTTTAAGCTTCATAATTTACTTGTCCTTTCATAAAATAATAATAAAATAATTATATATTAATTGCCAATAAAGAAAATAGAGGTTGTCTAAACATCATTAAAGTTGTTTTAAACGACCTATTAAAATATAATCTCATTCCATATAATATGTACCATAATCCTTTGAGCTTATTCTATCATTCCTCTCAAATTCTCCTTCCGAGATATTCAAGATAATGCAGCATAAATGAATCCTTATATACTCTTCCTATAGGGATTTCCCTATTGTCCATCATACATATTTTGTTGCTCTCTATGGATTTTATGTAATCAGCGTTAATTATATAACCGGTATGACATCTTACAAATTTCTTTGGAAGCTGCTTCTTACAATCATTAAGTCCCATATAACACTCATATGTTTTATCAGCTATAATTTTTAACTTTCTATTTTCACGGGTGATATATTGAATTATTTTTGTTGAAAGGTACACATCATTATAATTGCAAATTATATGCAGAGCGCATTTATCATTATTTTCATAATATATTTCTAACGCCTTTTCAAGTGCACGCTTAAGCGTTATATGCTGATTTTTCTTCATAACAAAATAACAATGCTTAGTCTCATACACATCAGAAGCAAAATCCGGCACATCAGAAAGATATATAATATTACATAGAGGTGCATATTCGTTTATTCTTCTGCCAAGCTCTATGCCGTTTAAGTCTGTTCTATGATATTCTATGTCAAGAATAATTATATCGTAATCAAAGGTTTTATTATCAATTTCCTTAAGCAGTATATCAGGCTGTGTTATATCGATATAAGTAAATTCTTTAATATTATAGTCTTCGATAAGTTCCTTTGTTTTAAATGCATCTTCCTGTACATCGTCACATATTATAAGTCTCATTTTATATATGCCTCTCCTAAGTTAGTATTATAACAAGTAAAATATAAAAAATTCATTACTAATCTACATATTAGAGTTTATAACTCTATTTGTCAAATATTATTTTCTTATAAGTATACTAATTATAATGATAACCAGTTATCACATATAGAATATAAATCATTAATTATACATACACTTATATATATTTTTTTAACATGATTATGTTCTAACTATGTTTCGAAAAAGCCTATACATATGACATAATGAAAGAAGAATTAAAATGAAGTATAATGAACGAATAAGAGATATTCGAGAAGATAATGACCTGACTCAGCAGGATGTTGCTGATATCTTACACGTAGGTCAGCGGACATATTCCGACTATGAAAGCGGAAAAACAAGAATTCCTGTTGAAAGCCTTATATTATTAGCAAAATACTATAATGTATCAATGGACTATATATCGGGAGTAAGTAATATCAAAAAAGAATTTCCAATCAAGTAAAGAGAAAAAATGGGAGCGATTTTCCGCTCCCATTTTTTTCTTATTTTCAAAAGTATCATTTTTCAAACATACTACTCATCAAATTTTACATCTATTCCATCTATTTCGCTCATCCATAGTGCCACGCTTGCATCTGAAGGCATACGCCAGTCTCCTCTTGGAGACAAAGCTACCGAACCAACCTTTACACCATCCGGCATACAGCTACGCTTAAACTGTTGTGAGAAGAATCTCTTGTAAAAAAGCTTCATCCAGTCAAGTATCACCTCCGGCTTATATGTGCCTGTGAAGGCTTTCTTTGCCAAGAAGAATATCTTTGATGGGCTGTATCCGTATCGCATCATATAATATAAGAAAAAGTCATGCAGCTCATATGGACCGACTGCCTCCTCTGTCTTCTGTGAGATATTGCCGTCTTCATCCGGCGGAAGAAGCTCAGGACTTATAGGTGTGTCGATAATATCCTTTAAGACATCTGTGCTGTCAGGGAAAATTTCCTCCTTGATTACACTCTCTATAAGCCATTTTACTAAGGTCTTTGGAATACTTGCATTTACACCGTACATACTCATATGGTCGCCATTATAGGTACACCAACCGAGTGCAAGCTCTGAAAGGTCACCTGTACCTACTACTATTGCTCCGATTTTATTCGCATAGTCCATAAGCACCTGAGTTCTCTCTCTTGCCTGAACATTTTCATAAGTTGTATCCTTGTCAGCTATGTCGTGGTCAATATCATTATAATGCACCAGACACGCTTCTTTTATCGGTATATCTTTAATGGTTATACCAAGCGTTTCCATAAGAACTATAGAATTATTGTAGGTTCTGTCACTTGTTCCAAATGCCGGCATTGTAATTCCCGTAAGGTCAGTCATCGGTTTTCCAAGCTTTTTTAACGCCTGTGCACATACAAGAAGTGTCAGGGTTGAGTCCATTCCTCCCGATACGCCAACTACCATCTTACCGCCCGTCACACTTAATCTCTTGATAAGTCCTCCTACTTGCATTGCAAATATTGACTTACATCTTTCCAAACGCTTCCTTCTACTGCCCGGTATAAACGGATGGGAATTAAGCTTATAATGCTTGGCATCAGAACCGAAATTATCTACAGATTTGAAATTAACTGTCCGTACATCATTAATATATCCATAGGCGCTGTAGGTATCCTTGAAGGTCTTACCCTTAATCCTGTCTGCTCTTATTCGACCTAAGTCAATATCATTTATCAGTAGATAATTATTATCTGCCACATTATCATTCTCCTTGAGCATCTTACCATACTCTGCTATAAGACTGTTACCTGAGAAAATAAGGTCTGTCGTTGACTCCCCGCTTCCTGCAGATACATAAAGATAATCGCACATTAATGTGGAAGATTTACTTAAGATAAGACTTCTTCTGTATTCCTTTTTATTAATCATATCATTGCTTGCTGAAGGATTAATTATAAGCTCTGCACCTGCCATGGCAAGCCATGAGGACGGTGTTACAGGAGCCCACAAATCCTCGCATATTTCCACACCGAATTTGAAATCATCATTTATGGAATATACTATATTATTTCCAACAGGCACCATATAATCATCTGTTACATCACTTGCAACCAGGGATAAAGGTATTTCTTCAACATCCAAGTCAAGTGCAGATGAAAACCATCTTTTTTCATAGAATTCATTATAATTCGGAAGGAATGTCTTGACGCTTATTCCTTTTAATTCGCCCTTATATAGCACATAGGCGGCATTATACAGTTGATGATTGATATATAATGGTGCACCAATGATAATAACCATATCAAGTATGGATGAAACAGCAATCAAATCTTTCACAGCACCCTTGCACTTGTCAAGCAGACTCCTCTGATAGAATAAATCTCCACAGGTATAGCCTGTTATGGCAAGCTCAGGGAATGCAACAAGGTTTACCCCCTCTTTAAATGCCTCGTCAATTTTCTCAATAATTTTGTTTTTGTTATAGGTTATGTCTGCGACCTTAAGATCCGGAACCGCAGCAGCCACTCTGTAAAAATCATACATAATTATTTAACCTGCCTTTCATCTAAATCCTTAGTCAGAATCCGTATGTAATGAACCACGACTCCAGCCTCGGATGGTATAAAATAGTTCTTATTTAATTCTTCGTATTTGAAATTATTCGGATGTCCTTCCTTAACCCTATCAAGATAGATTTTGAGTTCACTAAAACGCATATAATATATCTCATTTCGTGCAGTGAACATTATAATCAAAAAGCTTATGCCGTTTTGCTTCTCAAAGTCTTCCATGAACTTTATCTGATGCTCGTGGATATTTCTTAAGGAAAATGTATCCTTTGCACACTCCTTCGCATCAAAGCATATCGGAACTCCCTGCACTACTCCGATATAATCAACAGTTGAATCTTTCTCAAAATATGCAAGGCTTATATTGCCATTTTCCTTATCTACTTTTACAGGTGTAATCGGCGTAGGAATCTTCTGTACTAAGCCTAAGCCCTTGTCTCTGTAAGTTTCATTTGCATAATTAATAAGCTCCTCTAAGGTTGATCCCCTTAAGCCTCTTGAGTTCCAGGTTGCCATCTTAAGCCTTCTCCTTCGCATATTCTAATAAATTCATCCGGTAAGTTAGCGTGTATCCTAATGTTCTTTTCCGGCCAATATACATCACCTGCATGTAAAAGCTGGGATTTAAGTCCGTATTTATCCTTCATATAGGAATTCGATTCTGCATCTCCATATTTCATATCACCTATTATATTAAATCCAAGCTCTGCAAGATGTGCTCTAATCTGATGTGTCTTACCGGTTACGAGCTTAACTTTTATCAGACTATAATTTCCATTCGTTGATACAGGATAAAAATATGTTTCTATTATGTCATATTCTTTTTTTATTGTACTATCATTTTGAACAAGTTCATTAAACTCGGTCTCAGAGATAATATATGATTTCAGGCTCTTATCGTCTCTTGTTATATAACCTTTACAAACTAATTCCTTGTCAAAGCAGCCTTTAACAATAGTATAATAATACTTGTCTATCGTTCTATACTTAAATGCTTTGGTGAGCATCTGGCTGCCCTTTAAGGATATTCCGGCAAATATTATCCCGGAGGTATTCCTATCAAGCCTGTTACAGACAGATGGCTTAAAAAGATTAAGCTCATTTCTGTCAACAATATGCTTCTCAATTGTATAATCAATTACAGCATCATTTATAGAATAATCATCCTTCTTTGCTCTCTGAGACAATATACCTACCGGCTTATTAATCGCTATAATATCATCATCAATATATAGCACATCTAATGCAAATGGATGAGTGTGTGTTCTGATGTTTTCTACAAATAATCCATCATTGTTTACATAATTTTGTTCTGGTAAATCAATCTCTCTACTTTTGTTTTTTGGGCTTCCCTGAAACTTTTCTATCGTATCATCACTTAAATATAGCTTTACATTATCGCCCGCAGATAATATTTCACTTCCATCAGCTTTCTTTTCATTCAGTTTTATATTCTTCTTGCGAAGCATTTTATATACAAATGATGAAGGTGCATTATTAAGATACTTCATCAGGAATTTATTAAGTCTTTGTCCGGCAAACCTGCCTGATATAATTACTTCTTTCATTTTTTATCGCTTTTTCTTATAATTACTCATTTACTCTATCTAAATCATGCTACATAAAATATATTTCACTATAATTTGAATTTACACACAAGTTACAAGTATTCTCTCAACAATATGCTTATCAATTCTTTCATTTTTTTCATTCGCCTTGGACACGGAATTAACCTTCTTAATATACTCATCTTTATCATCCGTGACATGTATTGTATAGGAAAATTTAGTTCCGCTTATACAGTTTTTAATCCATTTGATATAATCATTTTTTTGTATCTTATACTTCTTGTCCTCAATATATGCATATATCCTTCCGTCGCTTACGCATATGGACTGATAAAATTTCATCCCCGCTGTCTCCGTGATTACAACATCATATAAAAGCGTTCCATTCTGCGAGGCAGTTTTATCATTAATATATTCATAGGTTTCCTTATCCATAGGCTTAAAGGTCATACACATAATATACGAAATCAAAAACTTTGAGAAAGGCAGGACTAAAATAATTGCAAATATAATCATAACCCTCTGAGTTGAGCCATACATTATAAGCATTGTTATAATTATAAATGAAATCATGACCGCGAAAATAAGCGATATAATAAGCTTACTTTTCTTATATGAATTCATATATCCGTATTCGCCCTTTTGATATTTGTTAAACATTCTCCACTCCGATAAATCACTTAATAAATCTTATTATAAAATCATTTGGCATAAGCTTACATAACACCCTTAATGCTTTCATCGTAAAACCATATACCGATACAGTCTTCCCGTGAAATGTATCCTTAAGTGCAGCTTCAACAACCTTTTCCGGTTTTGCCCTGAAAACCTTTTTATAAAGCTTGACATCATTATATTTCTCCGCTATATCAAAAAATTCTGTTGATACAGGTCCCGGACATACAGCCGTTACAGATATTCCTCTTGGTTTAAGCTCCTGATTCAAGGCTCTTGATAAGCTCAATACATATGATTTTGTTGCCGCATATACTGCAAATGATGGCTGTGGCAAAAAGGCAGCAGATGATGCAATATTGATGATATTTCCACTTCCGTTTGTCATATATGGCAGAACAATATTAATCATCCTTGTCAATGATACACAATTAATATCAAGCATACCGATATTATCCTCAGCAAGCTCCTCAAATCTGCCAATCATACCATAACCTGAGGCATTTACCAATAACCTTACTGATGGTTTATCCTTGTCTAAAGCCGCTTCTATCTCTTTAACCCCCTTATCATCAGTCAAATCAACTGCAAAAATTCTCGTACTTATATCAGATAATTCATTACTTAATTCCTCAAGTCTTTCTCTTCTTCTGGCTATAATCCATATTTCCTCGATTGTTCTGTATTTCTTCGATATCTGTCGTACAAATTCTCTTCCTAAACCGGAAGATGCACCGGTAACTATTGCAATTTTCATGACATAAGCCTCCAACCTGTCAGATATTTATTTTTTAAGATTCCATTCTTAAGCTTGCCCCAACCAAGCGGATAAGACGATACACATACGAGTGCCCATCCGTCTTTCCCTTCGGCCTCTATGGTTTCACATTTTAAATACTTGATTACTCTATCATCGTTTATATCCAAGTCAATAACATTGTCAAATTCGTTCTTCTTAAGCGACATGGCAAGTGACTGACTTGGCTCAAATCTGTTCTTCTTTATATCTCCAACATATAATCCTGTACGCATAATACGAAGCCCTCTTATGTCAGGAAAATCATCAGGGATATAATACAGCTTATCGTTATTAATCTCAAATCTGTCATAGTCAAAATCAATCTTTATCTTAGACAGAAAATCCCTAACCGTATCATCAAGCTTAGCCCTCTTAATATTATATAAGCCACATGATGAATAGCTGTCAGCACTTTCCTTCTTCTTAAGCAGACATACAAAATGCCCTTCACCCTTTATCCTGTGTGGCCAGAGTCTTGCTGCCCTGCTTAAGTTATTATTGCCTGTGTTACCCCATTCAGGATGTCCGTTATCAAAGTCCTCGTATTTGTCAAAAGATGCTATCTCTACATTCTCATCTAATGACAGCAGATATTCTATCGACTGCTCATTCTCAATTGGTGCAAAGGTACAGGTGGAATATACCATCATTCCTCCAGGCTTAAGCATCTTTACAACATCACTCAGGATATTTCTCTGCATATCAGCGAACATCTCGTTGCCGTTATTCTCCCATGCAGTTATCATAGATGAGGATTTTCTGAACATCCCCTCACCCGAGCATGGAGCGTCAACCAATATTTTATCAAAATAATTTGTAAATCTCTCAGCTAACTTATAAGTATTTTCATTTGTAATAATATAATTCGTAATACCGAATACTTCAAGGTTTTTAAGCAGAGCCTTCGCTCTTGATGCACTCACATCATTGGATAAAAGCACGCCCTTACCGCCAAGTCTTGCTGCAAGCTCTGTGGATTTACCACCCGGAGCGGCACATATATCAAGCACCTTGTCATATGGTTTTATCGGAAGGACACTCGCCGGCGTCATCGCACTCGGCTCCTGAATATAATATAAGCCGGCATAATAATATGGGTGCTTGGAAGGCTTATCTACAGTCTCATCATAGTAAAAACCATTATCGCACCATGGTACTCTCTCAAGCTTAAAGGGATTTATCTTAAGAAAATCCTCTACCGATATTTTACTCGTGTTAATCCTTATTCCATGATACATTGACTTATCAAGGCAAGCTTCGTAAGCTTCAAAATTCTCTTGAAGAAGTGTCCTCATATTCTTTTCATACAACTTCGGTAATTCCATATTATAAAAATTATATATTAAAGCTTTTTTCTACATAAGCCTTAACATATATTCCGTCCTCTCTGTATTCTTCACTTATAAGCGTGCCGTTTGCCCTGATTTTATTGAGCAGTCCGGCATTCTGATATGATATAAGCTCCTCGATATATCTTCTGGAATTTTTAATTATATCTGAAAGCACCGCTGAAAGCCTATCAAATCCAATCTGCCTCTTAGCAGATATATTTATAACCTTATCAGCCTTAAAATCCTTGATTACAGGTATCTCATCCAGCTTATCAATCTTATTGAATAATGTAATTATCGGCTTATCAACTATACCAAGATTATTCAATGTATCATAAACCGTTAATATCTGACTGTCCGCATAAGGATTAGATACATCAACGACATGCAGTATTATATCCGCATATTTTGCTTCTTCAAGTGTCGAGCGAAATGCATTTATAAGGTGGTGTGGCAGTTTCCTTATGAAGCCTACCGTATCAGTCAGTATTATCTCCTGTCCATCCTCTAATCTATAATTGCGTGAAGTAGGATCAAGTGTTGCGAATAATTTATCCTCCTCTAAAACTCCCGCAAATGTAAGCTGATTAAGCAATGTAGATTTGCCTGCATTGGTATAGCCGACTATGGAGACAATAGGTATATTACTCTCCATGCGTTGCTTTCTCATAGTCTCTCTGTGCTGCTTAACATCCTCAAGCTCTCTGGAAAGCTGGGCAATCCTGCTTCGGATAACTCGTCTGTCAACCTCAAGCTTTGTCTCACCCGGACCTCTCGTTCCGATTCCTCCGCCAAGACGCGAAAGTGATGTACCCGTACCGGTTAATCTTGAAGACCTGTACTTAAGCTGTGCAAGCTCAACCTGTATCTTTCCTTCCTTAGTAGTTGCCCTCGTTGCAAATATATCAAGGATAACCATTGTCCTGTCCATAACCTTGGTATCAAGAGTAAGCTCAATATTCTTTAACTGAACAGGAGACAGCTCATCATCACATACGACACCCGTTGCATCATTTTCCCGGACAAGCTCTTTTAATTCTTCTAATTTACCTGTTCCAAGATAGGTTGCATTCTCAATTTTCTCTCTATTCTGTATTAATCTGCCGACGACTATTGCTCCTGCAGTTCTCACAAGCTCCTCTAATTCATCAAGTGAAGCTTCAACATCATCGCCATTATCAGAGTCAACGGCAAAGATTATAACTTTTTCGACTAATTCATCATTTTCATACATTATATTAACCTGCTATCTCATTCATATAACCTATCGAATACTGTTATCCGACTCATTGTCCTCTTCCGACTCAGCATTCGTAGTATCATCTGTTATGGAATTATTCTGATTATATATATCATTAATAACCTCAGTATCAATATTTATTCTTGTATCTAAATATTCGTACATATCTGCAATGTCAGCATTACCCGGATACTCTGTCTTATATTTTTTGGCATATTCGTAAGCCGTATTATAGTTATTAAGTTCTGTATAACATATTATCTGTGAATAAATAAAATCCTGCATATATATACTGTCTCCACACGCTATACCCTGTTCAATACTTGACAGAGCGTTATTATAATCCTCCATTGCAAGATAATATGATGCATATTTATAACATATATCAGGAGTATAGCCAAAAGCGGCAGTATAGATATCAAGATTCCTTTTCATTTCTTCATAATTTTTCGAAATTTCATAACAATTGGCTGCATATAAACTCATTTCAACATAACCTGCTTCAATCGCACGATTAAAGCAGGCTACTGTTGAAACATAATCACCGTTTTTATATTTGTTAAGAGCATTTGTAAGCTCAATAAGAAAATCAACCTTTTCCCTGTCATAATACTTCTCAGGATATTTCTTCAATATATCTGAATATACATTATTAGCAGTTGAAAAATCTCCAAGCTTTATATATGAATCAGCCTTATACATTTCTATATCAACATTAACAGTCTCGGAAAACCATTGGTTGCATTCTAAAGCATTATCAAAATCCTCTATGGCTGCCTCATATTCACCGTTGTTAAAATGCTCTATTCCTAAATCTCTGTAATCCTTTTTATGTGTGAATGTATGGAGCACACCATATACTACAGCCAATAATATAAATAAGCCAAATATCAGATTATAATACATCTGAATTTTTCGATATGATTTTCTTTTACTCTTTTGTCTGATGTTTTTATTGACATTATTCATATATTATTACATACCTATCAATTGATAAAATTCTTCAAGCGAGAGATTGTTGTCGTGCATAAAGGTTGCCGCCTCAACACCTACATACCTGAAGTGCCATGGTTCGTATGATATACCTGTTACGGCAGTCTTATCGCTTGGATATCTGACAATAAAGCCATAATTATAACAATTATTCATCAGCCATACGACAGTTTCATCGGATGCAAGTGATTCATCGAGACTTGTATATCCAAGTCCTGCTATATCAAGCGCAAGTCCTGTCTCATGCTCGCTATATCCCGGCTTCTGCACATATTTACTTGCTTCTGCCTCTGCTTCTTCCTGTGTCATACCTTGTCCAATATATGTTGCAACAGTATCGTCATAATCTGTCTGTTGCTTAGCCTTATTTCTATAACCTGACACAATAGCATATTCATGTCCTGCATCATTACAAGCCTCAAGCATATTAACTAAATCAGTATGTATTCTTGAATCAATTATCTCGCCACAGTTAAGTGTGTATTGCTCAAATGCATATCCATCCTGTAAGGGATGAGTTGAATTAACTAAAACCATGAAGGAGGAATTGTTCTGATATATAGTGTTGGCTTGTGATATAAGCTGGTTCTGTGCGGCTACTGCCGGATCCTCGGTGGTTGCCTCTGTGGTTATCTCCGTGGTAGTTTTCTCTTTGTCCTTATTCTTATGTGAGAATAACTTACCAATCAGAACAATAAATAATATAAATAATACTATTGCAATAATGGTGTATATGAGCAGACTATAATCCTTCTCCTTAGTGTGACGAATAAGTCTTCTTATATAACGCCTGAACCATCTTCTAAGCTTCTTGAAGCCGCGTTTGATGTGTTTCCATAAGAACTTGCAGCCTGCAACTATTTTGTCCTTTAGGTATATCAGAATTTCTTTTGCTCTTTCCATTTTATCCCCCTTGATGATATATGTACAACTTTTTGACATATATTTTAGCAGAATTCAGAGATAAACACAAGTTAGAAAGCTATAACTTAAACATAATTTAAAAATTTTTGAAATTATTGATTATTCTTTATTTTTTTAATTATTATTGTTCTTATTATTATTGACATAGATAATAAAAATGATATAACCACTATAGGTAAAGCACTGTTGTCACCGGTACTCGGAGAAGGCGGAATCACTTCTGTCGGAGGTTCATATGGTGATGTCGGTGTATCAGGTGGAGAAACAGATTCATCAGGTGTTGATATCTCTTCACGGACAAGCGGCATGAATCTGATTGTCTGCCCCTCATTATTTATATCAGTATGCTCTGCTACAAGAATAGCATTATCATTATCATCAATCAGGTACAGATATTCAAAGCATACAATATCCTTCCCTTCAAGACTTAAAGCATTTAATTCAAATTCAACATCCATAGACAGTTCATTATCCTGCGCAATAAATTCACTATATCCTGTTACTTCTCTACCGTCTAAAATCAGCTTATCACCCGCAGCCTTGTCATAAATAACACCTATTAAAATAAATTTGTCTCCCGCACATACATTAGCTATATCTACGGTATCAGTCAGCTTAATTAATTCTTCCGGATATATTAATTTTTCTTCATCATCTGCACTTTTTAAGTTTGTATGTAATTCAGGATAATGCACCTGTTGTTCTGTATCGTTTATATCAGCATGCATTGCAACTTTTTCATTATTATAATATAAGTCCTCAAATACAGTTATATTCTTTCCCTTAAGCGCTGTTGAGTCCAAGTAAAACTCAAGATTTACTGTCATATTATTAGAATCAGATGTAAATTCCATCTCTTCTGTAACTTCATTATCATTATCATCAAGGAGTGGTTCACCGCTGTCTGTATCATATATTTTACCCTTTAATACATAGGTTCTTCCGATTACGAGGTCTTCTAATTCTACATTGTCGATAATTTGTGCCTTTTTACTTATAATGCCTGTATGTTCATTTGTCACCTTATCTGACGCAGTTGTTTTAACCTTAGGATAATATGATTTGTTAATCAAATCAATAGATTGTTCGACATAATATACTCCTTCTTCATTTGTTTTTTTATCTTCAAGCTTAAATTCGACAATTATATCATCCGCTTTTATAAAATCATCAGGAGTATCAAGCTCTTTAACCACATATTTACCAAGCGGGATATTATCTTGTGAAGCCTTACCCTCCTCGTCCGTAGTTATGGTGTAGGCTAATTCTCCTTCTGAAAAAATAACAGTTTCAGAACCATCGGCCGCATATATTTCCTCAGCCGCATATATACCAAAATCTATATCTGCAAGAGGTACTATATTTGTTATAAATTCTTCTGATGCTTCGTCAAACTCTCTTATCTCTCCTGATTTTGCAAGTGAAAATTGAGCCAATACAGGTGTATCTTCATAAATAATATCACATATTGCTATCATCTCTCCTGCATTTTCAGTTGTAACATAAAAGGAATTTTTATTAATTGAAAAATTGATTCCTTTTGGCGTGTCAAGATTGTAACCATAAGGTGATGTTATTTCCTCAAGTCTGTAATCACCATACGCCAAAGTTCCTGGTGTCAACAAAACACCATCCATTCCTGTTGTAAATTCATCTACCTCCTCATAATCGGAGCCTGTATATGTTCTGAAGGATATATATTTATTATCAGCATATGACCAGATTTTATATGATGAAGTGTTATCAATAACAGCCTGTTTGGTAATACTGTCAACTTTTGTTATTCTTAAATAATATTTTTTCTGTGTATCTGTTTTATAAATAAGCTCCTGTGGTGTTCGGCTGTCCTTAGTAACTGATACAGTAAAATCTGTCACAGGAATATAACCATCAGGGACAGTTGTTTCTCTGACAATATAGGTTCCATATCTTAATTCTGCTGACAAAGCATATCCATCATTATCAGTGAACATTTCCTTTGAACCATCACTAGAAAGCATTATGGCCTTTGTAGCATCAAATATATAATTACCAGCCTTGTCTTTTGGCAGGTCGCTGACTCTCCACGCCATGAATCCCGCATTTGCAAGAGGCTTTAAGTCATTGGATGTACCATCCTCCGCAAGCTTAATAAGCTGAAATGCCTGCTTGACAGGATGCTCATTTATCTGCGGGATAACTGCTTTATTTGAGTTTTTTTCAGTAAGCCTATCTGCCTCGACCTTATATATTCTCTTGTCTGTATCTTTTATATATTCTGCGGGAGCCTGTATTTCCTCAATTGTTATATATCCAAGAGGATATACAGGCTTCTTATCTTTATTATAATAAAAGCTATCACTTGATTTTCCATTATAGTCCGTAAGATATTTACTGTTTAATCTGATTTCTCCGTTGGTATCAGTCTTTAGATACCAATGTCTCCTATAGGTTGAATCATTTATGTTGTTTTCCGTTTCAGCAGCATAATACTTTATTTCGAAAATTGCTCCCTCAATAGCTTCATTATTCTCAGAATCTCTCTTGATAAGAGTTATATCTACAGGATTACCATTGGGTATCTCTGTAGAGCATACAGAGGCTGTACTAACAGCTTCATTTATTTTAGCTTCATATATATTACTGTCAACAGCGTATCCCTTTGATGCCTGAATCTCTTTAACGAAATACATACCATAAGCCAGTTCTGTACTTTCACCCTTTCCGTCTGAATCAGTCACAATACTTGTCACCCGGTTTTGGTCAGATGCTGCATCAGATTTTGAGCTATATACTCCGTATACTGCTCCATTAAGTGAATAACATATGTTATTATAAGTTATTGAAGTATCAGCAGAATACTTGATTATATTTATCTTACCTGATTTAGGCTTTTCTGATGAGCTTATGGTAGATATTTTAACTGTATCATTTACGGATACTGCATATATATTACTGTCAATGTTATAGCCCTTAGATGCCTTAATTTCTTTAACATAATATGTTCCGTATACCAAATCAATACTTTCACCTTTTCCTTCATTATTTGTTATTATATTAGTCACTGCATTTTCTTCTGTCTCTGCATCTGACTTAGTTTTATAGACACCATATGTAGCCCCTTGTAAAGAATAATTGCTGTTATTATTTGTAAAAGCAGTATTTGAAGAAGTTTTCACAACACATATTCTTGCATAATTCATAGCTTCAATAGAGCTGACTGTTGCACTTGTTATAGTCTCACCTGCCAAATATATTTCAGCCTTATAAACACCGCTGTCAAGCTTATAACCCTTAGATGCAGTAGTTTCCTTAACCCAATATGTTCCAATATCCAATTCTGAACTTGTCCCCTTACCTTCTGCATCTGTTGTAATTGTTGTCACAGCATTAGTTCCTGCATTGGCATCCGCCTCTGTAGGATATACGGTATATACAGCACCTTGAAGTGAATAATTATTATTACCATTCGTATATGTGGTGTTTGACGATGTCTTAACAACAGATATATGTCCTTTTTGCGGCTTTGGAAAAACATTTGTATGAAGTACCGGCTGATAATCCCCATCATTATTAATCCAATACTGCATATCGGTAGTATAATTGTTTTTATTCTCATTAACCCATGTCATACAGGCATCGAAGATTGCCTGCTGCTCCTCATTGCTCCTATTACATTCAGAAGGCTGAATATAGACAGTATATTGATTATAGCCGGGATTAGTAGAATGTATATAATTCCAGATACAGCACTGTATATAATAATATTGTACAGCCGGTCTGTCATCCAGGGAGTCTATAACACTGTCAAAATAATATACAATCAAGGCTATGGTGTCCTGGTCATCCTGATTGAAAATGTCCGGTCTTCTGGGAATATAAGTATAATTATCTGTCTGCTTGAATCTTTTATTAAGGTCATAACAATATACCGGACTTGTCTGAAACCTCAATATACTTTCATTAAAGCTGCTCTGCAATGTTCCATCAATGTAAGTATTTACGCCTATCAATGTACCTTGCTTATTTAGTTCGGTACCATAATCTCCTGAGCCGACTAATTCAATATTGTCAATTGAGATTATTTCAGTTGATTCATCAATTAAAGAAATATCTTCCGATGTCTCGGTCATATCATTATTTTCTTCATAGGATGATGTTTCAGTATCCTCCTGTGCATTAGAAAATACTTCGCTTTTTAATAGAAAAGCATTAAAAAATAATAACAGCAGAGCTATAAATACTGCTATTTTTCTTTTACATTTCACATTATTCATTTTTTACCTCCGTAAAATATTAATTTATAATTAATAATCTTTTTGAGGTGTTTGGTGAGGTATTATACATTTATTAAGTTTTTCGGGTTCTTTTTGTAGGAGAAAAAAGAACTACAGAGCTATGATTAAAATCATAGTGTGTACATTGTAATGTCAATTTTATTTTTTGTCAACAGTTTAATTAATTTTTTCTTGAAAGGAGTCTCAAGTTGTTGTAAACTAATTCAGTAAACATAATAAATTCTAAATATGAAATTCATTTAAAATACACATTATAAAGAATAGCGAGGAAATACTTTAATGAACAAAATCGGATTTGATAATGAAAAATACATTAAGCTTCAATCCCAAAATATCAAGGATAGAATAAATATGTTTGGCGGTAAGCTCTATCTTGAGTTCGGCGGTAAGCTCTTCGATGACTATCATGCATCAAGAGTTCTGCCGGGTTTTGTACCTGACACTAAGGTTAAAATGCTTCTTCAGCTTAAAGATCAGGCTGAAATCGTTATCGTAATTAATGCAGATGCCATAGAACAGAATAAAAAGCGAGGCGACTTAGATATAACCTATGACCTCGACACTCTAAGACTTATAGATGCATTCCGCGGTATAGGTTTATATGTGGGAAGCGTTGTAATCACAAGGTTTAATGGACAGCCTGCAGCATGTGCATTTGAGAAAAGACTAATCTCACTAGGGGTAAAGGTTTATAAGCATTATTCTATACCTGACTATCCGGCTAACATCCCGCTTATTGTAAGTGAGGATGGTTTCGGTAAGAATGACTATATAGAGACTACCCGTTCACTTGTTGTAATCACCGCTCCCGGACCGGGAAGCGGTAAGATGGCTACTGCCCTTTCACAGCTTTATCACGAGCATAAACGCGGAGTCAAGGCCGGATATGCCAAATTCGAGACCTTTCCTATCTGGAATGTACCACTTAAGCACCCTGTAAATATTGCATATGAAGCGGCTACCGCAGACCTAAAGGATGTTAATATGATTGATTCCTTCCACTTGGATGAATATGGTGAGCAGGCAGTCAATTACAACAGAGATATAGAGATATTTCCTGTGTTGAGAGAGATACTTAAGCAGATTATGGGAGAATCTCCTTACAAAAGCCCTACGGATATGGGTGTAAATATGGCGGGCTACTGTATATCTGATGATGATATAGTAAGAGAAGCCTCCATACAGGAGATAATCAGAAGATACTATACTGCCCTCTGTGCTAATAAACGCGGCGCGGAGAATAAGGATGAGATATATAAAATTGAGCTTCTAATGAGACAGGTTGACGCAACTATAGATGACAGACCTGTAGTTGCTGCTGCTCTTAAGAAGGCTGAGGAGACAGGTAATCCCGCTGTTGCCATGCAACTTGAGGATGGAAGAATTATTACAGGCAAAACCATTGATTTACTTGGTTCAAGTTCGGTGCTCCTTCTTAATGTATTAAAGGAGCTTGCAGGTATACCTGATGAGATTGAGCTTATCTCTCCTACGGTTATTGAGCCGATACAGCGTCTTAAGATTAAACATCTTGGCAATCATAATCCAAGGCTTCATACAGATGAGGTTTTAATAGCCTTATCAATATGTGCCGTAACCAATCCTACTGCTGAGCTTGCAATGCAGCAGTTAAGTAAACTCAAAGGACTTGAAGCACACTCTACCGTAATTTTGTCAAAGGTTGATGAACAGTCCTTCAAGAGATTAGGTGTTAATATAACCTACGAACCTACATATCAGACACAGTCACTCTATCACAAATAATTATATAAAGTCCGGTATTGAGTCAGCGATACATAATACTCCCCAGCCGATTTTTTCATTAGGAACAGGATCAGGATTGGGGAGTTTTTTTGAACCTCTGATAAGATATTCCTTAAGCTTTTCACCATAAAGAAAAGGATCATTGCCCTCAGTAATTCCATATTCCATAAGAACTGCACAGGCAGCAGATACAAATGGTGCTGAGAAAGATGTGCCTGAGACTATATTGTATCCGCCATCTGCCGCTGGAACCTCAATATTTACACCCGGAGCAGATATGTCGGGTTTAATATCATTGCTTACCGTATATCCTCTGCCGGAGAAAGCTGCATAGTTAAGATTATTCTGATTGAAGGCTCCAACACTTATTATGCTTCTTGATGTAGCCGGTATCGTCATGGTTGTAAATTCAGACGGTCGTAAAAATTTAAGTTCCGAGCTTGTACTGCTTGCTACAGGAAGCCATATATTTATCCTTCCATTAATAATATTCTTGGGATAAAATTTTATTTTCCAAATTCCCTCTTGTAAAAAACTGTCAGTTGGTATTATACTGATATAAGTTTCCTGATACCTGTTTACAGGCGTCGGATATCCATTTAACACGAAGATATTCATATTATTTACATTATATTTCATAGTTTCAAGATAGATGTTAAATGGCCCTAATTCTATCCCATTTGGATTAATAAGCGATATATCAACCCTATCAACAAAATCTCTCCAAATCTGAATGTTGATTGCAGTTTCATATCTGCTTACCAAGAATTCCTCCTGATACCAAGACCTGTCTCTGAGAATGAATTCGGCGTGTCTTGATGTAGCACCTTCATTACCCATTCCTGTAACTATGGAAAGCTTTGACAGTCCTGCGACAGAGTCGATATATTTTTCAATAATTGCATCAGAATCATGATCTCCGTAGTTATTGCCAAAGCTTATATTTATTACAAGCGGAAGTCCAAGCTCCATAGATTTTCTGATGGCATAAGTTACCCCAAGCATAATTGAGGTTGTTCTTGATATGCTCTGTGAATAATTCTCACGAAGCTTTACAATCAAGAGGCTCGCATCAGGGACAAGCCTGTGTATTATACCTGCCACCCCTGTTCCGTGGCTCGTGTTATCATCGGCAATATCAAGATTACCAATATTGCCTGATGAAATAAAGGCGTTAATATCTTCCTCAGTAAATACACTTCCTATATTCATATCCGGCGGTGGATTGCCGTCTATATTCTGGTCCCATATCTCATAGATAACAGTCCTGTTATTGTCCAAGAATTCAGGATGTCTATAATTTATTCCGGAATCTATGACACATACCAGAACTCCCTTGCCCGTATATCTCGTATCATTATAGTTAATAAGATTAAAACAGGCTGTGCTCTCTAATTCTCCTATACTAAGAAATTCCTGCTGAAAATAAATTGATTTTGGCTTATCTATAAATATAATCTGTGGAAGATTAGATAATTCAGCTATATATTCCTCTGAGATTCTTATAACAGCATATCCATTAAATAACTCCGTATATACAAAAGGAATAATCTCACTTATATTCTCAAGTGAGCCAAAATATCTTATTACTAATTCCCATTCATTATTCGAAGGATAAAAGCCTTCATTAAGGTCTAATGCCCTATATCTTTCTGAATAAGGAATGCTTAATGCAAGATTTAATTCTGTACTTACTTTTGAATCATCAAGTGCCATATATCCACCTACATTAAATGTTTATTCATGCGCATTGCTCATTAAGTCACATTTTGTCGTTATTATTAGATATTCACTTACATCATACGACGATTTCCGCAAGGCTATACCATTATAATCTCACCTAAAGACAGGCGGAGGCTTTTGATGAATTACACTGTATATGCTGATGTAATGATTTTTTGGAATTTTATCATCAACATTTTATCCTTAACTATATCATCAAGGATATTAAGAATCAGTATAAATCATAAAAAAATATTATTCTGGTCATTTATCACAAGCATAATAACAACAATTATATACATATTATTTCATAATAGTATATTTCTTCATTTATTTTATGCTTTTGCATACATAATTATGACCTATGTATATTTCAAATCCGCCTCCATAAAGGATTTGCTGCTGGAGAATCTGGCGGTAATTATTTCAATGTTTTTAATATACGGAATAATTAATACATTTTCAGGAGGTGAACATCCATTATTAAAAAGACTGATTTCAACGATTTCTATTGGCATGCTAATGTTTTTTACAGTTGTAAAATACAGTCTTCATAAGCTATCCGGAAGATATTATCATCTCACACTTGAACTCTCCGGAAGAAAAGTTAAAGCAACAGGCTATGCGGATACCGGCAATATATTACAGGATATCTACACACATAAGCCGGTAATAATCCTTGATTACAGACTTATGAAAAGTTTGGTTAGTGAAGATGCCTACAAATATATATATAAATATCATGAGACAGGATATTTGGATTATATGGCTATAAGTGAGGAATTGGACACTCCCATATATCCTGTACCGTATTCCACGATTGACTCTTCGTCATCACTTATGCCGGTTTTTAAGCTTAACAGTCTGGAATTTAATGATGACGAAGAAATCTTAGAACAGGTATCTGCCGGTATCAGCAGACACAGATTGAAAAATGATTTTCAGATTTTACTTAACGAAAAACTTAAATCATAAAATCAAATCAGAGAGGAGTTATTCAAATGATTAGTGTAGTTAGCAATAATAAATTTTCATTTAACATCAAAAGCTTTGCTAATTTTATATTATTTCCAAAGAATGAGGTACATTATATAGGTGGTGCAGAGATACTGCCACCACCATTATCCTCTGATGAAGAAACTGAAATGCTCGACAGGCTTTCAGAAGGGGACGATATAGAGGTCAAGAAAAATCTTATTGAACATAATCTAAGGCTTGTCGTATATATAGCCAAGAAATTCGACAATACGGGAGTCGGTGTTGAGGACCTTATCTCCATAGGCACCATAGGTCTGATTAAGGCAATTAATACATTTAAAACCGATAAGAATATCAAGCTTGCGACCTATGCTTCAAGGTGTATAGAAAATGAAATCCTGATGCATCTTAGAAGAAGCTCTCGCACTAAGGTTGAGGTGTCAATCGATGAGCCTCTTAATGTGGATTGGGACGGCAACGAGCTTTTATTGTCCGATATACTTGGAACGGATGACGATGTAGTCTATAAGGATATTGAGGATGAGGTTGACAGAAATCTATTAGAACAGGCACTTGATATATTGACTGAACGCGAACGGACTATCATAGAGCTTCGCTTCGGTATAGGAAGAAACGATGAGGAAATGACACAGAAGGAGGTGGCAGACTTACTCGGTATATCCCAGTCGTACATATCGCGTCTGGAAAAAAAGATAATAAAACGGCTTAAAAGAGAAATGCTAAGGCTGGGATAAAAAATGCCCTTGGGGACGAGGGGCGAAATATTTCGCCCCTCGTCCCCAAGGGCAATTCTCACCCCGTCCCCAAGGGCATTTGGTTCGCCACTTCGTGCTCAAGTGGAGCTGGCGGGAATCGAACCCGCGTCCGAAGGCTCTTCCATTATATCTTCTTCCATTACAGCCTTATGTTTTGACATTCCCTTGATATAGCGCCCATAGGCAGGCTCAACATCTTGGTAGCTTCATAATTTTTCTCAAGTCGCAAAGCTTAGACCTAAGAGTTTCCCACTAAGTCGATGCCAGTATCCAAAGCCGTGGGGAGCCTTGGGCTGACAAGCTGCAACTAGGCAGCTAATGCAAAATTGTCTTCTGCGTTTATATTTAAGATTTCCAAGTTTTTACATGGTCCTGGTCCATGAATGGCTAACATAATTTCTAAACCCCCGTCGAAACCAGTACAACCCCTTATAATTGTATGGTTTTGCAGAAGTATATAATTAATATTTATTCCTTGGCGTCAGTTGGTGTATCTCCATCTGTATTATCGACAGAATTATCAACATCTGTAACATTATCTGTATCTGCATCAGTTGATGTCGCAGACTCTGTAGTAGAGAAACCAAGTGTTCCTGCATAATTCGCATTCCAGTAGTTCTGAAGCCACGCATCATATAATGTTGCGGACACTGTTTCATTTGCAGCTCGTCTTTCAGCATTTACCTTATACAGCTTTTTACCCAAAGGATAACCTATGCAGGCACCGATTAAAAGTGCAGCAACTATAACTACTATATATTTTTTTATTCTTTTCTTCTTTAGATTCTTCTCTCTGTTCTTTTTTTCTTCCTTGTATCTGTCAACCTTAGCCTGACTCATTGTATATTCTCCTTTTATCCAAGATTTCTTATCTTAAAGTCTCTTTCCGCTTCACGCTTCATATCCTTTTTGGCTATATCCTCACGCTTGTCATAGAGCTTTTTACCGCGTGCAAGTCCAATCTCAACCTTGACTCTGCTATCTTTGAAGTAAACCTTAAGAGGAACTATCGTATAGCCTTTTTGCTGCTGCTTACCTATGAGTTTATTAATCTCATATTTGTGCAGCAGGAGTTTTCTGGTTCTAAGTGGGTCTTTATTAAATATATTTCCCTTTTCATAAGGAGATATATTCATACGATGCACAAAAACCTCACCATCATCTATACCAACAAAGGACTCCTTGATACTGCACTTTCCCATGCGCAGTGACTTAACCTCTGTACCGACAAGCTCTATACCTGCCTCGTAGGTTTCTTCTATGAAGTAATCGTGATAGGCTTTTTTATTATTAGCTATTAATTTTGTTCCGCTTTCCTTAGCCATAACTCTTCTCCCAATTATATTGCAATTTATCGAAAATTACAATAATTATATATTGTTAAATTCAATATACATACTACTCTATATTATCATCAATTATAGAAAAATCAATATTTTTCTTAATTTTATCACAGCTTAAAACCTTTATCCTGACCTTATCGCCAAGCTGGTATTTCTTTCCTGTCTTCTCACCGACCATAGCGTACTGTTCTTCGTCGAAGAAATAATAGTCATCATACATATAGGCTACGGATACAGCACCCTCTACGGTATTTTCCAGCTCAACGAATATAAAGCTTGATGTAACACCTGATACAACGCCGTCATATTCCTCTCCAATATGCTCTGACATATATTCGATTTCCTTTAATTTTATTACATCCCTTTCCGCTTCCTCTGCTCGTCTTTCTTTAATTGAATTATCATCCGCTACGGAAGGTAAAAGTCTTTTATAATGAGCTATCCTCTTGTCGTCCAACTCTCCGTGAAGATTCTCCTTGATTATCCTGTGTATCTGCAGGTCAGGGTATCTTCTTATCGGAGATGTAAAATGGCAGTAATATTTACAGGATAGTCCATAATGTCCCGAACACTCTGTAGAATATCTTGCCTGTTTCATGGAACGAAGCATCATCTTACTTAATAATGCTTCATATGGCTCGCCCTCAATCTTAGCAAGTATTTTCTGAAGCTCCTTCGGATGTATCTCGCTGTGAGACGAAGCTTTCATATATAATCCGAAATTACTCATAAAAAGCATTAGCTGCTCCATCTTCTCCGTATCAGGACTTTCGTGTATTCTATATTCGAATGGCAGCTCCTGCCAAAAATAATCCTCTGCTATCGTCTCATTTGCCATAAGCATAAAGTCCTCAATAAGCTTCGTCGCAGGATTCCTGTCGTAAGGCTTTATCTCTACAGGCTTGTGGTTCTCATCAACTATTATCTTGGTCTCCGGCATATCGAAATCTATTGAGCCACGCTTATGTCTTGCTGTCCTTATTATATCGGACAACTCCTTCATAAGGTCGAACATATACACAAGATAGTCATATCTTTTCAAAACCTCATCATCCGAGCGGTCAAGTATCTTAGCCACATCAGTATAGGTCATTCTCTCATTGACATTGATTACTCCCTCACAGATATAATGATTGATCAGCTTTCCCTTTTTATCTATATCCATCACACAGCTAAGTGTCAGCCTGTCCACATCATGATTTAATGAACATATACCATTAGACAGTTTGTGCGGTATCATAGGTATAACGCTGTCTACGAGATAACAGCTTGTACCTCTTTTTAATGCTTCCTTATCAAGTGGGGATTTCTCCTTTACATAGTGCGATACATCAGCGATATGGACGCCAAGCGTATATATGCCGTCCTTGTAGGAAATTGTAATCGCATCATCTAAGTCCTTAGCATCCTCACCGTCTATCGTAACTGTATGAAGTTCCCTAAAATCCGTTCTTCCCTCCATATCCTCTGACGAAACCTCATCAGGAATGTCATTTAACGAATCCATAACCTTGTCAGGATACTCCATAGGTATATCATATGCTCGAACTACCGATAATATGTCTGTAGACGGGTCATTAACATGTCCTAATATCTCGATTATCTTCCCCTCCGGAGCCTTTCTTTTCTCACCATAGGATATAATCTGACATACAACCTTATGTCCTGACATCGCACCCATTGCATCCTTACCTGCCACATATATATCATCAGCAACCTTCTGATTATCCGGTATGACGAAGCCAAAGCTTCCCTGCTTGTCATATGTTCCGACAACTACAGTCATACCTCTTTCCAAGATTTTTACGACCTTTGCTTCTCGTCTTTTGCCTGCCTCAACATAATTGCTTGGCTTGATAAGAACTCTGTCATTGTGAAAGGCATCCATACTGTCTCTGGCAGGTATGAAGAAATCATCCTTTTCTCCCTCGACACGCACAAAACCAAAGCCTTTTTTGTTGCCAATAAAGACACCTGACAAAAGGTCATCATTAAGCTTCTTGTATTTGCCCTTCGGGGTAACCATTATCTTTCCCTCAGATATAAGCTCGTTAAGCGCAAGTTCAACACGCTTTTTATCCTCGTCAGAAACCTGCAATAAAAACCTGATATCCTTAAGACGCATAGGTTTATAGTCCTTGTCACATATAAATCCATATAATTTTTCTTTTATTATCTCTCTTTTTTCACCCATATTACCTGTCTCCCCTGTCGAAGCTTGTTAAATCCTTGATTACCTCACTTGCTATAATAAGTCCCACTACAGATGGAACAAAAGCATTTGAACCCGGTATATCACGCCTTTGCGTACATTTTCTTGCCGTATCAGGCGGACATATACAATGCTCACGACAACTGATTGCCATATCATTTACAGGTCTTATAGGCTTTTCCTTTGAATATACGCATTTAAGACTTTTTATGCCGCGTTTCCTGCATTCGTATCGCATAACTTTTGCCAATGGGCATACTGATGTATCGTATATATCTGCCACCTCGAACATCGCAGGATTAATCTTATTGCCGGCTCCCATTGAGCATATAATAGGCGTTCCTGCTTTCTTGGCATTCATCACAAGCGCAAGCTTGCCGGTTACGGTATCTATCGCATCGACTATGTAATCATATTCGGTAAAATCAAACATATCTTCCGTATCAGGCAGATAAAAGGTCTTATAGGTATTAACCACACATTCAGGATTAATCTCTAAAATCCTTTCCTTAGCAACATCCACCTTATACTTTCCAACAGTCTTCCTTGTAGCAAGAATCTGTCTGTTAATATTCGTAAGACAGACCTTGTCATCATCTATTATATCGAGAGTTCCGACTCCCGAACGCGCAAGTGCCTCAACCGTATATCCACCTACTCCGCCAATTCCGAACACTGCCACCCTTGAACTTGCCAGAATATCCATAGCATCCTTACCGAATATCAGCTCAGTTCTTGAAAATTGATTAAGCATTATTATATTTCCTCACATTTCCTATATCAGTAACTATATTATAACCTGTAAATGTAACTCTTCTTTCAAGACAGCCCCTGCACTCTGCCGCTTCCTCTCCGGTACATATCTTGTTGTCATAGAGGTCGTATTTCTTCCTTGTGCCCACAGGCGACAGGTTCGGCATCACGACATTAGCCCCATGCTTTAAACCTAATTCACGACCGTTCGGAGAGATAGTTCCAAGTGCCGTAGTAGCCGGGATAAGCGCATAAGGAAACATAAGTCTTACTATCGCCAAAAGTCTTAGGGATAATTCCAGACTGCCATCCTTATATTCTGCAAAAGGCGTATCCTTATGAATAATATAAGGCCCCATACCTATCATATCAGGCTCAAGCTTCTGTAAGAATCTTAAATCTGATATGAGATTCTCAGTCGTCTGATACGGCGAGCCTATCATCATTCCGGCGCCGACCTGATATCCGATTTTCTTTAAATCAAAAAGACATCTTTTCCTGTTCTCAATGCTCATTTCCTCAGGATGAAGCTTTGCGTAATGCTCATCATCTGCCGTCTCATGTCTAAGCAGATATCTCATTGCACCGGCTTCAAAATATCTCTTGTAGCTTTCATATGACTTCTCACCGATAGACAGTGTAATAGCGCAATCAGGATACTTACTATGAATTTCCGATACTATATCGCAGATAATATCATCAGTATAATAATTATCCTCACCGCCCTGCAGTACAAAGGTTCTATATCCAAGACTATACCCATTTTCACAGCAGCTTAGTATATCTTCCTTACTTAATCTGTATCTGTCGGAATTCCTATTGCTTCTTCTGATACCACAATAGTAACAATCATTCTTACAGTAATTAGTAAATTCTATCAAGCCCCTGATATATACCTCATCACCATAGTTTTCCCGTCTTACCTTATCAGCAGCTTCCTCAAGCTCTGCGTCATAGAGGTCTGTCTCAATTATCTCTTTAAGCTCGGCATCTGATAAATCCTTATATTCAGTTAGTTTTTTAACTAAGTTATCTGACATAATTATCAACCCTTATATTAAAGAATTATACAAACATATTATATAATAAAGCCTTTATTTGCAATACTTTTCAGATTAATTTTAAAAAACCACAGACTTGTGATGCGTCTGTGGTCTTTAATAAAATATATACATTCAATTAAATAAACTTTGAAGATAAGAATAATGCTATTAACATATAGAGTATACCCAATACAACTGTTATCTTTCTTAAAATAGCATCCTTGGATTTACCCTTATTCTTACTCCAGTAAGTATCAGCACCGCCACCGCTTATAGAACTGGTAAGTCCGCCGCTTTTACCTTCCTGCATCATTACTATTATTGATAAAATTACTGTTATTATTAAAAATATTATAATTAATGCCGTTTTCAACGAAAAAACCTCCTAAACAAAGCAAATATTTCAACACACTTTGCTTATATTATCATAGAAATTAAATGAATGCAATACTTTTTTTATTAATCTTCCTCAACCGGCTCAAGAGGTACATCAGAAGTACAGTGTGGGCACTTGATAGCCTTAATAGCAATGTCAGTCTTGCAATATGGGCATAACTTAGTAGTCTTCTCTTCCTCTTCCTTCTTCTTACCTATAGACATAAGCTTATTCATAGCCTTAAGTAAGCAGAATAATACAAGTGCAACTATAATGAAGTTAATAACTGAGGTAATAAATGCGCCCCATTCGATATAAGCACCTGTACTGCCAATCTGGGTTCTTCCTGCAACCTCTGCACCGCCTATTGCTGCAATAAGAGGATTAATGAAATCATCTGTAAATGCAGTGATAATTGCTGCAAATGCACCACCGATGATAACACCGATTGCCATGTCCATTACATTACCTTTTAATGCAAATTCCTTGAATTCCTGTAAAAACTTTTTCATGTGTTTTTCTCCTTTATAAATTATTATATTTATACGTTCAGGACAAACTAACATCAGTTAGATTATCCGAAATATCTATTTTAATATGAGTGACTTTCCGGTCATCTCCGCAGGCTGTGGTAATTCCATAATCTCAAGCAATGTAGGAACTATATCAGCGAGACATCCGCCCTCACGGAGCTTGACATCACCGTAATTATACAGAATAAACGGAACCTGATTGGTTGTATGAGCGGTATGTGGTGCGCCTGTCTCATAATTAATCATCTGCTCAGCATTACCATGGTCAGCACAGATAAACAATACTCCATCTACTGATTTGACTGCCTCTACTGCTGTACCGACACATTTATCAACTGTCTCAACTGCTTTAATTGCAGCAGGTATAACTCCCGTATGACCAACCATATCAGGATTAGCAAAGTTAATTATTATTACATCATATTCACCCGAAGTAATAGCTGCATTAAGCTTCTCACTAACCTCCGGTGCACTCATCTCCGGCTGCAGGTCATAGGTTGCAACTGCAGGTGATTTAACAAGTATGCGGTTCTCACCCTTGTTCGGCTCCTCTATACCGCCATTGAAGAAGAATGTAACATGTGCATATTTCTCAGTCTCAGCAAGTCTAAGTTGCTTTAATCCAAGTGATGCAAGATATTCACCAAAGGTATTCTTAATCTCTTCCTTCTTAAATGCTACTAATTTATTAGGTATCGTCTCATCATAATCCTTGAAACATACATATGTAAGAGGAAAACGGCCATTAGGTCTTGCAAATCCGTCGAAATCATCACAACAGAAGGCTCTTGTAATTTCTCTTGCTCTATCCGGTCTGAAGTTAAAGAAGATAACCGAATCATTTTCCTTAACAAGTGATACAGGCTTGCCATTCTCAGTAATTACTGTAGGAAGTACGAACTCATCATATACTTCCTTGTCATAGGATGCCTGCATAGCCTCGATAGGATCCTCTGCCTGCTCTCCCTCACCCGTAACAAGTGACTTATATGCAAGCTCAACTCTATCCCAACGATTATCTCTGTCCATTGCGTAATAACGGCCTGAAAGTGATGCTACCTTACCTACACCTATCTCCTTAGTCTTGGCAACTAATTCCTCAAGATATCCCTTACCTGATGCAGGAGGTGTATCTCTTCCGTCAAAGAAAGGATGAAGATAAACATTTTCAAGTCCTTCCTTCTTGCAAAGCTCAAGTATTGCATAAAGATGCGTATTGTGGCTGTGAACGCCACCATCCGAAAGAAGTCCCCAGAGATGGAGGTCTGAATTGTTCTTCTTGCAGTTGTCTATAGCAGCAAGCAATTCCTCATTCTTGAAGAAATCTCCGTCTTCAATAGCCTTTGTAATTCTTGTTAAATCCTGATATATAACTCTTCCGGCACCCATATTCATATGTCCTACCTCAGAGTTACCCATCTGTCCATCAGGAAGACCAACAAAAAGTCCTGATGCGTTACCTCTTACAAACGGACATTCAGCCATAAGCTTGTCCATAACCGGAGTATCAGCCATAGCGACAGCATTTGCTTCTTTTATATCACTTATGCCGTATCCGTCAAGTATCATTAATACTACAGGTTTTTTAGTCATTTTATGTATCTCCTTTTTTATTTCTTAGGGTTGTTAGGATTAATATATCCATCGCAGGCACGCACTCGCTAAACCTCACACGCAGCTGTACTAAGCTCGAAAAAACCTCGCTAAGTACAGGCGTGTTCACATTACCTGCTTATGGATATATTAATCCTAACAACCCATATAGGTTAATTAATAAAATACGACATATATTATATATCATAAAGGGTTGTATTTTCAAGTGTTATCGATGATATAAGGTAAAATATTTATTGACATTAGTAAATATTATAATTATACTTTTATTAGCTCGAAAAATGTCAAAAATCAAATTTTTATACAAAAGATATCCAATAAACAAAATTTTAGCATAGAATGTATTTAGTCAGGCAGTCGAGGGCGTGCATCCTCACCCGTTCCAAGTCTTGCGGAAAGGGGTTGAGGCTTATGAGTATTTATGAGTATCTTATGGTCGTAATTAATGCTTTAAAGCTGATTATTGATTACATAAAGTTATCTAAAGAAAATAAGAAATAGCCGTCCAGCTCGGGTAAAGTTTGACGGCTATTCTTATAGCTTAATAATTTCACCGGAACGGGTGAGTAGTGTTCACCGCTCGGCTGTCTTGCTAAATATATTGTATGCTACATATTATTATTTGTCAACTTAAAATCAAGAATTATTTATAGTACTCTCCCAGACTAATTCCGTTTATGCCAAGAGGAATTTCATGGTCGAGACCGATGAATTTTTCACCATCGTTCCATAAGACCTCTTTTACAAATTCATACTTTTCATCATCCCATGTCTGAAAATCATCAAGTACCATACCGCCTGTATCTCCTGAGTTAGCATTGAAGCACCAGAACGTATGATTAAGATGGTTTTCCTTGATAAGCTGTCTCATATAGGTCATCCATGTGATATTTGGCTCTGTCATAAATCCGCCCCATTCACCTATCAAAAGTGGGGCAATATTATCCTCCTTGATATAAAACCAGTTATCGTACCAGCAGTCATCCATCAGACTGTCAAAATCGTAATCTCCTTCAAACCAAGGCTGCGCATATACAGTCGGACCATAATCATGCGGTGAATATACAAGTTTATTCTGATATTTACCTAAGTCCACAGGATTATCCTTAACTCCTCTTAGGTTACCGCCCCACCAGTTAAAATAATAATCATTATCATCTGTTGATGAGAAATCTCCATTAGCCTTTATGTCCATTGGATATATCTCGATACCCTCTACAAGCACAAGTACATTCGGGTTTTTCTCAAATACCTTAGCAGCAGCCTGCTCTGCTACATATTTCCAGTTGTTTGCATCCTTAGAATTATCCCACTTTGCTGCATTATCAGCCTCGTAAGGCTTGCCGTGCGGCTCATTCTTAAGATCGTAGGCAATTATTGTATCATCATTACTGTACCTATCTGCCATCCATGATAACGCACTGTAATAATCTTCTACCGATACACTATCTGTATACCACAGGTTCACCGTATGTCCGCTTGCATTTGTCTCAGCACTATGTATGTCTATGATTAATTTTAGTCCATTGGCACGACATTGACCTATTACATAGTCGAATATCTGAAGACTGTCCATATCAACCAGATAATCATCTATGGCATGGTTAAAATTCGCCTCCGGATACTCACCATGAGACCACTGATTTATAAGTTGTGCCGACATAGGTACTCGTATTACATTAAAGCCATGATTGGCAATCTCCTGAATAGACTGATTAAGGTCACTGTTCCAAAGTCCGTCAAAGGTATTAGTTCCCGTATTATATCCGAACCAGTTAATACCGGTAAGCCATACCTCATTACCGTCCTTATCAACGATTTTACTTCCATCCGTAAAAAGCCAGTCATCAGTTGTTGGCTCAGGAACATTCATCGCACCGTAGTCTACATCTCTTTCGACATACACATCATTGCTGTCAGACGAACCATCAGAACTGTCTTTTTTATCTGTATCGGAATTGCTATCCGATGAATATGAACTGTCATTTTTATCTGTGTCAGAATTATCATTATTATCTGATTTATCTACATCACGCCCAGCATCCGTTACATTTTCACTTTGATTGTTATTGCTGTCCGCCTTATTATCCCGCTTCTTCTGTATAGCTATACCAAGAAAGATTCCAAGTAAAAATGTAACGACAAAAGCTTGAATTATGATTATAATTACTAATTTTTTGTTCATATGTACTCCCTTTTTTATATAGAAAGATTTTATCAAGATTATATATATTCTACGGCAATATTAATACATCCCCAACATATATTAAATCTGCACCGCCGCCATGCGCATCTATTACAGAACGATTTGCCTCATATATCTTTACATATTCAGCACCGTCACCATAATATTCCTCTGCAATCTTCCACAAACAATCTCCTTCAACAACTGAATATGTGTCTGTATCTTTCGTCACATCCTCATCTGATGAACCTGCTGAATCTGATGTATCAGTTTCTTCTGCATCGTCTTCATCAACACTGCTTACATTATTTAGGCTGCCTGTATTCATTATATTACCTGCAATACTATCATATACAACTAACACATCATCAGTCTCTAATGCTCCATCTGACCAGGGTTTATCCTGATTATCAATCATTTTTTGAACAGCAGAACGGTTATTCATCAAATCCCACTCATTGTTAATACCAATCTCGTACATTGTATCAGCATCACAGCATAAGGTCTCTAAGAACAGACGGGCAATCTCCAAATCCTTGCAATTCTTTGTTGCACTTATATAAGTTTCACCCCAGAAATAAGAATCAGGAAAAGCACATACTCCTGTAGGAATTGTCGTATTATCTATATAACTAATTCCAAATAATGAAAATGAATACCAAGGCGGAAGTAAATATCCAAATACATCATCATTATATCCATCTATCCATTCATAAGACCACATTTCAACTTCCTTTGAATATTCATTATCAACCAAAGAATCAATGACACTTTGATTATAATTATCTGACATTATTGTTTTAACTGATTCCGTCTCCGGCAATAAGTAATATCCCGCATCCTTAAGCAGCTTGGCAGATTCCAATACATTATCCCAAGTCGAAAAATACTCTCCGACAACCTCTGAATCGGAAGAGCCAAACACCTCCTCTGCCACTTCTAAGTTATAACAAAATCCAACAGGAGATGCACGCCATGTAAGCCCCATCAGCTCATCATTATATCTTGTATTAAGTGTAAACGGATACATATCCCCGCACATATCCTCTGTAATTCCAACCTCCTCGACAGGAAGAAATATATCCATATTCAACATTTCATCCTTATAATCCCCATCATATAAAACCAAAGAAGGACTTTCACCATCATCACGCTCTATATCAAGCCTGACTGTATCAATATAATCCTTTGTATCCCCACTTGGAACAACCTTACATATTACCTTATCCTTGTATTCAGGGTATTTATCATAAAAATATGGCATGATTTCATCCAACTGCTCATTCCAAGAATAAATATAAAAAATATCATTATCATCAGATGTATCTTCGACTTCAGAATTATCAGCAGCGTATGTAACCTCTTCAGGTATATATGAATAAGAAACCATACTCATAACAAATATTAAAGCTCCAACTATAATACATCTGCCAGTCTTATGTAATACTTTATTTTTTATATATATTTTTCTTTTAATCATAGTTATATACTCCTCTCTTTTTAACTAAATAATCGACTTCCTGTTTATATTTCCAATATCAACATTATTTTTATTAAGCTCCTCCTCGAATTTTTTATGACCATATTCTTTTATGTATTCTGCTTCCTGTTTGGTTATAAAAAATGCGATATACAATTCGCATTCATTTGTAATGAACGGCAGTTTATTGATAACATTATCCTTTTGAGTTATATAAACTGCGTTTTTGCTGTGCCTTTCTTCAAAGCCTTCAGCATAATAATTAATATCACAATCACTTATCAGTAAACTATCACTAAAATCATACTTTTCTTTAATAGTCTTCATGATTATTTTCATCATAGCTTTTCCGGAAGCTTCTATATCATCATTAAAGAGCATAACAAGTTCACATTTTTTGTTTATAAATCTACTATAATTTGAAAGTCCAAGAGTTATATATATCGTATATCCGTCTATAGCATTATCATATTCTTTTTGGACAATATACTTTTTATCATTCTTATAATAATATCTTCTCACAGGCAAAATATTTCCTAAGCCCTCTGTGTAATCATATATAATCTCACCCGGTTTATGATGTACAGCACTTGCAAAAAGAACCGGTCCTAAATTTGCTTCATAATCATGCAGCAGCTTGTCCGTGCCCACATATTCAAAGCCACAGAAATCGTATAATGAAACAAAAAATTTATATATTAATATACATTTTTCAAGTGCATCTTCCTCGCCTTCAATCAGAGGCAAAAATTTATCCTTATAATATTTTCTTGCCTGTGCATGCTTTACACCAAAGAAAAAATTATCAGCATAAACCATATTATCAGCATGAATTATCTCTGAAAGCATTAGTCCAAGTGCATATACAGAATAATACACACCACTTAATTCATAATAATAATCAAAGATAAGATAAAGCCTTCCTAAACCACCGTATTCGGAGGTTTCACGCAAAAATGTCTCTATAAAGGGAAGAAAATACCGCTTATCAATAAAATCAAACACCGTACATGATATATTTCTATCAATATAATCCTCAAAGCTCTTATCATAAGGTATATCCATATAGTCATATAATACTCTAAGCAGAAAGTCCGGATACTCGGTATATCCTGCTTCAAATACCCGTTTTGCTCTCACAAGCTCTTCATTGCTTAGCTCACGAATTTTTAACTTATATTTCTTACTTTCAATAAAATCCTCTGCGATACCGTAATCATCCGTTATCTTTATCGAAGAAAATGATGTCCTGACTGAATAAATCATATTAAGTAAAGATTTAAGCTCACTCTTTTTCTCGTTCTCAAAAAGCTCTCCCTCTAACGGAAAATAAACCTTGCAAAAGCCATCTGCAATCTGCTTATCAAAATGAAGTACAAAGTTTTCGCTTTTATCATCTCCAAAGTCAATACAAAATGTCTCATTTTCTTCATCAATATTGTAATTCCAGTTCTTAGTAGCCCATGTTTTCTTTATTTTCTTTGACATTTTTTCGAATACTTCTAATGGTTTTCTGCCTCTTTTTAGTTTTAAAGTAAAAAAAATAGTATCTGCCATAATAATCTCCTAATAATCTACTTATCAAACACCTTATTATATAGTGTCTGGCTGATATGAAACTCCTCACAAAGATTATCTATTTCCTTTTTAGTCTCCTGTTTCTTATTAGCAGGTAATTCATTCTTTCTCTTTACCGCCCTAATCAACAGATTCTTAGGGGAACTGTCATAATCCACAAATTCAAGTATCTGCGACTTGTAGCCACAGTATTCAAGTACATTTGAGCGGATTGTATCGGTCATAAGTGCCGATATACGCTCCTTTATAATCCCATGCTTAGTAAGGATTGAAAGGTCATCCGTCGCTATCATGGAATTAACCTCCTTCTGACAGCAAGGCACAGACATTATAATTCCCACATTCCAGTTGATGGCGTTATATAAGGCATAATCTGTCGCCGTATCGCAGGCATGAAGCGTAACCACCATATCAACTCTTTCTTTTGGTTCATAACCGTTTATATCTCCAAGCACAAAATGCAGATTGTCATAACAATATTTTTTTGCTGTTTCATTGCATTTTTCTATAACATCCTCTTTCAGGTCAAGCCCAGTCATATGCACATTATATCCCTTTATCTCTACAAGATAATAATATAGAATAAATGTAAGATATGATTTACCACAACCAAAATCAACTATATGCATATCCTTGCTTGGATAATCCTTAACCACATCTTCAACCAGTTCAAGAAAACGGTTAATCTGCCTGTATTTCCCATACATCGACTTAACGATTTTACCTTCCTTCGTAAAGATTCCTAAGTCTACTAATGGAGGTATAACCGTTCCTTCGGGAAGAAGATATTTTTTCCTGCGATTGTGAGATAATGAAGAATCGTCCTTATGAGTTATAATATTGGAGTAACTACCATTAATATCTAAATCCCCTGATTTGTCACTATGTTCGTCACTTACATTGTAAAGCTTTGCGTTGTTCTCTTTATCTTTAGCTTTATGATAATTGGATAACAACTTTCCCTTCTTCGAGCATTTATAATCATACTGGCCATCCTCGCAGAATATATTAAGCTGCTTATATTTATCAGGGAATAGCTCTTCCACAACACTTTGGAGTTTGTCACTCTCAACATTTTCATGAAAAGCCTGCTTATCCGTAAATCTTTCTATCTGATACAGTTCTTTACCTTTTATAAGAGTCTTGGTTATAACTGTTTTTCTGTATTTATAAGCTTTATCAGACTGACTGCTTAATATTAACCTATTCGGTTTTTTTGATAACACATCAAAAATCTGTTCGTAATCCATATCTGCTCCTGACAAATTATTTTCTGATATTGGCGTCCTTCTTCTTTTTTAGCAATATAAAAAATCCCATTATTTCATACATAATCAAAAAGAGAAAAATTACATTTATAAATGACGGTAAAACCATATTTATAGATAAAATATACCACAGGACACAGCTTAATATTGTAACCGCAGCTAAAACCGCCATACCTATATTATATTTTCTTCCTGTCGGTCTGCTGTCAGGTGCTGCGACATTATACCAACAGTTTTGACATATGCCATTTTCCATAACTGCTCCGCATCGCGCACATACATTTTGGGTTACAGACATTCTCTGTTCAAAAAGTGCAAGCAGTTCGTTATAATTATTTATGATATCATAAACTGTCCTCATACATTCAACTTCTTTGCCATTATTTATATAGGTAAAATACACCTGAAAATATTTCTCGTATTTTTTTATTCCTGTAACTCTGTAAATCTTTACTGCGACACGGTCTTCCATTCCGCCTGCAACAATACTTCCAATTATATTGTTATATCTGATTGTATTAAGTAAACTTTTCAGTTTAATCTTATCAGTAAAAATGAAAACAAGTAATGCAGCTTTTGTTGTAACATGATTATATATCTTATATTTCATAAGATTAGTGAATTTAAGAAATGTGTCGCTGTTAATATCATAACAGTATATACAATTGTTATTATAATTATAAGAAAATGCAGTTGTTGCATACCATATATTTCTATTATTTATTGTATTAACAAAAAATAAGACTGCCCATACTGCAATTAATATTATAGTAAAAACAGCAAAAAATTCAGATTCAAAAACATCAATATTAAGAACATAATAGATAATTGACACCCACGCAATAAGACATATTATCCTTATAACGCGCATGGCTATATATACGGGCTGTCGGTCCTTCAGTGTTTCATTATATTGCCAAACCATACTCATACACTCCTTATCAATGATTAATTAAGCTTAGTATAACACAACCAACTTGAGTTTTACAATGAATTCAAAAAATAGATGAATAAATCATATTAAAATGTTATAATTATCAACAGCATATACAAATCTTAGTATATCATCTAGCCTAATGGCTTGACTTGGTTTTCGCTTTATGGCGATGTACGCAAGCGCACATCGCCACAAAGCTCATAATATGATATGTATATATTTATATTGAAAACTTTTTAAGGAGAGAAACGAAAAATGAAAAAGAAATACAAAATCTGGTTTGCCATACTCGGTTTGCTTTTGATTTTAAGTGTTGGTTTTATCATATATGTAGCATTCTTCGGAGGATACAGCTTATTCTATATGTCCTACCAGCAGTCACCCAATGAAATATACATTATGGAAAGCGGTATCTTATATAATCAGTTAGAATTCAAAGCAGGAAACGATTACGAAATAAGCTATGATTTTGACAACGAGGAATACAAGGAACTCCTTGAGAAGTATGATATAGCAAATATTGCTAAAGACGGCAGTGAATTTGAGAAGGCTAAAAATCTTATGAACGAATTTGCACCAAGATTAAAGCATAAAAGTGATTATGATAATCATATTGATATGAATGCCTTGAGTCTGCTTGAATACAGTCTTGACAATAATAATCATGGTATAAACTGCCGTAACAAGGCTCAAATACTCAATGAAATGTGTCTGGCACTCGGTATCTATTCAAGAAAGGTATGGATTATGCCGAACTCAAAATATGACGGTGACTGCCATGTGGTAAATGAGGTATGGGATTCCACATATAACAAGTGGATTATGCTCGATATAACCAACAATATGTACTGGGTTGACGAAAACGGTAATCCTCTATCCATCCTTGAGATAAGGACTAAAATTGCAAATCAGGAATTCTGTACTCCTGTTGATGCAGAGGATAACTTAAAGGATTTAGACAAGTCCCTTAATAACAATTTTGACAACTTCTTATACATAGCTAAAAATCTTGTTTATATGGAATATATGGGAAAATATACTAAAAATGAAGATGATACATTTTATCTTCTCTTTCCTGAAAACCTTAATACAAGCTTTGAATATATAATATCAGAGAAAGCTATAGAGGCTTCGCCTAAGTAAAGTAAAAGGAGTATGAACTTATCCAAGCTCATACTCCTCATCTATTCTTTAGGAATAAAAAATGTGACTTTTAGTAATTAACGATATTACCAAAATCTGCCTTAAGTGATGCACCGCCTACAAGACCACCGTCGATATCAGGCTGTGCAAATAACTCAGATGCATTGCCTGCATTTACGGAGCCGCCGTACTGAATACGAACTGCATCAGCAGTTGCAGCATCATAAATCTCAGCGATGCACTCTCTTATACCCTTACATACTTCCTCAGCCTGCTCAGTTGTAGCAGTCTTACCTGTACCGATAGCCCAGATAGGCTCGTATGCTATAACAAGCTCTTTAACCTGATCAGCAGTGATATCCTTTAAGTCTGACTTAATCTGAAGTCTGATCCAGTCCATAGTAACGCCAAGTTCTCTCTGCTCTAAGCTCTCGCCACAGCAAAGAATCGGTGTAAGACCTGCCTCAAATGCCTTCTTAACCTTCTTGTTAAGAAGCTCGTCATCCTCCTTGAAGTAATCACGTCTCTCTGAATGTCCGATAATAACATACTTAACGCCTGCATCAACAAGCATTTCTGCTGAAGTCTCGCCTGTGTAAGCGCCCTTATCCTCAAAGTACATATTCTCTGCACCAACCTGTACGTTAGAACCTTTGACAGCCTCAACAACAGGTACAATATCTACAGCAGGGACACAGTATACAACATCTACTGCATCATTCTTTACAAGCGGCTCAAGCTCCTTAACAAGAGCTACAGCCTGACTTGGAGTCATATTCATCTTCCAGTTTCCTGCGATAATCTTTTTTCTTGCCATTTCTTCTTTATCCTTTCTGAAATATCCTTTCCAATAGAGATGTAACCTACTAATTCAACAAAATCAAAAACGCCTAAAATAAAATTACCCATAGTACACCTCCTATAATGATTCAATCACTATGCCGATTTCAGCTTTTCATTTGCGTGCTTGTGTATGTACAAAACAATTTGTCCGATTTGCGTAGAAACAGAAGAGATAAAATGCGGATTTTTGCTCAGAAATCGTAATGTTTGAGCGAAGCGAGTTTTACGATTTCGTGCAAAAATCAAATTTTGATTTTACTGTTTCAGCAAATTGATGACAAGTTTTGAACATACACAAGCACGCAAAGAAATGCTGAAATTATCATAATAGATTGTGTAAATTATTTGTCGTTAGCTGCTGCTACACCAGGCAGTTCCTTACCCTCAAGGAACTCAAGTGAAGCGCCACCACCGGTTGAAATGTGGCTCATCTTATCGCCAAATCCAAGCTGATTTACTGCTGCTGCTGAATCACCACCACCGATAATTGTTGTAGCATCAGTCTCAGCAAGAGCTGCTGCAACTGCCTTAGTACCTACGGCAAGTGTTGGGTTCTCGAATACACCCATAGGTCCGTTCCAAACAACTGTCTTAGCTGTCTTAACAGCCTCTGAATAAAGTTCGATAGTCTTAGGTCCGATATCGCAAGCTTCCTTATCAGCAGACATCTTGTCAGCATCATAGATTTCTGTCTCAACAGGTGCATCTATAGGATTAGGGAAACTGTCAATCATAACAGAATCAACAGGAAGTAACAACTTCTTGCCAAGCTTCTCAGCTTTTTCCATCATTTCTTTACAGTAATCTATCTTAGTCTCGTCAACAAGTGACTTACCGATTTCATATCCTTTAGCCTTAAGGAATGTATAAGCCATACCACCACCGATAATTAATGTATCGCACTTCTCAAGAAGATTTGAGATAACATTGAGCTTATCAGCAACCTTAGCACCACCAAGGATAGCTACGAAAGGTCTTACAGGGTTTTCTACTGCATTACCGAGGAAATCAATCTCCTTCTGCATTAAGTAACCAACAACTGCAGTATCAACAAGACTTGCTACACCTACATTTGAGCAGTGTGCTCTGTGTGCAGTACCGAATGCATCATTTACGAATACATCACAGATACTTGCAAGATCCTTAGAAAATGCTTCACCGTTCTTAGTCTCCTCAGCTCTGAAACGAGTATTCTCAAGAAGAATAACATCTCCGTCCTGCATAGCCTCTACAGCAGCCTTAGCATTAGGTCCTACAACCTCAGGATCTGCAGCGAACTTAACCTCTTGTCCAAGAAGCTCTGAGAGTCTCTTAGCAACAGGTGCAAGAGTCTTAGTCTGCTTGTCCTCTTCTGTCTTAACCTTTCCAAGATGTGAACAAAGTATAACCTTTCCTCCATCTGCAATTAACTTCTTGATAGTAGGAAGTGCAGCTACAAGACGATTCTCATCAGTTATCTGTCCTTCCTTAAGTGGCACATTGAAATCGCATCTGCAAAGTACGCGAAGTCCCTTTACATTGATATCATCTACTGACTTTTTGTTTAATGACATTTTTATATTGTCCTCCTTTGAAATAATTTAAAGAAATAAAGGTCCGGTCCAAATAGACCGGACCCTTAGGCCTAGCATATTAACTCATAGATAAATCTATGAGTTAATATAAACTCCGTATGGATGCGCAACTCGCGTAGCGGTAATTATTGCTTCGCAAACCGCTCGTGCGCAAAAGAGTCACAAGTGACTCTTTACATAATAGCAATAATTATGCAAGCTCTGCAAAGTACTTGATAGTTCTAACCATCTGGCTGGTGTATGAATTCTCGTTATCATACCATGAAACTACTTGAACCTCGTAGAGATCATCTGCAATCTGAGCTACCATAGTCTGAGTTGCATCAAATAATGAACCATATCTCATACCGATTACATCTGAAGATACGATCTGATCCTCATTGTATCCGTATGACTCTGATGCAGCAGCCTTCATAGCAGCATTGATGCCTTCCTTAGTTACATTAGCACCCTTAACAACTGCAGTTAAGATTGTAGTTGAACCGGTTGGTACAGGAACTCTCTGTGCAGAACCGATTAACTTACCATTTAACTCTGGGATAACTAAACCGATTGCCTTTGCAGCACCAGTTGAGTTAGGAACGATATTTACAGCTGCAGCACGTGCTCTTCTTAAATCGCCCTTTCTGTGTGGTCCATCAAGTACCATCTGGTCACCAGTGTAAGCATGGATAGTTGACATGATACCTGACTGGATTGGAGCGTAATCATTAAGTGCCTTAGCCATTGGAGCTAAGCAGTTAGTTGTACAAGAAGCTGCAGAGATGATTGTATCATCCTTAGTTAATGTATTCTCGTTTACGCTGTAAACGATTGTAGGAAGATCATTACCAGCCGGAGCTGAAATAACAACCTTCTTAGCACCTGCATCGATATGAGCCTGTGATTTAGCCTTTGATACATAGAAACCAGTACACTCAAGTACTACGTCTACATCAAGATCACCCCAAGGAAGCTTGCTAGCGTCTGCCTCAGCATAAATCTTTAAAGTCTTGCCACATACTGTGATTGTACCTGCCTCATCATCAGCTGAAACCTGATCAGCATACTGATACTTACCCTGTGATGAATCGTACTTTAATAAGTGTGCAAGCATTGAAGGCTTTGTTAAATCGTTGATTGCTACAACTTCATAACCTTCAGCATCAAACATCTGTCTGAATGCAAGACGACCGATACGTCCAAAACCATTAATTGCTACTTTTACTGCCATTTTTTATTCCTCCTAAGTTTTGAATAATAATGTTTATTAATACTGCTAGGCGCGCAGTAAATAATCTTGTGAAAAATCACAAATTAATAATACCTTTTTTTTACATATAATTCAAGTGTAAAATTGGTAAATTGTTCTTTTTTTTACGACAAATATTTTTAAAACATCCTTTTAACAAAATAAAAGCCTCAAACATATGTTCAAAGCTTTCATTTTTATATATTAAATTATCTTATTAAATGTCGCTTCCTGTCTTTTAAATGTACAGTAATACTTAAATCCCATGTCAAGCAGCATATCTCTTGCTATATCAAAGCCATATCCCACGTGCTTCGCATCATGGGAATCACTACCTACCGTGATTATCTCTCCACCAAGCTCCTTATATATCTTAAGAATATCCTTATGAGGATGTATAAAACCAAGACCCTTATATAAGCCCGCGGTATTAAGCTCTATACCCTTGCCACGCTCGATAATAGTTTTTAGTATCTCATAAAATACATCATAATAATCCCTGATATCAAAATACTTTGCTTTATTCGGTCCACACCTTAATATATAATCAAGATGTCCGTACACGTTATATCCGTCGTATTCTTTTACATTTTCAAGAATCGTTTCAAAATATCTTAGATACCCTTCCTTTTCCGTCTTATCAGAAAAATATTCCGGATAATAAGGATCAAGCATATCTACCACATGAATACTTGAAATGAAAAAATCATAATCAGGATGCTCATCGACAAAGGACTGACACTTATCCTTTGATTCATGCATAAGGCCGAGCTCAACGCCTATTCTTAAATCAAAATCCGGAGCAAGCTTATCTCTTAATTCACTCATATATTTGTAATAAGCCTCATGGTCTAACTGAAAATCCATCTCCGGCTCATCTTCTCTGACAGGGAAATCTATGTCATAGTGGTCTGTTATGCATATTGAGCTTAATCCATTTTCTTTTGCGTTTTTGATATTGTCCATCATATCTGCACTTGAGTCAGATGAAAATGATGAATGCAAATGATAATCAGGAAAAATCATGTCGAACCTCCGAAACTGCTGTTCTTTATATAGTCTTCGTACGCCGGTGACATGCTTCTTAGCTTATTTACAACAGCCTTGACATTATCAACGACATAGTCTACATCTTCCTTTGTATTTTCATAACCGAGCGTTAATCTAAGCGATCCCTTTGCGACATCTTTAGGTAGTCCAAGTGCCATAAGCACATGTGACGGGTCAAGTGAACCTGATGTGCAGGCAGAACCACTCGAAGCACATATCCCCTCCATGTCAAGCATGATAAGAATCGACTCTCCTTCGGTAAACTGGAAACAAAAATTCGCATTATTGGGAAGTCTTTTTGTTCTGTGTCCGTTCAATCTGACGTAAGGAATTTCCATAAGAATTCTATCTATAAGATAGTCTCTTAGAGAAGTCTCACGATTAAATCTTTCTTCCAATGATGAATTTGCAATCTCACATGCTTTACCAAGTCCTGCAATACCCGGTACATTTTCCGTGCCTGCTCTTTTTCCGCGTTCCTGCTGTCCGCCATGGATGAGATTGTCAAGCTTTATACCCTTTCTCACATACAAAAAGCCTGTGCCTTTTGGACCATTGAGCTTGTGACCGCTGGCAGAAAGCATATCAATATTTAACTCATTTACATCGATAGGAAGCTGTCCGTATGCCTGAACCGCATCTGTATGAAATGCGATATTATTAGCCCTTGCTATCTCTCCTATTTCCTTTATAGGCTGAAGCGTTCCTATTTCATTGTTTGCAAACATTACAGATATAAGAATGGTATCGGGACGAATGGCCTTCTTTAAATCCTCTAATCTTATAATTCCGTTTTCATCAACGCCAAGATAAGTTATCTCAAATCCATTATCCGACAAAAATTCCGCAGTATGAAGTATGGCATGGTGTTCAATTTTGGTTGTAATAATATGTCCGCCTTTGTCCTTATGTGAAAGTGCATACCCCTTTAAGGCCCAATTATCCGATTCGGAACCTCCGGCGGTAAAATATATCTCGCTATAATCGGCATTAAGTGTCTTAGCAATTGTTCTTCTAGCATTGCTGACTACTTCCCTGTTATCGGAAGCAAATTTGTAAACACTCGAGGGATTGCCAAATTTATCGGTAAAATACGGAATCATAACCTCTGCAACGTCAGGGTGAACCGCTGTGGTTGCCGCATGATCCATATATACAAACCTCTTATCCTCCATATCATTTTCCTCAGTCAAAATTTTAAACTTAATCTTATAACTATATTATGCATAAGTAATACAGTGTGACACGGTACCTTGCCCTATGTCAAACACCTATATCTATTCATATCCTGAAAACTTATTTGGACAGTGCTTCTTTCAGCGTTCTCCAGCCAAGGACCGCACATTTGACACGCGCAGGCATATGAGAGATATCCTGAAGTGCCGAAGCTTCCTCAAGACTTTCTATCTCTTCCTCACTTGCTTCACCCTTTATCATTTTTACAAAAGTGTCTGCAAGTGCAATGGCTTCATCCTTCTTTTTTCCAATTACCATGCCAAGCATAATATCTGCAGAGGCTTGTGATATAGCGCATCCATCTCCAATAAATGCTCCGTCAACTATAGTATCTTCGTCCATCTTAAGCTTAAGCCAGACATCATCACCACAGCTTGGATTTACACCTTCAAGCACAATATCCGCATCATCAAGATCAAATTTGAACTCAGGATGTATATTATGCTCCGTTAGTATTTCATTGTAAAAGCTTCTATTTTCCATATCCCATACGCTCCCTGATAGTTGCAATACTCTCTAAAAATCTATCTATTTCATCCTCTGTGTTATAAAACATCAGACTTGCTCTTGCGGTAGAATTTACTCCAAGGTATTGTAAAAGCGGTTGTGCGCAGTGATGTCCTGCACGAATTGCTATGCTGTCTGCTATAAGCACCTCACTTACATCATGCGGATGCACGTCGTCAACCTTAAATGTAAGAATTCCGGTATGATTTTCGGCTTTATCGGAACCATAGACTATTATATGAGGTATCTTAACAAGTCCGTCCAAAGCTCGTTTTGTAAGCATAAGCTCACGCTCCTGCATATATTCATAACCGATTCTTTTCATAAATGTGATAGCCGCATCAAGTCCTGCCGCACCTGCTGCATTTACGGTTCCTGCTTCAAACTTATGAGGAAGCTCGGCATATACCGCATCATAACGTGAAACAGAATCTATCATTTCTCCTCCGGTTAAAAAAGGAGGCATCTTATCAAGCAGATCTTCCTTTCCGTAAAGCACGCCTATTCCCATAGGACCAAACATCTTATGTCCAGAAAATGCAAAGAAATCAACATCCATATCCTTAACATCTATCTTCATATGAGGTGTTGACTGGGCACCGTCCACCACGATAACCGCACCCTTTTCATGTGCGAGTTTTGCTATCTCCTTAACAGGATTTTCATATCCAAGAACATTCGAAACATGAGTTATGGCTACTATCTTTGTTTTCTCGGTTATGAGCTCTTTTACCTTTTCAAGATCAACACTTCCGTCGCTCTCACACTCTATAAACTTAAGTGTTGCACCATTTTTTCTTGTTACCATCTGCCATGGAAGGAGGTTACTGTGATGTTCCATTATGGATACAAGCACCTCATCACCTTCATTTACTTTGGTAAGTCCGTAGCTGTAAGCTACAAGATTAATACTTTCAGAGGTATTTCTTGTAAATATAATCTCTGAAGCAGACGATGCATTTATAAAGTCTCGTACACTCTTTCTGGCATTTTCATATATATCCGTTGCCTCAACACTTAACGGATATGAGCCTCGAAGCGGATTGGCATTGTGCTTTTCATAAAGCTCCATCTCTGCATCTATAACGCACTTTGGTCTGTGTGACGTAGCTGCATTATCAAGATACGCAAACGGAAGAACCTCACCGGATTTCATATTTTCAAATATCGGAAATTCTTTTCTAATCTCATTTATATCAGGCATCATAATGTACCTCCTGTAAATTCATTTTAATATATCAAAAATATCAGCTGCAAATATCAGGTGATATCATTCCTCGCCAAGTACATCCTGCAGTGTCTTTTCTATGATATCATTTACCTTTTCATTATCAATTAAGCCTGTTAATCTCTCTATGGAAGCTCTTGCCATAATATTTTCGGCTTTTTCTTTATCTATGCCTCTTGACTCAAAGTAAAACAATGTCTCTTCATCAAGCTCACCGATGGATGCTCCATGTGTACCGGATACATTTTCTTCCGAACAAAGAATAACCGGAACAGTTTTGTTAACAACCTCCTCACCCAACATAAGGACGGTTTCTGTTTCAGCACCGACTGAATCGGAAGAACCGGTCTTAAAATCAATTGTTCCTCTGAAAACCTTATGTGCATTTTCCTTTAAGGCACCATTTGCCTTGATGTCGCAATTAGTCTTTTTACCTATATGATTTACGGCAATATTATAATCAAAATTATCATAGCCCTGAGCCAGATATCCCATATTATATGTGAAATCAGACTTATCTCCGACAAGATCGACTTTGACGTTTGAGTAAATCTCTCCCATCTTTGACTTATCTGCCTCATTGCCTTTACCGGCAAACATATGAATAAGCTCGAACTTTGCAGCTTCTTCACAGGATGTATTAATATCACTGTAAAATGTGTTTTCATCCACCTTACAAAGCTCTATAAGCTTTACCTTTGCATTTTTGCCAACCTTAATGTCATAATAAACTTTTATATTATTGATTGTATTAAGATTTACAATCACACAAACCTCGCTGTCATCGGCTGCATTTATTGTGAATTTTTTATTATTGTACAATGTAGCCACATCTTTGAAGCTAAAAATTACATCAGGATATTTCCGTCCTGCTTCCGCAGTTATAATATTTTCTCCAAGTGATGTCTCATCAGAATTATTCCATGAAAGATCTGATGAATTTACCCCAAGCCAGTACCAGGTCTTGGCAGGCATGGCATTTATATTTAATACATCCTTGGCATCGGCATTTTTTTCGCCTTTTATTATATTTCTATCTGTATTAGTCATCTATATTACCTCCATGCATCCTAACCTATGCTGCCCTTCATCTCAAGTCTTATCAGATTGTTCATCTCAACAGCATACTCAAGCGGAAGCTCCTTGGATACATTGTCCGCAAACCCGCTTACAATAAGTGCTCTTGCATCCTCCTCACTCATGCCGCGGCTCATAAGATAAAACACCGCATCATCGCTTATGCTTCCTATCTTTGCTTCATGTCCGATATTTGCATCCTTGGTTCTTATATCCATAGCCGGAATTGTATCCGAACGTGAATCCGAATCAAGCATAAGTGACTCACACGAAACAGCAGACTTAGCACCCGTTGCGCTCTTTTGTACGACAACACTGCTTCTAAAGGTACTGATTCCGCCACTCTTGCTTATGGAACGGGTATTCATGTAAGAGCTTGTATTTTTGCCTATATGAACCACCTTTGCTCCTGTATCAAGATTCTGTCCGTTTCCTGCAAATGTAACGCCTGTAAATTCCATTCTTGAATTATCGCCTTTTAGAACACTCATAGGATAAAGGTATCCGACATGTGAACCAAATGAACCGGAAACCCATTCTACAGCGCCGCCTTCTTCAACAACTGCTCTTTTTGTATTAAGATTGTACATATTCTTTGACCAGTTTTCTATAGTTGAATACCTTAATTTGGCATTTTTCTTAACATATAGCTCAACGCAGCCGGCGTGAAGATTTGCAACATTGTATTTTGGTGCAGAACATCCTTCTATAAAGTGGAGGTTTGCTCCCTCATCAACGATTATAAGTGTATGTTCAAACTGTCCGGCACCCTTAGCATTTAATCTGAAATACGACTGAAGTGGTATGGATACATCAGTATTTTTCGGAACATAAACAAATGAACCACCCGACCAAACCGCTCCGTGAAGTGCCGCAAATTTGTGGTCTCTCGGAGTTACAAGCTTCATAAAATACTCCTTAACCATATCTGCGTATTCGCCCTTCATGGCACTTTCCATATCGGTATATATAACACCCTGTTCGGCTACTTCATCCTTAACATTGTGATATACAAGTTCGGAATCATACTGTGCTCCGACTCCGGCAAGGGATTTACGTTCTGCCTGTGGGATTCCGAGTCTTTCAAAGGTTTCCTTGATATCCTGCGGAACATTTTCCCAGGTATTTTCCATATTGCTCTTAGGTCTGACATAAGTTGCAATATGATCCATATCAAGTCCTTCTATGGATGGTCCCCAATCCGGAACCTTTAACTCGTTGTATATCTTTAAAGACTCAAGTCTGAACTCTCTCATCCATTCAGGGTCATCCTTTTCGTCAGAGAGCTTTTTTATTATCTCCTCGGTAAGGCCCTCCTGCATACGAAAGTCGTCATCCTCGACATCCTTTATATCGTATATGCTTCTGTCTATGTCATCAACGTATGTTTTTTCTTCCATATTTTATTTCTCCTAACATCCGGTTGTTTGAGATTAAATTTCAAGTTCCTGAAATCCTGTTGCGTTTACCTCTTCTACAAGAGAGGCATCTCCTTCTTTTACTATGATTCCGTTTTCCATGATATGAGTGGTATCAACGGTCAGTGCTTCAAGTATTTTTGTACTGTGGGTTATGATCAAAAGTGAACCCTCACAGCGTTCCTTAAATATTTTTATTCCGTTTGAAACTGTACGAACTGCATCTACATCAAGACCTGAATCCGTTTCATCAAGTATTGCAAGCTTTGGCTCAAGCATAAGAAGTTGAAGTATCTCTGCCTTTTTCTTTTCTCCACCGGAAAAACCTACATTTAAATCTCTCTCAGCATAGGACTCATCCATAGAAAGAAGCTCCATTGTTTCCTTAAGCTTTTTCTTGAAATCCCACAATTTCATTCTCTTACCTGTCTTTTGTTCAAGTGCACTTCTTATAAATGCTGAAAGTGTAACACCCGGAACCTCAAGAGGATTCTGGAAGGATAAAAATATACCCTTCTTAGCTCTTTCATTCACAGCCATATCCACTATACTTTCTCCGTCAAATATGATGTCTCCGCCTGTTACACTATAGCTTGGATTACCGCATATAGCATAACCGAGGGTTGACTTACCGGTTCCGTTTGGTCCCATAAGCACGTGGGTTTCATTGGTTCCTATCTCAAGGTTTACACCATTTAATATTTCCTTATCTCCTACACTGACATGTAAGTCTTTTACTTCCAATAATTTTTCGTTATTCATATCCTTATGCCTTTCTTATAATTAATTTTATTCAAATTATTTTGTTTATTATGTGTCAGCTTTGTTTTATAATCATACCCAGATGTTGAATAGTCTGTATCAGCTCTTTTTAGTTCACACGCAGCTTTTTGCTTTATCATCAACATCCAGAAAATCCTGCAATGTATAGCTGTCTATATATTCATTTATTTTTGATGCAAGTCCCTGCCAAAACGGAAACGCATTGCAAAGACTTGTCATCTCACATTTCTTCTCGTCCTGTGCTATGCAGGCGACCGGAGCCAAATCTCCTTCAGTTACCCTAAGTATCTCTCCAACCTTATATTCATCGGGTTTTCTGTTTAATCTGTATCCGCCATCCTTACCCATAGCGCTTTCAACCAGATTATGCTTGGAAAGACCACTCATTATACTTTCAAGGTATTTACGGGATATATCCTGCCTTTCCGACATATCCTTAAGACTGATAAACCCTCCGGTGTTATGCTTGGCCAAATCAATCATAACCCTTAAGGCATATCTGCCCTTCGTTGAAACCATCATATATATCACATCCTTTTTAAAAGAAAAAAATCAAATTATATAATTATTTTTTAACCATATATTCAAGTTCAAATTATATATTCAAGCTCAAATCATATACTGAAGTTCAAATCATATACTCAAGTTCAAATCATATACTTAAACTCAAATAATATCTTCAATTTCTAGATTATAATATCTAACTCCTACTATGTCAATAGGAGTTTAAATTGAAAAGAATAAAAACAACAAAATTTAATATAATATAATAAATTCCAATACATATCGAAATCTGCCCATGTCAAAGAAAACAATTATCAAAGGAACTTTAATCCTTACAATCGCCGGACTTCTTACTAAAATACTCGGCTTTTATAACAGAATATTTTTGACAAGACTTATCGGTGTGGTTGAACTTGGAAAATATCAATTAATATTTCCAATATATATGTTTGTATTCGCCTGCTGCTCTCAAGGTATATCTACAACATTGACTAAACAAACCTCATATTATATAGGAAAAGGAAACAAAACAAAAGCCGATTACATATTCAAACTATCCATATGTATATCAACAATTTTAAGCCTCATACTAGCTCTAACAATATATCTTTACAGCGACCTTATAAGCTATAAGCTTCTTAAAAATACTGACTGTGGCATACTGCTCCGCATTATAACCATAGCTATGCCCTTTGTAGCCGTAAAATCCTGTATAAACTTTTATTTCATAGGAATTGACAAGCCGGGGTATCACGGATTTTCACACCTTATAGAACAGATAATACGTATATCAGCAGCATATATTCTTTCACTTTTTGTAATGGCTGATAAGGTAAATGCTGTTCTCGCAGTGATTGCTGTCGTTATCGGTGAAGTTTCAGCGACAGTTATATCAATCGTTATATATTATGTAAACCGAATTAAAACAAGTAATATCAGTTTATACAATAAAAACAATACATTTATTAATTCTAAAAACAATATTAACCTAAATAATCAAAAATCAGAAAAAGAAACAGAAAAAGAAAATTTGACTCCAAAAGAAAAAAAGGATGTCCTTCAATATTTCAAAAATGATGCAATTCCTATTACAATAAACAATTTAATTTTCACATTATTTTCAACTTTAGAAGCAATCATTATGCCGGCGATGCTGTTTTATTACTACAACGACAGTGACACGGCGTTGGAAATGTTTGGAATAGTAACCGGTATCGTCATACCGTTTATACTTTTCCCGGCAACTATTACCACTTCTTTATCGACTATGCTTCTGCCGGCGATATCATACGCAAATGCCAGGAAGGATATAAGGGCTATAAATAAAGCTCTCAAAAACTGTATAGTATTCTGTCTATTTCTCGGTGCATCGGCCTCTGCAGGCTTTTACGTACTCGGTATACCAATGTGCGAAGTCGCATTTAAAAGCAAAGAAGCAGGCATACTGCTTAAAAAGCTCTGCCTGCTTTGTCCTCTTATATATACTTCAGGAAATCTGACATCCATATTAAATGGAATAGATAAATCCTTTTTTGCGCTAATTTGCAACGTAATCGGTATATCCATAAGAATTTGCTTTATATTTTTAATGGTTCCAAATTACGGCTTAAACGCATATGCCATGGGTATGTTTACAAGTTATACCGTAATAAACCTTTTAATGCTTTTTGGCTTACGACGGATAATATCGGATTCTTCCCAAACATCTCGATAAGTTTTTCAATTTATGAAGATATACACTTTTTATACCTTTATGAACCGAAATATATTTATCGAAAAAACTAATTATAACATAAGCTTAATTCTTCT
>JAFVBE010000001.1 GCA_017480195.1 Lachnospiraceae bacterium
ATCAATAAAGGTCACCATATCGGCAATCTTTTCAAGGTCGGAGGTTATATGCGTGGACATAAAGATTGTATTATTCTCATCCTGAAGATACTCCATGAAAATATCCAGTATCTCATTTCTTACAACCGGATCAAGCCCTGTGGTCGCCTCATCCATGATTAAAAGCTTTGCGTGATGCGAAAGTGCCACCGCTATCTGAAGTTTCATCTTAATACCCTTGGAAAACTTCTTAAATGCCTTTTTCGACGGAAGTGAAAATATATCCAGGTAATTGAAAAATACCTTCTCATCCCAATTCTTGTATATGTCACTCATAACCTTTGACAGTATCTTTGCATTTAAATCCTCGTTAAACGGAAGCTCATCAAATACGGCAGCAAGATTCTCCTTAACCTCTGTCTCATTTTTTATATTATCAAGTCCGAATAGCTTAATCTCGCCCTCGTCCTTCTTAACAATATTTAAAATTGCATTAATCGTGGTAGACTTACCTGCTCCGTTTTGTCCGATAAAGCCCATAATGCTTCCCTTTGGAACCTTAAAGCTCACATTATCTAATGTAAATCCATCATATTTTTTAGTAAGGTTATTAACCTCAATCGCATATTCAAAATCCTGCATATGAACCTCCGTAAAGCTTGTTATATATCTTTGAGTTTAATATCACTGCGTTATCAAAATTGTATATATCGTATATATACAATACAACGCAATGATATATATGTCAAGCACAAATAAAACTTTTAATCAAAGAAAAAGAGCTGCCTATTATGATGTGATAATAGACAACTCTTAAAATTCATTTTTTAGTTTTGCTTTTGTAAATTCTCGGTTTCAAGTTTTTTAATTATCTCCGAAACCTCTTCCTCTGAAATATTAAGCTTTCCTGCAATCTCTGAGACAGAAAGGCCACAATCTAAATATGCCTCTATCTTAGCTTCTGCAATTCGATCACTCAAATAATGATCCATATATGGAGCTCCTTTCCTCTTTGCTATACCATTATTACCCCATGCTTTATCTTTCGTAAGCACCTGCATTAGCTTTAAAACTTCGTCTACATGTTTTACAACCTCTTTCGGTGCTATGTAGTTTTTATTCTTCCTCATTTGTACAAAATAATCAGCCACAAACTTAAAGTCACTCTTGAACTTCTTAACCTGTTCATCAGTAAGATATGCAATCTCAAATACATTGATTTTGTAATCACTGACATAAGGCTTAAAATATTCAGGTATGTCAAGACAGTCATAGAGCGAAAATCTCTTCCACCTTTTCTCTCCGAAATACAATACAAGAGTCACTACAGGATAACGCTCTTTTAATTCTTCATCTAAGGTCTCACTTTTGTAAGCCGCACCATCATAGCCTATAACCCTGAATGGCATATCGCTATCCACGTCCGTCTGATTCTCAAGACCATATAAAGCAATTCTGATTTTACCCTCCGACCAGAATTTTGATACATCCCGCTCCTGTTCGTGTAAGGTACTGTCGTCTGCTTTATATTGGCTTTTATCTTTAGTATTTGTAAGAGATTCAGGGTTTACTCTTTCTTGTCCGTCGAATAGAAGTACATTTACGATGTCAGCAAAAACATCATTGTAATCCTCAAGTAGTTTTTCGGCAATGTCTTTCTCTGCCATTCCCACTCCTCCTTTACATTATTTAGTTTTCTCTTGCAAATACTGTATAAGAAGTATAATGTTTAATATCATACTTGCTTATGACTTTATTTTAATTTAACGAGCGAATGAAATCAATATTAAAATAACACTTACCGAAATTTATTTATGGTAAATTTTATTTTTTCCTTTTTTATTTTTTTTATAAGTTTCATAATCTTCAAGCATTTTTGCTCTATCAAACTTACCCATCTTTGTCAGCGGAATAGTATCAACATAATATACCTCCGGTAAATAATATGATGATAAATTTTCTTCACACATTTTTTTTATTTCTTTTATATAAACCTTTTTTTCATTTGATGTTAGTTTTTCATCATTAAATTCTATTCTAACAGCAGGCAAGTAACCTTGCTCAAATTTTATGTCTCTAATCCCAAATACCACACAATTTTTTACAGAAGAATGCTTTAAAATAACATTTTCAATTTCTAACGGTGAAATTTTAAATCCATCATTTCTTACAATCAAATTTTTCTCACGATTAATTATAGTCAAATATCCCTCTTCGTCTATATAACCAATATCTCCTGTATAAACATATTTTTCACCATTTATTTCAATGAAAGCATCTTGAGTTTCTTTTGGATTATTTAAGTATCCAATCATTAAATCACCATTTACACATACAACGCCAATCTCATTATATTTTAAGGGTTTTAAAGTATTTGGATTAACAATAGCACAATTCATATCTAAAAAATTAATACCAACTGTACCACTTTTATTATAAATTCCTTGATTTGCTGTTGCTATACTTGTGTTTTCACTAAGTGCATATCCAGCTCCAAGATTCGTTTTTGAACCATGTTCACTCAAGTATTTATTTAATTTATCATTATTAGTTTTACTTATACCATCGCCTCCACACGCAGGTGTTTTTAAAAAATCCAAATTAAAATCTTTTGGCACTTTTTTACTTGACATTAATGAAATCCAATGATTTGGAACACCTGCAATTGTATTTGGTTTTATAGATAAAATAATATCATCAAATTTAGCATTTGATGCATCTGCAATTGGATAAACATTCATATTTAATGCAAACGGCATATGAAAGCCCATAATCCCATAAAATATCCAAGGTGGCATAATTCCAAGTGATCTATACCCAGATTTTAAATCCATTAAAGATTTTCTATATTGATTTGCAACAATATTTATACACTTATCATTCGCCATAACAGTTTTTGGAAAACCAAATGTTCCAGACGTATGTAAAAATAAAGTTGGTTTATCATCGTCATACTTGGTTCCTTCTACATTTTTATAATTTGATTTCATTTTTTCTAAATCTTTTGGCAAAAATATAGAATCTCCTAATTTTTTATATCCAATTTCATTAGCCCAAATCAATGTTTTACCAATATTTTTCTTAATTGAGTTTTTTAATTCATAAAAAGGTGGCGTAAATAATTTAATCTTTTTAACACTTGTTTCATTCATGATTTCTTTAATTAATTTAGGGTTGACTGTTTCCATACAGAATAAATATTTTGATTCAGTTTCATTAATATATTTCTTGATACCTTCGGGCGAAGTTCTTAAATCAACTATGTTTCTACCTGCATTTATTTTTGATAGTGCATAAAAATCACTATAGGTGCTAGGCATAGATGGCAACAAAAAAGTAATTCTATCACTGCTTGAAATACCAAGTAAATCATTTACATATGCTTCTTTTTCTATTGATTCTTTAAATTGATTATAACTAATTTCACAATCAATAGTTAACGCAGTACCATTATATCCATCAGTAATTTTCATAAAATAATCATATGCACTTTGCTTTGGATTAAGAGTTTTATTCTGTTTTCTATTTAAAACTATCATTTCATACAAATAATATATCCTATGAATTTTATCTATATGAGGATATCCAGATATTAACCCATTTTCATTCAATGTTTTTATAATTAGTGAAATATCATATAATTTATCAGATTCATTAATTATATCTTTTTTGAATTTATTATTTTCATCAAGTTTTTTTATCACATCAATAATGTTTTCTTCTAATAAAGTTTTCATACTAATATTACCATTATTTATTAATACTACAAAATAAATGATTACCTCATCCTATATATTTTTATGAAATATTTTCAAATATTGATTGTATAAAATATTCATCAACATCTATCCTCTCATATTCAACACCAAATTCTTTCAGCATAACAATTTTTTCATCAAAATCGCTTTTTTCCTTATCATAATCGCTATATAAAAATACAATTTTATTATTGATGGGAACACCCTGTTTTATCAATCTCATTCTTTTATTTAAAAGCCACCAGATATCAATTTCTGAGAAGCTTAAACCGAATCCTGCTATGTATAAATTGGAATTAAAAAATAATTCAATCCAAGACCGATTATCAAATTCATTATCATGACATTTTTGACTTATTGGATTTAAACACTCTAATCCCGAACTTGATTTATATTTCCCTTTGATATAACTATCCATTTTTGACAATGCACCACAATATTGATCAAATCCCAGAGAAATGGATGCAATGTTATCTACATCTCCATGTATCTTCCATAGCCGTATATTATGGGAATCTTTTTGTAATGTTGTATGCCGTCTGATGCTATATATTTTCTCTCCCAAATCTCTTCCATAATTATCAGACCATTGTTCTACATAACCATTTTTTTCACACAAAATATCCTCTATTCCCTTATCATAATTTGTTGTAATTATATCTTTTACATTATGATTTCGTAACAGCTCTCCAAATTCGTCTAAGCCTTTAACAATAATTTTAATATTACTTATTCTTACGTAATCCTTTATTTTATCCATCAATTTATACTTAAACTGATTATCCGATCGATTATTACCTAATAAACACAATTCATATAAATATGTATAATTTTCTATCTCTACTGATGGACACCCAGCAGTATTAAACAATTCTCTCCAATCCGGTGTATCTTTATAAATAGCCCTAGAAAAACCATTTCCTAACATTAACGTATTGCTTATCTCTTTATTATTCTGCATACATTCCATAACCTTACCCTCCATATACTTTCTCTTTCCTATGTTCCACAAAGTAGACTTTGTGGAACATTTGTTATATAATGGATATGTCATCTAATATGATAGATTTTCAGATATATTTTATATGAAATATAATTGTTTCAGATTGTCTACTTAAAAAAACATTTTGTTGAAATATATAGAATGCTTAAAACCTCATTCTTTCCCCATATTATCCAATCTTTCCCTGCATCTTCTATAAAATGTTGTCGTACTCATACCTGATTTCTTGGCTGCTTCACGTACAGATATTTTTCCGTCACTCCACATCTTAAAACCTTCATCAAATTCTGCCGGTGTATCTATCCGCTTATTTCCAAATCTTACGCCATTTGCCTTTGCTATTGCTATGCCCTCTGCCTGTCTTTGTCTTATAAAATCTCGTTCAGTCTCTGCAACATAAGCAAGTATCTGTAAAACCAAGTCCGATATAAATGTTCCTGTCAAATCGTTATGGCATATTCCCGTATTTAAAAGCGGCATATCAAGCACTTGTATGTCTGCTCCTATTTCTTTTGTAATTTTTCGCCATTCTTCCAATATCTCCGTATAATTTCTCCCCAGCCGGTCAATGCTTTTTATCACAAGCATATCTCCCTTTTTTATTCGCCTTAACATATTCATATATTCGGGACGAGAAAAATCTTTACCGGACATCTTATCAATGTACGTGTTTTTCAGACTAATTTTTTCCTCCTGCATAGCCAAAATCTGTCTTTCGGGATTTTGATCCTTAGACGATACCCTCACATAACCAAACTTTTTCATATACTTTGCCTCCTTATAATTTTTTCAAATTATAAAAAGCAAACAATATAAAATCCACGAAAAAAAAGCCTTATCTGATTATGAAGGTCGCTCCATAAACGGAGAAGTACTCTATCTAATCAGACAGGCTATTAGAGAACACGAAAAAAACAATGGTGAATTAAAATAAAAATGTGCAAATGAAATATCTTTCAAATGCACATATACATTTTTTCTGACAATCTTTTAATTATACTTATATATACCTATCCTGTCCCGGATTCTCCAGAAGCAGTCTGAGATACTTCTCCGGCTCCTTCTTTAATCTTACCATCATATCGAAGGTATCAAGGACTATCGTCTCCTTGTTACCATCCCATGCGCTATCTGAAGGATAATCCTTGCCCAAATCCCAGTTAATCTCTGCAACTCTTAGGTTATAAAAATAAATATCCGTAAGACCGTATTCCCTATACCTGTACTCATCCTTAAATGTATGATGGTCAAGGTAATACATAAATTCAGCCATAAGCCCCTCATCCTTAAGAAGCTCCGACCAGAGATTTGCAGTAAAATCCTCAGACTTTCCGGTGTACTTCCCAAGTGCATAAAGCGCTTCCATAGCCTTTATTCTTCTTCCGTCCAGAATAATATTTCCGTGCATAACATATCTCCTTTATAGTCTTAATCATTTGAGTCTATTTGTAAATTTATTATAGCCTATAAAGAAAAAAGCGCAAGTTAACGTTGCACTTTTTTCATTTTTTTCAAAATGTGTAACGTTAACTCGCATTTTTTTGATTTATCAAAGTTTTTCTCTCACTATTCATTATCAGGCTTCTGCCCCTGCATACCTTCCGGACCACCTATACCATTCTTCTTAAATACAAGCCTCATATAAATCGGCATAAAAATGAATATAAGAATAAATCCAACAACCATACATAATACAAGTGATTTTCCAAACATAGCAATAAATGGAATCTTCGCTCCGTGTGCTGTTGCCTTCTTATATGCCATAAATACCATAGCAAGTGTAATAATCGGAGTGTAAATCAAATCAGACATCAAGCTTTCCATACATCTTGTTCCAAGCTTTCCGGGTGTTAAATTAAGCTTGTTATTAACACTGTCCGTAACCTTCTTCATAGGTACTAAAAATCCGATAATCAAGCTGATAACAGTACTGATTAGAAAGCTGATTAACCAGCCTGCCACATTGAATTTGCCTGATGCAAGCAGTCCTGTAAGTGATAGAAAGAAACTAAGTGTAACTCCCATCAAAATGCTCATTTGTCTGCCGATTTTTTTCATGTTCATACTTTTTCTCCTCTTCTCTTTTGCATTTATAATATTGTATATCTATTGGAGTAACATAAACTACTTATATATCCCCAATCGAATTCACAACTCTGAATTTATTTTTTATCTTATATTTCTCCGTCTGCTTCCTTATATCCTTTTTTCTGAGGTTGTCGTTATTTATCAATATCCCGTCCACACCGCACAAATCAGCAATTTTGATATCACTTCTAATCTCATTGCCAATCATAACAGATTTTGCCTTATCCAATCTTTCATCTTCAATTAATCTGTCCATAAATGATTTTTCCGGTTTCATAGTGCCATAATCCGAAGAAATATACATCTTGTCAAAATACTTATCAAGCCCCAACAGACTTATCTCAGGTCTTGTGAATATCACCTGCGCATTGGAAAGAAGATAAATCTTACAGCCCTTTTTCTTCAATCTCTTTAAGGTATCAATCGTCTCAGGATACAACCTGATATACTTCCTCGACAATGTCCGAAAGGCATTCGCCATAAATTCAGCCCATACATCTTTATCTTCAGGGACGCGCACATTCCCCTCAGGTGCCTCTGTAAGAAGCCTTAAGAATACATACTCAAGCTTTATCTCAGGATATTCGCAGGCTGATTTATCAGCTAAGCGCTGCCTTTCCTCTCTGTCATATCTTATATATGCTTTTCTTAATTGCTTCGGCTTATATACTGCGCCGTATGCAGCATAAAGCTTAGCAAGCTTCTTCCATAATGAAAGAGACATTTCATCAGTCTTTATATCAACCAATGTTCCATATAAATCAAAGATATAATTCTCGTATTTCATAATTTTAGTTCATCCTTCTGCCTATCATAAAATTTAATCGCTCTACTAATAATAGTTAATCAAATCTTATGTACACTACATCTGATGTCTTACCACCCTGTACTCGTCACCATCCTTATAATACGGACATCCCTTAAAATCACTTGACATAAGCCTGCCATAATCATCCTCGTCCATATTAACATCACAATAATATTCCTCGTATTCTTCATCATATACAAAATAAGCACATGTATCACAGCTTGTCTGCATTATCTAACACCACCTGACTGTCGGACAGACCTACTATCCTGTCCCAATTATCCTTCTCGCCGTCATCATATACGGCAACGACCGTAAAACCTGCCTCCTTCGCAGTTTTCACGGCATACATTGCATCTTCAAAAACCACACATTCCTCTATTGATGCATCTGCAAATTCTCCTGCCTTTATGTACACATCAGGATATTCCTTGCTTCTGCCTGCCATAGTCGAAGTCATAATACCCGATACATATTGCATAACATTATTTCGCTCAAGTGCAGCCCTTGTCAAATCCTCCTCGTTAGAGGTAGCGATAATTATACTCTTGCCCTGCTCATACAAATACTGCATAAACTCCGCAGACCTTTCCTTAAGCGGTATCTCATTCCTGTATAAATCAGCGGACATATCAAGAATCTCCTGAGCTATAACCTCGCCTGTCTTATCCGTATTAAATAGCTCCGCCATATAATCTGCTGCCTCATATATAGTCATAGTCTTAACAGCCTCACAGAACTCAGGTGTCGCCACTTCTCCCATAGAACGAAGATATACAATATCAAGCTCGTGCCACATTCCCATACTGTCCAGTATAGTTCCATCCATATCCAAAATCACACACTTCTTATCTTCAATATATGGAGCAATCTTACTTAATATATCATCAATCATAACATATATCCTTAGTGATAATCATAATATAATACTCTGCTTACCAATATACAGGTTACGAATAATATATAATACTATAAGCAGGTAATATGAGCCGCCGGTAGTTAGTGACTTGAGCCTATAAAATCATATAACGAACAAAGTGAGTTAATATGATTTTGTAGGCTTAAGGAGCTTAGTACCGTTGCGTGCGAATCTTAGCGAGAGCGTGCCTGCGATAGTATTATATATTATTCGTAACCGTAGCTTTATAATCACTCATCACAAGTATACTTAAGCGGTATCTCATACACCCTCTCATATATATCCTTCCACACTGCGTAGTTAGTATTCATCATATACTTCACATTCTCAGCGCGGCTCTTCTCCGGATCAGGATAAATCGGCTCAGCTATGTGTATGGTGTACTCCTGTACCGGCAGTCCTCCCTCACCCGGTACATTGCTGTCCTCCATAGTTATAAAGCACGGAAGCACAGGCACATTATTCTTCGCCGCAAAGGTAAATCCGCCCTTCTTTAAAGGCTTTGGCTTCTTATAATTCCACCACATACTCTGCTCAGGGTAAATAAGGATAAAATGTCCCTTTTGCAGAATGGTATCCACAGCCTTGATAAACTTTTTCATAGTTTCCTTATTAGAACTTAACGGAAGCGTATTACAGTTACGCATTAAAAGTCCGTAGAATCCCGGAAAGCTTGTATAATTACCTTCCTTTATAATTCTGAAAAACTTGCGTCTTCTCTGCCTTGACTTCTCATAGGCTATATGCATGGCAAAGCTGTCCATTGCATTGAAATGATTACAGGTAATAATTGCACCGCTTTTTAAATTCCTGTAATTCTCTATACCCTTTATATCCTTGATGATAAGCTGCTTCTTTCTTATCATAGTATTCATAAACCATCTTGCAAGCCTGAACGCATATCTGGTTCTCATACGATTGGACATATTCTTCCTAAGGTAATCCACCTCATCAGGCATAAGTTCTCTTCCCGGCGGATCATCCTCCACATCCTCATCAAATCTGCCTTCCTTCTCATACTGCTCTATCTTCTTGATAATATCCTGTCTGGTAGTTCGAGGCTGGTCTATACCAAGATACTTGTGGAGATAATTATCCTCTCTCTGCATCTCATCAAGCGCAATATTCTCGAGTCTTACTCCCACCTCGTCGAACACAGCATTATCCTCAGCAGTACGCTCATCATATTCCTTCTTAAGCATAGGATAGAACATGGTTTCCTTGGAGATATCCCAATAAACCTTAGAGTTTCTTATATCCTTACTATGCCAAGGCTTAACTGCATAGGCATAGTGTATTATGCCGACATCCTTCAAATCCCTGTCCACAGGGTCAGAGGTCTGATAATTCCATATAGTATCAATCCATAGAATCTTATCCTGACAAATGATATTAAGATAATCCTCATCCTGCGTAACAACAAAGGTATATTGATTAATTAAATCCACGAATTTCTGCAGTATATTCTGTCTGCGGAACTGCTTGGCATTAATTAACAGCACGCCAGCATTAAAATAAGCCATTCTGCTTATTCCAAGTACCTGCTCGACATATCCGCCGAATATATCATGGTTAATCATTACCTGTTCATTTACCGCTCCCACATAATTTTTCTCAAGCTCATACTGATATAGCTCTGCAACATCCTTAAGAATTATTGTATCAGCATCCAGATAAAGCACCTTGTCATACTGTGGGAACATATCAGCTATAAACATTCTGTAATAAGTCGTATATGAGTAATAATCTCTGATAGAAAGCTTTTTCCTTATCTTTTCAATTCTCTTGGATACATTCTCAAAGCTTATGGATACATTTTCAGTCTCCATTTCCTTGATTCTCTCCTGATTTTGTAAGGTAATATCCTCATGCAGTATGTGTATATTATACTGATTTTCCTTGCTTGTATTATTGATAAGTGATTTTATACAGGCAGCAAAATACTTTACATATTTGTCATCAATCGCGAAAAATACAGGGATTAAATGGCTTGTCCTCTTAAGCCTTCTTGCTCCAAGATTAATATTACTCATTTTCTAACTTCTCCTTCCAGTCTAAATATTCTTCCAATATATCATCAAATTGATTATAGCGAAAAACCTTCTTCATTCTGTCTATGTGCCACTGCTTGATATTCTCCGTATGCGGATATGGCAGATAGAATAATCTCTTAGAAAAATGTCTTACCACAGTATGTTTGTGCAGAAACTTCTGGTCATTGAACCTCTGCGGCAGCAGTTTCTTGCTCGTCGTGCTTCTTATGATGGCGCTCTGGTCCGCAAAGGTAAGCTTCTTTATCTTTATCAGCTCTCTTGCCTTCTCAAAAAGCTTCGTCTCCTTACATCTTTTCATATTGAACAGTAATACGCCCGCATTGATATAATTAGGGTTAATCAGATATTTTCCATAATGGTCCCTCGCCGCTGCATACTCATAATTCGTTACATCATAATTATATAATAATGCCACATCATGCTGGAACATTATATCCGCATCAAGATAAAGAATCTTGTCAGGTATGTCAGGAAGCATATCCATAAAAAGTCTTATGAGTGTATATGGCGAACAATAGCACTGTTCATTCGGACTTCCTGCAAATTCTCTGTTATATATGTCCGTTACATCTATGCATTTTATCTGATTGTCAGGATTGTATTTTTTAGCCGCCTGACTGAGTATATCAATCTGTCTGTCCGTAATCGGCGTATATTCCTCTTTGATATCCGACACATCCATAGTAAGTATATAGAAGCAGAACGGCTCCGTAACCTTAGTACGCTTCAATATAGAAAGCATACTCGTCATAACTCCGTCAAACACTTTATAATTTCCTGCATATAATATATTCATAATTCTTCCCTATAATTTATTTACAAATATCAGCTCTTATGCCAAAATACTGTATACTCACAGCATTTATTCCTCATCATTTTTTATATAGCGTATCTTCTCTATGGTATTATTCCCACTGCGCTTAACCATTATATCATAGACCTTATCTCTTAATCCTTTCCTGTTCTCCACTACAGATAAACCTTCTTCAGGATAAAATGGACCGTCTACATATGTTACCATCCTTATACCACCAAAGAAAAACCTCTTCTGATATGTGTTGGTAAAGCAGAATACGGGTGTATTGTATTTTACCGGATAGCCAAATGACTTATCCGTAAATGGTCTAATATGCGTATAATAAGGCCATATATGCGCCTCAGGATATATAGTTATGCAATCCTTTGTATCACACACTCTCTTCTTAACTGACTGCATAAAGTTAATCATTGCCTTCTTGTCATCCGGCAGAGGTATCGCCCCAAGACACGGTGTTATATATCCAAATAAAGGTATAGATACATTATCAGGATGGACTATAACGGATACATATCTTGGCATAGCTACCATAGACGGAATGAGTGCATCGGCTCCCGGATTAGTATGATTTCCATACAGAAAGAAACCTTTTTCTCTGCTTTTTCGTACAGTATCTTTAATTACATTCCTGTTAATTATCCTATGCCCATACAAAATTTTCAAATACAAAAAAGCTATAGGTCTTGCAATAACGCCATATATTATATGCCGCGCAATCCTTCTGCCCAAACCGCCGTCATAGTCGTAGTTCTCATCGATTGCTCTTGCCTTTATCTTGGCAGTTGAGAATTCGTCCTCTAATTCATTTTGATAATAAATTACTTTTCTTCTTTCCATATATCACAACTAAATCTATTATTAATAAAGCTTTTTCTATGACTTAATACCAACCGCTTCCTTAGCAAGTTTATCAGCTTCTTCGTTTCCATCTATGCCCGAATGTCCCTTAACCTTAATAAAATTAAGCTTGAGCCTATCCTTAATGCTCTGCATATATTCGTAGTAGGCAATAGTTCCCTTTTTGTTACGCTTCCATGCACCTGTCGCCCACATTTCAATACCCATATAATCATAATATATGTCAAGCTCGTTTATGCCTTTTTCTATGGCAAGCTTAACCGCTGCCATACTTCCTTCTATCTCGCCCGCTACATTCCTCATTGAAGCCATATCTTCGTCATTTCCCGAACCCTGAATGATAAATTTTTCGTTGTCAATAACGAGAAAACCACCATAGCCGTAGGTATTAGTTGCTTCATTAAAGGAACCATCTACAAAAGCATAGCAATCTGACACGCCACTTAAAAAAGGATTTTTATCACATAATTCATCTGTTACAGAAAGCTCCTTATCCACTTCCTTTAACTTTTCTGTATCAAGCTTTATTCCTGCGTAGCTTTCCGCCTCCTCCAAGGTCTTAAAGCTCTTGTATAAAGCATTCGGATAACCATTTACATTATCCTTGCATTCTTCCCATGTAAGATATATTCCCGGTGTTTTACCCACCTTAACAGCATAATATTTAGCCATAAAAACCACCTGCTATCAGCTACATATAATAACTTTACATAACTATTAGACATTATACCTAATTTCACCTGATTTGTCATTAAAAAATACCCCTCAAGTAGATTTTTGTTTCCTTATCTACTTAAGGGGGAATCATATTACTTTCCTTATCTGCATATTTATTATGAGCACTAATCTGATATATCCGTCCAATAGCTGTTGCCGTCCTTGTCATACAGACTGAATACACATCTTACAGAATTTATATCAGTTATCGGTTCAACCTTAACTCCAAGCTCACCCTCTAAGGCAAAACCACCATATACCTCTGACATACCCTCCCATTCATCAAATGGTAATATGTCGCCATCCTCTCCATACGCTATTGAACGAATAAAGGCAACCGGATGTATTCCCATATCATCTGTAAACTCGTATTCTGTCTTTACATATTCGCCATCATCATTACGACTATATGTGCCGATTATTACAGGATTATTATAATCAAGGTCTGTCTTTACCTGAAGCTTTATCCAATCCGCATTGAAATTATCATCCATAAAATAATCTATATAAAGTGTTATCTCATAGATATAATAATCCTCGCCGATTTCCTTCTGAACTGCCGTACATTCATTTTCGTGACCGGCAGAATCGGTTATTATGAATTGATACTCAGGCATTTTAGCACTTAAAGTATTCTTCGATTCATTATAATCTGATAAATCCATCCTGCTCATTTCCACATCTGATGAATCAATCTTTAAAGCATATGACCCTGTTTCTTCATCCACACACTCCCAGACGAATAATTTACCATTTTCAATAATCATCTCGCTTCCATCAGGCAGCACCGCAATGTATTCATCGCCCGACCTTTCAGGTACTATCGAACCTGCATCTTCCATAAGATTATCCGTTGTGTATATTATCTTGTCAGCACCAACCTTCGTATTATCTTTTAGTTGCTTATAATGATTAAATAGCCATAATAAAACAACCAATAATAATACCAATGAGGTAATAAGAGCCGCAAGCCTTAGCTTTGCACGCGCAAGCCTCGTCTTGACGGTGTTCTCATTTATATCTAAAAGCTTCGCAATCTCTTTTATGGAATAGTTTTCATAATAATAAAGAAGTACAACCTCACGATATTTCTTTGGAAGCTTTTTGACTTTCTGATATACCTCATCATCATCCAGCCTGTCCCATACCTCTTCTACGGTCTTTTCCAGATAAGCTGTATCTCCAATAGGCATTTCACGCTGCCTGTATGCAGCTCTTTTCTTAGAATTACATTCATTGATTGTAACCCTGATAAGCCACGCCTTTAAATGCTCCTCACTATTTATATGTTCTTTATTACAAAAAAGCTTAAGAAACACCTCCTGAAACACATCCTCTGCATCCTGTAGGGTATGTGTGTTAAGGCGTGCCAGCTTATGTACCAGCTCACCATATTTATTTATCGCATCTTCTATACTAAATTGAAAATCGTTATGTTCGTTCATATTGTCTCTCTTATGACTGTTTTTTAAGCTTAACAAGCAGCTTGTAAAGCTCATTATAATCATTAATACCCTTATAAATTTTGACTGTAGCCTCTGTTTCGGAATTATTTTTATCCCTGTCAAGATAGGAATATGTCAATTTAATACAGTTGGATTTTTTTGATATGTTCCGTATGCTGTATATTCTTTTTCCGTAATCACCCTCCATTCCATTATTAATAATATTATCAAATATCTGTCTTTTATCAAGCTCTTTCAACAATATATTTTGTTTTCTCTGTTGTTTACTCTTAGCAGTGCTTATCGTAAAGTATCCTCCTTTTGCAGGATGAATTTTATAATCCCTAAGATTACAATTCGCAAGAAATCTGTCAGCATTTACATCATAGATATAAAGTCCTTTGGACTGATTATATGTAAAAGCAAGCGTGGAATACATAGTATCGGCAGTTTTAACCCATTGCAAAATATAATTGATTACCAAATATACTAATGCAGTTATCAGCCATGCAAGTATATCCCCTTTATCATTTTCACTTATCTGCTGAGCCGTATAAACCCATAAAACACCTATTCCCAACAGCATTAGTGCATAAACTATAGTAACAATCGTTTCGATTCCCTTAGTTCGTGGGTGTTTTTTGTACTTAAAAATCATTTTTTTGCTCCTCCATAATATATACTTATGATTTATCCATAAGTAACACGCATTACAATATAAAAAAGTTTCAAAAAATGTAAAAATTTTTTGAAACTTTTTATATTCCATATTTATTTCGTCGTTTTTCTGCTTCCTTGTATACCTGTTCATCTGTTCTTGCAGGTTATTCTATATCAACATCCTCCAATCCCTCAAGTTCTTCTTCTTTTATCCCAAGTCTATTAATCACATTCTCCATAGGAATTGTTTTTTTGTCTCTATTCTCTATAATCTCCACAACCTCTCCTATATACATATCATGAGGTGCGTCGCCGGAATAAAGACCGTCCGCTATATCCTCCGGCATATTTGCTACCGCAAGTTCCTGCTTGAAAAGCTTCTTACATACAAGCGTTACCTCTGCCTCTTCAAATGTTACAGAGTTATCAAGCACTTTGGCAGTAAGACCGGAATTATTCATCTTGTCTATATCCCTGCCTGATTTTGAACCAAGTACGCCAAGCTCCTTCTTGTACTGCTCAGGATAAAAGCTTATCGTAAAATAATCATTATTATCAATAAAATCATGCGTATATCTTGAAGTTCTTACATATACGGTTGCCACAGGCTTATTCCACAGAGTACCAAGTCCGCCCCAGCTAATCGTCATAGTGTTAAACTTCTCCTTATCTCCTGCAGTGAGCAGTGCCCACTTCTTATCAAAGGTTTTGAAAATGTCTGTCTTAAATTCCATAATATACCTCCATATCCTTTTATATGCTTATTATTTATTTTTTATCATTCTTTTTATCTGTTTTATTTTTAACCTTTTTTTCTTTCTTCTCCTTCTTTTTTTCTTTGCTCTTTTTATTGGATTTGTCCTTCTTTTTCTTAGATACACCATCCTCAGCCACTTCTAAAATTATCGCATTTTCTTCTGATGCTTCACTATCCACCTTTTCTTCTTTTTCCACCTTCTTCACACTTACAGGAAGCTGATATTTGTCTTTAAGCTCATCAATCTTCTTGTAAAAGTCCTCATTATCATTGCTCATATTCTCCTGATATTCATGAGAATCAAAGCTCTCCTCCTCAGTCTGAAGAACATTGATTGCTATATTCGAGCAATGGTCGGATATACGCTCATAATTAGTGATTAAATCCGATAATACAAAACCCATTTCTACTGAGCATTTTCCCTTTCGTACCCTGTTCATATGACGTTTACGCACCTCAACAGACATATCGTCGATAAGCTCCTCCATAGGCTCGACATTTAGGGCATAGTCCATATTTCCATCCTCAAATATCTGAAAAGTCATATCAACTATATCCTTAACCGCCTGCGTGAATACAGCGAATTCCTCTGTACCCTTAGCAGAAAATTCCAGTTTTTTCTCCAGCATCTCCTTCGCTGACTCCGACAAATTAATCGCATGGTCTGATATTCTTTCAATATCCGATATACTGTGCATAAGTATGGATAACTGCTGTGATGATTTAGGACTTAAGTGTTCGGTCGAAAGCTTGACAAAATAATCATCGAGTGCATCTTCATAATGGTCTACCAAATCCTCATAATAAAATACCTCTTTCGCCTTCTCCTCATCATAGCTGCCAATCATATCAATAGATATAAAAAGACCTTTTTTCGCATACCCCGCCATCTCAAGAGCTGCCGTCTTGCACTGACTTAATGCAAATTCCGGTGTGTTTAAAAATCTTGCATCAAGCATCTTCCTTACATGATTTTTCATATCGGACTCTTCATTCTCTACCTCTGTCTTTGGTATCGTAAGGTATGCCAGCCTCTCAAATATATTTGAGAACGGAAAGAAGCATATTACCGCAGCTATGCTGAGCAAAGTATCAAACAATGCAACACCTGTACCCTTTGCCGTCTTGCTTAAGAAACTAAAATTAACGACATTATGGAGCCCGTAAAAGATAAATAAAAATGTAAATGATTTTACGATATTGTAATAAAGATGAACCAACGCAGAGCGTCTGGCATTTCTTTCCGCTCCTATACTTGAGAGCATTGCTGTCGCACATGTACCAATATTGGCACCAAGTACAATCGGAATTGCCGTACCATAGGTTATCATACCTGTAGAACAAAGTGTGATAAGAATACCGATTGTGGCAGATGATGACTGAATAATCGCCGTAAGCACAAATCCTACTAAAAGCCCAAGTAACGGATGAGAGAACATTGACATAAGGCTCTTAAACTGCGGCATCTCAGATAGTGGTGTTGCTGCCTCAGACATCATACTCATACCGAACATAATTACAGCAAATCCAATCATAATCTGTGCCACATTCTTTTTCTTCTCATTCTTACCGAACATAAGCATAGCAACGCCGATTATAGATACAATAGGTGCAAAGGTTGTTGGTTTTAATAATTTGAAAAATGTAGTTGTACCGCTTATACTTGATAAGCTTAATATCCAAGGGGTTGCCGTCGCTCCGACAGAAGCACCGAGTATAACGCCGACTGCGTTATTAAGAGTCATGATTCCTGAATTTACAAAGCCTACTACCATAACGGTCGTTGCTGATGACGACTGCATAATAGCAGTTACCACCACACCAAGAACAACCGCCATGAATTTGTTTGAAGTGAATTTTTGCAGAATAACTTCAAGCCTGCCTCCTGATGCCTTCTTGAGACCATCACCCATAGTAGTCATGCCATAGAGAAAAAGTGACAATCCTCCGATTAATTCGAATATACTGAAAATATCCATATAATGCTTTCATATCCTCCGTAATAATAAAATTCTTTCCAAGTGCATTATATCAGATATTCATACTAATGCAATACGGAAAATTCTTTTATTATTTCCTCCAACGGAGTGCCCTTCTCCCTTTCTTCAAGCAGATAAAGCGACGGATTTGTCCTGTCATTTATCCTCTGATACAGCGGTTCAAGGAAAATCTCTTCGCCATAACCTCTTGATATAAGACCTTCCTTTGAGAGATTAAGCACAGCTTCGGCAAGTCTGTATACCTCATCCTTATCTAAGAAATGAGGAAACTCTCTCTGATTAAAAAATTTACGAAGCTCACTCGCAGTATATCCATGTCCATACAGTGCACTGTCTTCATCCAAAAGCTTGGTAAGCTCATGAAGTTTCTCCTTCAAACCTACATGAAATGCCGACATCGTCATAAAGTCCTTAATCGGTTGACAGCATACACTCCTATATTCGATAGTACCTCTGAATGTTAAATCCTCGAACTTAAATGTACGCAGATATTTTAAGTCATCAAGTTCCGGTTCAATCTCTATAGTCTGATATTCCTTTCCGTCAAAATACTCTCCTGTAACCTTTTCCTGCTTGAAGTATTCAAGTATGGGAACAGGTGTAAAATTAATATACTTGTCCCCTCGCTCCGTACAATATATGCTTGTAGATTCAATATATGCCTGCAGCTCCTCAATCGTCTTAAATTCAGTATCGAACATTCCTATATTATGCGGATTAATGCCATGCGTGCTGTTCTCCCAGAACATATCACGGCAGCATATAAGCTCCTCATGCTCGTCAAGCAACACTGAATTAGCAAAGATAAGTACTTTAATTGGTTCTAATTTTGTAAATGTATTAATCGTCTCAAGTAAATCCTCGTACGCTACATCAAGCTGCACCTGTGATGCACTGCAAAATGTACCATAGCTTGGATACTCATGGAAGTACATAGGCAAACTGTCATATTTTTTGTATGAGTGAAGATGGTGAAAGAGCATACGGTATCTTCCGTTTGGAATAGGCACATTGTTATTATAGTTCCTATATGGATTTACCCCAAAACCACTTAAGGTATAATTATATTTTTTTAGCCAATTCTGAATAAATTCATAATAGGTCTTAAATCTTTTCTCTATAGCAAATAATTCCTTCTCCTTACCCATAGAAATCTCAAGGTTGTTATAGGAACAATCATAGGAATACACATCCCCCGTCTCCTTATTCTCAGCAGAATATATATTATCATTTTCATCATATCCGACTGCTTCAAAGGAAAACTTGTCAAGAAATTCCCCCGTAAGCTTATGTATGATATAAAAGTCAACCGCTTTTTTATCAAGATTTATAATCGGCATCTCAATTTCGATTCCAATAAAATTATCCCTTTCCTTCTTGGTTGGCTCAATGTACTTCTCATACAAACTCTTTTTTATCGTTTCTTCACTTAATACTGCCATAATTGTACCCTTTTAATTAATCCCTTCTAAAACTTATAATGCTTACCCTCCCCGTAACCATATTATAATTATGTGCTTTGTTTACAGAATATTTACAACTCTGCAAATATCTGGTATAGCATCTTTACATTTTCTTCATTCTCAATATATTCATTACCATGATTTGTACCTGTAAACACAAGCTCACCATCCTTAAATGCAATCAGTTGTGTAAAAGGTACCCTCTCCCAGACTTCATCACTTACCGGTGATGTAGCAACAATCACAGCATCCTCCTTCTTAAGATAATGTAATGAGTCTGCAAAATTCGTATGCACATACATAATCTCATTATCGTACAGCATAAGGTTAAGCTTGTTATCCTTGGATATATCTACAATTATTCTGTCAATAAGATTAAATCGTTCCTCTGCGCTCAGTCTGCGATTGGCTATACTCTCCTCTTCATTTATGACATCTATTATATACAGCAGAATTCTCTCACTGTCCGTATCGCCGTCCTGCTTGTAGACATATTTTTCCAAAGGCTTTGCTTCGAATATAGTTCCGTTGTGAATCAATGTCCATCTGCGGCCATTATTGTCCGTCATGGAATACGGATGACAGTTTCTATATTCGACATTTCCTATCGTCGCATAACGAATATGAGCAAACAAAGTCTTCTCGATAATTTTTTCCTTTAGACGCTCCTTCAGATAAAAACTGTTTGATGCCTTTACCGGCTCCTTCTCAATAGACGCATCATTGCCACGCAAAATCCCCAGTCCCCATCCATGCGGATGAGCGTCGCTGTGACTGTAGAACTCCTTCAAATATTCATTTAACTCGATATTTCTTTTTGAGCTTACTCCTAATATCTCACACATTTTACTTCCCACCTGTATGTAGTCCGTTAATATCAATATATGTCATATCATTATTTCATTTAATCCTATGTATAAATCATACCATTAATATAGGTATAATGAAACTCTTAATAAACTTTAATCGGTTATAGTTTTATCCTATAGATAAGCAGACAGGGATACAGGTAAGGGCAGACAATTTAGGTAACAATTTGCACAATTTGCGTGAAATCAGAAGTGAGTGGTTCGCATAGGATTGCTCAGAAATCGAGCTGTCTGAGCGTAGCGAGTTCTCGATTTCGTGCAAATCCTAAAGAATCCGAGCTTACTGATTTAGCAAATTGATTGCAAGTTACCAAAGTTGTCTGCCCTTACCTGTATCCCTGCCGTAAAAGCTTATTATTCTTATACTACCTTCCTCTTATGCTTCCATACAGATGGGGAGAACAAAAGCAGTATCGGGAACAGCTCAAGTCTTCCTGCCAGCATATCAAACATAAATACATATTTTGAAAAGGTTGAATAACAGGTAAAGTTCTGTGTCGGACCAACCCTGCTTAGTCCCGGACCTATGTTATTAAAAGTCGCTGCAATCGCAGTAAAATTCGATGTCATATCTTTATTTTCATAGGATATAAGAAGCAGGGACAACGCAAATATAAATATATAGGTCATAATGTAGACATTGATTGAACGAAGTGTCTCATGTCCTATAACCTTATCTTCTATCTTAATCTTCTTGACGCTCTTAGGGAATAAGAAAGAAATGATTTCCTTCTTGACCGTCTTCGCCATAACAATTATACGCGATACCTTGATACCACCACCGGTACTGCCCGCACAGGCACCTATAAACATCAGCATAACAAGTATGGTCTTAGAAAGCGCAGGCCATGCATCGAAGTCCGCCGTTCCATATCCGGTTGTTGTTATGATTGAACCAACCTGGAAAAATGCGTGTCTGATAGTCTCTCCTATGGTGGAAAATCTATCATAAATATTTATACAGATAACTATAACCGATACGGCAATTATGACAAAATATACCCTTACTTCTTCATACTTAAACGCCTGCTTAATCTTACCCGTTATAATCAGAAAATAAAACGAGAAATTCACGCCGAAAAGCACCATAAATATGCCTATAACCCACTGCTGATATGGAGTACAGCTCATAATACTGTCATTCCAGATACTAAGACCTCCCGTACCTGCCGTACCGAAGGATATGGTAAGTGACTCGAAGAAATTCATACCTCCGAATGCAAGCAGTACAACCTCAGCCATAGTCATAACAAAATATATGGCATACAAATCAAAAGCCGTATCCTTCACCTTCGGAACTAGCTTACCAACCGAAGGTCCCGGGCTTTCTGCCTTCATTAAATTCATATGTGAGCCGCCCGCCATAGGAAGTATGGCAAGCAAAAAGACAAGCACTCCCATTCCGCCTATCCAATGAGTAAAGCTTCGCCAGAATAGACTTGCATGTGATAACCCTTCGGGATTTGAAAGTATGGTTGCACCTGTTGTTGTAAAGCCTGAAATTGTTTCGAACAAGGCATTATTAAAATTAGGTATATCCTCATTTAATACAAATGGAAGCGCACCTAAGACGGATAATATTATCCAGCTAAGTGCAGTAGTTACAAATCCTTCCCTGAGATAAAATCTCATATCCTTTGGTTTTCTTAATATTATAATAGTTCCTACGATGGCACAGCCGATTAGAACATATAAAAAGCCTAAGCCTTCTCTCTCTCCGTAACATAATGCAACTATGCAGGGTAATATCATCCCCACTGCCTCAATGTCCATAATCCAACCAAGTATGTATATTACTGCACTATAATTCATTTCCTTATCCCCTAGTTATCTCAGTATATCTTTTAAATCTCTAAAGCCCGTATGAGTTGTAACAATAACAACCTTATCATCTTCCTGTATATAATCATCACCTTTAGGAATGATGATTTTACCGTTTCTGTTGATGCAGGCTATAAGCAGATTATCCTTAAGCTTAAGCTCCATGATAGGCTTGCCTACCACCGGAGAATTCTTCTCTGTATTAAACTCTATCGCCTCTGCCTTATTGTCAAATATATGATATAAAACCTCTATATTGCTGCCGATACCATTTTGCGTAGCACGCACATGACCGATGATAGTTTCGGCAGTCATATATCTTGGATATATAATACTTCCCATATCAAGACTGTCGATAACCTCATGGAATGAGCTTCTCTTTATCTTGGTTATAACCTTCGCTGATGTACAGCTTTTAGCAAATAAGGTTATAAGAATATTCTCCTCATCAAGTCCGGTAAGCGGCACGACTGCTTCCGCCTCTTCTATGCCTGACTCACGAAGCACCTGCTCATCCGTACCGTCTCCGCATATAACAAGCGCCTGAGGAATAAGAGCACTCAGTTCCTCACACCTCTTCATATCAATCTCAATTATCTTGACATCAATATTCATCTCGGTAAGTTGCTTCGCAAGATAGTATGATGACTTTCCTCCACCCACTATAATACAATTCCTTACCTGATGCGTATCAATATTAATCTTCTTAAAGAAACTCTGTGTATTAACAGGAGTTGATATAAAGGTTATATAATCCTGTCCCTTTAATTCAAAATTACCATCAGGAATAACAACCTCTCCGTTCCTTTCGACGCCACACACAAGAAGCTCTGAGTTATAATGCCTTATCTCCATGATGCGTGCACCGTCAAGTACATTTCCATCAGGGAGCTTAAATTTAATAAGCTCTGCATGCCCCTTTGTAAATGCATTTATCTCCTGTGCTGTAGGAAGTCGGAGCAGCCTTGCAATCTCTCTCGCAGTCTCAAGCTCAGGATTAAGTATAAGTGATATACCAAGCCTTGCTCTAAGATATGTAAGCTCGGAGCTGTAGTCAGGATTTCTTACTCTCGCTATGGTTGCACAGTTACCAAGCTGATTAGCTATCGTACAGCAGAGCATATTAAGCTCATCTGATGCGGTAACCGCTATCAGGATATCGGCGTCATTTATACCTGCATCAAGTAATACATTATAACTCGAACCATTTCCAATGATCCCCATTACATCATAGGTTTCCGACACTCTGTCTACCTCATCACTGTCAGTATCAATAACCGTTATGTCGTGCTTTTCCTGTGAAAGACGCTCTACTAATGTCTTTCCAACCTTTCCGCAGCCTACAATTATAATCTTTAATCCTCTTGTTTTTCTAAATGGATTCTCCATATCACTTATCCTCGCATAATAATAATTAACATATATCAGGATATGCTACCATATCCTTGCCTACCTCGTCTGTATGAAGTCCGAAATAAGCTTCCTTATCTACAGAATCATAAGCATCCTGCATTTCCCTCGCACACTCAAGTAAAGATAACGGAACACCCGCAAGTATATCATCTATTGAAATCTCGATTTCACCATGATTAAATGCTATGGTTTCCTCAGGTATATTATAAGGTTCATTAATAAGAGTCTCCTTAACCGCTTCTGAAAAATGCGGCATAGCGGCAGGAAGTGAGATAAATCTCTTGCTGATTACCTTTTCCTCCGAGCCTTCTCTTAAAAGACACAGCTTCTTCTTCTCAGACTTTGCGCTGAGACCTTCTGCAAATGACTTGGCAGCCCTCTCCATTATAATGTCTCTGTTCTCATTCGTTGCAGAAACGAACATAATATTAGTCTCCTGTAAGGTAGGCTTCTTCTCTGCAAATGCAACGGACAAAAGCTTCTCAGGTGCATATACACCGACACTTACAAATATATTTTTATAAATTCTCTCCATCACATCCTTGACAGGTACAGGGCGTGAGCTGTCGATATCAGCTTCATGCTCAATCATAAGGTTTATAATTCCCTCTCTAATCTCATTTACCCTTGCGTCTGTTATATAATCCGAAGGTAAGAATTCATGTCTAACTGAATTCTTCAGAGTATAGTCCGTAACTCTCTTTCCTCTGTTTGCTAAGTCTTCTACTGCATTTTTCAAATCCTCACCGAACTGGGCATATATATCATTAAGTCTCTCGGATTTCTGTCTTAACATCCTGACTATATCACCGAACAAATCCTGGTCGCTCATTCCATCTATTATCATATTACGCTCTGTAGCAAGTGTCTCCTTAATACAAGCATCATAATAGCCATTTTCCGTCTCACGCTTCGCAGATGGGAATGCAAAGAACTTCTTGGCAACCATATCCCTGATGGATTCGATTATTCTGCTGAATTCTCCGGTAGGCTGATATGCGCTAAGCTTATTCTCAAGCTTTCTTATCTCGGTTATCATACCACCGTCCTCGTCTCTTCCTGCGAATCCGGCAGAACCAATCATATCTATGGTTAAGAATGGTCCATACTCTCTCATATATTTAGATAAAAGTCCCTCTATATCGCTTGTCATCTTAGCCTTGATGCCCTTGATAATATTAGGGATATTCTTCTCGACATCAGCAAGCTGTCTTGGCATGGAAGTACGAAGTGTATCCTGCTTCTTCTTAATCGAACGATAATCCGGCTTGGTAAGCTGATTAATATTTATCAAGCCCTTCACATTGAGATTAACCGCATCTCCCGGCTTGCCATCTAAGAATTCATCAACATCAATCAGGCAATTACGCAAATCCTTCTGAATTATCTCCTGCATATTGTCGAGATTATGAAGCTTCTTGTTAGCCTCATTAAATATCTCATACTCACATATATTTTCAATCTCCTTAACGGGAACCTTGAAATCAGATTCATTAACTATCTTGTAATATCCGGAGCCCTCCTTATCGAAAAATACATCTCTAAGAAGCTTTCTATTGGCCATATCCTTCTCACTTCCGATGTATTTATTCTTGGAAAGCATAGATACAAAGTAAGCTACATCACTGCAGATAACTCCGTCAGGAAGATAGCCCTGTTCATCCTTCTTGCCGGATATGAGCATGCATGCATCAAATATATTCTCACGCATGGTAAGTCTGTGTGTCGTACTCTCAAATGAGAATGTCTCATATCTGTTGGCAAGTCTCATATAATAATCAATCTCTTTAAGCGTCGCACAGCCATTTGCATTAAGAAGAGTCTTCTTCTCTGCATCCTCATTAACCCATGTATTTGCGAACAATACATCCGGTGTAAGAAGACAGGCACCAAGACGATAATTATCCCATTTCTTAGACTTACCGAATGCCTTGATATTATATGCAAGGTCGGATAATATACCACTTCCGGTACCACCTGCCACACTTGATACAATAATTATATCAAGCCTTTTATTTCCTGATTTTTCATATAATTCCTCAAGCTTTTCAAAAAGAAGAATTCTTATATCCTCATAAGCATTTGAGAACATAAGTCTACCTATCTGACGATTACCCTTAGCACCATCTATACCTATGGTTATATTAGGAAAATCCTTCTTCATCCAGTTAGCAAGGTTAGGATGTACAGGATTATTGTCTATGCCCTTGGATAAAATAGTTTCAAGGTTAGGTCTGTATATACTCATAACCTCAAGCGCATTAAGACCAAGCCCCTCCTTGCTGTCCTCTATGGTCTGCTGCATATCAGAGATATCAGAATCAATATACAAAAGATTGATATTATCCTCGTCACTTACATCATCTCTAATCATGCCCTTGAAGCTTGTCAGAACCTTGCAGCCTATACCGCCAAGACCTATTACAAGCAGGTCACTGTTGAAGCTCTCCTCCTCATCATCCTTGCCGAACACCCTTATATCCTTTAATTTGGCAAACTCTTCTTTTTGTGTATCAATGAAAATCATTATACTTCTCCTTCCCTAATTTTTGCGGAACTCCTCGAGTTCCAACCCCTCATTATGTTCTAATAAAAGTCTTATTGACCACTCATTTGCAAAAAGCAAAAGCGGATTATCCTTCATATCCTTAACCCTCTTACAGTCGCTTATTCTGCTTATCTTATTAAGGTCTGTCGTAGGATCCTTAACCCACCTTATATAATTATATGGAAGCGGCTCCAATCTTATATCACAGCCGTATTCATTTTCCAACCTGTATTTTAACACATCAAACTGCAGTACGCCAACTACTCCAACAATTATCTCAGACATTCCAAGCGTATAATCCTGAAACATCTGTATAGCACCCTCCTGCGCAATCTGTGTGACACCCTTCATAAACTGCTTACGCTTCATCGAATCAAGATGTACCAGCCTTGCAAAATGCTCCGGAGCAAAGGTCGGTATACCCTCGTATTCGAATTTATTACCCGGCATACATATAGTATCTCCTATGGAGAATATGCCCGGATCAAATACACCTATTACATCACCTGCATACGCCTCATCTATAACCTTCCTGTCCTGTGCCATAATCTGCTGTGGCTGTGACAGTCTCATCTTCCTGCCACTCTGCACATGATAGACCTCCTTATCCGCCTCAAACTTTCCCGAAGAAATTCTCATGAAAGCTATCCTGTCATGATGAGCCTTATTCATATTCGCCTGAATCTTGAATATAAAGCCCGAGAACACATCATTTATCGGCTCTATCATACCCTCGTTCGACATTCTAGGAAGTGGTGATTTAGTCATCTTAAGGAAATGCTCAAGGAATGTTTCCACTCCAAATGTAGTAAGTGCCGAACCGAAGAATACCGGTGTAAGCTCGCCCTTATCAACAAGTTCCTGATTAAACTCGTCACTTGCGCCGTCTAATAATTCAATCTCATCCATAAACTGACTGTATAATTCTTCTCCGACCTCTTCCTTCAACGCCGCATCATCTATATCATAATCGGTTTCCTCCGCCCCCTTTGCACCACCTACGGATACCGCACGGAACATTGAAACCTTCTTCGTATCTCTGTCATATACGCCCTTGAATCTCTTACCTGAGCCAATCGGCCAATTAATCGGACATGTTCTTATACCGAGTACAGTCTCTATATCATCAAGAAGCTCAAATGAATCTCTCGCCTCCAAATCCATCTTATTAATAAAAGTAAATATAGGGATATGCCTCATAACACAGACCTTGAAAAGCTTAATCGTCTGTGCCTCAACACCCTTGGAAGCATCTATAACCATAACCGCCGAATCGGCAGCCATAAGCGTACGATAGGTGTCCTCCGAGAAATCCTGATGTCCCGGAGTATCAAGAATATTTATACAATAACCATCATAGTTAAACTGTAATACTGATGATGTAACCGATATACCTCTTTCCTTCTCAATCCCCATCCAGTCTGAGACAGCATACTTGGAATTCGCCTTGCCCTTAACCGAGCCTGCCGTATTAATCGCACCGCCATATAACAAAAACTTCTCTGTAAGAGTTGTCTTACCCGCATCAGGATGTGAAATAATCGCAAAGGTTCTTCTCTTCTCTATCTCCTGCTTAAACTTCTCGTCCATTCTATCCTCCAAGAAATATGTTTACATACATATCGATATTATAACACTTTTTAGCAAATGTGGGTACATAATTTTAAATAAAACAAAAAAAGCCCAAAAGTATAGTGATATGTATGCTTATGGGCTAAAAATTATGTTATTTTTCAATATCCTTAACAACAATTAAAATATTCTTTAATTTTATTAACTAATTTTTCCTTTCAATTCTTTCTTTATTCAGTATCAATGCAACGATATTTACTGTATTACTTATAAATGCCAACGCAACAACAAGTAATATAAGTAATAAACCAAGAGCAAAATTTGACTTATCTATAGGCATCAAGATTATAATTAATATAGCAATAACCGTTGATAAAGCCATCATTATAAAAAGAATTTTTTCCGATTTTCTGTAATACTGCTCATTTAACTCAAGGGCCCCCTTAAGGTTATCCTCAGCAGCATCCGCTAATTTTTCATTATCAAGTCTCTGTCCATAGACTAACTCATTAATGCTTACACCATAAATTTCTGATAATAAAGTAAGACACTCAACCGGTGGCATATAGTTACCATTTTCCCATCTGGAAACGGTCTTGTTAGTAACACCGATTTTTTCACCAAGCTGCTCCTGCGTAAAACCTTTTTCTTTCCGAAGCTCCTTTAAAAATCTTCCTGTTTTTTGTGTATCCATATGACACCTCCATTTTTTGATACACCAAGCATATCGAATATACTGTAAAAAGTCTTTACCATAAACAGCGAATCCACCGAAAGCAGTAGTTTTCCGCATAAATTGAGAATATAATAAAATAAAATATTGTAAATAATAACAAAATATGATAAAGTAATTATAGAGTAGATATATCTAATTACGTTTCGAACGTATCCTGAGGGTATTATTACATTTAACAGGGATTAGTTTTCTACTCTGTTTTATTTTCTTTAATATACGCTGTAATCACATAATTTCTTTTCCTCTTAGAAGAATTTACTGCCTCGACAATATAATATGTGCCATCAATCTTTTTCTCTATTTTAATCATAGGTGACGGTTCTCCATTTTCATCAAGATATCCTGTTGTTGTCACCCCTTCATATATTATCTTATCAAAATTCATAATTACATATCCCATTCTTGCTATATCTTCAATATTTTTCATAGAATGGTCCTGCTTTCCTTCCTTGCCGTGACGCTTTTCAATATGCTTTATTCCATTAATATCAAGCACAACTCTACTTCCCGTAACCTTTTTTCCTGTTAATCTCTCTATTTCTAATTCTGCTTTTTTCGGCAAGAAAGCTATTGTTATGTAATTTAATTTATCTTCACCATCAATAGCAGCTTTTACAAAATCATAAACCTCTCTATCAATCGAATCATTAAAATGTCTTATAATTTCTAACTCCTTCTTAGTATGCATAATAACAAAGTCCTCCTCCATACATTTAATATTTTTTCATTCCTCCTGAATTACTTCTCCAACAGATGATACGACATTAACTTTTATAAAGCGGATTAATCAGAACATATAACACAGAAATCAAAAAATCAATAGAAAAAGCAAAATGCAACAAATCGTGTCATTTTTATGTAAACAGAAATAAATTATGTAAACAAAACAACCATAATATCATAAAAGGCGTGAACAATTATAGGATTCCACAGGCTCTTTCCTTTTTTCAAAAGCATGCAGAAAACCACACCCCAAACTAATACTGAAACACTCTGTAGGGCTATGCCCATGAAGTCAAATGTTCCAAACCTGTAGAACTTTATAAAGTAAGCAGGCCAATGTAATAGTACAAATAATATAGTAGATATAATAATCGCCTGTCTATCTGATACAATCTGAGCCAATGCATTATATCCCCATCCTCTAAAAACAGTCTCCTCAACAAAACCAACCACGATAAGTTTTATTATCTCCAATGACAGATTAACTTCCTTGTTAAACCATAAGCCACGATGATAAATCAGCATTTCAAAAAATACTAATACAATTGACACTAAAATTGTAATTATAAATAATTTATTAAATCTCGGAGCTGAAAAAAGCTGTTTCCTGCTCATATACAAGGAATTACTATATTTGACAATCAACATAAATGCCGGTATAACCCATATTAATCGGCTTATATATCCATATATGTATTTTCCATTACTAAAATCAAATAAATCCGAGTATCCCCACGCATCTGTCACAACAGCCCACAAAATAATAAAAAAGTTAAGAGATAATACTATTTTATTTAATGATAGATTTTTTTGTTTTGAGGGTTCTAAAATCATATTAAAATTCCTTTAAACAAAAGAGCAATAAACTCATCTGTACGAACTTTACTGTTGCAATTTCAATTCTTGATTGTAATTAATAAGACTTGAAACACGATACAATGGTTCTTTATTAACACGTTTTTTCTTATAAGCCTTGATATAGCCATTTAAATATACCTCGAATTCTTTCCTTATATGTGATATATCTCTTTCAATAGCGCGATATTGTGAACGCGGTATTTTTCGTTCGTTTTGCCATTCCAAATATTTATTATTATTTATAACAAGGGCATATCGATAGTCCAATCCAGCCTTTCCTCTTTTTTCAGACGGAATTGAATGTCCAATTCGTCCAAATTTCCTTAAATCTTCCCCTAAATTATTTCTTAATGGTATTAGAAAGTTGTTGTCATTGCTTTCTATACACAGACATAAATGTGACCGTCTTGATTGTTTTAATGTATTACCGGCATCAAGCATATTTATGTAATCATTATGTAGTTTAAAATACTCTTCTTTTATAAAACAATATTTTATATTCATAATACTTACCTCGTTAAAAAAGGGAGCTAAACGCTCCCATAATATCTTCAGCTTTTTTTAGACAGGTACATCTGACAAACCCCTCACAATTTCTTCAGTTTTTTATTGCCGGATACATCTGACAAACCTCCACAATGGAAATTTAGTTTCCAATAATATAATATTTCAATTTATACTTTTAGTCAATACTTTTTTAGATTTTTATTTATTGATAATCATTACATCGGTGTTCCCACTTCAATCAAATTACCATCCAAATCATAAAATCTGACAACCTTTTGTCCCCAATCGTGAACCATAAGCCGATTAACATACTGAATTTGCGGATATAGCTTCTCTAATTTTTCAACAAAAGTCTCTATATTATTTTCTTCAAAATAAAGCTCACAGGAATTATTTTCCGGAATTATATCCTTTTCAAGAACCTCTTTCCAAACCTTTTCATCCTGCAACACAAGACCTTCAGTTAAAATCATATTACCGTCATTATCAAGCACAACATCAAGCCCGAAAAGGTTATGATAAAACTTCTTTGATTTTTCAATATCCTTGACAACAATTAAAATGTTTCTTAATTTCATTAATTCAATATCTCCTGTCAAATACATAATTTCATTAAATCGCTACTACATTTTTTTAGTGGAACGATTTGCAAGGTATAACCTAATGGTGTGAGTATTCTAAGCAAACTATCAATCTGAGGCGAATGTACAGCCTTTTCCATACGTGCTATCACAGGCTGCTTAACATTACACTTTGCAGTAAGCTCAGCCTGAGACAGTCCTTGTTCCTCTCTAAATTCCTTCCATGTATTCATTATTACCACTCCTCTTTTTATAACCATCTAATTCACGGATTGCCTTTTTAGTATAATAACAAATTTGCTATAATGTTTGTTTTAATAAAAACATATAAATCTAACATATGCGTAGCATGTCGGTTAGATGGGTATGCGTTGATTTGGATGTTGCACTAAGGTGGACAGACAGAAATCAGGCAGCTATAGCAACAATTTGATTGCATGTTGCGTAGCTGCCTGCTTCTTGTCTGTCTGCCTTAGTGTGATATTCTAATCAACGCATACCACTTCATCTAACCGACCTATATTTTATTTATCCACAATCTCACTATGCCAAGCCTGCAAAGATTTGATACTGTTATTCTCATCCTTATGAGCCTTTACATATGCAATACCCTCTGCCGTAGCCTTGGCTGCTGCAATAGTAGTCATATAAGGAACCCTTGCCTTGATTGCTGCCTTACGCAAATAGCTGTCGTCATGCTTGCTGTCCTTACCTACAGGTGAATTGATGATAAGGTCAATATCTCCGTTGGTAATCATATCAAGCATATTAGGTCTGCCCTCGTGAAGCTTCTTAACAACGGTTGCCTTAACGCCTGCTGCCGTTATGATATCATAGGTTCCGCTTGTTGCAAGGATATTAAATCCTGACGCTTCAAAGCTCTTAGCTACCTCGACAACCTCGTCCTTATCCTTTCTGTTTACGGAGATAAGCACAGTTCCCTCTAAAGGAAGCTTGGACTGTACAGCCTCCTGAGACTTGAAGAACGCCTCACCATAATGCTCGGATATACCGAGTACCTCGCCTGTTGAACGCATTTCCGGTCCAAGAACAGGGTCAACCTCCTGGAACATATTGAATGGGAAAGCTGCTTCCTTGACACCGTAATATGGTATGTGCTGCTCCTTAAGTGAAGGTACCGGTGATGGTCTTCCTGTAAGTTCTGATGTGATAATATCAGTAGCAAGAGGCACCATACGGATATTACAAACCTTAGATACAAGAGGTACGGTACGGGATGCTCTTGGGTTAGCCTCAAGCACATAAACCTTGCCGTTTTCGATTGCATACTGCATGTTCATAAGACCTTTAACATGCATTTCCTCAGCAATCTTCCTTGTATATTCCTTGATAGTCTTAACATTTTCCTCTGATATATGAAGTGAAGGTATGATACAAGCCGAGTCACCTGAGTGAACACCCGCAAGCTCTATATGCTCCATAACAGCAGGAACAAATGCATGCTCACCATCACTTATAGCATCAGCCTCACATTCAAGTGCATGGTTAAGGAAACGGTCGATAAGAATAGGTCTGTCAGGAGTTACACCGACAGCCGCATTCATATACTCAGTCATGCTCTCATCATCAAATACGACCTCCATACCACGTCCGCCAAGTACGTAAGAAGGACGAACCATAACAGGATAACCGATTTTATTGGCAATACCGATTGCTTCATCAACAGTGGTTGCCATACCCGACTCAGGCATAGGAATCTCGAGCTTATCCATCATGGCTCTGAACAAATCTCTGTCCTCTGCAAGGTCGATAACTGCAGGTGCAGTACCGAGAATCTTGACGCCGTTTTTCTCTAAGTCGGCAGCTAAGTTAAGCGGGGTCTGTCCACCGAACTGAGCGATTACACCAACCGGTTTTTCCTTTTTATATATACTGAGTACATCCTCAAGAGTAAGCGGTTCAAAATAAAGCTTATCAGATGTATCATAATCTGTAGAAACTGTCTCAGGGTTACAGTTTACAATGATTGTCTCAAAACCAAGCTGCTTTAAAGCCTTTGCAGCATGTACACAACAGTAATCAAACTCAATACCCTGTCCTATACGGTTAGGACCGCCGCCAAGTATCATAATCTTAGGCTTGTCCGTATTTATAGGGTTCTTATCCTCACCGTTATAGGTTGAATAGTAATAAGCACTATTCTCGGTACCGCTTACGTGTACACCCTCCCAGTTTTCTTCAACTCCTAAAGAAATACGCTTATTACGTATATCCTCCTCAGGTATTTCAAGAAGCTGGCTTATATACTTATCTGAAAATCCATCCTTCTTAGCAGTTATAAGCTTGTCATCAGGGAGCATAGAGCCCTTGAATGTAAGGATTTCCTCTTCCTCTTCTACAAGCTCCTTCATCTGCTCGATGAAATAAGTCTTAACCTTGGTTATATCAAATATCTCTTCTACTGTTGCACCCTTACGAAGTGCCTCATACATTACAAAATGTCTCTCACTTGAAGGAGTTATAAGAAGCTTAAGTAATTCATCCTTGGAAAGAGTGTCAAAATTCCTGGCATGTCCAAGACCGTAGCGTCCTGTCTCAAGGCTTCGTATAGCCTTCTGGAAAGCTTCCTTATAAGTCTTACCGATACTCATTACCTCACCTACGGCACGCATCTGAGTACCAAGTTTATCCTCAACATTCTTGAACTTCTCGAATGCCCATCTTGCAAACTTGATAACCACATAATCACCATCAGGTTTATACTTATCAAGTGTTCCGTACTTACCGCAAGGTATATCCTTAAGTGTAAGTCCTGTTGCAAGCATAGCTGATACCAAAGCTATAGGGAAACCTGTTGCCTTGGATGCAAGTGCTGATGAACGCGAAGTTCTTGGATTAATCTCGATAACGATTATTCTGTCTGATACAGGGTCATGTGCGAACTGTACATTTGTACCACCGATAACCTGTACCTTCTCAACTATCTTATATGCCTGCTCCTGTAATTTCTTCTGACATTCCTCGGAAATTGTAAGCATAGGAGCCGAGCAGAAGGAATCTCCTGTATGTACTCCAAGAGGATCGATATTCTCGATAAAGCAGACCGTTATAATGTTGTTATCAGCATCCCTAACAACCTCTAACTCAAGCTCCTCCCAGCCTAAGATTGATTCCTCGACAAGCACCTGTCCAACCAAGCTCGCCTGTAAACCTCTCGCACAGACAACCTTAAGTTCTTCCTTGTTATATACGAGTCCGCCGCCGGCACCGCCCATAGTATAGGCAGGTCTTAAAACAACAGGATAGCCAAGCTTATCAGCTATGGCAAGAGCTTCATCAACTGAGTATGCAACCTCACTTCTTGCCATCTCGATGCCGATGCTGTCCATCGTCTTTTTGAACTCTATACGGTCCTCGCCACGCTCAATGGCATCAACCTGAACACCGATAACCTTAACATTATATTTGTCAAGAATACCTGCGTTGTTTAATTCAGCGCATAAATTAAGTCCTGACTGTCCGCCCAAATTAGGAAGTAAGGCATCAGGACGCTCTTTAGCGATAATCTGCTCCAATCTATTAACATTTAACGGCTCAATATAAGTCACATCAGCTATCTCAGGGTCTGTCATAATAGTTGCAGGATTGGAATTAACCAAAACTATCTCATACCCTAATTTACGAAGTGCCTTACATGCCTGTGTTCCGGAATAGTCAAACTCACACGCCTGACCGATAACGATAGGACCGGAACCAATAATTAATACTTTGTTGATATCAGTTCTTTTTGGCATAGCTTTAATCTCCTTTTCCCAGTGCATTTTTGCTCTCTTATCTCGCAAGCTCGCATCTTCGATGCTCAACTGTCTGCTTCGCAGACGGCTTGCTCGATAACTCGCCGCGAAAAACTCAAATGTCGACTTCGTCGCCGCTTGGTTTTCGCTTTTGCTCGTTATTTTATCACAAAAGGGCTTAATATTAAAGGGTAAATTTTTATTTATCTAAGCCTCTTGCCCGTACTGCTTCTTGCCGCCTTGTCCGCCTGCGACTTCTCGCGTCCTTCTGCAAGAAGTGCTTTTCCATTCTCATTTCTGGTGTAGCAAAGCTCATACTGACCTATATAGGAGCTTATGTAACTGTGAAATGCCTCCGCACTCTCCTTGTTCTTCGCAAATATATCAGGGATGGAATAAAACGCATCATTGCCATCACGCTTACCCACCTTCGCAAGTATGTAACGCTGATTATTAATCGGTGCAAAAAACTGATTGATACAGTTTGAATATAAAAGCTTATCTCTGCTGCTTGCACTGCTAAGATAAATAAGCTTCTTATTCCGGTTGCCCTCCTCGACTACGACCTTGCCGTCCTTTTCCTCGAATAAATTATTATCCTTAAGCGCCTTATACATAGCCTCGCCGACTGTTTTTAATCTGTTCTGTGGAGTCTTTAGCTTCTTATTCTTACTTGAATTAGCCAGCCCGTAAGCAACAGAAAAGCCTGCCAAGCCAAGACCTATTGAACCAATAGGTGTAAATGCAAGCCCGATACCCGCCACAGTTCCAAGACCTGCAAGTATTGATTTTTTCTTATTCTTCTTAAAGGCTGTCTCTGATATGGCATCATCAGCTACAGCAGTCTCCTCCGCAACCTCCATAGTCTTAGACTTATCAAGTGCCGTATTCCACCTTTCCTTAAGATTGTCCCTCTTATTTGAAAGCTCAAGCATCTTAGCATTAATGGCACTTACATTTTCCTCATTAAACGGAGTTTTAATAATTGAAAGTCTTTCTATACCGTTTTCTATGACATCCTCCTCATAATGAAGACCTAAGAAATTATCCATACGACGCACTAAAAGCTTATAATCCGCACTGTTTTCTCCTGCTTCATCCTTATATTTTGATGGAAGCAGGCATACAAGATGCCAGATATTACTGGTCTTATCAGGCTGCGGCTTATACACTCTTATGGCACGACCACGCATCTGATTACTGAGCATAAATGCGCCTACGAAGCTTGCAAGTATAAGTGAATTGATACAAGGTGAATCCCAGCCCTCGCCGAGCAGTGATTTCGTACCGATGATTATCTGTATGTGTCCCTTTGTAAAAATATCCGTAACTGCCGCAGTAAGAAAATGTGCATCACCGACTGCATTTACCTTGACATAATCATTCTCATCGAGAGCACCCACCTTAGAAAATGTTATCTTGCCCGTATCTCCTACAGCTTCCACAAGTGCGTCCTTTGCCTCTGCCGGAATAATGACTATGGTTCCGCACAAGACACCAAGCCTTACGCCGCCTATATCATCCGCTTCACGCCTTAACTGCTCGAAGAACGGAAGCACACCAAGCGAGGTTACATCCTCGTCAGTACCAAGCACCTTCTCATATTCTTTCCTTATGTAATCGGTAAGAATAAGCATACGAAGCTTATCACCGAAGCCCTTATACTCCGACTTTGCCACCTCTTTTATACTCTTACACTTACCCTTTGAAGTCATTAAAAGCTTTTCAATATTATCATTAATTGTAAGACAGACCTGCTTTTTCTCGATAAGTCCTGATTTCTTAAGCTCCGCCTCTAAGCCTTCCCGATAGCCCTCATCGCACTCATAGGCTTCCGGCTCCTCATATAAGAAATTCTGCAATATACCTTCAAGCTTCGCCTCACTGTCTATATTTCTTTCATTGATATTCTTCTGATTTCCCGAATAGGTTCTGATAACATTTTTGAACTCAGTATCATTTTTTATTCTCTCCTGAAACTGCCTGCTTCTTTCCTTGAATTTATCTATCTCGGCAATCTCTTCCTCAGTCGGATAGTTAAAGTACACGAAATCCTGATGCGGACACAAGCTGCCCTCCTTAACTAATTCAGGGATAGCTATCTCCTCGTCGATTTCACCACACATATCCATATATCTGTTCCATAGCTCAGGCGTGGAATCATAAGGTGGAGTCGCTGTAAGCGCTATAATCTTAGGTGCATTGAGTGATGATTTGAATTCTTCAAGTGCCTTCCACCACTCAGTACGAAGGTGATGGCACTCATCAAGACACAGCACCTTAATACCATTATTCTTCATCTCAGCGACCACATCAAATCCAATATAATCAACCTCTTCTCTGACTGTATATGAATCTGATTCACCACTGTCGGAAATTTTTTTCTTTGAAGATGTATTCGCATTATTTGTGGAGGTTTCATCCTCCTCTAAAATCCCCTTATAGTGATTCATCGCACTGTGAAGTGCCTGATATGTTGATATGGTAATTACTTTTGCATCCTTTAAATCCTGAGATATATAATCCTTCGGATTTAAACCGTCATTTAAAAAAGCCTCTGTAATTCTTGCCTCCCACTGCTCCCTGATTGTAATAGATGGCGTGAGAATAAGTGCAGGCTCAGATAATCTTGCTATAAGCTCTATACCAAGGGTTGTCTTGCCCGAACCGGGTGCGGCAACAATATGTATTTTTCCATCAGCAATATATTTTTGAGAATGCTCCAAAACACGGGCCTGATAATTGCGCCATGTACCCTTGAATTTCATAATATTTGAAAAGTTCATATTTCCTCCAAAATCCCATAACAACATTTATAATAAAAATGTCGAATCACTAAATATAATTATTAAACCTGTTTATTATTTGGACAAGAAATCTCTGATTTCCCCGATATGCTCCTTAGTTATCTTATACCCCAGATAATAAAGATGTCCAAGCTTCTCCATATCACCCTCGAGGCGTCCGACTTCATTTATGAATTCATCAGGATAGATAACATATATCTTTCCCTCATCAGCTAATCTCTCCATCTCTTCACGCTGGGTATTCTCAAAATGATTGACATTTACAAGTCCCTCTGCGAACTCCGGATATCTGCTGTAGAAGCGTCTTACCCTGTCTGCATTCTTAGTGCTCTCGTCCTTGCGATAGCCCTTCGACCTTGTTGAGACAACTATTACCTTGTCATAGCCCTGGTCTAATGCCCATTGAAACGGAATTTTATCTCCGCTTCCACCATCAAGATATTTCTCTCCCTCTACGATAACAGGCTTTGACACAAACGGCATGGAAGCAGAAGCCCTAACCGCCTGATATATATCAGGGGTTTTACCAAGTTCAAAATAAGCAGGCTTTCCGTCCTTCATAGCTGTAGCAACTGCCACAAGGCGCTGTCTGCCGCTGTTTAATCTCTCCTCATTCAAAGGCTCTATCTCATTGAACTCGTTAAATACAAAGTCAAAGCCGTATACTCCCTTGCTTGACCTTGCTGCCTTAAGTCCGACATATCTTGAATCATGTCTGTAGGTAAGATTAACTCTTCCACCTCTTCCAATCTGTCCGGCTGTGTAATTAAGACCATTCAAAGCCCCTGCGGATACTCCGATTACACATTCCAAATTAATATCCGAATACATAAGATAGTCTACAACTGCATTCGTAAAGACTCCTCTGAATGCACCGCCCTCTAATACAAGACAGCCCTTAGTTATATTGTCACTTGCGTATTTTTTAGGTATCTTGCCTACCTTAGACCAAACCTTATTCTCTTTCTTACCAGCCATTTTAAAACCTCCTGTTATCCCGTCACATAGAGACACTTGCTATCTCTATTACAACATTATATATCGTTGCTTGTCTGCATCATATCAGGCGATAACCTTCTTTATGGCATCAAGCAGCTCTGAATACTCTTCAAAAGCAGGATATTCAGGATAATCCTTCTTAATCTGCTCTGTACTCTTGAATAAAAATCCTGCCTTGCTCGCCTGAATCATACCCAAATCATTGAAACTATCACCACTTGCTATAGTCTCATATCCTATAGACTGCAAAGCCTTAACCGTAGTAAGCTTAGACTTCTCACAGCGCATCTTATAGCCTGTAATCTCACCATTTTCTGCAACCTCAAGTGAGTTACAGAATATGGTCGGCCAGCCAAGCTTCTCCATAAGCGGCTTTGCGAACTCCTCAAAGGTATCACTTAAGATTATAACCTGACACATAGAACGCAATTCATCTAAGAACTCCTTTGCTCCCGGCATCGGATCAATCTTCGCGATAGTCGCCTGAATCTCCTTTAAGCCAAGCCCATGCTCCTTAAGTATCTTTAGTCTGTAATTCATCAATTTATCATAATCCGGTTCGTCCCTCGTGGTCTTCTTAAGCTCGGGAATTCCACTCTCCTTTGCAAAAGCAATCCATATCTCCGGAACCAATACACCTTCCATGTCCAAACAAGTAATATACATAATATAATCCTCCGTAATCAAAATTATTCCGTATAATTATATACAAATTTACATTTTTAATCAATGCCATAGCTCATAGTTTTAACTTTATTTTCCATCTTTTAATTTCATCTTTATTTAAAATTATTTAACCTTAATAATCTCTGCCACACTTATATCATATCCCATATCCTTAATCACACCAAATAATGAAGACTCTATATCTTCCGTACTTTCTGTCTTAAAATCATCTATTAATATGAATTTCCCTTCTGCCTCTACTGCTCCATCCTTACCCACGCTAAAGGTTACGGCTATCGGATAAGCATCACCATAGGTATATATACACATCATATTTTTACCTTCCAAGGAAGCATCCACGAAAAGATATTTTGTATTAAATGTGGCTGATAACGCAAGTGCCTCAACTCCGGAATATCTGCTCATCAAAATAGTTATATAAGATGCTGCCGCCTGATATGAAAGGCTTTCCTTTAGCTCCTCTGACATATCTCCCGCATCACTTACAGAGAATCCGTCGTTTACTCCTACAATAGCTGCCAAATCAACTATACCTGTTGGAAATTCCACAGTATATATACCGGCAGGCTCGGAATAATCAGCATTTATAAGCTTCGAATAATATTCCGTATCAGTCAGGCTTCCTGTAAGCATATATCCTGAGATTTTTTCATTATGAAGCTTCTCGTCCATAAGTTTTACTACATTCAAACCCTCTTCATAAAATGGTATATCATCAGCAGCAGATTCCTTTTCCGAAGCATTACACGCAGAAACAAACACAATTATACAAATATACATTAAAGCAATGACAGTTTTTCTTTTGTTGTTTAATATTATTTTTAAAGCTTTCATATTCGACACCTTATTCTCTTTCCTATATACAAATTTTATATTATCATAGTAGACAAACAAAAAAATATTTGCTATTCTGTCAACGCATGGCAGACCATGCTTATTATATCACAGCGACCCTAAAATAAAAAAGGTAATTATAATATGTTTAACAAATCTGATAAAAATCCCAAACTAAATATGTCCTTTGACTTTAATGAAATTTTTCAGGACGAATTATTACATATAGATACCCTCGGCAGAGACGAAAGATATTCCAATATTAACCGCTATCCATATCAGCCCACGCCGTATGTCATATTAGACAAGATAATTGAAAGCGGAACGCTTGATAATTCAAGACATCTTGTAGATTTCGGTTGTGGAAAAGGCAGAGTTGCTTTTTACCTTGCAGACAGATTTGACAATATCGAGATAACAGGGATAGAGGAAGTAAAGGAATTTTATCATGATGCTATAAAGAACAGGAATAAATTCGCCAAAAAGGATATGGTTCATTTTATTAATAAAAGTGCTGAACACTATACTGTCCCAACCAATGCGGACACATTCTTTTTCTTTCGCCCGTTCTCCATATCCACTATGAAGCAGGTGATTGATAATATATTTTCCTCATATATAAAAAATCCAAGAAGCATTAAACTTATATTCTACTATCTTACCGAAGAATACATTATGTTTTTATCTTCCATAGCCGGCATGACTTTAACTGCCGATATTGACTGTCGTGACATAATGCAAAAGGACGACAAAAGATTCCGCATTTTTGTATATGAGTCTTCAAGCTGACCGTTGTTTGATGTGTCTACTTAGCGAATAAAGTAGAAGAAATAGAAATATGGAGATTTACATTCATGTAAAAATCTCCATATTTCTATTTCTGAAGGATTTATGAGGTTAGTAGGCCGACATCAAACATAGAGTGCGAACATGTCAGCGGAAGACTTCATATAGAGCCTGAATATCCGGTAATCAAGGCATACCATACATCTGACCGACCATACTCCTATAAACTATTACTGTATAGCCTTGAATGCCTCGTCAAGGTCTTCGATAATATCATCAATATTCTCAGTACCGATTGAAAGACGAATTGTATTAGGCTTAATTCCCTGATCAAGAAGCTCAGCTTCATTACACTCTGAATGAGTAGTTGATGCAGGATGGATAGCCAAAGACTTAACATCTGCTACATTTGCAAGGAGAGAGAATAACTCAAGCTGGTCAATGAAGTCCTGAGCCTTCTTAGCGTCGCCCTTGATTTCAAATGTGAAGATAGAACCGCCGCCGTTAGGGAAATACTTCTTGTATAATTCCTGCTGCTCTGCATCCTCTGAAATAGAAGGATGATTAACCTTCTCAACCAATGGCTGATTCTTAAGATACTGAACAACCTTAAGAGCATTCTCTACATGACGCTCTACTCTAAGTGATAAAGTCTCAAGTCCCTGTAAGAAGATAAATGCATGCACAGGAGAGAGTGTTGAGCCTGTATCACGAAGAAGAATTGCTCTTATGTAAGTTGCAAATGCTGCAGGTGCAGTATCCTTTGCAAAGCTTACACCGTGATAGGATACATTTGGCTCGATAAGCCATGGGTGCTTGCCGCTTGCAATCCAGTCGAACTTTCCGCTGTCTACGATTACACCACCGATTGTAGTACCATGTCCACCGATAAACTTAGTTGCCGAATGAACTACTATATCAGCACCGTATTCGATAGGTCTTACAAGATAAGGAGTTGCAAATGTATTATCTACGATAAGAGGAATCTTATGTGCATGTGCGATATTTGCAATTCTTTCAATATCAACAACCTCAGAATTAGGATTACCCAGAGTCTCAATTTCAATTGCAGTTGTATTATCCTTGATAGCAGCCTCGATACCATCATAATCAAACGGGTCTACGAAGGTTGTATCAATTCCGTATTCAGGTAATGTATGAGCCAAAAGATTATATGTACCACCATATATATTCTTAGCTGCTACGATATGATTGCCTGCATGAGCAACTGCCTGAATGGCATATGTAAGTGCTGCTGCTCCTGAGCCGACTGCCAATGCTGCTACACCGCCCTCAAGAGCAGCTATACGTGCTTCGAAGGTACCCTGAGTAGGATTTGTTAATCTTCCATAGATGTTACCTGCATCCCTTAAACCAAAACGGTCTGCCGCATGCTGGCTGTTATGGAATACATATGATGATGTCAGATAGATAGGCACTGCTCTTGCGTCGGTAACCGCATCAGGTACCTCCTGTCCAACATGTAACTGCTTTGTCTCGAATTTAAACTCTCTCTGTTCTCTTGTTTTCTTTGCCATAATTATTTCCTCACTTTCATTTATTCTAATCAATAATTTAATCTGTTGACTATGTGCAAATAATAGCATTATAAAAAAAATCTGTCTAATATGTAAAAAAAATATCAGGTTATAGGCAAAAGCTATAACATTCGTGTATAGCTTTAGCAATAACTGGTAATACTGTTATCATAAAAACAAAAAAGGAGTTTTAAATATGAGTAATTTATCAGAACTTGAGTTACAAAATCTCCGTCATTTAATCGGAGGCTTTGAAACTACACGCTGCAAGATGACAGCTTATGCTAATGAGGCACAGGATCCACAGATTAAAGCTTTCTTTCAGGAAGCCATAACCTCTTCAAATGAGAATAAACAGAAGCTTATGCAGTTTCTTCAGTAAATCAAAGCAGAAAGGAAGATTAATATGGAAGAAAAGACAATGGTTGCTGATACCTTAGACAGCATCAATTCAGAATTAAAGAAATATGCTGATATGATTCCTCAGACAGAGAACAAGGAGCTTAAAACCACTTTAAAGCAGTTTAGAAACGCTGCAGAAATGTCACAGGAAAACATCTACTCTCTTGCAAGAGAGCGTCAGTATTATGTTCCTGCTGCCAAGGCTACAGAGGAAGAGGTTTCACATGTAAGAAGCTTATTCTGTTAATTACGAAAATACTACCACAAATAAGAATATAAATTACATGCAACACTTCATATTCGAGTGATTGCTAAAAACGGCTTACAATTCTGATGATTAATCATCTGAAAGTAAGCCGTTTAATTCTTGCTAAGCTGTAACAACTCGGTTTCGTCCCGAATTCTTCGCCTTATATAAGGCATCATCCACTCTGGTATATATATTTTTAATCTCATCATCATTATCTGCGGAGGCAACACCCATACTGACTGTCAGGTGCCCAACCGCTTCAAAGCTGTAAAACTCAACACATTTTCTTAAGTTTTCTGCAAACGCTTCGGCATCCTTAAGAGATGTCTTGGGAAGTAACATCATAAATTCTTCTCCGCCCCATCTGCCGACTGCACCGCCATCTATTCTGGCTATGGCATCGCTCATCAGATTGGATACAAGCTTAAGTGTTACATCTCCTACCTCATGTCCGTACACATCATTTACCTGCTTAAAATGATCTATATCAAGCATTACGAGACTCGTAGTATCGTTATTCTTTTGGGATTTTTCAAATTCTGCGTTGATTATCTGCTCAATTTTTCTTCTGTTGTATATGCCTGTCAGGCCATCGTGCTCTGCCATCTTTACCAGCATATCATTCATATCGCTAAGGTCATTATACGCCTTCTGAAGCTCTGTGGTTGTTGCCGAAACAAGCTTAGTAAGTCGCTTGATAAGCGACGCCTGTCCCTTGAGTACAGAATCATCTACACATACAATTTCCGGTTTTATCTGTGCCGGCTCGCCCTCTCTCATAGCTATGGACAAAAGTGTTATGTTGTATTCCAACACGCTGCCTGTCGCAAGGTCTCTGCTTACCTCGCCCCATGTATGGAAGCCCGCTGTCTCTGCCACCTTCTGAAACGGCATCATCTCTATATCGACAAAATCCTCCCAAAAGGACTTTCGTACCGAGCAAGAATATAAGAGTACGGCTTCCGGCTGAAATTCGCATACTGTCTTAAGTCTGACATCCACCTTTTTAACTATGTCTGCCGGTGCACCATAGCATAGATAAATATCCATACCCTCTGTTACATATCCGGCTAAAAGCAAGGTTCCATCTTCCTCCACAAGTATGGTATGTCTTAGAAGCTCCTCACCATCCACCTCAGCCATAAGCGGAAACTCAAAGGTCTCCTCGGCAAAATTATCATCCGCCTCAATCTGCATATATTTCTCATATAATTCAACAGCCGGTCTGTGATTAACTTCTATAAGTCTGTTATCATCTGCCTTTGTAACCTTAAACGGCATACCAAGCGTCTGCCAGCCTACAGATTTATCTATAGAAATATGAAAATCCGCACCTGCATATGTAACCACGAATACCATCTGGTCATACAATCCATTATGGTCAAATACATAGTGCTCATTTGTTTCCATAGCATGACCGCCTGCATACCCTCCGAATATCTGCACATCAGGATTACATTTACTTAATTCTTCAAATAATACTCTGGTGTTCAGATTCGTACCCGGAAGCATAAGCTCTGCAGCCTTGATGTCCTCTATGCCGTCTATAAGCTCACATATGTTTTTACCAATCTCCCGTTCATTTCCTATGCTTTTTTCAAACCTGAGAACCTGTATATCCGCCGACTCAAAAAGCATAGCTGATATCAGCACGCCCCTGTCCATCAGTCTGCCTTCCTTTATCTCACCGGCTGATATAGAACCCACAATCATATCTGTATCAAAAGCGGAATTTATCTTCTTAGTAATATCAAGTACAAGCTTTTCATCTAATATACCACTATATACATGAAACAGAATTTTTTTATAACTGCCTTCTGTAAATTCTTTCTTAATTTCGTTAAGCTGCTCATCCAAATTTGAACAGTCTTTATATTCTACTGTGATTTGTTTCATTAGCATTTCCCCCTAACTGCTACTACTTACCTATCACTGCTTCCGCCTTCTTAAGCAAATCATCTTTATTTACAGGCTTCAACATATATCCCGATGGCTTAAGTGCCAATACCGCTTTGATATGTGTCGCGTCGCTGACACCGGTCAGGAATACAACCGGAATATCCTTAATGTCTTCATCAGCCCGTATCATCTCAAGTGTCTGCTTGCCATTGCATACAGGCATCTCATAGTCTAAGAAAATCAAATCAGGACGCTTCTTGGCTATGGACGCAAGGGCCTTTGTTCCCGATACAGCAAGCATAACCTCATACTGCCGGTCTAATATTGTCTTAACATTACGAAGCATAATCGGATCGTCATCCACGACGAGAATTTTCTTTTTTCCGCCTATCTCTGCTGACGCAAAAGGTGTACCGGATAAAACCGCTCCTGTATCAACCGAAGCAGCGCTTGTCGAAGCATTATTTGCTGCTGATGAAACTGACGAAGCATTATTCTCCGAATTAATGCTGAATGCATTCCTGCCTGTAGCTGCATTAATCCTTCTTTCGCACGCCTCAAGGAGCTTCCTGCTTTCAACAGGCTTAGCCAAATTCTCAAACTGATTATCATAATAAAACACATCAAAGTTTACTCTCTCAGCCTCAGTTCCAATCGTAATTACAGGAATTTTCTTAAAGTCCGAAAAAATCTCCCAGCAAATCGCCGTATATTTTTCTACTGCTCCCGGAATAAGATGAACTATAATAATATCCGGATTTACACTTCTGACTAAAGCTCCAAGCGATGGTGAGCTGTCCGGACAGACTGTCACATCAAAATGAGTTGACAGAAAACTATGTATTTCATTAAATGTACCTACACTTCTTCCGATAAGCACTATCTTATCCATATATGCTTCCTACCTTTCATTTACAGGCTTTTTATCAGCTCATCTGCCAGCCTTGCTGACTCTTCACTCTCCAATGAGGTAACGGCTGCTTCCAATTCCTTAAATATGCCCTCCTGCTCAGGCGTATACTTATACTGCGCCAATTCCTCAACTATGGAATCCGCTGTATCAATATCAAGGTCTTCCATACTCTCCTTAAGAAGCTTGAGCTTTTCCTTAAGTGCATCAGCATCCTCTATCTCTAAATCACCACTTTCTTCGCCAAATGCTTCCGAAAGCTGCTCACCATAATCCGTATAAACCCGATTGAACACGGGATGAACTGCCTTTATATCATCAATTTTCTCGTCACGCGCTGCATATTCGAGAATATTTGCCATACCCGCGACAGGGATAATGCCCAAGGTTGCAGCCACGCTCTTCATACTGTGCACCTGAATACGATAATCATCACATACTCCGGTATCACATACCTTATCAAATGCGCTGTCAAGCTTCTTAAGATTAGACGGCAAAAGACTCAAAAATTCTTTGATTGTTGTAACTACAAGCTCCTCATCATTAAGATGTGACATTGCATATTTCCAATCTATACCGCCTATCATCGGAAAATCTTCCATATTCATTACACCTTTCGCTGCGGCGTTACCGCCCTCCGTACTCTGAGAATCAGATAAATGCTCGTGATTATCAGGTATCGGTTCAAAAAGGTTCTTCGCCAGATTATCTGCAATTACCCTCTCTAATCTGTCCGCATCAATAGGCTTGGATAAAAATCCGGTGAAGCCTTCATTAATATACATTTCCTTTGCTCCGGCTACTGCATTTGCGGTGAGAACATACACAGGAGTCCTCTTGTTCGGTCCCTGCAGATTCTCTTTCATATGATGCAGGGTCTCTATTCCGTCCATCTCAGGCATCATATGATCCAAGAAAATTATATCGAAATAATTCGCCGCTGCAATATCAAGACACTCCTGACCTGAGGATGCTGTCGTAATCTTGACACCAGTATGCTTAAGCAAGCTGACAAACACCTTCAGATTAAGCTCATTATCATCTACCACCAATACACGTGCATTCGGAGCATAGAATATCTGCTTGAATTCATATTCACTGGTAGATTTGTTGACACGTTCTTCAAATTTACCTATAGGCTTTTTATCAACAATTTCCTGCTTTATCTCGAAATAAAACTTACTGCCCTTGCCATATTCACTCTCCACATGCAGACTGCTGTCCATAAGCTTAAGCAGCCTCTGTGTAATGTGCATTCCAAGACCTGTACCCTCGATATTACGATTGTGCTTCTCATCAATACGCTCAAAAGCAGAGAAAAGCTTGGATAAATCCTCTTCCTTAATACCAATTCCCGTATCCTCAACCTCTACATAGAGAGTTTCAGTATTGTAATCCTGACTGCCCTTAACTCTAAGCCATATCGTACCCTCGTGAGTATATTTTACGGCATTTGTCAGAATATTCGTAATAACCTGTTTAACTCTTGCCTCATCACCGCGAAGAACTGACGGAAGCTTCTCATCGACCTCAACGACAAATGAAAGCTTCTTAGCTTCCGCACGGAATCTTATCATATTAATCAAATCGTACAGCATACTTGATACATCATATTTAACCGGAACTATGGTAAGCTTGCCCGATTCAATCTTAGACATATCCAGTATATCATTTACTATCGAAAGTAAAGAATTTCCCGCAGAGCGTATGTCATCAGCATACCCCTTGATGACCTCCTCACTGCTGTCTCGCAAAATCATCTCGTCCATACCGAGCACGGCATTAATAGGGGTTCTTATCTCATGTGACATATGGGCTAAGAACTCTGTCTTTGCCTCACCTGCCCTGACTGCTTCTTCCACTGACTCCTGAAGAATTTTATTGGCTCTGTTGGACCATCTGATCAAACGATAAATCAGATACAGAATTATCGCTATACAAACACCAAATAAAACTACAAATAAAATATCATATTTTACGGCATTTCCATATATGACATTCCAGTTCTTGACACTGACTATATAATAACCGGAGTTTTCGTCTAAAGCGGCATATGCCACCTTCTTCTTACCATCATAATCCTTAAATAATACAGGTCTGCTGCTCTCTAATATATCTACATACTCATCGACTTCATCTACGGATTTCTTACCTAACTCACTGAATCTAAAGTCCTTATTCGGATGACGGATAATATACCCTTCCTTATCAATTAAGAATGAATATCCCACATCCTTGCTCGTATTATCGATTATGCGTGTAAGTCTCTCTAAATAAAAATCAATGCAGAATATTCCCAGATAATTACCCTTAGTATCATATACACGCTCAGAAAAAGTAAAGCAGTACTCACCTGTATTCGCATCAAGATAAGGTGCAGATATATTAAAGCCTTTCTCGTTATTTTCATCTATGGTATCTATATACCAATGTCTTTCTTCTATATTATAATCTGTATCCGGCTGCCAACTTCCGCTTGATATGAAGCTATGTTCCTCATCAGACAAGACAATATATGTAGAAGATATTTCCTCGTGCAGCTCATCTATCTCATCCAGCCAGCTTACAGTCTCATCATAGTCATCAAGCATAGAGGGATTGATACGTATATTGCTTACTGATACATCCATTAAGCCCTTCTGCTCACTAATCCATGTATCCAATTCATATATGTAACCATTGACCTCGCTCTCAATATTGTTCCTTCCACCTGATGAAATGGCTCTTGTAGAGATAACAATAGATAAAATCAAGGTGAAAAATAATACCAAAAAAACTATCGTAATTATTAATTGATTTCTTTTTCCGGACAGTACATTTCCTAGTGTATTTTCCTGTTCAAATTCATTTGTATTATTCTTACTCATTTTGCTCATTGTACCATATATATTCCATCCTCATTTCTCAAGAAGGTGACACGGGTTATATCGCTCTCTATCTCCTTCTCCTTCATATCAATGGAAACGGTAACTCCTGTAAAAAATTTTGTTCCTGTAATTGAAGCACTAAAGCTTTCTCCTGCGAATAGGCGGTTAATAGCATTCAACACTTCTTCTTTCTGCTTCTTCTCTGCTAAAATCCTTGCTTTATCCTTCCTTATGACATGCAACGCATTCTCAAGCACGGATGAAGGAGCTTCCTTAATCTTTCTTGAGAGTGCAAGCTCCCTACTGTTAATACCCTTACTCTTGCTGCTAAGCTCCTCAATCTCTTTTAGCAGCGACATCCTGTCTGTCAGAAGCTCGCTTCTTTTTCCTGCCGACACATAGGTTATAATACCCTTTTCATTACCAAACACATGACCTTCTATGCCATGCATGCTGTATATTTTTCCGGCATATATACTACCCTTTGAGCCTGCTACTTTAAGTGTTCCACCACAATATATATTACATCCAAATGTGGAACCAGTGGTAATATTTCCTCCAACCTGCACATTTACATTCTGCATAAATCCTACTGTTAAATTTCCACCACAGTCGATATGAATATCCTTCTTGCCGATTATTCCGCCGCCTATCGTGACATTTTCACCCGCAACTATGCTTGAACCCTGTACGGTTCCATTGATTTTAACACTTCCTGTAGCGTAGATTTCAACACCCGAATCAACATCGCCCTTTATCTCCACATCACCGATGAAACAGATATTTCCATAAGCTATGCTGACATTCTTCCTTATCTCTAAGGTACCTTCGACTACAATTTTGGAAAATGTTGCCTCAACCTTTCCATCTATAGTAGCATAATAAGAATAAGTATCCTGGTCATATCTTACACCCATAAGCTGCGGTACAGGATAGGCTCTCGGCTGCTCCGGCTTAAGCAGCTCACCTCTTACATTATATCCAAAATGTCCCGGCACCGACGGATGATATTTCGCAATCAGGTCTCCTTCCGAGACTGTACCAACCGTATGAACACTGGTATAATCCACTGAACCGTCATCTAATATTCTTGGCTTTCCCTCTTTGTCCTGCTCATGAAAGAAATATTCAAAATACGCATCAATACCATTCTGCATAGGGTGTCCCTGAACAAATAACCGCTTCTCATCATAGACACCGTTAATAATCATGTACTGAATTAATTCCTTGTCAATCTCGCCCTTGATTCCGTTTGCAGTGATAACATTCATTACCTCTTCCAATGTATAACCCGGTGCATTCTCCTCAGGCTTTTTCAGCAAAAGAAATGCTTCCATAACATCCTCGGAAACAAAAATCTGTATGTTGTTATTCTCAATATTATTTACTTCCTTTGCCTCATCACTCATATGTAAATTCTCCTCTAAATTATTGGGGGTAACAAAAACTACCCCCCCCCCTATAAAAATGGAGCGGGTTATTTTATATGCCGCCAAAATCGATTGCTCACTTTACATAGTCAGTCTTATATATCCTATCATATTTTTTATTATTTGTATAATACTTTTTTACACATTTTCGAAATTTTTTCAAAATATAATGCTTTATTAATTCAATCTTAATTCATTATCATTCGGTTTCTTAAATTCATAATCACTACCACTACTGCGGATTAGCCCTAAGCCACTCCACTATATCATCACTCTCATACATAGGCTTACCATCTATAAATAAGCATGGAACCTGCTGTTTACCACCTACTCTTATAAGCTCCAACCTATCTTCCTCGTTCTTGTGAATGTTATGATACTCAATGTCTGTACGACCACTTGATTCAATCTCGTTTATTACCTTACGACAATACGGACAAGTTTCAAACATGTATAGCTTTAGCTTCATCTCAAAGTCCTCCATTAACTTTTATCTATTAAAAAATCGACTTTTAAAAATCAGCCCCGAATTAGATTCGGGGCTGACACATAAAGAATTAATTATTTAGTTTACATGCAATTAATCCTACTTATCCGCAATAGCAGCCTGTGCTGCAGCAAGTCTTGCTACAGGTACACGGAATGGTGAACATGATACATAATCAAGTCCAATCTTGTGGCAGAACTCAACTGATGAAGGATCTCCACCGTGCTCTCCACAGATACCAACATGAAGACTTGGATTAACCGGCTTACCAAGCTTGATAGCCATATCCATAAGCTTACCAACACCAACCTGATCAAGCTTAGCAAATGGGTCATTCTCAAGAATCTTAGCATCATAGTAAGCATCTAAGAACTTACCTGCGTCATCACGTGAGAAGCCATAAGTCATCTGAGTAAGGTCGTTAGTACCGAAGCAGAAGAAGTCAGCTTCCTTAGCGATTTCATCGGCTGTAAGAGCAGCTCTTGGAATCTCTATCATAGTACCTACTTCATACTCAAGCTTAACGCCTGCAGCAGCGATTTCAGCATCAGCAGTATCTACTACAAACTTCTTAACATACTTAAGCTCTTTAACTTCACTGGTAAGAGGAATCATAATCTCAGGTTTAACATTCCAATCAGGATGAGCCTTCTGAACCTCTATAGCAGCTCTGATAACTGCCTTAGTCTGCATTACAGCGATTTCAGGATAAGTTACAGCAAGACGAAGTCCTCTGTGACCCATCATAGGGTTGAACTCAACAAGTGACTCAACGATTGCCTTAACTTCATCAAGAGTCTTTCCTGTAGCATCAGCAAGCTTCTGCTGCTCTGCTTCCTCATGTGGAACGAACTCATGAAGAGGTGGATCAAGGAATCTGATTGTAACTGGATTTCCTTCAAGTGCCTCATAGAGTGCCTTAAAGTCTGACTGCTGATATGGAAGAATCTTATCAAGAGCTTTCTCTCTTGCTTCTACTGTATCAGCACAAATCATCTCTCTGAATGCTGCAATTCTATCTTCTTCAAAG
>JAFVBE010000031.1 GCA_017480195.1 Lachnospiraceae bacterium
ATTCATTTTCGCCCCTAACCCCCGTCCCCAAGGGCGAGTATTTCCGTTCCGTCAGGCTTAGACATCCATACATTAAATATATTTATGCCGACAAGTATAATCGTCGAGCCGATAATCACGCTCCATTTTATGGTGAAATGAATCTCTCCCCAGACCATAAGCATAATATTAACTATATACCACGAGCATATTACTCCGATTACCGCACCAAGTACGGAAGAAATCAGCGCTATGATAATCGACTCGGCATACAGCATCCTGCTTTGCTGCCTTATACTCATACCGATTGCCCTTAAGGTATTAAGCTCGTTCCTTCTAATAATCATCTCCGAGCTTGAAATATTAATAATATTAACCATATACATTATAAGAAGTATTATAATTACAACTGTTGCTATCGCTCTTGCAACCATCATCATATTCCTTGCCGAGTCATAATCCTCAGTATAACTGTAATATTCATAAGGCGATGTCTTTATAAAGTTATCGAAGTTCCTGTGGCTCTTCTTCGGGTTAAGCTTGACACAGAAATGATAATAATACGATATGTAATCATCTTCCCCTGTCGTAAAATCATAAATTTGAGAATCCTCCGTGTTATAAATCCTGTTAATATGGTAATTGTTCGAATCCATATTATATATGAAAAGCTCCACAGGTTTACCCTCATAACTAATATTAACACCTGATTCTATAAATCTGTTCAGTTCACTTGATAGTTCATAATTATCCTTTGTCATTGAAGAAACATACATACTTAAATTTCCATACTTTCTACCGAGAGCATAAACTTCACCCACATCAAAGCTGCTGTCCGCACTGACTATACCTTCTATGGCATTGTTTTGAGAAGTTGCTTTATAATCACCGGTAAGCGCAAGAATTCTTTTGTATTCCTCATCCTCCACACCGATAAATTTTATATCAATATCATCACCTTCGGAATTCTTGATTTTAGCTGACATTCCGACATAACACATAGTGTCTTCAACCTCAGAAAACTCATTACATTTATTAATAAGATAATCCAAATCCTTATATTCATTTACAAATATCTCACCGGAATACTCACATTCAAGTCCCCATAATCTTTTATAATTTTTCTCAAGTAGGGAAAATGCACTGTATATCCCTACGAATAAAGCCGAGCAGACCGTAAGAGTGACAACTGAAATTATAAACCTGCCCTTATTCCTTAGCGCATTCTTATATGCATATCCTATCTCCACACCCAAAAACTTAGTAAATAAGCGGCCTCTCTTATGCTTTGCCTTTAGCTTATCTATCTTATTGTCCCTATATTCATCCGTCATACGAAGGGCATTTATCGGATTTAATTTATAAAGCTTCTCTACAGGTGCAACCATAGCATAAGCTGTTGTGACAATTACAGCGACTATCGTAAATATCCACGCTATAGGTATAAGCCTTATCCTATAATAATCCGACAGCTCAAGAACATTCTTAAATACACCAAATCCAAGCACGCAAAGACCGTGACCTAAAGCGATACCTATGATAAGACCTATGATACTTATGATAAATGCTTCTCTGACTATGATACCTATTATCTGTCTTCTGCTCATACCCACACAGCGAAGCAAGCCGTAATCACGGTTTCTCTCGTGTACCGATATATTAAATGCGTTTCTTATGATAAATATTGATGCAACTGCACCGAAGAATGCAAATATCATAAGCAGTGCCTGTGCCGTAAGATAGCCAAGCGAGTCCTCAGGATTATGAAGCTTAACCGACTCATCAGATAAATGACTGTCTATCAAATCAAATTTATCTGTAAGTTTATAATAATCTCCCCTTATATCCTCCTTATTATCAAATGTAACAAATACACATACCTCGTCTAAATCATAGATTTTGTCGCCATACAAGGTGAAGTTTCCACCATTGAAAAAGAGCAATCTATAACCGGTATCCTCTTCATTAAATGAAAAATCATCCTTGTAAATTCCTGAGATAATCTTAGTTTCAGCATAATCTTTTCCGTCCTTTTCGTAAGCAAGCTCAACTATATCTCCGGCTTTTTCATTTAAGAATTCAGCTTTACTGTACGAAGATATTATAGAATTCTCATTCTTAGGCAGTGTACCCTCTGCCATATGGAATTGCCTCGGCATAGCGAAGAAATCATTTACATATATTATATCTCTGTTGCCCGGCGCGGCAACCCAAGCATAAGAAAGCTTAACATCTATATCCTTATCACTCTGCTCACTATAATATGGTGCAAGCTTAACTATCTCGCGTGCGGTCTCCCCATCACACACAAGAATCGCATCATACCCTAAATGATATTCATAAAATTTTTCTTCAGCCTGTGAATAAAATGTGCTGTATCCTATGGTAAATATCATATACATAAGCACTGTAGAGATTATGACACCTATACAGGTTGTAATAGTTCTTTTAATATTGAATTTCAGATATCTTAATGTAAGCGAAGATAATTTTTCCATAACGCACCTCCAACTTACTTAGCAGTATCACTTACAATGTTTCCATCCTCAAGATGTATAATTCTGTCTGCCATAGATGCTATGTCCATCTCATGCGTAACAAGTACAAGTGTCTGACCTGTCTCTCTAACTGCTTTGGTAAGAAGTGTCATTATCTCCTCGCTGTTCTTCTTATCGAGATTACCTGTAGGCTCGTCTGCAATTATGATAGACGGCTTATTGATGACTGCACGACCTATGGCAACCCTCTGCTGCTGTCCTCCTGATAACTGATTAGGAAGATGGTTCTTCCTGTCCGTAAGACCAAGCAACTCGATAAGCTCGTCAACCTCATCCTCATGCACCTTGTTACCATCAAGCAGCACAGGCATAATGATATTCTCTCTCACCGTCAAAACAGGAATCAGATTATAGGTCTGGAAGATAAAGCCTATCTTCCTTCTTCTCAGTATAGAACGCTTCTCATCCTTTAAGCTGTATATATTCTCTCCATCAATTATAACCTGTCCCTCAGTCGGAGTATCAACTCCACCCAATAGATGGAGAAGTGTTGATTTACCCGAACCCGATGCACCGACTATAGCTGTAAACTCACCCTTCTGAATGGATAGGTCAATATGATTTACCGCTATTACCGCCGTATCATCCTTTCCATAAATCTTAGTAAGATTATTCGCAATTAAAATATCCATAAGTTCTCTCCTTAATCTGATGTTGTTTTAAGTTTTTTAAGTTTATTACGATGCCTTCAAGCGCACATCACTATAAACTTTATGATATTATAATAATACATAAATCTTACAATTTCCTTACAAAAGCAAAAAAATAATCTTACAGTTTTGTAAGATTACTTTTAACTATATATTGATATAACCATCCTCGTATAAGAGCGCTCATCGCCCTTGCATTCGTCTTTAAATCTGCTTTCAACCCAGATTTTTCCATCCATGCCTTCGATTATACTTTTGGACAGAGACAGACCAATTCCCACACTGTTGGGATTAACCTTATTACTGTGTATGGTATAAAAGCGTTTGAAGATATTTAATCTCTCGCTCTCAGGTATGCCTATTCCATAATCGGTTATATATATTCTTGTTTCAAGCGGAGTATTTTTTATATCTATGTCAATATATGAAGAATCCGGACTGTATTCTACGGCATTCTTCATAATATTGATAAGAGCTTCCTTGAACCATTCCTCATCGACTTTTATATCACTGTCATCATTACATACATTAAAGGTTATTTTTTTTGCCTTTGCCTTTATGGACAGCATATCTATACAGGAATTAATTACCCTCTTAAATGAGACCTCTTTCTTTATAAATGTTATCGCATCAGCCTCAATTCTTGCAAGTTGGAGCATAGATAGAACAAGCCATTTTATCCTCTCTATCTGCAGCCCTGATTCTTCTATCATAGGTCGGTGTTTTGCTTCCACCTCATTAATAAGAATGTCATTAAATACCGTAAGTGAAGCCACAGGTGTCTTTATCTGGTGTGATATGTCGGATATAATATCACGCAGGAACTCTTTCTCTTTCTTCTGCTTAACCTCTGTCTCCTTAAGCTCCTCAAGTATATTATTTAAACTTGCCGAGAGCTTGCCTATCTCGCCCTCTAAATACTGATATGGAATGTTCTCATTGTGTTTTTCAATAGCCGTTCGAATGGATTTTATCTGCTTAAAAAGCTGATTATAAATTATAAGACCTGTTATATAGATTATGGTCTCAAGTAAAGTCGCAACGACAAAAAGGACTATATCGGAATTAAACGCTATCCCACTAATAATCGTCACTATTATAACTATGCCCCCGATTATGCAATACACATAATATCCATTACTTCTCATATTATTAACCTTCCATTATATAGCCTATACCTCTTACGGTTTTAATATAAGGCTCACTATCATATTCTTCCCCAAGCTTTATTCGTAGTCGCTTTATATAAACCGATAATGTATTGTCATCAACAAAGGAACCGTTGCTGTCAAATATCTTATTCAATATAACATTTCTTTCAAGAACTATATTCTTGTTACATAAAAACAGCAATAAAAGCTTATACTCACTGTGCGTAAGCTCAATCTTCTCTTTGTTCAAACCTGTTATCTTATATACCGCAGCAGAATGTGTGTCAATAATCAGATCTTTATGTGTATATATATAATCTTCGCCAATTTCAGTTTTAACTTTGCCATTCATATCTGATTTTTTACAGTTATCAGCATTTTCCGGATTCAATTCTTGGGCTTTATCTCTCGTAATTTCATCAAGTCGCTCCTCCCCTATTCTGTATCTTCTGATAACCGCCTTAAGTCTCGACATAAGCTCCTTTACATGAAACGGCTTTGTAATATAATCATCCGCCCCTATATCAAGCCCCTGTACGATATTAGTCTCATCTGATACAGCAGTCAGAAATACCACAGGGAAATCAACGCCTTGTTCTCTTATTAGCTTAAGCAGTTCAAATCCATTTCCATCAGGGAGCATAACATCAAATATTCCAACTATATCTTCTGACTTTTCATATCTGCCAAGCCACTCTTTTCCTTCATTAAAAGTAGAGATATGAGTCACCTCATATCCCTCGCTCTTAAGTGAGTATTCAATTCCCATTGCCAAAGAGGCATCATCCTCTAATAATAGTATCTTAATTGACATTACTTCGTCCTTGTCAGCCTTTTATATAATATTTGTAGTTCTTTCTCGTCAATGTCATAATATACTGCCTTAATAACATCATAAGGTATCTCGAACTTAACCATGAGTTCAATTCTGTCAAATTCTTCTTTAAGCTTCTGATTCTCAAGATGTGCTAAAACCTTATTCTTAAGAATATTCTTATCAACTCTGTTAAGAGTACCCCATACATAATTAAAGGACAAATCATTCGGTACCTCTGAGAAATCCTTGTCCTGAATTTTTAAATCCATCTTCTTTTTCTTAGGAACAAAGCCATATCTCTGATAGAATTCATCATTAACATCTACCGGCTCATCATAGTTTTTCATTGAATTGTCTTTTTTAGTGTCTTTTGATGAGTCAGTTATTTCATCCTCTTCATCACGATATGTATAAACTGTCTCAACATATCCTAAGACTTCCTTCATTTTCTCTTCTGATAAATTCTCATCTACCATAATTCCATAACAGTCATAGTTCTTATATCTAATGGAAAGATAACCTTCAGGAAGCAGCTTGGCAGTAAAATCTCCATCCACAATAGTATGAATTGCACAATCCTTCTCAAGCATACAGATCCCCTCCGTATAATTTAATCTTTTCTCATTATAGCCTATATCCGAATAAAATAAAAGTATTATTTATTGGTTCAAGGCACCGACATAAAAATAAGACAGAAAATTCAAAGAATTTTTCTGTCTTATTTTCATGCCGGTGGCGGGACTTGAACCCGCACGGTGTTGCCACCAACAGATTTTGAGTCTGCCTCGTCTGCCAATTCCGACACACCGGCTCAGCAAATGGAAATATAACATATTTTATGAGCTATGTCAAGAATTCCATTATACATAAAATCAAATAAAAAGCTTATTCAATCTTCTTAGCAACAACTACAAATCTTCCATCATCGTCACTTGTAGCACAGGTTGAAAGGGTTATCAGCTTATCTCCATAAACCGCTGTTGTGGAAATATCATATGTCGTAAGATTCTTACACGATTCAACAAAGTAATTAAATTCATCTTCGGATGAAGCATCAAAAAAATTATAATATTTAAAACCTGTATAATCTGTATTATAAATTTTAGTTGTAAAGGCTGCAATCACCTCATACTTTCCATCGCCATATATTGTATCAAACTGAATATATTTATGCTCTTTGTAGAAATCCTCATTACCATAGCTTAGAATCTCGTGAAACATTCTTCCGTTTTTCATATTATGACCATAGATAAGAATATTATCACTTGGTTTTTTTACATCAGATTCAGTATCAATAAAAAGTGTACCGTTTCCATTATACTGACCATCAAAATCCCTGTGAAGATAATACTCCTCATCATTTAATGTCTGCATTACAGGATAATCAATTATGGTTCCATCTATAATAAGCCATCCCATGAAGTCATTATTCTTCTCGTATATTTTAGCAAATTTTTTCTGAACCTTAACACCATTTATTAAAACAAAATCCATTTTGTTACCTTTGTCATCGGTAATACTTTCCACTGTGTCATATTGAGACATATCTGAATCATCAGTCACAATCAAATCCTTTAATTCATCAGATTTAGTATCTACCTTTTTTGCCTGCCAATAATAATTAATTAAATATGCAGCACTTCCAACAAATACACATATAAGTAATGCCATTGTAATAATATAAGCAACCCTTTTTATCTTCTTTTTCTTTCTGTTTGAGGATTTCTTATTATTCATTTTTTTATTTTCATCATTATCCTGAGGAGTTTTTTCCTTTTTCTCAGGCTTTGAAATAATAATTTCTTCTACATCATAATCCTCATTATCTTCTACATCAGAGGTATGTGTGTCTACACTGATTCCGGTCTTTTTTAATATCTCATCAACCTCATCTAAATTGAGATAGTTTTTTTCGTTATCCGACACTTCAGTATTATTTTCCTTTGATAACTTATCTATATCTTTTTTTTCTTCCATTACTAAACCTCATATATATTATAATATTTCTAAATTATTCCATTGATATAATAAGATAAAACCCGAAAAATTCGGGTTTTATCTTTACTCGTCATACAGATACCTAAAAATACTTCTTGCTTCCCCAAAGATTATTATGTTTCAAGGATTGATATTCAGAATATGCCTCCTCTAATATCTGCTTCTCATTCGGGAACTTAAGAAGATGGTATGCCTCATGATACTTGTAGTAACCTGAGTCCAAAAAATACTCTTCTCTCTGTGGCTTACTATAATAACTGTCAGCCATCATAAGATACCAGTGAACATCCTTATTCACTACATCATATGAAGTGTTAAATGAATAATTACTCTTTCCCACGTACTTAATTATCTGAGCAGTAACTCCGGTCTCCTCCTTAACCTCTCTTAAGGCTGTCTCATTGTACTCCTCATCTTTCTCTACCGTACCTTTAGGTAAAACCCAACCTTCATACTTGTTCTTGTAATTTTTGTAAAGCAATAATATCTTGCCTCGAAAGATTACCACACCACCACAGCTTGTTGCTTCTATCATTGCAATTCCTCCTGCATCTTGAAAGATTGGTGTGTCATATATCGAAACTATTATAACAAAATATAAAATATATATCAAGAATCATTTAGCATAGTAAGCATCAAATACACTCTTTGCCACACTCGTCGCTGAAAGACCGTTAGAATTATAATCCTCCACGACGACACTTATGCATATATCCGGATTATCGGGATTTGAAAAGCCTATAAACCAAGAGTTACAATTACCCTCGTTATCATATTCGGCAGTTCCGGTCTTTCCTGCCACATCATAAGAAACACCGCCAAAGAACCTTGCCGCAGTACCATAGTCGCATACACCCTTCATATAATCCGTAAGGATTGCAGCCTCTTCGCTTGTCATAAGACTTCCATAGGATTTTCCCTGAAATTTTTTTATATCAGCACCGTCATCATTTACAATCTTATCAACTAAGTATGGTCTCATCAATGCTCCTCCATTGGCTATCGCTGATACTATCATAAGATTATGCAGTGGAGTAATCCTTGTATCTCCCTGTCCTATGGCTGTCTGTGGCATCTCATCCTTAGCGGAATTCTCATTTATAACGAATTCGGACTGATTATATTCATTCTCATACGGCAGTTCTGAATTAAAAAGAAGTTCCTCTGCCGTATTCTTAAATTCACCGAAGTTGAGCCCCATACCTATATTGGCAAAGGATGCATTACAGGAATAAGCAAGCGAATCTGCAAGCGTCTCGTGTCCGTGAGCCGTTGAATCATAACAGTGAATATTAACACCCGCATATATTTCACTTCCACTGCAATCATATTCATAATTTACATATGAGTAAGGATTCTCCCTGATATATTCCAACAGTGTAACCACCTTAAAGGTTGACCCCGGAGCATATAAGCCCTGTGTCGCCCTATTAAGAAGTGCAGTACTTTCTGAGCCTTCGTCTGAATGAACATAATCCCATACATTATCTATATCATTCGGATTAAAATCAGGCTTTGAAACCATAGCAAGTACCTTACCTGTATCAGGCTCCATAACAATGACCGCCCCTTGACAATTTCCCAGCGCATTGTATGCCGCCTCCTGAAGTGAAAAGTCAATGGTGGTTATGACATTATCTCCTCTGTTCTTTGTATTACCCAGTTCGTTATACACGCGCTCAAATATATTGATATGGCTTCTTAAGAGATAAAAATTCGCCTGTAACTCAATCCCCGTTTTTCCGTACTTGTCATAACCAACTACATGTGCAAACATATTGGCATAAGGATATTCTCTGGTTGTATTTCCATCATCATCGGTATGGCTTGTTGCTACAACCACTCCATCACTTGTGATTATATCTCCTCTTTCCACAGACTCAGCGAAAGAATCCTGCCTTACATTACGAGAATTCGCTATAACCGTCATACTCTTAAACTGCATGAAATAAATCACATAGCCAATCATGCACACAAAGACTGTAACCATAAAATAAGTAATAACCAATATAGGTCTGTTCTTAATCTTATTGTTATGTGCTCTTTCCTTTTCTTTCTCTAAGAATTCCTCATCCTTGCTGGTAAGAATCGGTTGCTGTATATAATTGTTGCTCTTTAATTGCTCTGATTCTTGCTTTTTCTTTCTCATTCTTCTCTGCCTCTTTATTGCTTATAACACATACACCCTGTATTATTGAAAATATTATCAATGTGCTTAAAACCGAGCTTACTCCATAACTTACAAGTGGCAGGGTTACACCTGTGGACGGAATAAACTTAGTTACCCCTCCTATATTAAGGAATGCCTGAATAATATATATTGAAGCGTAGCCAAAAGCTATATATTTGTAGAATGCCTTCCTTGATTTCATAGCTACATTTACAAAGGATATAAAAATACTTATTATAACAAGTATAAGTGCAAGTCCGAATATTACTCCCATCTCCTCACATATAGCTGCAAAGATAAAATCACTCTCACTTACCGGTATGGTATTTGCTCTTCCATTTGCCAAACCAGTGCCAACATATCCACCTGTACCCATAGCAAATAGTGACTGTGAAACCTGATATCCACCTGTATCGATATATTTAAAAGGATCCTTCCATGCCTCCACTCTCGTAACAACATGGTGGAATAGAGAGTCCTTGAATAATATATATCCGGCCACTACAGCCAACACTCCAAGGCCTACACCACCAATCAGATAAAAAGGTCTTGATGTGGCAAGATACACCATGAATACATAGGTCAGATAAAATATTACTGCTGCCCCTAAATCTTTCTCTAATACCAAGACCCCCATATAGCTTGCTGATATAACTGCATTTACAAATAAATCTCCGAAGGTATTCGCCTTAACAAGCATACTTGCGACGAACATGACAAATATTATCTTTACAAACTCCATAGGCTGCAGAGTAAAATTGCCAATATGTATCCAGTTTCTTGAGCCATATCTGACTATGCCAAGCCCCGGAACCCACACACTTAAGAGTATAATAATTCCAACAACTCCATAAAACACCCCATATTTCCTAAGATTCCTCCACTTATTCATTATAAACGGAATAAATGCTGTTACAGCAAGCCCGACTGTCGCAAATATAAACTGCTTAATCGCCAAATCAAAATCAAGCCTCGTAAGAATTGTATAACCAATCAGCAAAAGGAATGCAGTATTATTCGTTATCAATCTTGATGAATCCTTATATATGCTATGGAATACAATCATATAAAATACTGCTACAAATATCTGGACTCCATAAAATACAAGCATTTTCATACTTCCCATACGAAGATAAAGTGCAAGATAGCACAGAAAATGTATGATAAATACATATACTATCTGCATATTAAGCTTTCTTCTCTTCTTATCCTCATCAGATGTAGTCATTATCGTAAAGCACTTTATGGTATAAAGCAGCATGAAGAAGATAATAAGATATTTTGAAACTTCACAAATAATATTTACCATATTATTCTACTCCTCTTTTGATATGTCCTGTCGTGTATTCTGATTCAAGCTTCGTGCCGTTCAAATACGCCTCCATAACCTTCTTAACCATATCTCTTTCCTCAATTATAAAATTAATCCTATGATACTTCACAAACTCTGTATCTATATCTTTATCAAATATAACAAACGGCATTCCGTTATATATCGTATTAATGCACTCATCACAATGACACACGGCATAGAAACCATTGCTCCTGTCATCATTTATTTTCACAACTTCATTATTATGATTACACTTATTCTTAGTCTTAAGCACGCAGTTATTCGCAAGCATAACCTGCTGATATTCATATACAATTAGCTCAGATACCGAGCCGTCTAAAGTCTTAAGTTCTTTCAAATTAAGTTCTTTTGGAAGCTCAAAGGTTATGCCTTTGCCTTTCTCACTGCCAAGCAGAAAATCTCTCGCTAAATTATTATAAGCATAAAGTCCGGCTCCACATACAACATCCTTATTATAGACCTTTTTTACAGAAAATGCATCTATATTCCTTATATAAATTCCATCATAGGAAATATCCTTTAAATATTCATCAACCTCAAAATCACCGTTTATAACATAAGGAAGCTCGATATATAATTGGATTTTCTTATCACGAAGTGTATTATATAAGGGCTTATCCTTAATCCATCGACAAAGTCTTCTATTCATATATATACCATATATGTTATTGAATTCAAGCACTGTCTCAAGCTGTTCTATAGTTCGTACTCCTACTTTAAGCTTCGGATAATCGTTATTTGATAAGGACATTTCAATTTCATCAGAACTAATATCCGCAGTCTCAAGCTTAGACAAATCACACCTGTTACGATATTTTTCGTATCCAATATCCTCAGAGTATCTCTTGAAATACTTTACCAACTTGTTCTCCAAGCCCTCTATTGCCGAGCGTCTTAACTGCTTAATAACGCCTGCCGGTATAAATGCTTCATCATCTACATTTAATTCAAGTTGAGATATTATATAATCAGTATTACCAAGCTGATTAATCTTCCGGGCAATCTGTACTTTATCTGCCTTCTTGTTATCGGCATGCTCGACTATATCTCCTAAAGCTTCGTATTCGAAAGCTTTATCATCTATTATTTCTTTTAATACAAGACTTATATTCTTACCAATCTGACCGTTGAATACCGCTGATACGATATTCTTCTTATTTATATCTTTGTATTCCTCTAATATATGCTTACACCTTGTTCTGTATATATCCTGATTAATACTTATATACTTTGTTTTTGGAGCATTAAGCCATATTTCTTTTCCCTTCGTTCCATCTACATCTGAAGTAAGTTCAATATATTCATTATGATGATTGTCTCCATATATATTATAATCTTTATAGCTTTGGTTATCTTTTTTATATTCTTTCCTGTAATTAAGACGAATTTCCAGAACATCACCCTTATATAAATCTTCACAAAGGCTTATTAAAACCCTTCCGTCCTTTACAGCCTTAAGCCGGCCTATCTTAACCCCTTGATTATTTGGTCTGTCCTTTGATATCATATCGGAAGAATTATGTGTGAAGAAATAACCATCCGTAAACCCGCCGCGATTATATATATTTGCCAGTTTAAATTTATATTTTTTTGCCTTATTAATATCGAAGCTTCCATTGATATAATCCTCCGATAATTCCTTATATGCACTTACTGCTGACGCAACATAATATTCATTCTTCATCCTGCCTTCGATTTTAAGAGAGTCTATACCAGCCTCAATAAGCTCAGGAATTAATTCTAACGAACACATATCCTTCATTGACAGAAGATATTCCCCATCATAACATTTTCTGCAAGGTTGTGCACATCTTCCTCTATTTCCGCTTCGTCCTCCTGCAAGCGAACTAAGTAAACATTGTCCACTATATGAATAACACATCGCTCCGTGTACGAATGTCTCAACCTCTATATCAACATTTTCCTTTATCTTCCTAATCTCATCAAGACTCATCTCTCTTGCTGTTACTACCCTTGAGGCTCCCTGCCCTCTCATATATCCGGCAGCATGTACAGAAGTTATATTCATCTGCGTACTGCAATGTATATTCGTATCAGGAAAATTATCTCTTATGAGTTTAAAAAGCCCCAAATCCTGCACTATAAAAGCATCAACTCCCGCCTCATAGCAGAATTTGATGTATTCATATCCCTCTGATAATTCCTTTTCCTTAAATAGCGTATTAACCGTTAGATATAATTTCTTCCCATGAATATGGGTATAATCGACAGCCTGTTCAAGCAGAACATTTGATACATTCTCGGCATAAGCCCTTGCACCAAATTTACTGCCACCTATATAACAGGCATCTGCGCCTGCATGGATGGCAGTTTTAAGTATCTCATATGAGCCACAGGGTGCAAGAATTTCCAAATTAGGATTAAACATTATTCATTTCTACCTTTTTCAGATTCTAACTGTATTATCTTTCTCTGGAGAGCATTAATCTGTTCCTTGTATTCCTCAATCATCTTTAAAGCTGATTCCTGCTTAATCTGAGCCTCTATAACCTCGTGTCTTAAGTCATATAGCTGCTGCTCCTTGGTCGTATCCTCCACAACCATATTATCAGCCTGACTCTTTGCCTTAAAGTAATCATCAGCTATATTAAGAGCAAGAAGCACTCCCTGATACTCGGTATTCATTCTTCTATACTGGTCAGAGGTTTTACACTCAGCAATCTTGCCATTAATATAAGTGGCAACATTCTGGAGATAATCCTCTCCCTCATATCCGCTCAAGGTATAAACCTTACCATTGATAACTACTGGAATATCTACTTTATTTGACATCTTTTTTCTCCTTTTACTTTAGTATCATCTTATCTATTTTATCATCTCTTCTAATCCAAAGTGTCTGTAACAGTTCTCTGTGACTATTCTACCACGCGGAGTCCTATTAATAAACCCATTTTTTATAAGATACGGCTCATACACATCCTCAATGGTACCGGAATCCTCACCTATTGCTGCCGCCAGTGTATCAAGCCCCACAGGTCCACCATTAAACTTATAAATCATAGTCTCTAATATATTTCTGTCCGTATTATCCAAGCCGACTGAATCAACATCCAATCTGTCAAGAGCAAGCTTCGCAACATCATAGTCTATCACGCCGTTGTGTTCGACCTCTGCAAAATCTCTTACTCTCTTTAAAAACCTGTTAGCCAGACGCGGTGTTCCTCTTGAGCGTTTGGCTATCTCCAAGGCTCCCTCGTCATCTATATTCACACCCAGCACACCGGCTGAACGGATTATAATCTGCATAAGCTCGGTAACATTATAAAACTCAAGCCTGTTTACTACACCAAATCTGTCACGAAGCGGTGCGGTAAGCATACCGGCTCTGGTAGTTGCTCCAATAAGAGTAAATCTTGGAAGTTCGAGTCTAATTGACCTTGCACCTGCACCCTTGCCGATAACTATATCTATCGCGAAGTCCTCCATAGCCGGATACAGTACTTCTTCAACCTGCTTGTTAAGTCTGTGAATTTCATCTATGAATAACACATCATTTGCTGAAAGATTATTTAAAATCGCAGCAAGTTCTCCAGGCTTCTCTATAGCCGGACCCGAGGTTATCTTAAGATTAACTCCCATCTCATTTGCTACAATAGAGGCAAGAGTAGTCTTTCCAAGTCCGGGTGGTCCATACAGCAATACATGATCTAAGGATTCATTTCTTTTCTTCGCTGCTTCTATAAAAATCTTAAGATTTTTTTTCGCCTTCTCCTGACCTATGTACTCTGACAAATATTCCGGTCTTAATCCCTGTTCAATTTTATCCTCTTCCGGCATAATGTCGGCGTTAATTATTCTATCCATTATTTGTCTCACCAAGTAATCCCTATATCAATTTCTTAAGTGCTTCCTTTAGAAGCTCCTCTACAGTAAGCGTATCAGCATTCTCAATCTTCTTTATAGCACGCAGAGCCTCAACATTGGAATAACCAAGACTTGTAAGTGCCATAGCTGTCTCAGTTATAGTATCACTACCTACATTATCAGACAAATCATCTGATAAATCAGAACCCACAAATACATCCTCAAGCTTGAATTTGTCCTTTAACTCTATGACCACTCTTTGAGCGGTCTTTGGTCCTACACCGTTAGCCTTTGCTATAGCTTTGTAATCATCGGACAGGACTGCCATTCTAAGCTCGTCCAAGGTAAGTGCCGACATTATCGCAAGCGCCCCCTTGGGACCTATACCGCTTACAGATATAAGCAATTTAAATACACTGACCTCCTCCTCAGATAAAAATCCGAACAAGGTCATATCATCCTCCCTTACATTAAGATATGTATATGTGATAATATTGTCTTTGAGTTTTAATTTTGATGTCACATTTGAACTCGTTAATATCCTATAGCCTATGCCATTATTCTCTATTACGAAGCTTTCCACATCAATTAATTCTACAATTCCCTTAATATATGCATACATAAGTTATACTCCTGATATAGAACAAAGTGCCGAACCTTTCTTATAAAGTAAAAAGCGCTGCCATATTAGACAGCACTTTTATGTAATCTCTTATAAGAATTCGAAATCTGCTTCTTCTTCCTCTTCGCCATCACCTATCATCATTCTGTCAGGCTTTCTGGCATCCTCAATCTCACCTACAAAGATTTCATCATCATCGTCATCATTACTAGATGCTGCTGCCTGCTTAACTTCTTCCTCAGCCTTCTTGAAAAATCTTGAAGATGCGGATTCTCTGACAGGCTCCTCCTTAACAGGCTCAGTCTTAATCGGCTCAACAACCGGATCATCTTCAAATATACTGCTTGTCTGACCTGCTTGTCTTTCGGCATTTGCAATAATTTCTGCCGCCTTAGCCTCTGCTTTTCTTATAATCTCTTCTGCTCTTCTTTCTGCATCCGATGTGTCTGGTCCGCCACCATTCTCAAGCTTCTGTACCTGATTTTCAAGCTCGAACAATTTTAATCTGTTCTCCTGTAATGAAGAATTAAGCTTCTCAAGGTCATCTGCAAATTTATTCCTATCGTTATAAACCTCTTCATATTCTCTATATACTGAATCTACAAATGTATCAACATCAGCGGTTTTATAACCGAAAATGCCTTTCTTAAATTTCTGAGTTCTAATATCTATCGGCTTTATCATCTTTAATTCCTCCGTTATAATACTTAACATAAGAATTATACCACATATATAAAAAAAAACAAGTAGTTAAATCGTGACAAATATGTTAAACTTAAATGAACGAATTTTGAATTTTATTATTTTGTAAGAGGAATTAAGATGCAGATTATAACCAATAAAGCAAGGGATAACAAGTTAATACAGATAAAAGATTATTATTCTCCATCTGATTTTGTTCTGTTCGACATTGAAACCACAGGTTTTGCGGCAGCTCAGACGGTTATCTACCTTATTGGATGCGGATATTATGAGGATAATGAGCTTGTAATAAAGCAATGGTTCAATGAGGACGGAAAATCCGAGCTTGAAATCATCACTGCCTTTATGGACTTTATCTCACAATACAAATATCTGATTAATTATAACGGAAATGGCTTTGATATACCATATCTTGAGAAGAAATTCGAAGAATATGGTCTAAGCTATACATTTGACAATATCGAAAGCGTTGATTTATATAAAATCATAAGACCGTACAAGGACTTACTCCATTTAGATAATCTTAAACAGAAAACTTTAGAGCATTTTCTTGGAATAAACAGGCTTGATAAATATTCGGGCGGTGATTTAATCAAAATATACAAAGAATACCTTGATAAACCGGAGGATAAAAAGGAGCAGCTCTTATTGCAGCATAACTTTGAGGACATCGAGGGACTTATATACAACTGCTGTCTTATGTCCTATCAGAGATTTGCAGAAGGTAAGTTCACATTGCAGGCAATGCATGTAAAAAACAATAAGCTACAGTTTAATCTTCTGCTCGACTATTATATACCTAAGAGACTGTCAACCGGAAGAAACGGTATCACAATAACCGGCTATCAAAATGAGGCAACAATCAGCGTAGCCATTGTCGAAGATGAATTAAAATTCTTCTTCGATAATTATAAAGAATACTACTACCTTCCTGCCGAAGACAGAGCAATACACAAGAGCGTAGCAACCTATGTAGACCAAAGCTATCGTGAAAAGGCTATGAAGGACAACTGCTATGTCAGAAAAAGCGGTTATTTCATAACCCAGCTTGACAACGGTATAATACACGGCTACAAGAAAAGCTATGAGGATACGGAAACCTACATAGAGCTTGTTGACTCATTTCTGCAGGATAAGGACAAGCTGAATGAGTATGTGCATTATATACTTGGTAAGATGATAAACTTATAAAATCAGATTCCGTCGCATACTTAGCATCTGAGCCGATATTCGGCACCATACCGACAGGCTGACCGTAAGGTGCAGCTACAGGCGTCATTCCGTAAGCAGCTCATATAATCGACTAATAGTCTTATCGGCTGTCTGCCTTCTGACCTCGTATCTGTCGCCATCGAAGTTATATCTTTCAACTACTATCCTGTCATTGACATAATACCCTGCATATACTGTACCGACAGGCTTTTCGTCTGTTCCGCCGTCTGGTCCGGCAACTCCTGTTACGGCTATCGCGCAGTCGGCATCAGCAGCTTTGACTGCTCCCTCTGCCATCTCGTGTGCAGTCTCCTCTGATACCGCACCATAGGTTTCAAGGGTTTCCTTTTTTACTCCAAGTATCTTAGTTTTAGCCTCATTAGCATATGTGACATGGGCTTCGTTTAGTACCCATGATGCTCCCGGTACATTAACTATGGTTGAAGCTATCATACCACCCGTGCAGGATTCTGCTGTTGTAATAGTCATTTTATTTTCTATAAGATATTTTACTAATTGTTCTTCCATTATTGCTCCTAATCCGATAATACTCCCTTGTTCTTCATCAGGTAATCAACAAGTGATATAACGGTAAGTGCAAGTGCCGCATATATGAATACCTGCTCTACAAGCCATGCGATATGTCCGCCGAAATCACATATCAGTATTATAATCATTACCATCTGTACAACGGTCTTAACCTTACCCCACCAGCCTGCTGCTATGACAATTCCCTTGTCTGCAGCTATAAGTCTGAAACCGCTTATGATGAATTCTCTCGCAATTATTATAATTACTATCCACGCAGGTATTCTGTCAAGCTCAATAAGCGCAATCATAGCCGAGCATACAAGAAGCTTGTCGGCAAGAGGGTCCATAAACTTTCCGAAATTAGTTATAAGGTTGTACTTTCTTGCAATATGTCCGTCTAAGGTGTCAGTAATCGCCGCCACACAGAAAATACCAAGCGCAATCCACTTGCCGTATGGTATATCAGGCACCATTAATGCCACAAGAAAAAATGGTATAAGTATAACTCGCATTATCGTAAGCTTATTCGGTAAATTCATCTTCTACATCTCCTATCAAATCATAAGGCCCTGCCTCTTTTATCTTTACATCAACTATGCTTCCCGACATCAGCTCATAATCGCAGTTTACGAATACAAGTCCGTCTACGCCGGGAGCATCCTTATATGTTCTTCCTACATATACATCATCATCCGCAGCATACCCCTCTATGATGACCTTATATGTCTGCCCCATCATAGCTTCGTTCTTATCTGCTGAGATTTCCTGTTGAAGCTCCATTATCTCATCGCGCCACTTTTCAGCAAGTTCTTCGTCTATCTGCTCATCGAACTCGGCAGCCGGAGTTCCTTCCTCTCTCGAATATGTAAATACCCCTACTCTGTCAAGCTCCATCTCGTCAAGAAACTCCATAAGGCTCTCATGTTCTTCCTCTGTCTCTCCCGGAAAGCCTGTTATAAGTGATGTTCTTATAGCTATATCGGGTACCTTAGCTCTTAGCTTCTCTATAACCTCAATAATCGACTTCTTGTCAGTCTTTCTTCCCATTCTCCTGAGTATGTCATCCTCCGAATGTTGAAGCGGCATATCTATATAGTGCAGGAGCTTTGGCTCGTTAGCAAATACCTCAATAAGTTCATCGTATATCTCCTCAGGATAGCAGTACATCACCCTAATCCATTCTATACCATCTATCTTAGCAAGCTTACTTATAAGCTCGTGCAAACACTTCTTTCCGTATATGTCCTTGCCATAGCAGGTAGTCTCCTGTGCTACAAGTATAAGCTCCCTGATACCGTTCTCAGCCATATATGAGGCTTCGTCGATAAGCTTATCCATTGGAACACTTCTATATCTTCCTCTTACCTTAGGGATGACACAGTAGGTACAATGCTTATCGCATCCCTCTGCAATCTTAAGATACCCCATAAATGTACCGGAGGCTATCGCCTTGTGTGTATCCGATACCGCCAGCTTATCTATGTTATCAAAGATAGCCACCTTCTTATGTTCACCTTTTTTGTCTTCTTTATCGGCTCTTAAAGCCTCGGACTCGCTATCATTTAAAGCTTGATTATCATTTCTCTCAAGCTCCTTTATAACCTCTACTATCCTGTCGAAACTCGCTGTACCGACACAGGCATCTATCTCGGGTATCTCGTCAAATATTTCATTTTTATATCTCTCTGCCAGACAACCTGCCGCTATGATGTACTTAAGCCTGCCTTCTTCTTTTAGCTTAGCCATCTCAAGTATGGTATTTATACTTTCCTCCATAGCATCCCGTATAAATGTACAGGTATTAATTATAACCGCATCAGCCTCCGCTTCCTCATTAGTCAGGTCATAATTATTCTTTCTTAATATGCCCATCATGGTCTCGCTGTCGCAGAGATTTTTATCACAACCAAGTGATACCATCATTATATTCATTATTTATTCAATCCTGCTTCCACGCAATTATTCATAAGCATAGCTATAGTCATAGGTCCGACACCGCCCGGAACCGGAGTTATGGCACTTGCTACAGGCTCAACTGATTCAAAATCAACATCTCCACAGAGTTTATTATTCTCATTTCTATGGATTCCAACATCTATTACAACTGCACCTTCCTTAACATATGATGCATCTATCATATTAGGCTTACCTATGGCAACCACAAGTATATCTGCGCGCTTGCAGACTTCCTTCAAATTCTTGGTTCTTGAATGACATATGGTAACCGTACCATTCTCTCTAAGCAGGAGCATAGACATAGGCTTTCCCACTATATTGCTTCTTCCGATTACAACACATTCCTTACCTTCTATCTCGATATTCGAGCGCTTAAGAAGCTGTATAATACCGGCAGGGGTACAGGATACAAAGCCCTTTTGTCCTATGCTAAGTGCTCCTACGCTTGCAGGAGAAAAGCCGTCCACATCCTTCTTAGGTGAGATTGCATTTATGATTCTCTCATCGTTTATATGCTCCGGTACAGGAAGCTGCACCAGTATACCATCTACACTATCATCCTTATTAAGCTTATCTATTAATTCGAGTAATTCTTCCTCTGTCGTCTCTTCAGCAAGCTCATAGGCGAGTGACTTTATTCCTATGTATTCACAAGCCTTCTTCTTATTGCCGACATAGACTGTGGATGCAGGGTCATTTCCCACCTGAATGACAGCCAGACATATTTCCGTACCATTTGTCTTAAGCTCTGCAACCTTTTCCTTTAATTCATCCTTAATCTGCTGTGAGATTAATTTACCGTCGATTAACTGTGCCATATATTTTCTCCCTTCTTAGAAAAGTCCGTTTATCTTTCCTTCTTCATCCACATATATTTTCTCGGCAGCCGGAACCTTAGGAAGCCCCGGCATGGTCATTATGGTTCCGGTTATAGCAACTACGAATCCCGCTCCGGCACTTACATATACCTCTCTGATGTTTATATCAAAACCCGTCGGTCTGCCAAGCTTGGCTGCATCATCTGATAAGGAGTACTGATTCTTAGCCATACATACTGGCATATCTGAATATCCCATCGCTTCTATCTTAGCTATCGCCTTGTCAGCCTCGTTGCTGTAATTAACAGCTCTTGCACCATATATTTTTTTCGCTACACATTCTATCTTTTCTTTGATAGACAGATTATCCTCATATAAAGGTTTAAAGTGACTTTCCTTAGTCTCAAGAGTATTAACAACTGCTTTTGCAAGTTCTAAGCCGCCTTCGCCGCCTTTCTCCCAGACATTTGCAAGGGCGAAATCACAGTCTCTCTCCTTGCAGAATTTCTCTATATATTCAAGCTCTGCCTCAGTATCGGATACAAATCTGTTGAGTGTAACCACGACAGGTACTCCGTACATCTGCAAATTCTCTATATGCTTTTCAAGATTAACTATACCTTTTTTCAAGGCTTCGATATTCTCATTATTTAACTCGTCCTTAGATACTCCGCCATTATATTTTAAGGCTCTTACCGTAGCTACAAGTACGATTGCATCGGGAGCAAGGTCTGCTTTACGACACTTGATATCAAGGAACTTCTCGGCTCCCAAATCTGCACCGAAGCCCGCCTCGGTAATGACATAGTCTGCCATCTTAAGCGCTGCTCGTGTAGCTCTGACTGAGTTACAGCCGTGTGCAATATTAGCAAATGGTCCTCCATGCACAAGTGCGGGCGTATGCTCAAGTGTCTGTATGATATTCGGCTTTATAGCGTCCTTAAGAAGTGCTGTCATAGCTCCGACAGCCTTTAAGTCGCCTGCTGTAACAGGCTCATTGTCCGTATTATATGCAACTATCATCTTACCAAGTCTGTCATGTAAATCATTTATATCCTCAGCCAGACAGAGTATTGCCATAACCTCAGATGCTACAGTTATTATGAAGCCATCCTGTCTTACAACTCCGTCCATCTTGCCGCCCATACCGATGACGATATTCCTAAGTGCTCTGTCATTCATATCAAGACAGCGCTTTATAACAACTCTCTTGGGATCGATATGTAAGGTATTGCCCTGCTGCATATGGTTATCAAGCATAGCACACAGAAGATTATTCGCCGATGTTATGGCATGGAAGTCCCCTGTAAAATGTAAATTCAGGTCATCCATAGGTACAACCTGTGAATAACCTCCGCCTGCTGCTCCCCCCTTTATACCGAAGCATGGTCCAAGCGATGGCTCACGCAGAGCAATCACGGACTTTTTACCAAGCTTTCCCATAGCCTGCCCAAGTCCTACCGTAATTGTAGTCTTACCCTCACCCGCAGGGGTTGGATTGATGGCTGTGACAAGCACAAGCTTTCCATCCTTATTATCCTTGATTTTCTCAAGATATTCATTGGACAGCTTAGCCTTGTACTTTCCATACATTTCGAGGTCGTCCTCTGTTATGTCAAGCTTAGCTGCTACATCCTTAATATTAGCAAGCTTAGCCTCACGTGCGATTTCGATATCTGTCATACTTTTTCTCCTATTTATACTTATATTTATAATTACAGGTTATTCTCCACATAGTTCTCAAATTCTTCCATAACCATAAGAACCTTTCTTGGCTTTGTGCCCTCTTCCGGTCCTACAACTCCCGCTTCTTCAAGCTGATCCATAATTCTTGCCGCACGGTTGAAGCCTATCTTAAATACCCTCTGGAGCATACCTATGGAAGCCTTTTCCTTACCTATTATGAATTTTCCTGCATCAACAAAATACTCATCATAATCACTTCCTGATGATGCTCCCGACGAAGCACCTCCTGCTTTATTGCTGTCAATCTCTGCCGAGACATTCTCATCATAGGTAACCTCGCCGCTCTGCTCCTTAAGGAAGTTCGTAACATTGGCTATCTCTTCATCTGAGAGGAATGCACCCTGTACTCTGACAGGCTTCGGATAGCCTGTAGGATAATATAACATATCTCCCTTACCAAGCAGCTTTTCGGCACCATTCATATCTATAATAGTTCTTGAGTCAACACCTGATGATACGGTCATGGCTATTCTTGACGGTACATTCGCCTTGATAAGTCCTGTTATAACATCGACGGATGGTCTCTGTGTAGCAATTACAAGATGTATACCTGCAGCTCTTGCAAGCTGTGTAAGTCGAACGATAGCATCCTCGACCTCACCATGTGCAACCATCATAAGGTCTGCAAGCTCGTCCACGATTACAACTATCTGAGGAAGCTTCTTAAGCTCCTCCACGCCTTCCTCCGTACCTGTAACTGTTTTAACCTTCGCATTATAGCCCTCTAAGTTACGGACATTATACTGCGCAAAAAGCTGGTATCTGTTCGTCATTTCCATGACGGCCCAGTTGAGCGCACCTGCCGCCTTCTTCGGGTCGGTCACAACCGGTATTAAAAGGTGTGGTATGCCATTATATATACTAAGCTCAACCTGCTTCGGATCAACCATTATAAGCTTAACCTCATCAGGCTTAGCCTTATATAATATACTCATAATAAGCGAATTGATAAGCACGGATTTACCTGAACCCGTCGAACCGGCTACAAGTAGATGCGGCATCTTGGCTATATCAGCTACGACCACCTGTCCGCTTATATCCTTACCGACTGCAAATGCAATCTTGGAATTCATCTTCTTAAATGCTTCGGATTCAAGAAGTTCTCTGAACATAACCGGCGAGCTTTCCTTGTTCGGAACCTCTATACCGATGGCAGCCTTGCCCGGTATCGGTGCTTCTATCCTTATATCAGCAGCAGCAAGATTAAGCTTGATATCATCAGCAAGATTGACTATCTTACTTACCTTTACTCCCTGCTCAGGCTGTAATTCATATCTCGTAACAGCAGGTCCGCAGCTATAATCAGTTACAGTGACGGTAACACCGAAATTTTCCAGGGTACTCTTAAGCTTCTGGGCTGTCTCTCTTATACTCGCTTCATTGCTTTTTCCGCCCTTCTTACCTTCTTTCAGAAGGTCTAAAGATGGGTAGACATATTCCTTAACGCCGATTATATCGTCACCATTTGAGATAGAGTTGTTAAGCACATCTGACGCAGACTTAGACTTAACATCTGAGGCTATATTTGCACTTGTCTTAGCATTCGCTGTATCTGTCGTTGATACAGGCTTCGCCGAGACTACGCTCAAATCCTCCGCTATAGCATCCCTTTCGGCGAGCATTTCCTGTTCTGATTCCTTAGTCTTCCTCCTGCGTCTTTTAACCGGCTGAATATCCGATATAGGTCCGGTTAATTCTTCCGAAAGGCCATCTGTAGTCTGTCCATTCTTATTATCTGTCGAGTCAATATCTTCCTCCTCTGTGACCTTAGCCATAGGAATATCGAAGAAGTCTCTCGGCTTCTCTCTGCCGCCCTCGTTTAATTTGGCACTCTCATATATTAGATTGCTGTATGGGTCAGGCTTTAACTCGTGAACCTCCTCATTCGGCACCTGTCTGTTCTTATGTTTTTTATTCTTTTTCTTGTCCTCCTCCGACTCAAGGACCTTAATCTTCTCAAGCATATCCCTGTTCTTCTCAGAATTATCTACATTTCCCGATAATCCGTCAAAGTCGAATTCGTCATCATAATCGTCGTCATCAATATTCGGCTTATACTTAAGCATATCTATGATAGATACATCAAGCACCACGATTATTCCGATTATGGCAAGAAGCACCGTGACAATTATGGAACCTGTCAGTCCGATAAGCTTATACAGCAGAATAAGTATTCCGCCGAGTATTGCTCCACCGCCCTTTTTATCATTTGCTCCGTCGCTGTAAAGTGACTTAAGTGAAGCAGTATCCAATGCTTCTGTCATCTGGAATATAAATGCCGCAACAATTAAGAAAAGTCCTATACACAGCACTCTTTTAACAACCTTTTTCTGTGCACCGTTGGATAACAGAAAGCCTGCAGCAACAAAGATATAAACCGGCAGTATGTACGCTATCGTTCCAAATAGCCCAAATAATATATGCGAGAAAAATCTTCCCACAGGTCCGCACCAGCCAAAGTTACTTAGCAGCAGAAACACCATGACTGCAAGATATATAAATAAATATATTTCATTTCTTCTGGGATCATTATTCTTATGTTTGTTTACCGAATTTTTCTTGACATTATTTCTTGAATTATTATGTACGGTTTTACTTCGGCTCTTATTACTTCCGTTTCTTCCCGTATTCGCCATCTTAATACTCTCCTTATCTATGTACCGCCATAAAAATGGCAGTTTAATAGTTTTCATACTGGTTTATTTTACTATTTTTCTTTTCATTTATCAAGTCATATAAACAATTAAGCGCAGTATTTATTCCTCCGACTCTGTCTATAATACCTTTTTCAACAGTTTCACTGCCAACCAGCATAGAACCTATGTCCTTAGTAAGCTCCTGCGTATTGAACATAAGCTCCTTAAATGCTTCCTCACTTATAGAACTATGATTTGAGGTAAAATCAATTATCCTATCCTGCATCTTCTCAATATATTCGAAGTTCTGCTTCACACCTAATACTGTCTCATTGACGCGTATCGGGTGCACAACCATAGTTGCAGTCGGCACTATGAAGCTAACATCACCGGACACCGCAAGCGGTACACCGATAGAATGTCCTCCACCTAACACAAGACATACCTTCGGCTTGCTAAGCGATGAAATCATCTCAGCTATCGCAAGTCCCGCCTCGACATCACCGCCTACTGTATTTAAAAGCACTAATAGTCCGTCTATATTGTCATTATCCTCGACGGCTGCAAGCTGTGGCAGTATATGTTCGTATTTACTTGTCTTCGTGTTGCTTCCAAGCACCTCATGTCCCTCTATCTCACCTATTATATTCAGAAGATGTATCTTCTGGCGATATCTGTTGTTAGAAAGTGTTATCTGTCCGTAATCCTCTATAAGATTCCCTATCTTCTCATTCTTACTAAGACCACTCTCGGATTTATCAATGTTTTTTTCTTCCAACATAAAAAGCCTCCATAATAAATACTTTATAACTGTAATTATTATGGAGACATCTTGACTTTATTATTCATTTTAAGAAACAAAAAAGTAAATGAACTTAAATTAAATTCCCCTCGCATTTACTTTAAGATCATTTACTTTTTGTATATTTAACACCCCATATGAACTTTTTGAAACTCAAATCATTCACTATTGGTATGTTATCACTTAATTTTTAAATAAAATAGCTACTCAAGGTTACCTATTTTTATATGCTAATAACAATATCATTCTCCTCTGAAAGCTCATCAAATGGAATATAATCAGAAGCCATCAGCTTACCATTTACCGTAACCTCTTTTACTCCACTTTCCCTGCTGTCAGGGTTATTAACCTTAATATTAAGCTTCTTACCACGATAGTTCTTGTATATCTCAAAGTTCTTCCAATCTGATGGTATAGAAGGAGCAATTTTAATTCCGTAATAATCAGGTCTGATACCGAGTATTCCTTCTACGCAGCCTACCATAACGGTCGAAGCCGTACCCGTAAGCCAATGTACATGTGAACGACCTGCATATGGGCTGTCATCACTCTCGGTAAACTGTCCGTGACAATATGGTTCAAGCTTCCTTATCTCTGCCTTGTCATTCATTGCTGCAGGTGAGCTCTCCATGAAGTATTCAAAGGCTCTGTTGCCGTGTCCCATGAGAGATTCGGCAAGTATTATCCAGCCCTGTGGCTGTGAGAATATACCGCTGTTCTCCTTAGTACCCGGATTAAAGAGAAGCATCAAAGCTCCGTCAAATGCATGCTCCACATAAGGCGGATTCATAAGCTTGACGCCATAAGGTGTATTTAATTCTCTATGAACTGACTCAAGAGCCTTCTCAGCCTGTTCAGGAGATGCAAGTCCGCTTATTACCGACCATGATTGAGGATTAAGCCACATAGTAGCCTCCTTGTCATGCTTTGAGCCGATTATCTGTCCGTCCTCTGTATAACCGCGTACGAATCTGTCTTCCTCCCAGCACTTATCCTGTATGATATTTCCAAGTGCGGTCTGTATATCATCAAGGTATTTGATATATTCTTCATCCTTCTTAATCTCGGCAAAGCCCTTAAGCACTGTCATAGCATAGTAAAGCTGCATGGCTACGAATGATGACTCGCCCTTTTTGCCAAGTCTTAAGCAGTCATTCCAGTCAGCGTGAAGTCCGGCAGGCATATTGTGATTGCCGAGTCTGTTCATCGAGAAGTCGATTGCTCTCTTTAAGTGCTCGTATACTGTACCTTCACCGCCATTTGCAAATACAATAACCTCATCTATAAAATCCACATTACCTGTCTCGGCAATGTATTTGTATATAGTCGGGAAGAGCCATAATGCATCATCAGCTCTATAAGCAGGATGACCTGTAGCTCTTACATAGGATTCATCATCAGGTGTATCCTCATGTCCGGCATTGTGATCGAACTTAACAAGCGGAAGTCCGCCGCCATTATCTACCTGTGCTGACAGCATAAATCTAATCTTCTCAAGTGCCATCTCCGGAGCAAGATGTATGATACCCTGTATATCCTGTACGGTATCCCTATATCCATATCCGTTACGAAGTCCGCAATATGAGAATGAAGCGGCTCTCGACCATATGAATGTCATAAAGCACTGATATGCATTCCATGTATTAATCATGGCATTAAAGGCTTCACTCGGAGTTTTTACCTGTAAATTATTAAGCTTGCTGTGCCAGTATGCCTTAAGTTCCTCTAATTCATCTGCCGTCTTAGCAGCTACATCTGCATAAGAAGCGATTATCTCATCTGCCTCGTTGTCTTCCTTCATACCGAGTATAAAGGCTATCTCCTTAGACTCGCCCGGCTTAAGTGTAATTTTAGTGGAGAGCGCTCCGCAGGCATTCAGATTATAATTAAGCTTGTTATTGCAGGCACCTGCTTCTACTGCAGCAGGATTAGCATAGGAATGGTATCTGCCTACGAATTCCTCCTTATCACCACAATAGCTTGTAACCTCTGCACCCGTCATAGCGAATATTCTATTTACAGCCTTGCTGTCATTCACCGCATTCTTCTTTACATTTTCATTGATAACCTGCTTTATTCTGTTATTCTCATAATATGTTCTGGTTATGAACAGAGTATACTGCAGGTTGACCTGATCCTGTTCATAATTATTGTCATTTGTGAACTCACAGTAACCAAATACCGATAAGTCTCTGTCCTTGTCAGAATTATTAGTGACCTTTAATTTCCAAACCTCGTGAGTCTTATCAAGAGGAACATAATACAACGCCTCAGTATCTATACCGGTATATGATGCCTTGATATTGGTATAGCCCGTACCATGATGACACTCACTTTTATATGTATCAAGCGGCTTACCTACAGGCTGCCACGAAGCTGACCAGTAGTCAGAATTTTCATTGTCTCTTATATAGATGTATCTTCCCGGCTGGTCAAAATTATTGAAGATATATCTTATTATTCTTCCGTTTGCGCCGGATTTTACGAAGCTGTATCCACCGGCATTATTGGATATTATAGCACCATATTCCGGTGAGCCAAGATAATTCGCCCAAGGTGCCGGAGTGTCAGGTCTGTCTATAATGTATTCCTTGTTTACTTCATCAAAATATCCAAATTTCATTATATGTCCTCCCGATAATATATTTAATTAATGACGGCTTTGACACGAAGCTAAAGCCGCCATTAGTATTAATTATTATTTTATTATTCTGCGTCCTTAAGGCTAAGGCTTATCTTGCCCATTCTGTCGATGTCAAGAACCTTAACTCTTACCTCATCACCGATATTTACTACATCCTCAACCTTAGCAACTCTTCTGTCAGAAAGCTTAGATATATGGATAAGTCCGTCCTTATTAGGTGCAAGCTCTACAAATGCACCGAAGTTCATTATCCTTACAACCTTACCGTCATAGGTCTTGCCAACCTCGATAGGGTCCACGATTGAACGGATAATCTTAACAGCCTTGTCAATACCTGCCTGCTCGACGCCACATACAGATACTCTGCCGTCATCATCAATATCAATCTTAACGCCTGTTTCATCTATTATAGCGTTGATAGTCTTACCTCTCTGACCGATTATCTCGCCAATCTTCTCAGGATCTATCTGAAGCTGAACAATCTTAGGTGCAAACTCGCTAACTGTCTCTCTTGGAGCAGCTATAGCAGGCTTCATACAGGTATCCATGATGAACATTCTTGCCTCGCGGCATCTTGCGATAGCGCCCTCAACTATAGGTCTTGTAAGACCATGTATCTTAATGTCCATCTGAATGGCTGTGATACCCTCAGTAGTACCTGTAACCTTGAAGTCCATATCTCCGAAGAAGTCCTCAAGTCCCTGAATATCAGTTAAAAGGATGTAATCATCATCAGTCTCGCCTGTTACAAGACCACAGGATATACCTGCAACCATCTTCTTGATAGGTACACCGGCAGCCATAAGTGCCATACATGATGAACAGGTTGAGCCCATTGATGTTGAACCGTTTGACTCAAATGTCTCTGATACGGAACGAATTGCATATGGGAACTCCTCTTCGCTTGGAAGTACAGGAATAAGCGCTCTCTCCGCAAGTGCTCCATGTCCTATCTCACGACGTCCCGGTCCTCTGGATGGCTTAGTCTCACCAACTGAGTATGATGGGAAGTTGTAATGATGCATATATCTCTTGGATACGACATTCTCATCAAGTCCGTCTAACTTCTGTGCCTCTGATAATGGTGCAAGTGTTACCACATTACATATCTGAGTCTGTCCTCTGGTGAACATTGCCGAGCCGTGAACTCTCGGTATTATGTCAACCTCAGCAGCAAGAGGTCTTATCTGAGTAATCTCTCTGCCGTCAGGTCTCTTGTGATCCTTTAATATCATCTTACGAACTGTCTTCTTCTGATACTGATATACAGCCTCGTCAAGCACAGCAAGCCATTCTTCATTCTCAGCAAATGCCTCGGTAAGCTTGTCCTTTATCTGTCTGATATTTTCTTCCCTAACCTGCTTTTCATCAGTAAATACTGCAACTTCCATCTCCTCAGGAGTTACTATCTCTCTGATTGCTGCAAATAATTCCTCAGGTACTGCACAGCTTGTATACTCATGCTTAGCCTTGCCGCACTCAGCAACTATCTGGTCGATAAATGCTATAACCTTCTGATTTAACTCGTGAGCTGCATATATTGCCTCAATCATCTTAGCCTCAGGTACCTCATTTGCACCTGCTTCTATCATTATTACCTTATCTCTGGTTGATGCAACTGTAAGCTTAAGATCTGATATAAGGTTCTGAGTTGCATTCGGATTAAATACGAATTCGCCGTCAATAAGACCTACCTGAGTAGTTGCACATGGTCCGTCAAACGGTATATCTGAGATAGCTACTGCTATAGCTGAACCAAGCATAGCTGTAAGCTCAGGTGAGCACTCAGGGTCAACGGACATTACCATATTGTTAAGTGTAACATCATTTCTGTAATCCTTTGGGAAAAGAGGTCTCATAGGGCGGTCGATAACTCTTGATGTAAGAATTGCGTTCTCACTTGCCTTACCCTCTCTCTTATTGAAGCCTCCCGGTATCTTACCTACTGCATAGAGCTTCTCCTCATACTCAACTGAAAGCGGGAAGAAATCGATTCCCTCTCTTGGCTTCTCTGATGCTGTTGCAGTTGATAATACAACAGTATCGCCATAGTGCATAAGCGCAGCACCATTAGCCTGCTTAGCAACACGTCCGACATCTACGCGGAGTGTTCTGCCTGCAAGTTCCATTTCAAACTTCTTAAACATTTGTATTTTCTCCTTGAAATTTATTTTGAATTAAGACTCCGAAACAACTGAAAATACCACTTTGTTAAATGTCATTTTCAGTAGTCTCGGGTTGGTCTTAATACAATCTTTCATATTATATCACAATAAAGTGAGTCAAGCAAGCACAAAGTGCTTATTTGACGAGCTATTTGACGAGCTAATGAGATAACAACCGCTTTGCGGTTGTTATCTCATCATCAGGTAAAAGCTGTAATTTATTGTAGCAGATTGTGATGTTCTGCAATGAATTTTTTAAGTTTGTCTCTTGCGATTATTACGGTATCTCCGTTGTCGAGACGGAGGTTCTTGCCGTTGCAGGCTGTGATATGGCTTAAGTTGACTAAGTATCCCCTATGGCAACGATAGAAGCCTTTGTCAAGTTTTTCTTCCAAGTCCTTCATCGCTCCATAGATTGTTATTTCGTCCTCGTCTGTGTGTATTATGATTTTCTTGCCTGCGCTCTCGACATATATTATCTGTTCCTGTCTGAGATAATATTTCATCTTCTTGGTATTTAGTATTACTGCATTGTCAAATATTACCACGCTCATAGTTTTCTCCCCTGTCTAAATCAGCCTACTATATTATATGCCTGCATAAACTGCCTCCACTGATATCTCTCGTATAAGCTCTCCGAATAATCTCTCCTTCTCTCCTCTGCCTCTTCCATAAGCTTTTTATTCTGTGCACGCCTTTCGGAAAGTCTCTGCTCATACTCCTCTTCCAGTTGTTTTTTCTTAAGTCTTTTTTCCTCGCGTGCTTTCTTGGCATTTATCTCCTCCTGCCTTCTGCTCCTGTTATTATTGGATACATTTCTGTCTGACTGATTACCCATATATAATATCGTCACATCATCTGTGTTATCTTCGTCAGAAGCATCTTTATCATCATGAACACCCATATCTACATGCTGTACTGTGCCTACACTTCCGTTCTCTCTTAAGAAAAATCCTGTCGAGCGTATAATGCCGTTTCTTCCTCCATCTGAGCCATTCATTGTATATTCTGTAGACTGTTCGCCGAGAAATATCGCTCCGATATTGGCTTCCTTTAAGTCCATTAATATATCGTTGCCGTTAGCATCCTTACACCATACCTTAAGCTTGGAAAATATTTCATCATTCTCATCAATCCAGCCGTTGCCGTCACTATCGTACTTTCTTAAATCTCCGAAGGCATCACCTGTTTTAGTTCCAAACAGTTCATTTCCATCATTAATTATGCCGTCTTCATTAAGATCAAGTGCAAGGAATCCTGAGCCCTTGCCAAGCATATTTATCTCTTCCTCTGTTTCGTCTCCATCCAAATCAAACATAAATGTCTGGTCGGATATGTCCGCAGTAGCGGAGCTGACATTTACTACAAGCGGATCTAAGAGAGCATTTTCAAGCATCGGGATATTATATTCCATATACTCCATATAGCTTCTCGACATTACCAAATCTACATTGAAGTCGATAGTTCTGCCGTCCTCGGTTCTCGCCTGTCCGTAGGCTGAAAAATTCGTTGTCTCGTGTTCCTCGTAGCTTACCACACGCTGAGTAAGAGGTGACATAGTGCCTCCATACATACCACTACCGAATATATTGCCGCCATACATACTGCCTCCGTAAAGTCTTGTCAATAATCTGTTCAGAAGATTATTCTGGAACTGACTTGGTCGTGAAATCATAGAACTGTTATCAGTAAACGGTGATATGGACGATATAGAATTATCTCCGTACTTTGCAGCATTTCCATAGGTCTGACTGCTACTGTCTGATACAAAAGCCTCAGTGGCTTTTGCCTGAAAGGAGTTTGGGTCTCCCTGTCCCTTAACTCCGCTTTGATAATACTGCCTGTTTGATGACATAGTTACATTACTTTCCGCAATTTTCATAAAGCTTCCCTCCTGTTATAGAATAAATACCAATTGTAGCATTTTGAGAGTGAGCGAAGCGTTTTTTATTCATAGGCCAATTCTAAAAATAAAAAAGCGCCTGCTTCAACAAATGTTCAATCCATTGAATCAAGCACTTCCTTGTGTTCATTCATCCTGCTATTTAATCTATCGGATTATTTTTCCCACAATTAAGTCATATGTCGTCAGACAAAACCAAAAGGGAATGAACCGTAATTCATTCCCTTAGAAATCTTAGATTATTATTTGATTATGCAATCTCGCCTATCACGAATTTTGCTGTCTGTCCACTCTCAACCATCCTGTTAAGACCATCTATAGCCGCCATACGATTCTTATCGCTGATTTTATCTGATGTATCATCCGCAAGAATATTCGTAAGTTCTATCTCATCGCGTTTGGTGCTTGCTGCTACCGATACCATCTTGCCTATATCCTCAGAAGCTTCTTTGTTCTGTGAGATGTTACCCTGAGTCTCCTCATTACGCTTCTCAATCTCAGTCTCATACTTGTACTGAGAAATCTCTCCCTTAAGATACATCTGATTAAGCTGGGATTTGGTATATCCGGCAAAGGATGTAGGCGCATCAGCGGTCTTCTCTTCCTTATCCTCGAACATCGGTCCCATATCTATCTCTTCATCCTGTGAAGCCTTTGTATCAATATTGAAGTTCGCAGGTTCTTCTTTCTTAGTAGGAAAAGCAATGACTTCCGCTTCCTGTGTGTCGATAGACTGCTTAGTATCCTGTGCATCAACAGCCTTCTTAGTATCAGCCGTATATGCTCCGGCTTCGGAAAGCTCGTGACCTTCCTCTGATACCTGAAGTGTATCTCCATACTCAGATACAGCAACTAAATCCTCGAGATATGCTTTATCTTCTTTTTTCTTATCAGTAGAAATAGCCTTCTGCTCTACTGTCTGCTCAGCCATTTTAACACTATCCGCATCCGAAGCTTTAATACTTGGACTGTGATTTATGTTGTGTGTAATCGGCTGTGAAATATTAGAATATGCTCCAACACCTATCATAATGGGACCTCCTTTCCCAATTATATAAAGGTTTTCTAACCCCTAACCGACATTTTCGTCCATGAATCGATATTAATGTTATTTTATTATAGCTTATCACATAAAATAAATCAACATATTTTTTCAAAAAAACAAGAAAATCAAGCTCTTTCTTATAGTTTTTTACTATAAATGAAAACTGCTTCAGGAAAAATATCCTAAAGCAGTTAAAATCATTCTACTAAAATTCCATTTTCTTCTCAAAATAATCCTTTAATTCATCAATTTTAATTCTCTCCTGCTCCATAGTGTCTCTGTCACGCACCGTAACCGCACCGTCAGTCTCCGAATCAAAATCATAAGTAATGCAGAATGGTGTTCCGATTTCATCCTGTCTTCTGTATCTCTTACCGATATTACCTCTGTCATCATATTCGCAGTTGTAATACTTCGATAACTCTGCATATATCTTCTCTGCACCCTCGCCAAGCTTCTTGGACAACGGAAGTACACCTATCTTAACAGGTGCTATAGCCGGATGGAAATGTAACACTGTTCTTATATCTCCACCCTCAAGCTCCTCCTCGTCATAAGCGCTGCAGAGAAATGCAAGCGTAACTCTGTCTGCGCCGAGTGACGGCTCGATAACATATGGGATGTATTTTTCCTTAGTCTCGTCATCAAAGTATTCCATAGGCTCGCCCGATACATTCTGATGCTGTGTAAGGTCGTAATCAGTTCTGTCTGCGATACCCCAAAGCTCACCCCAGTCAGTAAACGGAAATGCATATTCAATGTCAGTTGTAGCATTGCTGTAGAAGGAAAGCTCTTCCTTGTCGTGGTCACGAAGTCTTAGCTCCTCTTCCTTAAGTCCTAAGTCAAGCAGCCATTTATAGCAGAAGTTTCTCCAGTAGGTAAACCACTCAAGGTCTGTACCCGGCTTGCAGAAAAACTCAAGCTCCATCTGCTCAAACTCTCTGGTTCTGAATGTAAAATTACCCGGTGTAATCTCATTTCTGAAGGACTTACCTATCTGTCCTATACCAAAAGGAACCTTCTTACGTGAGGTTCTCTGAACATTCTTGAAATTAACAAATATACCCTGTGCAGTCTCAGGTCTTAAGTATACTGTATTCTTAGCGTCTTCGGTTACACCCTGAAAGGTCTTGAACATAAGGTTAAACTGTCTTATATCTGTGAAATTATGCTTACCGCAGGATGGACAAGGGATATTTTCTTTCTCTATATAATCCTGCATCTGCTCATTGGTCCAGCCATCTATAGAGCTTTCAGCCTGTATACCATGCTCAGCCATATAATCCTCGATTATCTTATCTGCCCTGAATCTCTCGTGGCACTCCTTACAATCCATAAGAGGGTCTGAGAAACCACCTAGATGTCCCGATGCAACCCAAGTTTGAGGATTCATAAGTATAGCACAGTCAACACCTACATTATAAGGATTTTCCTGAATGAATTTCTTCCACCATGCACGCTTCACATTGTTCTTTAATTCAACACCGAGATTTCCATAATCCCAAGTATTTGCCAAGCCTCCATAGATTTCCGAGCCGGGATATACAAATCCTCGATTTTTAGCTAATGCTATGATTTTGTCCATTGTCTTTTCCATAATCTTACCTCTTTTAATTATTTATATATGATGATAGCATTACCCAAGCCATCCAGCTTAGCACTGCTATTGCTATTTAATGCCACATGTGAATTGTAATACACTATCTGTCCATTCAGATTAAGATTGAATTCACCGTCTGCCGAAAATATCTTATATTCCCCTGTCGCAAAATTAATATCAAAAAGATTTATCTCATTCCCCGACATATCCTTCATAAGCTCATTTCCATAAGCCATATAATCCTGACTGTCTGCGTATGAGGTTCCGTTAAAAGCATTATAATCATCCAGTGAACCATAGTCAATTGCAACTCGTACAAGTCTGTCTTCCTCTTTATATTCAAGCAGCTTGACAGAGTCCTTTTTATCGCCTTGTGCATATTTATCAATATCCGATTTTATGCTGTCGGAAAGCCCCGATATATCATAGCTCGTGCCTGAAAAATCCTGACATGCTATCTCTCTTATCGTCCCATCCTCATTCATGTTAAAGGTATTCTCCTTAATATCACCGATGTAGTTTACCTTTTCCTTCTTACCACAGCCTGCTGCAAATATACAGAGTGTCAGTATTGATAAAAACATTAATGATATTTTTTTATTTTTCTTCATTTTGAACATATTTTATAACTCCAATATATTTTTAATTTATTTAATACATACAATTATAAAATCAGCTATGATTATTGCTAAAATCAAAACCGCCGATGCAAAAAATATTTTTTCGGATATTCTTTTGCTTATTCGTGATATCAATGGTAATAACACTTTTATAAAAACCGCTGCCATAATACCAAATATCAGACAACTAATCATCGATACCCTGTCATTAATTGATAAAAGCCAGCCCCTATATGTCCACAGCTTGAGGTTAAAGCATTTTTCCAATATAAGACTGCTTATATATTCAAATATTCCTGATATTGCTCCCGCAAGGATTACCAACAAAGGAACATTTTTAATCTTATGAAGTATAGGATATAAAAGCCACAATCCAAAACCATATATAGGACATATCGGCAGATGCAATATTCCTCTATCGGAGAAATGTCCATAAAGAATATACATACAGGTTTCTTCATATATCCAGCCGACAAATGCTGCAGCAACAAAGCCCCATATTATTATTCCAATTTTCTTCATCAGTATAATCCCTCAAAGTATAATACATAATTTATACAAATATTTCAAGCAAGAGTGGAAAGAATTTCCAAAGACTTAAAATTCTTATCCACATATTCAGTTCTGAATTTATCTGCTACATATTTTATCTCTGCCATCACTTCATCAGATAATGTGAAGCTATATAGCTTATTTACAGGGGTTGAGAGGATATATTGCAGGGTGTAGATAAGCGGTGAGCTTACCTTATATGTGACTTTCAGTTCATGTGCACACTTATCGCACAGAAGTCCTCCTGCTTTGGCATCAAAGTAGCTTATATGCTCCTTGTCACCACATCTTACGCAGGAATATGCATGTATGCCCTCGCCCTCTATATCCATAAGTCTTATCTCATATATATATCTTATCAATTCATTTGATAACCTGTCGTCTAAAAGTGCCTTAAATGTGACATATAAAAGATTGAGATTGTTCGTGCAAAAATCTCCCTCTCTGGTATAATATGACATAAATTCAGAAAAATATGAGGCATAGCACATCTTTTCCATATCATAAGCTATATCGTGGAAATATTCCTTTACATCAACCTTTATAAGATTGTACGCATCACGAGTCGGTATGACGGTAAAGGTTCCCATTACAAAGCTCTGGCTTGCAGCACGAAATGTACTGCTTGGCTTTCTCGCACCATTGGCAAATACGGTTATTTTGCCTCTTTCTTTTGTCAGGATAACAAGTCTTTTATCATATTCACCAACAAGTGTTACATATAATACAATTCCTGTTACTTCTATCTCCTGCCTCATAGCTGCTCCTGTTTATCCTTATCGTCGTATCTTGGAATTTTTCGTGCAGATACTTCTATATCCTCGGCTGTAATGTCAGTTCTCATCACGATAGCCATAGTTCTTAATCAGCGTGTCGCTGTCACGCCAATCCTTCTTAACCTTTACCCATAGCTTAAGGTTTACCTTCATCCCAAGCAGATTTTCTATACTGATTCTTGCCTTAGTTCCGATACTCTTAAGCATCTTTCCCTGCTTGCCTATGATTATTCCCTTGTGAGACTCCCTCTCACATATTATGGTAGCATCTATATCACATATATTACCGTCAGGTCTATCCTTCATCCTGTCTATAACGACAGCTATACCATGCGGTATCTCCTTGTCAAGCTGTCTTAATGCCTGCTCGCGTATCATCTCAGATGCAATCTGCCTCTCCGGTTGGTCGGTAATCGTATCTTCATCATAAAACTGAGGTCCGTATGGAAGAAGCTTCTTTAAGGTCTTTATAAGCTCGTCTGTATTCTTGCCCCTAAGAGCAGATACAGGGACTATAGCCTCGAAGGTTAAAACATCTTTATATTCATCTATTGCGGAAAATATAGCATCTTCTTCTACAGTGTCCGTCTTATTTATCACAAGAACTATAGGAGTATTGACCTTACCAAGCACTTCTATGATGTGTCTTTCGCCCGCACCGATAAAGGTTGTCGGCTCGACAAGCCACATTATGACATCAACCTCATTTAATGTGCCGTAAGCCACATTCATCATATATTCTCCGAGCTTATTCTTCGCCCTGTTAATCCCCGGAGTATCAAGAAATATTATCTGTGCCTCGTCATCTGTATAGACTGTCTGTATTCTGTTCCTTGTAGTTTGTGCCTTGCTACTTGTTATGGCAATCTTCTGTCCGATAAGCCTGTTCATAAGTGTAGACTTGCCGACATTTGGTCTGCCTATAAGTGCAACAAAGCCTGATTTGTAATTATCCATATTTATCCTTTATTAAAATACACTTAAGATATCCTTGAAGCTGTCCTTAGACTGCTCAATCCTGCCCTCTCCACCGATAGCACAGATTATTCCGCCATCAGTAGCCGCCTCTACATAAGGTGCTAAGGCTCTAATTGATTCCACATCAGAGGAAAGTACCTCATTTCTTTCTCTCTGCAGGTCCTCATCAGTAAGTCCCATAAGATATGCCACATAGCTAAATGAACCCTCTGCCGAAGGCGTAAGCGGTGCATCTAATTTGCTGATTGCACCTATTATATATTTGGTCATATCCCTGTCACTTGCTTCAAAGCCTCTTACATATTCAGGAGCCTTTTTGTATATCTCATAGGTCTCCATAAGGTTCGGGTCTCTATAGGAAGTAAAGTACACATTTCCGCTTCTTGAAAATGAGCACATACATCCGTAGGCTCCGCCCTTTACTCTGACATTTATCCAGAGATAGTCATATGAGAATATAGTCTGTAACACGGTAAGACCGCCGTTATATGCAAGCCCTCTCTCAAGGAAATTACCTGCCGTTGCCACATACTGCACCTGGCTTGCTGTCTTGAAGCCTTCATTTAATATCGCAGGCTTAATCTCATCAACCTTGTCAAATTCAAGCCTTGATGAAAGACGCTTGGAAAGGTGGGTAACACTCGTCTTAAGCATCTCCTCAGGGTTCTTATCAGAGGTATATCCAACACTTAATCCTCCTCGTCTTAACACCTCACCTAATACTGTCTTAAGATTCTCTATCAGCTCATCGGCCTTCTCGTCAAAATTCCTATCCATATCAGCAAGGAAGTTATAGTAATCTATACCCTCCGTCAGTTCCTTTACGACACCTATAGGTGATATATATGATATGGCACGACCGCCCGCCGTTATATGTCCTGATGATACGAGGTCAAGCTTAAGTCCCATAACCGTCTCGGCAATTATCTCTTTCAATCTCTTCTTATCATCAAGCTTCGAGGTAAAAAGTATCTCCTCAATAAGCTCCATTCCCTTATCAACCTTGTCATCAAGCATCTTCGCATTTACTACGAACTGGACAGTATATTTATCCTTTTCCTTCTTATTCACTATGCTGGTCAGGAAACCGATTCCACCTGTGTGCAGATTGATTTCCTCACTAAGCTCACTGTAGCTGTAATGCTCCGTATCCACATATTTAAAAATCTCTGTCAGAAGTGAAATATACGGATAGTGCTTATAATCAATATCAGTTATATTAAAATTAAGACTTACATAGCTTATACCGTTTGTGAATATATCGTGGCTAACCACCTTAACCATTTCAATCTCGGAAAAATGATTGTTTAATACCCTCGCCTTCTTCTCTATATCATCTATCTCAAGCATAGGTATAGTCTTTAATTCCTCATCGGTGCTCGGCTCACTCTGGTATTCCTTAAGTCTTATCTCCGTAGCTTTTATCTTCTCTATATCCTCGTTAGATAAGGTTGCCATATATTGGTCAAGCTTTTCCTGTTCTTCCTTCTGCCTTAAGTCATTCAAGCCCTTTCTTGGAGATAAGACAACATAGGTCTTATGATTATTCTCAAGGATATACTTTCTGATAAGCTCCTCAAAATATCCGGTATCAGCTTCCTTCTTAAGCTCGTCAAAGGTCTCATTTAATGAGAATATATCGAGTGCCCTGCCATCATCATAAAGCCACATGCTAAGAGCGTTAAGCCCGAGCATAAGTCCCTTCGGATATCTGCCATAGCTTGCCTCCTTGTGCTTAAATTCAAAATAATTAATAGATGCAAGAAGTGACTTCTTATTAATTTTATTCTTAACCAAACTCTCAAGACAGTTATTTATAACCTCTATAAATCTGCCTTTATCCTCAACATTTGCATTCTGTGAAATGATGGAGAAAATCGGCTGATTTATACCATCATCAAAGGACGAAAGAACATCCTTACCTATACCTGCATCTATTAGCGCCTTCTTAAGAGGTGCTCCCGGCGTAGTAAGCAGTACATGCTCAAGCACTGCAAATGCCGTACATAGCTTCTTGTCCGTACTTCTTCCGACAGATACATTGTAAGCAAGATAGGTATTGTCCGCTTCATCATCCGCATCTGATATGGAATAAAAGTCCATCTTCTCCTTCGGCGCATCATATGCAGGCTCGATAGTAAGACTTGAATCTATGTCAAGAAAATCAAAATTGTTCAAATATTCACTGTCTATGAATTCAAGTTCGGCTACCGAATCCATATCTCCATAGAGGTAAATATAGCTATTGCTTGGGTGATAATATCTCCTATGGAAATCAATAAACGCCTCCTGAGTAAGCTCCGGTATATGCACAGGGTCACCGCCTGATTCATAGCCATAGGCAGTATGCTCAAGCAATGACTGCTCTATATCACGATAAAGTATCTGCTCCGGCGAAGAATATACACCCTTCATCTCATTAAATACAACACCGTTATACTTTAACTTTCCGTCCTCTCCTATCTCATAATGCCAGCCCTCCTGCATCATTATCTCTTTTCTGTCGTACATATTCGGATAGAATACCGCATCAAGATATACATGCATAAGGTTATGGAAGTCCTTTTTATTAAGACTTGCTATCGGATATACAGTCTTATCCGAATAAGTCATCGCATTTAAAAATGTATTGAGTGAGCCCTTTGCAAGCTCTACGAATGGATCTTTGGCAGGGAATTTTTTGGAACCGCACAAGACTGAATGCTCTGTGATATGTGCCACTCCCGTATCATCTGCGGGAGGTGTCCTGAAACCTATGGAAAATACCTTGTTGTTGTCATCATTTTCTATAACAACTACTCTTGCCTTTGTCTTCTTATGTGAAAGTACATAGCCTGTACCCTTTACCTCATCTAATGTTTTTTTCTCAATTAATTCATATGCTTTTAATGTTGCTAAATCTGACATTTCTTACCTCACTGACATTTATTATTATGATTACTCGGATTGTATATCCGACTCGTCTTCCAATTCTACCTCCGGTTCTTCTTCCTCCGGGTTTACTTCCGGTTCTTCATCCTTAGCAGATTTATTCTTTTTATATCTGTCGTGATGTTTCCAGAAGCTTGGTATACATCTGTTTACTCTCTTACAATATCTTACATACGGCTCACCGTACATCTTCTTAAGCCATTTTTCCTCGGTGCATATCATAAGTATGGTTAAGAATACCCAGTAGAATACAGGCAAAAGAAGCATCCAATAGTTCTCTGTAAGTAGGTCAACGCCGGTAAGCATTATGGATACGCCCGAGTATATAGGGTTCCTGACATAAGCATATATTCCCGTGGTAGCAAGCTTGTTATGCATAATGTACTCATCAACATGCTTTATCTTGACTGCAGCATACCATATAGCTGCACCGAATATTATAAATATTATTCCCAATATCCAGAATAAGAACATTATAGCTACTATAATTGTTATATTTCTTACCGGCGTATATTCTACACCGCCTGATGAAAGCAGTCCCTTTCGTACCAATATAACCGCCACTACTGTTACCAATATACATATCCACACATATAAAGGTCCTACGCCATACATTGGAAGATGTCTATTATTAATGCTTTCTTTTTTTTCTCTATCCATGTTATTTCCTCCACTGAATATAATTATCTGTATCGTATATAATTCCGATTATACTCCTGCCAGATTCTCCGGTCCGAAGCTCATCGGTAATAATTCCTCTAAGGTCTTTATCACATAATCAGTTTTACTCTTTGCCATTATAACATAAAATTCATCCGGTGCAACAAACTCTCTTAAAACTTGTCTGCATATTCCGCATGGCGAGGTGTATGAGTCATTACCACCTACTATCGCAATCGCCTTGAAGTTATTATATCCATCACTGACAGCTTTAAATACAGCCGTTCGCTCAGCACAGTTTCCCGCCGGATACGACGCATTCTCCACATTACAGCCGGTTATTATCATTTCCTCACCGCTATCGTCGGCAGCATAAAGTGCCGCACCCACACGGTACCTTGAATATGGCGCATATGAATTATCTCTTGCTTTATCCGCTGCTTCTATAAGCTCTGCTATTATTTTATCTGAAATGTTTATCTTAGACATATGATAAATCTCTCCTTTTTTTATGTGACGTGACTGCTCTCGTCGTATACAAAATACGCGACGAGTCCACCTCGAAATCTTCGATTTCTCGGTGTCCGTTGCACTCGAATAGTAGTGAATATATCTGATGACAAGTAAACTTGTCACAGCTATATATCACAACTGCTCTCGTCGCTTATCGCTCATTATACCACTAAATACAGATGTTGTAATGTTGAATTTACAAATTTAGTAAAAAATGATATTTTTGTTGCATTTTGTCTGTTTCTGTAGTATGCTTTCCTACAAGCAGATAAATATCTATAATAAATGTAATAATCATTTAGGATTTCTCCTACAAATCCAAAGAATTATCCTGCTTAATATCTCACTAAAGATGAACAATAAAATTTGGAATAAGGCAGGTGATTGAGTCATTATTTGTATTTTACAGCTTATGATTATTGAAATAAAAAATACTATATTGTACAATAAGGAGGAATTATATTGAATGTACAGAATGTATTAGCTAAAAGAATTGATACTGCCGCTGATATGAACTTATATGACAAAGCTTGTAAACAGATTCTTGCTAATAAGATTATACTTGCTTGGATTATAAAATACAGCATAAATGAATATTCGGACTATAAGGTTGAAGATATTGCAGAGAAATTTATCGAAGGTGAGCCCGAGATTTCTACAGAGGAAGTTAATCGTGATGATGTAGTAGAATTCAGAATGAATTTGGAATTCCAATGACAAGCAAATTAGAAAGCGAGGTGGGTAATGTGTGTAATCTGAGTCAGGGTATAGTTGATGAAGTTAAAATCGAAGATATTAAAAATATGATGGAAGCTACCGGATGGGATGTAGATAAATGTATGGATATTCTAAAAGTTCCTATCGAACCGGAATATCTAAGAAAATACTATAAAGAAGAAATATTTGAGACGAATATTGCTTAAAACTTTGAGATGTGCCTACCTCGCCACGCTTCGCTTGGCTCTGTAGAGGCTTTCGCCTTATAAAAATAAAATAGCAAGCTGAATTGGGTATGCGAGCATACATTCAGCTTGCTATTTTATTTTTGCACGTCTCAAATGTACTAGAACACCGGTACAACCTGTCCGTTGTATGTATTGTTGATGTAATCTCTTACCTCGTCTGAGTTGATAGCCTTGATTAAAGCCTTAGTCTCGTCTGAGTTCTCGTTGCCTTCCTTAACAACCAATACATTCTTGTAGGTTTCTGCTGCAAGTGAGTCAGCCGCCTCATATGCGAGTGCATCATCTGCACTAAGACCAGCCTCAAGTGCATAGTTACCATTTACAGCGATTATATCCACATCATCGATTGAACGGGCAACCTGTGCAGCCTCAACCTCTTTGATTTCAAGCTTGAGATTATTCTCCTCGATATCAAGAACAGTTGCTGTAAGACCAACACCATCCTTAAGCTTGATTAAGCCCTGTGCCTCAAGAAGAAGTAAAGCTCTTGCTTCATTTGTAGTATCGTTAGGAACTGCAACGGTAGCACCTTCCTTAAGGTCTGATAAGCTCTTTGTCTTACCACCGTAGATTGCAAATGGCTCAAAGTGAACGCTTGCAACTGCAACTAAATGAGTTCCATTCTCTGCGTTGAAATCATTTAAGTATGGAGTGTGCTGGAAGAAGTTAGCATAAAGCTCGCCATCTTCAACTGCTGTGTTAGGAAGCACATAGTCATTGTACTCAACGACTTCAAGAGTGTATCCGTCTTCCTCAAGATTATCCTTGATTACCTCTAAAATCTCTGCATGAGGTGTAGGTGATGCTCCTACCTTGATAACCTTTTCTTCCTTCTTACCACAACCTGCTGTTACTCCGACAACAAGTGTAAGTGCGGTAATTAATGCTAAAACCTTTTTCTTCATAATAATTCCCTCTTTCTTTAAGTATTTTATATATTATTGATGTTATGAGTTGCCATTATCATAGCTTGCAGCTCTTCATCATATAATCTAATTATTTGTACGCTTATCAATCTTGTTAGCAAGCTTCATTCCGACTGTCTGGAATACCTGAACTATAATAATAAGCAAAGCTACCGTGATAAGCATAATATCAGTCTTATATCTGTAGTAACCGTAATTTATAGCGATTGCACCGAGTCCGCCGCCGCCGACAAATCCCGCCATAGCCGAATATCCAAGTATGGTTGATATGGCGATTGTAAATCCAACCGTAAGTGACGGCTTAGCCTCCGGAAGTAAAACTCTCGTTATAATCTGAAGCGGTGAAGCTCCCATAGCTTTAGCTGCTTCGATAACTCCCGGACTTACCTCTTTCAGTGAAGATTCAACCATTCTTGCCACAAATGGTGCTGCGGCTGCCACCAACGGAACTATGGTAGCGGTTGAACCGATGGTCGTTCCAACTATTGCTCTGGTTACAGGAAGCATAGCAACCAAAAGAATAAGAAATGGAACTGACCTTATCATATTTATGATTACACCAAATATGAAGTTGACAGGTTTATTCTTCAATATGCCGCCGGTATCGGTTACAAATACGATTATGCCAAGCGGTATACCGATTATGTAAGCAATTATCGTGGAAACGATAGTCATATAAAGACTTTCAAATAATCCACTTGATAATAAATCCATCAATGAATCAAACGGAAGCGACATCGTCATTACCTCCTTCCTCAAAGTGAATATCCTTTTTCTTAAGGAATGCCTTAATCTTCTTAACTGCCTCTTCATCATCAGGCAGTTCAATCAACATCTGACCATAGGCCTTTCCTCCTATGTCTTCTGTATTAGCACCCAGGATATTTACGCATGCACCGGACTCTAAGGTAAGCTCGGATATAATAGGCTCATATGAGGATTGTCCGTCGAAGGCAAGTCTTAATATCTTTGAGGTCTTACCATTGACTATCCTGTTCCTCTCAGGAAGTATCAGCTTCTTAGCCGTATCAGACTTAGGATTAAGGAATACATCCTTTACAGTACCGACTTCCTTTATATATCCCTCACTCATTACGGCAACTCTGTCGCATATCTGCTCGACAACCCTCATCTCGTGAGTTATAACAACGATGGTTACCTTAAGCTCTTCATTAATCTTCTTAAGGAGCTCTAATATTGACCTTGTTGTTATCGGGTCTAATGCACTGGTTGCCTCATCACAAAGAAGCACTTCAGGATTTGTAGCAAGCGCTCTGGCTATAGCTATCCTCTGCTTCTGTCCGCCCGACAATTGCTCCGGATAGGCATCTGCCTTATCTCTTAAGTCAACGAGTTCAAGCAGCTCTATAGCTCTTTCCTTAGCCTCTGCCTTAGGTACACCTGATATAAGAAGGGGAAATGTTATATTGTCCATACAGGTCTTCTGCGCCAACAGATTGAACTGCTGAAATATCATTCCCATCTTTCTTCTTATCTCTCTGAGTTCCTTGTTGCTCGCCGCTGTAAGCTCGATATCATTTAAGAACACCTTACCTGAGGTTGGTATTTCCAATAAATTGATACATCTTACCAGCGTTGACTTACCGGCACCGGAGAAACCGATTATACCAAATATCTCTCCGGTCTCAATGTCAAGACTTACATCATTGACTGCGTCAATCTTATTCTTTCCTCTCGATTCGAACTCTTTACTTACATGCTCGAGTCTTATCATGTAATCACTCTCCCTCTGAACGTTTGAAAGTATAGCATACATATAGGAATAATTAAAATACATAAAACTAATAGCCTGTTATAGTCAAAAGCTATAACGGGCTATATTCCTATTGACTGCATATACTTCGGTAATATATCACTTATTTTATTTATTTGCAAATATTTTAATTCTTTTATTGTGCATATTCTTTTTTTCTGATAAACTATACATATTAAAATAAAGGGGGACAGTACATAAGATGATTAAAAATCAAGACATTATTGACAAATTAAAAGCAGGCAATGCAAAGTATTTAACTGCTAAAACTAATGACGGTGACATATCCGCAGAAATCCGTAAAGATACTAAGGAGAACGGACAGTTTCCTTATGCTATCGTAATTACCTGTTCTGATTCAAGAGTAATTCCTGAGAGTATCTTCAACGCAGGAATCGGCGAGATTTTCACAATCCGTGTAGCAGGTAATGTAATTACCGAGACTCAGCTTGGAAGTATTGAATATGCAGCAGGACATCTCGGAACCAAGGTTATTATAGTTCTCGGACATACAAACTGTGGTGCTGTCGGCGCAGCAACACAGGGAGGCGGTCACGGTTATATCAAATACCTGACTGATGAAATTCAAGCAGCTATCGGAGATGAAAAGGACGATTATAAAGCTTGCGGTCTCAATGTAAAGAACGGTGTTGAGAAAATCAAGAAAGCTCTTGCCGGTCACGAAGAGATTAAGGAAGATGAAACTGATATCATCGGTGCTATCTACGATATAGAGGATGGTCATGTAGACTGGTTAGATGTGTAAAATCTGTCATAACGGATGCCAAACATAAACAGGGGCTGCAGTAACTTGCAAGCAATTTACTAAATCAGTAAACTCAGGTTCTTTGTCTTCGCACGAAATCGATGAACTCGCTTCGCTCAGACATATCGATTTCTGGGCGAATCCATACGAACACTTCGTTTCTGATTTTATGTAAATTGTGCAAATGTTACTGCAGCCCCTGTTTATGTTTTCATCCTGTATATTTGTCATATTTTTTCTTTATTCAAGCAGTAAGCTTAACCAACAGCCTGCATGTATAATTTAGCAGTTTGACTATTATTTCATACTATTTCTTTCTAATTGGATGTCTGACGACGGTTTTTAGCTTATCTACCGCACATCTTCTTGGGTCACTTAGATATATCTCGTGATGATATCTGGTATCGGTAATGTCAAGCTCGTAACCGTTTTCCTCCATATATCTGTGCATTAATTCTATGGTTGCAGGCTCGTCGTCATAAGAACCTATATGCATACATTGTACGCATATTCCCTCATCATAGGTTAGGTATTCCACCTTAGAGAAATCCTGCTTTTTCTTCTTGGTTGCCTCGTCAACCGCCCAGTCAAATTCTTCCTTTGTAACAAAATCCGGCAGTCTTATAATCGAGATGAAATTAAACTTATCCTTGCTCTTATAATCTATGCCTGTTTTATTGCCGTCCTGCCACCAGAAGCCCTCAAGCGGCGGAACAACATATTCGAAATAACCGTCAATCTTATGATTGCCCTTATAGCTCATCTTTATTGTAAAAGCTATTGCATATAGCAAGCCAATCGAATCCTTATACTCGCTATCCTCATCATTTGGATTACCCTTACCTCTTACCGCAAGATAGTTCATCCCGGGTATATCAATGATACTTGGTTTATTCTTAGGCATATAAAATTCCTTATATTCTTTCTTGAAGTCAAAAGCCATTTTGTATCTCCTTTACATTTTTCAACAGTTAAATAATTTAAAATTAATTATGAGCTATATATATGCATATTAATTATCCCAATCAGGATATCCCCATCCCCCATCAACTGCATCTATCGCCTCTTTAAGCTGCTCATTTGTTGCGTCAATATAAAAAACATTATAATTTTTTTTAAGATATGTATTTATAATTGAATCATATAAATCATAGTCTGTATCATCATATATATCATATTTAAAATAAGTGTTTAACGCACTATAATCCCCTTTGCCTGAAGCATAATTCTGCAATTCCGTTACCAACTGTTCTATGGTGACATTATCATTTCCGCTATTCGAATTATAATATGCGACATCAATCACAAGCTGATTGTAGTCATTAAACTCAATGTCAGATATATCACATTTGAAAAGTCCATTATCTACCGTTGCAGTAATATACATAATGCGCATATAAGCATTTAAATTATTTTGTCTGATTTTTTGTTGCAAGGAATATTTGTTATACTCATATCTAATAAAGAATATTAAACCAATCAAAAGTATTACACCTACTATTGCAAGTGTAATCTTGATAGTTTTAATCATATAAGCTTTTTGCGACTCATCTTTGTTCATAATTACCTCCTATGCATTTTTTCAAAATTTTCAGTATCATTAAATAAAAGTTGCGAATATTTTTATCTTATATACTCAATATGTAAATCATCAGGTATTTTTACATCATCAAAAAATTCATAACCAACGCAATCATAATATCCTTTTCCTCAGGTTTGGATTCAGCAATCATTAAAGTAATAGCTACAAGTGCTCCATCACTTATTTTCTTCTGTCCCTCCTTATAAAGTGCATTATTTTTGTCAAGGAATTCAAGAAATAACGATGCCGCAATCCTCTTACAACCATCAGCATAAGGATGATCCTTTATCATATAGTAAAGAAGATTTGCAGCCTTCTCTTCTAATGTTGGAAATACATCCTCTCCGAAAGCACTTTGATATACTGCGGCTATAATCCCTTCAACCTTGCCCTTTTCCTTTTCAACACCAAATACATCTGTTTTAAAAAAATCCTCCATTGCATCAACCATAGTTCTACATTCTTCATAAGTTATTCTATATATCGGTTCTGAACCTTCTGGTCTTGGAACTACTTGGTGATCATATTGATCTAAAAGCATCAATGCATCGGTATATTGATTTACGGCCTTTAGAATATCAGTCTCTTCCACATCCAAAGTAGCTGCTAAAAGTCTGTTTTGTATATCTATTGTCATTTCCAATGCCTGAAGTCTTTTTTCATTAATGGCATATCCTTTAATTAGATACTGTTTCAGGACATCATTCGCCCACTTTCTAAATGCTATACCTCTTTTTGAATTAACGCGATATCCAACAGAAAGAATCATATCCAGATTATAAATTTTGGGTTTTCTTCCGCCGGAACTTTTATCGGAAAAACCGATAGAAGTTTCAGAAAGCTCACCAGAATTAAGTATATTTGTAATATGTTCACTTATTGTAGATTGTTTAACCTCAAAAAGTTCTTCCATTTGCTTTTGAGTCAGCCATACAGTTTCTTGTTCCGGACTAACTCTTACTTCAATATTTTTATTACCATCTGTAAATAATACAATTTCATTATTCATATATCTTCAACTCCCAAAACATTATTATAAATTCATTATTTTTCTTAATCATTTATTCGACTGACTATTAATCTCTGTCATTTCTTTTTCCATTCTCCCTCTGAATGTATATTTATCCTAATTCCTCGTCCATTCTCTCAAAAAATTCAACTAAAGAATCAGCTTCGTAAAATATTTCTTCCTCACTAATATTCATCGCATCAACAGCAAAATACAAATTCTTCGCTGAGCTATAACCCAAGAGCATACCGCCACCGTCAGTTCCAAATATAAAATAATCAGGTAAATATTCGGCTATATCGTAATCATCATTTATTTCTTCCAATTCCTCAAGCATAAATAAGCTGGTATAAGCATTATCTCCAACATTGCCCTCTCCACCATTGTGCCTATGCATAAAGTCAAGGTAATCTCTTGGAAACTGCACTCCGTTCAACTCTGAGATTTCATATTCAGTTTCATCATTAAAATCAAAGTATCTAAATAATTCTTCTATCTTCATATTTATTTCCTGTTATTTATAAATAAATTTCCAATTTCATTTTATTTTTGTATGGCAAATAATAGTTAGTCATCTTATGCTATGTCATTCAACGAATATTTCCATATCAATGCACTCCCAGATACCTATTGGCATTTCGCATTTTCTCCTATTATATTCTTTGAAACCAATAGACTCATAACAATGCAATGCACTATCATTATTGGTAAATACACCAAGGTCAATTCTTTTTGCATTTAAATTATCTCTAACATATTCAATTCCAAGGAGAAGCATTTCTTTTCCGAAGCCTTTTCTTCTAAAAGCAGGATTCACTATTACAAAACCAAATCGAACAGTACCCTCGTCATCATCATTTGGATATCGAATTATAAAATGACCTATTACATTATCTTTTTCATCAACCGCAGTAAGCGGAATAAATCTTCCTGTTTTGAGTTGTGGTGCATAATTATCATCAATATCATTTTCCATAAGAGGGAACTTATTAAATCTGTCAGCAGACCATTTATATAATTCTTCTTCGGTTTTAAGCCATTTACATATGATAGCGGAATCCTCACGAATATATGCTCTTAAAATCATATTTTCGAATCCTCACATAACTCTAAACTATATCACTATCCACGCATAACCAAACTGTGATAAATTAAAACCTATTATATCATAACTGATTTATAAATTAAATATACAAACCTATCTATAGCTTGAATATCACAATCTTTGCAATACCTTAGCTATAAATATATACGCGCAGCGTGTCGATTAGAGGGGGTATGCTTTGTCTGCCATCATTAATAAAAGCATAAAACGGATATGAAAAGGCAGTTGTGCCAACGATTCGCACAATTTGTGTGTAAATTAGCAACAAGAATTCGCATAGGCTCGCTCAGAAACAGACTGTTTGAGCGAAGCGAGTTGTCTGTTTCGTGCAGAGCGTAAAGAATTCGAGTTGACTGATTTAACAAATTGATTGCGTGTTGGCAAACTGCCTTTTCATATCCGTTTATTTCTTAAAACATTTGATATGGCATACAAAGCATACCATACCATCTAACCGACCTTGAGATATATATGCCTATTCATTCCTTATGGCAGCCAGCGGACTTAACCTCATAGCCCTCTGTGCCGGGAAAAATCCCGCTAATGTTCCTACTAAGGTTGCAAATCCCACTGCACCGATTACAAGCCACAAAGGCATAATCATAAGCGACATTTCATCAATTCCAAACATATTAAATGCCAGCTCCGGTCCGACAATGCTATTGGCAATAAAAGCAATCAAACCACTTATGATAACACCGCCTAAGCCACCCATAAAACCTATAAATGCCGCTTCCGTAAGGAAGATACTCCTTATATTCTTAAGACTGCACCCTAGCACCTTCATAACGCCGATTTCCTTAGTTCTTTCGTAGGTTGACATCGTCATGGTATTAGCTATGCCTATTGCTGCTACAAGAAGGGCGATTGCACCTATAGCACCAAGAATAATCTGAACAATACCGAACACCTTCTCCGTCTCCTTAAAGTCACTCGCCATAGCATAAGCCGAATATCCTAAATCCTGAAAATACGCTGTCACTGCGTCCACATCTTCAAGACTTCTTGCATGCACAACTATACTGCTATATACTAACTCCTTAAGCGGATTACCATTCTTATCTGTAGGCTGGTCAGGTATAAGTCTTCCCTTATACGCCTTTTTAAGATAATCCTTCAATATCTCATTGCTGGTATATATACCGTAAGAATATTGGGTGTAGCCCGCTTCAACAGGCATAACACCTACCACAGGAAATGTATTCTTCTTATTCTTAAAAACATACACACCTGCCGCATTTCTGTCAATTTCGCTGTCCTCGTCATAGAACTGTGTATATACGGTATCCGTAAAATCAATTCCATCCTCTTTTTTATCGGACTCATATCTGTACACACCGGTTGTAATATCCATTGCAACCTCATTTACTTCATTGCCTATTATGAGCTCCATTTCATCTGCGTTGGCACTTGTTACCCGTCCATCTACCCTTATATTCTCAAGCTCCTCATCACTCAAACCGGTTAATTCCATCATAACCTGCCACTTGCCCTGAGATAATACAATCGTAGTTGATAAATGTGCCGACACTGAATCAACCATGTCAAGGCTCTCATACTCTGCAATCATATCCTCCGTAAAGTATCTCTCGGAGCTGTTTGAACTTACCTGTACATCCTTCATAGAGCCGAACTGCTCAAACTCCTTTCTGATGGAGTCCTTAAGTCCAAGTCCCAAAGCCACCATAAGTATAACTGATGTCGAGCCGATGATTACGCCAAGCACAGTTAAGAAGGTACGGAATTTCCTCCTTTTCAGATTACCGAGACTTAAGTCCAGTATATCAAGAAATCTCATCGAACTCCTCCTTATCCTTACGCTTCTTTACAACAGTAATTATGATAATGATAACTACAATAACTGCAATTATGATATAAGGCATGTAATTCGTCTTTTCTACGGTAACGGCTTCCTCAATCTCTGTATCCGGTTCTGCTGCCGCAACAACCTCTATATCGAACTCCTCTGTCCTGCTTGCCACATTTCCCTCAGAATCCTCAAATGTAATTATAGCAGTTATCTTGCCCTCGCCTTCCTTTGCACCTACTACATTTACATCTACATAGCCCGTATTGCCTGACTCGATATTACCAATATAGCTTGTGGTTTCCTCGATATTAGCGCCCGTAAGCTCCACATTTACATTATTAATCTTATTCTTGCCCTTGTTGTTAATTGAAAATGATATGCCCGTTTTAGCTCCAACCTCAACCTGATTTTTAGTTATGTTCTGCTCTGTCACAGATATAATCATTTCCTGCGAGATTGGTATGGTAAGCTTGCAGGTCTCCTGAAATGTTGCAGAATATCTGTCCTCATAATCAAGTGTTATATCAAGCGTGTAAGGCTTTGCCTCAAGGTCCGACTTTGCCTTCAGGCTGATAACCACATCCTCCTCCGTATCAGCCGCAATCTTCTCTATGTAGACCGTGTTCGAGCCGGACACAGGTATGAACTCGTTATCTGCTGCCGATATCTGTAACTGAATATTGGAAAGCTGTGTGTTCTTAGCAGTGTTCTTAATATGGAGTGTTATCTCGAATTCATCTCCTGCAATTATCTTATCCTTGTTCGTGTCATATCCTGTAACTATAAGTCTCGGTGTTGCATAAGCCTTTGAATTAATCGTACTTCCAAGCATCGTAGTAAATATAACTAACGCTGCAAGCATCACTCCAATATATTTTTTTATTTTATATAATTTGCTTTCAGATATTCTATAACTCATCCTCTATAATCTCCTTTTCCTCATTTACTTCTATCTTCTTTATCCTTCCATCTCGTATCTGTATAACCCTGTCTGCCACATTTGCAAGGTTACGATCATGTGTTACCATGACAAGTGTTTTATGCTGCTCGTTTACCAGACGTCTCATTAGCTCAAGAATTTCTTTTGTAGTATTAGAATCAAGGTTTCCTGTCGGCTCATCTGCAAATACTATACTCGGATTAACCACAAGTGCCCTCGCCACACCTACTCTCTGCTGCTGACCGCCCGACATCTGATTGGGTTTATGATTCTTATGCTTGGACAGTCCGACTAAGTCAAGCATCTCATTTGCCCTTGCGAGTCTTTTTGCCTTTGATACACCCCTATATGTAAGTGGCATAGATACATTTTCAACCGCATTCATAGTCCCTATCAGATTAAATGACTGGAATATAAAGCCAACCCTCGCACGCCTGAATCTTACAAGCTGCTCCTCTTTCATACGGTCTATCCGCCTGCCCGCTACGGTTATACTTCCCTTAGTCGGTCTTTCAAGTCCTGCGAGCATATTAAGAAGTGTTGACTTTCCTGAGCCCGATGTACCGACGATAGCCACGAACTCTCCCTCATAGATATCGAAGGATACTCCGTCTAAAGCGTGCAGCTTCTCATCGCCGACATTATAGATTTTGTATAAGTCCTCGGTATGTATGATGACATTTCTATCATTATTTGAATCCACAGTCTTCCTCCTTTTCTTATAAGTTATAAGTTATTTCAACTATATACTGAATGCATTATAAAGCATTGATGTATCCTTTGTATATCCAATAAAAGAAGCTTTAATTTAAAATTCAGAATTTCTTAAAATTCTGTATAAATTAAGGCTCGCTTTTAAGACGAGCCTATTTCTTTTACCATTCTTTTATTTCCTGTATTTAACTATAATTTAATATTCGCTGTAAAAAGAGCCTCTTCATAAGATATCTCTAACTTATACCCATGCAGCTCTATTATATTCTTGACTATGGCAAGTCCCATTCCTGTTCCCTTGCTGTTGCTCCTGCTGTTATCACCCTTCACAAATGGCTTACATAACTCATCAGCAGCTACAGCTATTTCCTCCGTGCATTTATTAGATACCGCAATATGCTTTTTATCTAATTCTATCTTAACCTCCGTGTCCTCTGATGCGTATTTAATCACATTTGAGATAAGGTTATCCATAGCCTGCGACATCAGCTTGCCATCACATTCTAATGTAAGCTCTCCAGTTATATTAAACTCAAGCTTTCTTTGGGATATATTATATTCGTAATTTGAAAGTATATCCTCTATCATCCTCCTTATATCTGCATCTTCCTTGTCAAGATTAATGTTCTTATCTTCCACAGCTCCAAGCTTTAGCGTATTATTTATTATGTTGTTCATATATTCTACATTATTTATTATCGTATCTGCATAATACTCACGCTTATCCGTATGAGCATTACTTTTAAGATTCTCCGCATATCCGGATATAGCCATAAGCGGAGTCTTAAGGTCGTGCGCCATTATATTGGTAAGGTTGGTGCGGTACTCCTCCATATTGTATCTGCTCACATACTTCACATACCTAAATCTTGCAATGATAAATGATATAACAATTCCAAGAGCTAATATTATAACGGCAGCGGCTATATATGTGCCAAGATAATAATACAGGACATTAAAGTTCTGTGCCGTCACAAGATACATAATATGGTCTGAATCAAGCTCAATACGATCTACACTTATATGCTTGCCGGAAAAACCGGACTGAGAAATGAGATAATCCCCTTCGTCTCCGTTTTTTACAATTTCCATTATTTTCCCATATTCAGAAGAATTATGCAGATAATTCTTAGCTTTTTCACATGCTATATCCTTAGTTATTATAATAGGTCCCAATATCTGATTATCTTCATTATTTTCAACATAGTCATAGTCCGACAGGTCAATGTCGATATAATCCGTATAATCAACAGTGTTAATTATAGTATCAGTTTCAAAGTCAAGCACCATCCTGACATCATTCTCTACGGCTTTTCTGCCATATATGATTGTCTTAGGTATGAAGCTGTTGCCCTTTATATACATATCCTCCATTATGTATGAAATGGTCTCAAACTCAGCTGTATCATCTTCTATAAGCTCATTCAGACTGTCCATATCGCAAAAATAATAATCGGCAAATTCATCAGATGAATTTTCATACTCTAATACTATTGCATATCCGCCGGGCGAGCTTTCGGCTATGCACTCACCCTCATAATATATCTCTCCGTACAGACTTAAGTATCTGCTCAGATACCATTTGTATGCGCTGATAAGCTTCTCCATATCAGCCTCATCCTCGAATGTGTAACCCTTTTCCAGCATATTCCTATATTGATTTTTCATATTATTTTCGATTTCATTTGCGAAAACAAGAGTCTCTGATTTCATCTCCGTATTAGGAAGAAGAATAAATATAAATGAACATATAAGAATTATAACAGAACATATAGCCAAAGAGATTATTAATCCCTTCAGCCAGAATTTAATAAATGTTTTTTTGACATCCTTATTCAACGATTTTATATCCCTTCGTAATAACTGTCTTTATCTGCCTGCCCGCGTCACCCAGAGCATTTCTTAATTTCTTGATATGATTATCAACCACGCGGTCATTACCCTCAAAATCATATCCCCAGATTTTATTAAGCAGCATCTCACGCTCAATCACCATATCCTTATTTTCCACGAGATAAAGTAACAGCGAGTATTGCTTTGGTGGCAGCTCAATCTCCTTATCATTCACACTTACTACGAATCTTACAGGGTCTATAACTATATCTCCGCAGATAAGCTTTTCCCTGCCGAGAAGTCCCTTCGAGCGTTTAAGCAAAGCATTAACCTTCGCATAGCTTTCCGCAAGTGAAAAGGGCTTAACTATATAATCATCGCAGCCCATATTATATCCGTATAATATATCCTCTTCTCTGCCTCTGGCGGTTATGAATATAATAGGCACTATGCTCTTTTTTCTGATTTCCCTGCAAAGCGTGAAGCCGTCCATCTTAGGCAGCATTATATCAAGCATAACAAGGTCATAATCCGACTCGTATATCATATCACAGCCTTCTTCTCCGTCTGCCGCAGTGTCTATTTCTATATCATTTTCCGTTCTTCCCGTGAAATAATCACATACTACCTCACGTATCTGTGAATCATCCTCGACAAGTAATAGCTTATACTTCATATCATTTCTCCGTATGGTATCAGGCTGCTTTTATCATTATATATCAAAGATGTATCCTTTATATATCCATCTCATTTATTCAATTTCAAAAAGCACAACTGCTCTGTCCTCTCCATCTTCCTTACCTGTGAATTTAATTATATATTCATTGTCTGTATGATTTATATAGACCTGAAGCTCGTCCTTATATTTGCACTGTTTCTTATAATCAACACGGATTCTCTTGACTTTCCCCTCCGGTATATATTCATACGCATTTATGATATACCTTCCATTACTCATATGATTGTTAAAGTCAAGGTCTTCCTTTCTTACCCATATATCCTCAACATAGTCAAAGTTCTCCGGAAGCTTTATCTTGCGGCTTACCTTTTCCATAGGATATTTCTCACCTATCACATAGCCTTCTACATCCTCATCCGTTATCTTGGCAGGTCGCTGACTTTCTACATCCATATATCCCCAGTGCGAGTCGGCACATACTATATCATTTCCATCCGTATCGGTAATAATTACATTTCTTTCTCCGGTAACTACCGAAAAGCCGTAAGCCCATGTTTTTACGGTTATCTCCTCCGAAAGTTTAGGAAGTCTTTTGACCTCGATATTCCAGCTTACCGTAAACCATGCCCTGTTATGGCTTTTTAGGAACGCTGAACCTCTGTCGATTTCCTCTGTCTGCTTATTAATACAGTCCTGCATGGAATTAATCAACCCGCTCATATTCATATTAAGCTCTGCATCTACCTCTGAAAAAAGTACTTTTTTTGTAATTTCGCTCATTTTATATCCCTCGTTTTCTGACATTCTGCTAATGATTTTAACACTTTAACCTAAAAAATAGAAGTCATTAAATAAAATAGTTGACATTTGTCAATATTTTTATTGATATAAACTTCTATTTTTTCATCCAAACAAAATGTCTGCTGCCTTTTCCAGCTCTCTTCGTTCCTGCGTAAATTCTCTTAGCTCCTTAATTGTCGTACCTGTAATATATTGGTTCATCTTGAATTCCTCCCGTTTTATTATGAGTCTATGCGAGCCAACGCAGCTTTTACCTCATAAAATCCGTTGCCCTTGCCTCGCAGGTTCTCATAAAATATAATACAGTTGCAGCAGCCCTACAACCTACGGAAAGTAGAGTCATCCATTCACCAACTTAAGAAACTTCTTGTCATTCATCTGCTCATTTGTTACATACTCGCCATCACAAAACAGTGCATATGTTGTAATCGGAGTCGGTGCATTTTGAGCGTTCTCCCTACAATCAATCTTTACCGCATTGAATGCAATTCCATTCTTCTTTGCCGTTTCCTCCAATACCGGAACATACTTCGCATTAAACGGACACTGGTTTGTATAGTAAAGAACATAGCCGTTCTCATCTATATGAGGATGCTTTGCGCATTCCTTAAACGACGGCATCTCCGCTTCTTTTTCAAATGGCAGATACCATAACTGTATTCCGTTATCAGCTTCATCACACACCGTAAATCCTTTGTATTTTAAAAACTTTGAATCAGCCAAAAACGGCTTTTTTCGCTGCTGCAAGAATGCAAAGTCCTTTCTTTTCCTTCTCCTTGCTGTCCTTAATGCATTCGGAAAGCAAATCATTTGAATATCCATGTCCCTTAAAGGAACCGGACACCCACAGACAATCTATATACATATATCCCGGAGCATTTATAGGAATCCATGCATTCTCCGCAGGAATATACTCAATAAAACACTTTCCTCGCTCCACACTTTTAAGAAATACAAGTCCCTCATCAAATCTGTCAGCAAGCCACGCCTTCTTTGATGACACCTGTACATCTTTATTATTGGAAAAAGCACAGCAAATATGCTCATTTTCCAGATTTTCCTTCGTAACTCTGATATATTCCATACATTTAACCCTTTCTGATTGGATGTCTTATCACTGTCTTAAGCTTTTCCGGTGCAACCTTACGTGCATCACTGAGATATATTTCATGATGTAATCTCTTATCTGTAATATCAAGTACATATCCCTGTTCTTCCATATAGCGATGCATTATTTCCACTGTAGCAGGCTCATCATCATACGAGCCGATATGCATGCACTGTACACACAAGCCTTCATCATAGGTGAAGAACTCAACCTTTGAAAAATCCTGTTTCTTCTTAGCCGTAGCTTCCCGAACAGCCCAGTCAAAATCTTCTTTCGTTACAAAGTCAGGCAGGCGGATAACGGAAATCCACTGAAAATCTTCCTTATGCGAATAATCAACTCCGTTTACACCGTTTTGCCACCAGAATCCTTCCAATGGAGGCACAACATAATCAAAATATCCATCTATCTGATGATTGCCCTTTTTACTCATCTTGATTGTAAACGCAATTCCATACAGCAGACCTATTGCAGCCTTATATTCTCCATCTTCTTTATTTGGATCACCGCTGCCCCGTACCGCGATATAATTCATCTTCGGAACTGTCACAATAGAAGGTGTTCCCTTTGGCATATAGAACTCTTTATACTCTTTCTTATAATCAAATGCCATAACCTTTTCTCCTCTTTCTTCCTTTCATTAGAAATCCGACACAAATTAAACTATATGCTTATTGCACATAATCTTTTTCTTCGTAGGGTTTATTCCACGAACCGATTTCAATCAGATTTCCCTCCGGATCTGCGATATAGCAGGTTCTCTGCCCCCATGGTTCAAGTTCCGGTTCAAGCACAGATGTTGCGCCATTTTCCACCGCTTTCTTGTATGCTTCATCAACCTCATCAAATGTATCGACATACAATGCCATTTCAAAATGACCGTTCAGCCCTTTGATATACTCATATTTCCTGCTTGTCATCTTCTCAAAATCTTTTCTACCATACAATAGAAACAGCGTTCCGTCTTTCACAAGATAAACATTTGATGTACCCTCTTCTTCCTTAATCTCAAAACCGAGAACATCCCTGTAAAAACGGATCATCTTTGCCATATCATCAACAAATAATCCAAAGCCATCTAATCTCATAGTGCTAATCCTCCATATAAATCTTTAAAGTTTCCTCCGCATTCCTGCGGATAATGTTCCGAGCTTCTACCGGCTCCAACACCTCTACCTTTGCCCCAAATGTCATGAGCCATGTTACAAGATTATCCATATCCGTATAGTCCGCCGTAAAGAGCAGCCTTCCATCCTCTGATTCCGTAAAGCAATTTGGTCCGAACTCTTCAACCAGCCGCCATTTCATATCCGGTGCAAAAAGAGCCTTCACATTTATGCCTCCCGGAAATATCTTCTCATTCGACAGTTCCGGCATTGGTACCTTACGGCAAGTAAATTCCCTATCCGTCTCAACCAACATGTCCATACGATTCAGCTTGAACAGCCTGTAATCCTCACGTGTTAAACACCAGCTCCATATATACCAGCTTGACCACCTAAAAACCAGATAATACGGTTCTATCGTTCTGCTGCTTTCACCCGATGGTGCATAATACTTAAACTCCACAAGATGCCTATTTTCTATGGCATTCTGGATTACTTCAATCTTTGGAGCAAGAGAGCCCTTATACCAGGAAGACAAATCAATCAGCATGGAGTCCCTGCCACTTAAAAACTCTGATGATCCGGTCCGGATCTTCTCCATCAGTTGACCGTAGTATCTGCTTCCGCTCACACTGTCGAGACTCCGCAGTCCCGCGAGAATCATCTGCATATCTTTGGAAGTCAGGATTGTCCTGTCCATCCGGTATCCGTCCATAATGCTGATGCCACCGCCATACCCCTGTGATGTCTGTATCGGTATGCCTGCCTTACAAAGAGCCTCAATATCCCTGTTTATTGTCCTTCTGGACACTTCAAAATGCTCAGCCAGTTCAGGAGCCGTTGTCATCTCTTTCTGCAGCAGTATAGATAATATACCGATTAACCTATCTATCTTCATTTAATCACCTTCTTTGCATATCCTACCAAACAAAACAAGACAACAGTATGTCATGTTAATGATAAAAAATTTTCCTGTACAACAATTACCCGGGTACAGGATAGATTTTTTATTTAATATGTTCCCAATCTTCTTTTGTCATCAGATTTTCCTCAATGCTCTGATGTGCAGGCCAACCTGCAATCGGACCGACATCAGGGTTACTTGCATATCTGTATAAATCCTCTGCGTCACTTTCTTCCCATCCATGCATAATCAATCTTTTGGTTTCTATCTTCATATCATCATCTCTTTTTTACTTATCTTTGCGTAACATCATTCCTTCATTGCACTTCTTATCCTACTAAGCGACTCCGGTGCAATCCCAAGATAAGTTGCTATGTGCTTTTGAGGAACATGTTCACTAAGTTCAGGGAACATTTTTTTGAAATGTACATACCTTTCGGTTGCATTTTCCACCAGAAAACCATTTTCACGATATATTTTATACCTTAGCGCATTTTCCAACAAAGTAATCCAAGTATCCTTCAGCTTGTCATTTTCTCTAATCCTTTTCTTTACCTCTTTCACATTGAAAAACATAACCGTCGTCTCTTCGAGGGCTTCCCACATGCAGATTCTCTCTTCATAGCCAAAAAATCCTTCATCCATACACATAGTGCCGGCAACTGCAAAACCTCTGGTTACATCGTTGCCATCCTTATCAATATAATAGCTTCGGGCTATACCGGACAAAACGAGCCCCGCGACATTCGTGTCATCGCCCATTGATGAAAGTATGTCTCCTTTTGTTACAACCCGTATGGTTGATAAAGAGATAATATCTCCCAATGCTTCTTCGTCGATAATAACATTATGCTTCTTTGCAATCCTGTTTAACTCTTCAATCAGGTATTTTTTATCCATAATCAATCACCACTTTTTTGTTATTGCGGTTCCCATGAACCCTTTTGACGAATACCCGTCTCTTTTGCCAGATTTTCCAATTCTTTTATCTCTTCCGAATTAAGTTCAACATCCATAGCCTCTGCAAGCTTTTGGGCATGAGTTTCCTTTGTAAGACCTACAATCGGGACTGCACCCTTTCCTATCGCCCAAAGGATTGGTATCTGTGACGGATCAATATTATATTTTGCAGCCATTTCCTTCATAGATGATAAAAGTCCGGCAATCCTTTTAAACTTTCTTTTAGGAAATGCCAGATTTCTCATAGAAAAAAGCGGAAAATGATTCTTCGCACTGTATCTTCCCGAAAGAGCTCCCTGCTCAAGCACCATATATGCATAATATATTATTTTATTCTCATTGCAAAAGTCAATTATTTTCTGCTGATCATTTCTAAGCAGACTAAAATGATTTTGAACCGCACCTAAAGAAAGTCCATTCTTCTTAAGCCTTTCATCTGCCATTTTAATATGCTCTAACGAAACATTTGAAATTCCAAGCAATTTAATTCTTCCATCCTTTAAAAGCGGTACAGCTTCATCAATGTTCTTTTCCAAATTATTGGGAACATGAATCCAAAAAAGATCAACAGAGCTTATCCCAAGCCTTTCCGTGCTCTCCGTAAATGATTTTACCAGACTGCCACTCGTATACTTCTTGTCAGGAAAAAACTTAGTAGAAATGAAGATATCCTCTTTTCCCTTTATAAGCGAACCGAGAAAGGTCTCACAGCTTCCCATTCCGTAAACTGCTGCCGTATCCCAGCTTTTAAATCCAAGATTATAAGCTTTTTCAAAGGTTTTGGTCAGAACATTCTTATCCTGTTTTTTTCCAAAAATCATAGATGAACCGTTTACTCCGTCTCCCCACGCCCATGTTCCTATTAAAATCTTATCCTTTTGCATATTTACATCCTCCTTTTTGATACTGATAATATATCAAACAAATAATACATAAGCATTGACATATGTTAATTAGCTCGTCTTTTTCTCACCTTTTTATATAACACTGTGATTCCAATCGCTATCATCAGTACCACTATTCCTCCGCTTATAATTACATACGGCGACTCCGTCTTATCTATACCAAGCAATATGCTAAATGCTACACCATACGCTATAATCAACCATTGAATAATATAAATAGTATTCAAACTAGAGCTGCAATACCTGATAAAGTTTCCGATTTTAGTGAATTTTATGCTTTCAAACAGATAATAACAAATTCCAAGCATGCAAATGATAATAGGCAATATCCAAAGTGTACTCAAAAATGTCTGATGATAATAAAAATCATTATTCAGTGCGTAAAATGAGCGAATATCATATCCGCTAAAAATAAGGCATACCGTATATGCAACAAATAATGAGCCAAAAACAGTGATTAGTTTATGATACATTTTTTTCTTGTCCATATTCGCTTGTAATATTTCTCCAAAATACAGTCCAAAAACAGAATATACCATCCACAATGTCAGAGGAAATGCAACCCATTTTCCGGTAGGCAGGATTAGACCGACTATGTCCTGCATGGCCACCGATTTGATACTAAGCTTTGTTCCACATATTCCCACTGCCTGCATAAGTATAGCAATAGCACACATAGTTCTTGCAGATAATTTGCTTCTTTTCATTATTCCGATCGTTAAAAAAGACATTCCTGCAAATTGAAGGATATCAACATTTAGCAGTCCTCCGATAATATCCAAATCAGTTTCTACTCCGATTATCATCCCAATAAGCTGAAGCAGAGTCTGTCTGAAAAAATTCAAACAATATCCCGTAAGAAGAAGCTTCCATCCCCGCCTAATAAAATCCTTGGCGCTTTTGTGATGTGTATATACCATACCTATACCCATACAAAACATAAAAACAGGCGCCGCCAATGGACCACCAAAAAATTCAATCATATTCCTGAATACTGAATCAGGCATCCTATGATAAAAATCAAAACTTCCGTACTGTTCATAAACATGTATACATACTATGTAAAAGATAGCAAAGAATTTGACGCAATCCACCTCAAACTGTCTGCCGGAATTTACATATTTATTTATATCAGACTCTTTCATCTATACAACCTCTCATTTCTTAAAGCTTTTTATAATCTTCATAATGTTTCATACCAGAACCATCCTTCTCATCTTCAGGCGAAGTAAAGTGACCGTATGGTCGCTTTTAATTCATAAAAAAAGGTTTTAAAACCTTTTTATTTCTCTTTTCTTAACATCGAAAATGCCAGTACGCCTCTTAAATGATAACGAAGCATAGATTCAATCTGAGCCTTCATATTCTTATCAGACTTGTAGTTAATCAGAATATTTTCTATACCCGCCATCAGCATCTTAACCAATGTCTCGGCAAAGCCCTTCGGTGTTCTTTCAGGATCAAATGCCAGAAAATTCTTCATCAGTCCCTGCTCCACCATTATTTTTAGAGAAGCTGCCTCTGACGGAGCATCCGGACTAATTATAATCATAATCTCTTTTCTGTATCCGGTTAAAACCGGATATAGCACTTCTGTCATTTTCTTCGCAATCTCATCATTCGAATACTTAAGCAGTTCCGTCCCGGTTAGAATAGTCAGTGTATTTTTTATCTCTGCTGATGGGATTTTAAGAAGCTCATGACATATATCCTCCTTTGATGAAAAATACCTGTAAAGATTACTCTTACTAATCCTACAACGCCCGGCTATAGAGCTCATGGTAGCATAACGGAATCCTTTAGAACTGAATTCCTCCAATGCTGATTCCAATATGCTGTTTCTGATATAATCCTTTTGTACCTGCATTTTATCTCCTTAATTTATTAGCGACTGTATATTCTCTTTTGATAATAGCATATAAACTTCTTTTTGTCACTATATTTCTTTATTAAAAAATAAAAGTACAAAACTTAATCCATGCATCTTACCTTTATTTTTCTACCACTTACCGAAAATGTAAAGACATCGTTTTAGCTTTGTGTTATCATTCAAACATCGATATCGAACTACTTTCATTGAAAACGGAGGTGCTATATGAAAGTTGATGTAAAAATTACAGAGGAAGCAACAACACCATATGCAATCATCTTTACCGATAAGATAACTTCAGAAATAACAAGGCTGGTAAATGAGATTTCAAATTACGGAAAAGATTCAAACACAATAATAGCAAAGCTTGAAGACACAATGGTAATCTTAAAACCCGAAGAAATATTTGCAGTACGCGTTGAAAACGAAAAGACTTTCCTAATATGTGAAAATGAAACATACCGAACAAGCAAAAGATTATATGAGATGGCAGATATTTTGGGAAGCAGCTTTATGCAGGTTTCCAAATCATCGCTCATAAACCTGAAATATTTAAAGGGTGTTGAACCATCATTTAACGGTGTTATGCTTCTTCATCTTAAAAACGGAACATCCGAGTACATATCAAGAAAATATGTACCGCAACTAAAAAAATATCTTGGGTTATAGGAGGTAAAGATTATGAAAGTTTTAAAGGATATGATAAAATCCGCATTAATCAGTATAATAATGAGCATTACGATATTTGTAATTGTAGGTGTGATTATCGATATAACAAATCACGGAGTATTCACATTAGAAAACTATATGTTTTCCAAAATGATATTAGCATGTATTTTTGTCGGACTTGGTTTTGGAATACCGAGTGTCATATATCAATTTGAAAACATTCCACTCGCAATCAAATCCATAATACATCTTGGCATAGGGCTTTTCATTTACTTCGTATCAGCTATTAAAGTCGGCTGGATTCCGACTCAAGCCGGTAAGCTTGCATGTGTAATTACCATCATAGGCGTGATTGCCATTACACTAATTATCTGGAGTTGTTTTATGATATTTAACAAAAATCTTGCGAAGAAAATGAATGATGCAATTCAGGCAAAAAGCAGGTAAATATAATTAAGGGGCACAACTGTGCCCCTTATCATCCGATAATATACTTATTTGTATTACCTTTCAAGTTTAAATATCTTTGCTGTCAAATTTGATATTAAAACAGAAGCTGCTATGCCTATGATAAGGACTACCGGCAGAGCCCATACAGGACTGCAGTTCATAAGAGTATCCGCATATCCGGCAGGCATCTCTTCTATAGCTTCCGAATATGTAAAATCTCTGTTAAACCATATCTGCCCATAGAAACCGAATGTAGAGAATGTCATTATTACTGTAGATACCATATCTCCTGTCCGGTTATACTTCGTGGCAAAACGAATGAGCTCTGCCATAACGCCTATCACAAAAAGAGGTACAATATGCCATGCACTTGCATCACCTATCAGAAAAAAGATAAGTACAATACCGATAGAGAAAAATAATGCTACCCCAAAAGTCTTGACCCTGTCAAAAGCTTTTATAACTATACCGGATAACAGAATACCTGCAACAATCTGATAGCATACAAACATGATGGGATGTACGGAACCGAGTACACAGGTTATGAAAGTTCCAACCATATAAAGCACCAGATAAATTAACATCCATAAAACATTTTTTCCATTCCAACTTTTCATTTTTTATACATCTCCTTTAGTTAATGATTTTAGTTAGTGTTAACTAACCTATAAAATAAGAAAAAACTCGCAATAAGCGGGTTCCTTCATTACTTTCCTATTAAATTATAATACTTACATTTCAATCCCAAGAAACTTCTTCCATCCGGGATATAATAATCTGCACACAAAATCCATATGTTTATATGCCTCATCCTTTGTCATGTCGTGTCTTACAACTTCTAAAACCAAATGTATATATGCTGTTGACAGCAGATGCCATTCCATATCGGATAGATTATCATACTTTTTACCTGAAGCTTTAATTATTTCTGCGTATTCTTTATTAGATTCCGCTTCCATTTCTATAAGCTCATCTTCAAAAGATTCATAAGCAGAGCCCTTCGAACAGCATATTAATAGCTTAATACCCTCATAATGTTCATAAATAAAATCAACAAGACAATCTGTATATTCCTTGTCAAAAGGATTATATTTCATATTATTTCTCATATTGTTCTGTCCACTGCTGTTAAGCCGTTCAAAATCTTCAATCGTATCCTTTACAAGAAAAAAGAACATATCCTCCTTGTTTTTGAAATGCTTATATAATGCGGCTGTTGTGATACCTATTCTGCCAGATATACGATTAAGAGAGGCTTTTTCATATCCGTATGTTAAAAACTCTTCTTTCATGTATTTGATTATTTTAGCATTTGTAATACTTTTATCTCTTGGCAATGATATAATCTCCTTAGTTAATATAATTAACTTATATTAGTTAACCATATTAACTTTTGATTGTCAAGAACTAAATAAATTTCCATATTTCTCATGAATCTCACTCCATGGTGGCATCATGCTCCTAAGTTTATTCCATGTGACAAGAGCACTTTCCGGACAATCCTTTAACAGTTTTTCATAGAACAGGTCAATCTCTTCCATCTCTGACACGGAATTACGGCAGTGCTCACATGCTACGAGATCTCCTATCTTACTTTTTGCCATGATAAACTACAAAAGCTGCATCAAATGAGCGTCCTTTAATATCCGTTACTGCCTCAACATAATCTCTGGTAGTATTTCTCTGCAAATGATGATAAATAACAAGACATTTCTAAATTATAATTTCCTTTGCCTTTTCGTCTTTGATTCTTGCATTCGTTCTTGCAGTTTCACTAGCCTTGATTGCAAGAGAGATAAGTGCTGTTTCCTGAATATCTCCAAATTTCAAATCCATTACAAAACATCTTGTTTATATTTATAGTTAGTTCTAGCTAACTCAATAGTAAAAGTGTACTACTTAATCATGTTAAAGTCAATAAAAAAAGACTGTTTCTTGTTCTACACAACACAGTCTTTCATTTTTTAACTTTAAGCACAGGAAAACATCCAGACAAACCCTAATTTATCCAACAGGAATAAAGGCTGCCACAACTGCAAGTATTACAGCCGGAAGCATGTTAGCAACTTTTACCTTCTTCCCCCAAACTAAGTTAAGCCCTACACAAAATATTAGTATAGATCCGATTAATGAAAGATAATTCATTGCCAGATCTGTCATAATAGGTTTAATGAAAGACGCTAAAATAGTGATCAATCCCTCAAAAAACAGAACCGGTATGGCAGAAAAAACACATCCTTTCCCAAGTGAGCAGGCCATTACCATTATGATGATAAAATCCAGCACGGTTTTTGTTGCAAGTATAGACCAATCACCCATAATACCGTCTTGTATCGCACCCACGATCGCCATTGCTCCTATACATACAGTAAAAGATGCGGTTACAAAAGCATTAACAAATTCCTTGTCCTTGTCGTTTCCGGTTTTAATCTTAAGCCATTCTCCAAAGCGTTCAAACAGTCTCTCTATGTTGATTATTTCTCCAATGAGAGTTCCGATGGCGATACAAAGCGATACCAGCATCGACTGTCCACTGTTTATCACCCCGTCATTGATGGTCAGCATCCCCTCCATTGCACCGGCTGTTCCAATAAACATAACACTTATCCCGCAAGCTGTCATTAACGATTCCTGATGTCTCTCCTTTAAAAGCTTTCCAAAAAAATGTCCGGATATACCGCCCAGAACAATCCCTGCTGTATTAATCAATGTTCCTAATCCAAACATTATAATGTGATAACCTTCGGTTCTTTTGTAAATGAGTAAATTGTTGCTGTTCCATTTTCAAAATAGAAAACAGTCATTGTGCCATTATCAGGAGAAGCCAGGTTTTTGAGTGATGGGGTATCCTCCAACATTGCAACCCTTGCCTCACGGCGCAGGTCTTCCTTCACAACTCCCTCTATGCGAATCCACTCACCTTCATACATACCGCAGATTTCAACCTTTCCGTTCTTTGACAACTGCTGGTATACCTTTTTCTGATTGTTTGTCTCGATGTAAATCTTCCCCTCAAAATCACTTATTGCCCCAAATGGTCTAACATGAGGTTGACCGTTTTCTTCTGTTGCAAGGTAAAATGTTCCGCATTTTCTAAGAAAATTATAAGCTTCTTTCATAGTGTTCATTTCCTTTCGTCTGGCTTTATTAACTTAAATCATTATTCAAAACATGATGTTATTATATATTTTTATTCCAATTTTAACAAGTACAATATTTTATGATGATCCCACATTAAGAAAGGAAAGCCTTCCTCACGATATTTCTTCATAAGAAATTCTTCACAGGCAATCTTATCTCTGGAATACTGCCAATATGGATTAGCAAGGGTCGTACCCTCAGCAATAATAAAATTTGCTGCCGGTTTATGATATCTTTAACCGTAAAGCCTATAAATTCACAAACTGTATCAAAAGAAAGTCCCTCAAGCTTCTTCGCCACATCCTCCTCGTTATTGATATCTGCTATGATCGAATGAAGCCTGTCAGATTCAATTACTTTGCGGCTACCGCGATTGATGAGCCATACCTCCCAGTCAAGCTCTTCGACAAGTCTCTTTACCACTGCTGTACTGATCGTACCTGTTCCTCCAATAAATAATGCCCTCATAATTACAGCTCTCTCCTTTTCAATTATTATAAATCCTTAGATAAAGTTGGTAAATGTCTTTGGCTCATGCTCCGGTTTGCTGATACCATTATCGGCTCCGCATTTTATAGACCTTAACAACCATACAATATTTCTTCCAAGTGTTCTCATTGTCTGAAGTCCTTCTTCATCCTTCCTCACATCCTCTACGGTAAATCCATGTACCTGATTCCAATACTGCGAACTGACCACATGCATATTTTCCATAAGAAAATACTGATTCAATCGTTCAAAAGCTGCACTTGCGCCACCACGTCTGCATGATACAATAGATGCACCAAGCATTCCATTAAACTTATCATTGGGAATACTGAAAAACAATCTGTCAAGGAATGACGTAAGCCTTCCATTCGGTCCACCATAATATACAGGTGAGCCAACCACTATTCCGTCAATATCATCAATCATTTCTGCTATTTCATTGACCTCATCCTGAAATACACATTTTCCAATCTCCTGACATTTCATACATGCCATACAGTCCGGCATAGCTTTCTTTCCCAGCCAGATTTTTTCTGTTTCAATATCATTTTCCTGCAACACCTTTATCACTTCGTCCATTGCAGTTCCGGTACAGCCATTCTCATTAGGACTGCCATTGATAAAAAGAATTTTTCCCACTTTATTGTCCCCTTTTTTTCTCATTTTTCACTTAAGCTTTCCATTTGAGCCACTATCATACCCTCCTTGATTTACTAACATATTAACCATCCTGTATATACTCCTTCAAGTTTCAGATTATAAGAACCATCTACATAGGAAACCGAAATTTACATCAATCCCTTCGTGAATCTAATCCGGTTGCTGACCATCATGTGCCTTCCATGCACAGTCGGTTATCTCCATATCTGTAAAGGTTGCCAAAAAAGATGAATCCTCAGCACTGCATGCATAAATACCGAAACTGATTTCCTCCGGAGCATTGAACATATGACATATCCTCATCTGCTTATAATCTATTCCATCAAAAGAATTCTCTACACAGAAGTCATCCTCTCTCCGGCTTAATCGAAACCATACAGACTTTACCCCCGCATCAACATCTGTTGATGCCCAATCTGAGTATCCATTATTTGTGACTACGCTTCCTAATCTCTGAATCCTGTCATTTTCATATTCCATTGCCGCTTTAAGCCAGTTGTCGCTGTCCAAGTACATAATAATCCCACTCTGATCATAACGAACCTTGGAATCAAACTCTGTCCGTACTATAAATGAAAAAAATTGTTCTGTAGTTTTCATTTGCAAAACAGGCGCGTTGTCATTTCTGAAGTGATAATACGTCCTTTGCCATAGATCTGTGTGTGGTTCCGTTATAATTTCAACCCTATCCTTTGTGACCTGACACGATTTCGGCTTTCTGATCCATTCCATTAAACTTGCATCAATTTTCATGTTCTTCTCCTTTTCATTAAGCATACTTGCAGTTATCTTATAGTTTTTTTATCATATATATTACATCATCCATAGGATTATCGTAATAAGGTTCGCATTCCTTAAATCCATTTTTTCTATACAAGCCTATTGCTGCCTTTAACGGAATTATTGTATCAAGAACCATTTCCTTATATCCAGCCTGTCTTGCATGTTTGATAATCTCGCTTACAAGTTTTTCGCCAAGATGTAATCCTCTTGTTTCCTGTTTGACATATAATCTTTTCATCTCGCACCTTCTTCTGCTGTGCCTGTGATAGGCTACCATGCCAATCACATTGTTATTTTCATCAACTGCAACCAACAACTCTCCTTCAGGAGCTGTGTATTTAATTGCAGGGCCAGCAAGTTCTTCGTCAATTCTCTGAAAGGACAAATCTCGGTTCAAACGATTCGTATATTCAATTATCAAATCTTTTACCTGAGGAATATAGTCTTTCCCATCCCTTATTGTCATCATCTTTTTCCTCACAAATACCGATTTGCTTAACTCTACACGATACCACACAGGCTATCGTGAAAAGGTTTCATTCCAATGCTACAAAATCATTATAATGCAGAGCAGCCAATTTTGCTATACCTAATTCCCCTTATTTTATAAGGGTTTCCGAAAAATGTACATCTGGCTACACTGTATCCGAAATCTATCTATCTTAGATACAATTTAACGATGCACCCTTTTAGGGTAAAAAGGGTGCAAAGCCTTAAAAAGTCAGTATTTATGGGCACCAAAGAAGGACCCATCAAGGACCCTTCTTCTGTATGTCTTATTAAATTATATTCAAATATTACCGTCCTCGACAGAATGGGGAAAGTAAAATCATCACAAATTCTCCTTCACGTCATTTTCAATATCTTTAATTTTTCTTGCCGGAACTCCGCCAACCAGACAATTATCCGGTATATCCTTCGTGACGACTGCTCCTGCAGCGACCACAACATTATTTCCAATAGTAACACCCGGCAGAATAGTTACATTCCCACCAATCCAGACATCATTTCCGATCCTTACCGGTTTTGCTATTCCAAGATGCTGTCTCCTGCCCATCGGTGTAAGCGGATGATTTACCGTCGATATCAGTGTATTAGGACCGATCATAACATTGTCACCGATATAGACCTCACGGATATCCAAGATTGTCAGGTTATAATTTCCTGTGAAGTTGTTTCCTATGTGAATCTTTTTGCCATTATCACAATTAAAAGTCTTGGCGATCCAAACCTTATCTCC
>JAFVBE010000032.1 GCA_017480195.1 Lachnospiraceae bacterium
CCAATGAATTCCGTTTTCATCCTTTGTTCCGGAAGCATAGATATCTTCTGCTATCTTAATCGCATGGTTTTTATATCTTTCATCCTTTGTTTTGTCATACAAGGTCTTAAGAAATAGTCCCTCTCCGGCAGCACCGGAATGCACTCCCGGATTTTTGCTGTACTCCTCCTTATATGAGGTCACAAGATAATCTCCAGCAGAAACAGCATCCTTTAAGTAGCTCTCATCACCTGTCACATCATATAGCTGTATGAAAAATATTCCGATTCCTGGCGCACCGGCGTAAAGTGAACGCGCATTTACAAATGACTTCTCAGCCTTATCCGGAACCTTTCCTTCAATCGTACCAAGCTTCCAGTATTTTCCCTCAGGAGTAACTATCTCATTATTTCTTATAAAGTCTGCCACTCTTATCGCCGCCTGTAGATACTCCTCGGTCTTTACAGGCTTAAACAATTCTATTTTCACATTACTTATAATCTATCACTCCATATCCTGCTATTTATATAAGTTTGTAGACAGATACTTAGTTCCGTCATCAGCCATTATGATTACGATATTCTTTCCTTCATTTTCCGGTCTCTTCGCAACCTGTGTAGCCGCCCAGAGTGCTGCTGCCGCTGACTGTCCGAGGAATATACCGTCCGTTCTTACCAACTGCTTGGCTGTCTCATATGCATCCTCAGCTACTACATCGATTATCTCATCTATCTTTGCATTGTATTTATTTATCAAAGGAATGATATAATTACCATTTACTTCAAGTGGAAATACTCCATCAATGGTATTCCCCGTTTTGTTATTGGCATCAAGTCTTGAGTAAATTCCAGGCTGTACACCTATTATCTGAATTTTTTCATCCTTTTCCTTAAAATACTTGCTAAGACCTGATATCGTTCCGCCTGTACCACCAAGCATTACGACAATATCTACCTTGCCATCTGTATCCTCCCAGATTTCCGGACCTGTTGTTTTATAATGTGCTTCTGCGTTATTTACATTGCTGCACTGGTCGATGTAGAAATATCCGTTTTCGTCTGCATATGCCTGTACATCTTCTTCAAGCTTGGATATATCCAATGCTCCTGTCTCAAGCATCTCTTTTACTCTTTCACTGATGTCCGAAAACCAATACTGGTCAACTCCGTATGCCTTAAATATATCTTCTCTTTCCTTTGATACGCCCGGCTCAAGAAATGTTATAAACTCGTGTCCCTTTGCGTGTCCAAACGCAGCAAGAGCAATACCTGTATTACCACTTGTATTATCTACTATAGTCTGTCCCGGCTTAAGCTTACCTGACTTTTCAGCCTCCTCAATCATATTGAGTGCCGCTCTGTCCTTAACACTTCCCGATGGATTGAAATACTCCAACTTTCCAAGTAATGTAGCCTTTAACTCATGCTTCTTCTCATAATTAGTCAGCTCCACAAGCGGAGTATGTCCCACAAGCTCTGTAATACTCTTATAAATTTTTCCCATAATAAAAAGTCCTCTCTTCTATAGTATTTCTATATGCTTTGTATGATTTATATTATAGCTTTTTTGTATGATTTAGGGTAATTCTTAAATACTGTTATCATCTATAGGCTCAGACTATAACCCAAGTGTGATAAAATTGAGCCTGTCACTTCGACTTTGCTTCGCTTTGGCTCGGTGTCGGCTTTCGCCCTCATGCATGATTCTTTTTGATAAAATTGAGCCTGTCACCTCGCCTTTGCTTCGCTTCGGCTCGGTGTCGGCTTTCGCCTTATAAAAAGAAAAGGACAATCAGACTTTTTTGTGCAAGCACAAAGTCTGATTGTCCTTTTCTTTTTGCACGGCTCAATTTTATCACATGGTCCAGCCTTGTGATACAAGCTGTTGCTTGGTCATATGGCTGTATATTCCGTCCTTTTCCATAAGCTCGGCAGGTGTTCCTTCCTCCGCAACCACACCGTCCTTTAATACAACTATATGATTGGCATTTGCTATGGTTCTCATGCGGTGTGCTATGATAAGCACAGTTTTATCCTTCACAAGTTTTGACAATGCCTCCTGAATTGCAGTTTCATTTTCCGCATCCAGGGAAGCGGTTGCTTCATCAAGAAGTATAATCGGGGCATCCTTAAGGAATGCTCTTGCTATGGATATACGCTGTCTTTCACCACCCGATAGCTCACTTCCGTTTTCTCCTATGTAGGTGTTATATTTTTCAGGCAGAAGATTTACAAACTCCTCACAGTTTGCCATCTTTGCCGCTGCTATAACCTCCTCGTCGGTAGCATCCTTTTTACCAATCCTTATATTTTCCATAACTGTATTGTTAAAAAGGGTTACATCCTGAAAAACTATCGAATAATTTGACAGAAGGGTTTCAGGATCTACGGTTTTTATATCCACACCGCCAAGCTTTATGCTTCCCTCAGTCACATCCCAGAATCTTGCGGCAAGTCTTGAAATGGTGGTCTTACCTCCGCCTGATGGTCCGATTAAGGCTGTAACCTCTCCCTGCTTTGCGACAAAACTCACATCCTTTAACACATCCGTATCATCAGAATAGGAAAATCCCACATGATTAAACTCTATGTCACAGCCCTTGTTATTCATCTCGGTAGTTCCGGTCTGTATCTCATGAGAAAGCACTTCATCGAGTCTCTCGGTCTGAATACCTATAGATATGATTGCGGCAAAATTTTGTAAGGTTATCTGCATAGGATCATAAAGTCTTGATACGAGCATCAAAAACATAAAGAAGGTCAAAAGCGAAATATCCTCATTTACAAAAAGTATACCGCCCACAAGTGCTGTGGTTCCTATTCCCATTTTAAGAATTATAGCAGCGGAATTTACATAAACAGCCATCTTAAGCTCGGTGAAAATTGCCTGTTTTTCTACGGTTCTTATCTTCTTTTCAAGGCCTTCCATATATCGGTCTTGGGCATTATTTGAACGCAAATCTCTTACTGATTCGAGGCACTCCTGAATACCGTCCTCCATGGCAAGCTTAACGGCAGAGTTCTTTCTTACCGCATTTTTTTCAGCTCCCGAGGTGGAGATGATTATGATAAATGCAACCGGTATAACCCAAAAGCTTGCAAGCACCATCCTCCAGTCAAAGAATGCAAAAAGACTTATACCTACCAGACTTGTTGATATAACTGCACCTATAAGCTCCGGAATCCAGTGGCTTGAAGCCGTTTCAATCTGCGCACAGTCACCCATTATATTGGTAGTTAAGTCCGTAAGATTTTTCTTTCCGAAAAATGAAAGAGGTAATTTCCTAAGTGTCTCCGCAATGGTGGTTCTTCTGACACCGCTTTCCTTATAGGTCGATAAAAATGTTGCATTGTACTGTATGTAATTGGTTATTGCAACAAGTATAAGAATAAGTACACTTCCCACAACATAAATCCAAATCCTTGATTTTGTCAGGTTATCCTCAAGTAAGTCTTTTATTAAAAGATATAAAATACCTGCCGGCATCATAAGCACAATATTGGTAATCGTCACGCTTATGCACGCCTTAATCATATCTATAGCACCTTCTTGGGAAAGTGCATATTTATGCTTTAATTTTTCTATCATTACTATGCACCTACCTTCCATTCTATTGATTTGGTATATTCATCAAAAAGCTTCCTGTAAAGTCCGTTCTGGTTCATCAGTTCCTCGTGATTGCCTGACTCAACTAAACTACCCTTATCAAGTACGAATATCCTGTCAGCATTCATAACGGTACTCATCCTGTGAGCAATCATTATAAGTGTCTTATCCTTAGCAAGCTCATCAAATGCAGCCTGAACCTTTGCTTCATTGTCAGGGTCCGCAAATGCAGTCGCTTCATCAAGAATCAAAATCTGTGCATCCTTAAGCACAGCTCTTGCTATGGTTATCCTTTGCTGCTCACCTCCCGAAAGGTAGGTGCCCTTTTCTCCTATCACGGTATGTATGCCCTTCGGAAGCTTGTCGATTATATCCATGCATTGTGCTTTTTTAAGAGCCTCCAAAACCTCTGTTTCCGAAGCATCAGGCTTAGCCATTCTTACATTATCTAGGATAGAAGTCTTAATCAATCTGCTATCCTGAAATACAAAGGATACTCTGTCCATAAGACTTTTCTGCGGTACCTGTCTTATATCCGTATCGCCTATCAGTATCTCTCCGTCCGTTACATCAAAAAATCTTGCAATAAGCTCTGCAATAGTGGTTTTACCTGAGCCGGATGGGCCAACGAAGGCAACATGCTCACCTTGTTTTATCTTTAACGATACATTACTTACGGCATCTCTTGTGGCATCCTTATATCTGTAGCTTATATTTTTTAATTCAATGGAATTATCCTTAGGTACATTTTGACCGCCACTCTCAGTAAGAGGCTCGATAGCCATAACCGACTCAACTCTCTTCATGGCATCTACAAGAGTCATCTCCGCCTCTCCCGAGTATGCTACCTTGGTAAGTGCAACCGTGATAAGCGGGGTTACAATGATGTAGTACATTATATTTAAAATATCTGACTGAGATGTTCCATCCTTTGTTACCATAAATGCCGCAAATACGATAAATGCAAATATCGCATTTATACAGGTCATAAATCCTATCATCGGCTTGCGAAGCATCAGGGTATAGTCCGTGGTCCATTTACCGTAATTATCTATGGAAGCTTTGAAATGCTTGAAGGAATAAACAGTCTGCCCAAAGGTTTTTACAACCGGGATTCCTCTTACATATTCCGTTGCCTCTCCGCTCATATCAGCCAGCGCATTCTGATACTCAGCCATCTTCTCCTGCATGCCCTTACCCATCATCGACATCATACAGACAAAGCCGATAAGTGCAGGTATCAGACATATAATTCCTATCTTCCAATTAAAGGCAAATATAAGCACCATAAGTCCGACAGGCGTTACGGCAGCGACCACTTTATCCGGCAGATTGTGTGCTATAAAGGTCTCGGTTGCAGCGGTAGAATCATTGACTATACGACGGATTTTTCCTGTTCCGTCTTCATCAAACACACCTAACGGAAGTGTTATAATTCTCCTCATCAGTCTGCTTCTCATATTTGCCTGAACACGAAAGGCGGCTATGTGTGTACAAAACAATGCCGCAATATAAACAAACAAGGAGAGCACCGTTAAAATTACAGCCTGCCATGCATAAGCCTTAATCTTTGAAAGCTCCTCTCCGTTTATTGCAGTTTTAATAATCTTCCATAAATCATAAAACGGGATTAATGATAAGACAGCACTTATCGCTGCGATTAATTTGCCAAGAGTGATAAGATTTTTATAACTGCCTGCGTAATCATTAATCAGCTTCATGTGATCGAATTTTTCGGTCTTTTTCTTTTCCAATTTGATTCCTCCTTATATATTGTTTTAATGAATAATTAAATCAAGTTAGGTTAGTTCAATCTAACCACAATATGACATTCTACCACATCTGTATAAAAATTTCCATAAAAAAAATGTTAACACGCTCAAAAGGGCGTGTTAACATTTTTCGGAACGAAAAGTATGTTTTTATTGGGATATTAGAATAATTAATATTATACCAACTACTTCAACATACGTCTTCTAAGTGTCAGATAAAGTGCAGCCATAGCTGAATCCATCATAAGCATTACTATTATGCCTATATTAATTTTATCTCCGGTTGCCGGTGCTTTGGGTACATCTACCTTTGATGTTTCTACATTTGCCTCCGGTGTATCTACTTTGGTCTCAGGTACATCAACCTTTGCAGGCTCTGTCTTCTTAGTCCACTTTGCAAAGAGCTTTATATCTGATGTTATTTTGTTTGTATCAGGATTCCACTTTTCCGTAAATGCTTCATCCTTGTACCAACCGCCAAAATCATACCCGTCTTTTGTAAGGTCTGTCGGTGGTATAAACTTTGTTCCTTCAGATACAATCTGTCTTATGATGTTTCCGTTTCCGTCATCAAGAATTACATTAAAGGTCTTTTCTACCGAGTATGCTATCGCAAAGTCTGAGAAATACTGCGAATACATATATATTTTATCGCCTTCCACATAATATGTTGCATCCGTAAAGCTTCCTGTAGGTCTTGCTGATAACTGTGTAAATACAACCACTGTTCCTTCATGGTTACGGATAATAACAGGATTTCCGGCTTTTGATGTATCGTAAGTAAGTATAATTTCAAGTGGTTTGCCGGTATCACTTATCGCACTTTCCTTTACATTGTCTACATATTTCGTCAGGTCTATTTCAAGATATTCTACCTTAACACTCTCCATGTCAACGAAGGCAAATAAGCTTTCAACCGTCTTTTTAACATCTGAAACTGTCGCTTTGCTCACTTTGTTTTCAGATACCGGTTTAACACTAAGCTCAACCTTTACAAGCCTGCCTTCTTCTGCCTCTTCATCGGCAAGTTCAAGAAGATTAGGCACTTCAACCTCAGTTATGCTTGCAAGAGCTTCATCATCACCGTTATCCAAGACAACCTCTGCCTCAGCCTTTGTAACTGTCATAACACCGTCTATATAAGAAATGTCATAATTGTCCGTTACATCTGTGTCGCCATTTACAATTTTAGCCTCGCTCGGTGTAATCACACCCTCTGTGGTTGTTTTGGCTGTACTTCCTGAAGTAAGTGTTATCTCTGCAAGCTCATGCCCTTCCAACGCACCTGACAGTTCGGCGAACTCAACTGAGTTTTCTATCTCTCCGTTTATAGCAACGGTCTGTTTAAGTGCAGTAACAGTTACTTCTTTCTTATTAATCGTTGCAGTTGCTGTAGTCTGCTGCCCGTCCTCTGAAAGTATGTAATTATCTACGCTTGTTCCTCCAAGCGTTATATCAGTTATCGCAACATTCTTGTTAGTACCCACACTCGTATCTTCAAATGTTCCTGTTGCAGTTACACTAAGCTCATCTCCATCCACCATACCACAGGATATCCAGTCGATATCCGAGTAATCAAGAGGTGCATTGTCGGTGCCGTCAAAAATTTTATCAATAACATTGATACCGCTTATTGTAATAGGCTTCTTCGTTACTTCAAGCGTTCCATCTACATATGTTATATCATAGCTTGCAGTTACATCCTCATCTGCCGCATTCTTTATAACTGCTTCACTTGGAACATTTGCACTTTGACCTGCACTTGTCTGACTTCCTGTTACAATGACACCTGTGATAGTATCCCCTGCTACAAGGTTGCTGTTGGTATAGCTGTCTTTTATAAGAGGTGTTCCATCATATACCTTCGTTGCATCATCTGCCGTTATCGTTACAGCCTTTTGGGTTACTTCAAGTGTTCCGTTTTTATAAGTTATATCATAGCTTGCGGTTACATTATCGCCGTTTGCGTTCTTTATAACTGCCGCACTCGGTACATTTGCACTTTCGCCCGCAAAAGTCTGAGTTCCGGTTACGGTAACACTAACTATACTATCGCCTGATGCAAGTTCTCCATCTGTAATACTATAACTGTCCTTTGTAAGTTCTGTTCCGTCATATACCTTAGTGTCACTATCAGCTGTTATCGTTATAGCTTTCTTTGTTACTTCAAGTGTTCCGTTGACATATGAAATAGTATAATTATCATTTACAACTTCTTCTGCACTGTTTTTAATAACTGCAACACTTGGTACATTTGGATTAGTTCCTACAGATGTCTGACTTCCGGTTATAGTTACGCTATCAACTCTGTCTCCGGTCTCAAGACCGCTAACTGTGTAACCATCATTGGTAAGAACTGTACCGTCATATATTTTAGTATCGCTATTCGCAGTAATCGTAACCACTTTCTTTGTTACCGTAAGTGTTCCGTTCGCATAGGTTATATCATAATTTGCGGTTACATCTTCATCGCCTTTTTTAATTACGGCTGCACTCGGTTCATTTGTGCTTTCGCCAACACTCGTCTGACTTCCGGTTATAGTTACGCTTGTGATATTGTCTCCTGATGCTAATTCTGTATGCGTATAGCTGTCCTTTGTAAGAGGTGTAGAATCATATACCTTTGTATCGCTGTCTGCTGTTATGGTAAGAGGTTTCTTCGTTACTGTAAGTGTACCGTTGGTGTATGTAATATCATAATTTCCGGTAACGTTTACCCCTGAACTGTTTTTAATCACTGCCGCACTCGGTTCATTATCACTGCTTCCTACAAAGGTCTGACTACCTGTTACAGTCACACTCTCTATACTATCGCCTGTAGCAAGTTCGCCGTTTGTAATACTATAATTGTTCTTTGTATGTGCTGTTCCGTCATAAACCTTTGAATCGCTGTCCGCTGTTATGGTAATTGCCTTCGCATTGATATTAGCAGTTGTACTTGTCTGCTGTACGCTTGATGCAAGCTCATAATTACCGGCTTTAGTACCACCTAAAGCTAAGTCTGTTATTGTAACTATCTTTCCGGTACCGACATTTGCATCTGAAAATGTTCCGCTTGCCGTAACAGAAAGGTCATCACCGGCAACCATACCACATGCAGACCAGTTAATTCCGTTATAATTTAATGTCGCTGCTGTCGTACCGTCATAAGTTTTATCTTCTGCTGTTATGCCACTGATCGTAATAGGTTTTTTATTTATCGTAAGAGCACCATTATTATATGTAATATTGTAGTTATCTGTTACATCCGTAGTGCCCTTCTTTATAGTTGCACCACTTGGTCTTATTGTTCCATTTGAGGTAACATCACTTGTGCTTGGTGTCAGGGTTATCGCTGTTAATATATCTCCATCAACAAGGCCTGCTGCTGTAACACTGGCAACATCCGATGCAATAGGAGTGCCATAAGTTACTATCTGATTATTTGCTGTTATTGTGGCTGTCTTTTTACCTATTTTAAATGTTGTTGTCTTATCTGCAGGCAAAACATAATTGCCTTTTTGGGCACCGTTAAGTTCAGCCGTTGCCGTATAAGCTTCCGCACTATAATTAGTCTGGGCACCGCTAACGCTTACAGTACAATCATCGCCATTAATTACGCCATTGATAATTGCCGTAGGTGCCTGAGATGAACCATTGTATGTAAATGAAGTGTCTCCCCATGTAAGTTCCAATTCTTTTTTACCAATTGTAACTTCAATTGATGATGCAGCTGAATCACTATGATTGTCATCGCCAAATGATTTATACCAAACCTTATATGTTCCGGCATTTGTTTTTGACGGAATATCCGTACTATAGGCTGAATCCGACGGTGCAGATGCACCTTCTTCGGTTACTGCATATTTTATTGTTCCGGTCGATGAATTTCCTGCATTTATAAGTTCTTGTGCAGATTTATCATAGATAAGTTCTGTTTTAGCTGTCGGTGCTGTCACAGCAGAATCAGCCTTTGTAATAGTCAAAGTGAAACTTCCGGTAACTGTTGAATGATTAGGTGCTGTTACCTGATAATAAACAGTCTTACTATCATTTACATTTATCGCTGTAGGATTACTATTCAGATTATATGTACCTGAAACAGTTCCATATTTGATAGTAGCAGTCTGTGAGCCAACTGTCGTTACAGCGATAACAGAACCATGAGCCGAACCGTCATATGTATAAGACTGATTTGGGGCATTTACTGTTATTGTCGCATTACTTATAGTAGCGGTTGCAGCATATGTTGCAGCAATATCATTATGATTACAATCTCCCGTCACCTTGTACCATATGTAATATGTTCCGACATTAGTTTTGGAAGGAAGAGATGTATCCCATGTTGACGGACTGCTCGTCTTCGATGCTCCAAGACCGTAGTATATCGTTCCACCTGTTGCTGAGCCTGCGTTAGCTATAGTCTGTGACGAGCCATTATAGGTTTTATTTGCAGCTTTCGGTGCAGTGGCTGTAGCGTTTGCCTTGCCGATAGTGATCGTTACTTTAGAATCCTTATATCCACTCTTATAATTGCTACTTTCAGCTGCCGATGCACGAACCACCACTGTGTATGTGCCTACAGGGGTGTTTGCTTTAGCAGTCAGAACTCTAGTTGATGTATTTAATGAAAAATAAGTAACATCTGTACTTCCGCTTTTTTGTGACTGTAATGAATAAGTGACAGTTCCTTGTGCATTTGTTGCAGCGTTTAATGTCTTAGTCTGTGCCGAAGTCGCATAAGTATATGACCATGACTGATTCGCGTAGGTAATCGGGTTTGACGCCTTAGCGATAGATACCGAGCCCACGCATGTTGCTGCAACAGCGTTGTATCCGGTTACCGCATCAGCTTTATACCAGACATAATAAGTCCCAACATCAGTTTTTTTCATATTACTGTCATTTATTGAACTATACCACGAAGTCGGTGCTGTCGTATTGCTCGAACTGATACCATACTGCATATTATTACCACTTGTTGAACCGGCTGAAGAGATGAGTTGCTGCGCGCTACCATTATAGGTCAAACCTGACGCAAGTGTTGGTGCGGTGTAAGTTGGATCAACACTTTTGCTGGTACACGTCACGATTGTTATAAAATAATAATTGCTTATATTAGCGCCAGTAGGTATATTATAATAAATATAAGCAGATATAATAGTAAAAGTGCCAGTAATAGGACTAAAACCATTATTTTGATTATAACCTGCTTGGCAATTTGTTTCAGAACTCAATGTATTTTTGTTCAGATTGTAATACCCATTGGAATACCTTTCCGACAAGGTGTAATCATTAGTAGAAACCATACTGGAATCATTAATGTTAACAGTATCATAATCTACCGTATAGCGAATCCCACCCTGAGCCTGATCACCATAATACTGAACATCAAAACTCTTTCGATTCAGATAGGTTCCTTCACTTGTATAATAGAGAACAGTCATTTTTCCTGCTGTAAGATAATTAGTCGGTACATTGAAACCACCAAGTGTTACGGAAGCCGCATCCGTCACCACTATCTCATACTCCACGCCATCAACTGTGACCTTCATCCATTCATCAGTAGAAAACGCCTGATATGCGGTAACCATCCATTCTCCGCTTTCATTTGTTGCAGAGAATAGACTCTCATCACTTACGCTTACAGTAATGATATCACTGTCTGTTGCCACACTTCCATCTGCCTTCGTTATTCCAACAAAAGAAAGTATGTCAATAAGAGCGACCTCGCTGTCACCCTGCATTACATACTGCAAATCACCATAAGTAAATTCTACTGTGTAGTATGAGAATCCATCTGATTCAGCTGTTACTAATGAACCCTGTTCAGAGGTTTCAAGCACTTCCGCAGCAAGTTCACCATTTTCTTCAGTTATGTGATATACATCGGCGGTCAGGTTTTCATTTCCTGCCTCTTCCAATGCGAAACTCACATTGACCTTTTGTCCGTCGACAGGCTGTATCTCGTTTCCATCCGCATCAAGCACCTTTATATCATAAGTATATGATGCAGCTACATTAAGATTTTCGTCACGAGTTTTATCTACTGCATCATCTATGTCTTTTTGTTCTTCCTCATTTACTTTTGCTACCGAAAGTGTTGAACCTTCAGGGAATACTCCTTCCGGTGCAGTAACAAGAACTATCACACCATCTACTATTTTAAATCCGGAGAATTCCGGCATATTAACGGACTCTTCTTCAGAAGTTTCTGTTGTTGCCTCTTCGGTTTCATCGGAAGCTGCCTCCTCTGTAGTTATCTCTATAGTCGTTGGTTCTTCAGCAGATGTTACTTCAATATCTTCATATAAAGTAGAAGTGTCAAACATATCGCTATCCTGACTATCTTCTACATCAGTATTTTGAACCTCCTCAGTATTTTGTTCACTTTCAACAGTCGGCAAATCCTGATTAATGTCATTTTCTGACATCTCAGCGGAAATAGAAATAGTATTAATCATCAAGACAAAGGAAAACAGAATTGCCAAATATGTTTTTAATCTCTTTTTCATAAAATTCCTCCCTAATTCTTATATATCAATATTAAAAGCAATAATCATCGTTTTAACATAGCTCCATACATTTCCTCCATAAAGAATAAGTTCCAATAATGCACACCTTTTTTGCTTAAAATTATACCCCCCCCCACATATTTTTTACCATTTCCATAATGGAAATCAACTGCCAAAAGCCTTAATTTACTATTCTCTTCAAAACAAAAAAATGATAAAATAACAGATAGATTAATTTAGAGGTATAATTTATGTTTTATGATTATCTTTCAATTAACTTCACCACCTTGATGATATTACTGGTATTGGGCGTTACTATGTTTACCAATCGCAAACACCGGGTTCCCTCTACCCGTCTTTATTATATTTTGGTTATCCTTCTCTTTGTCATAACAATTCTCGAATACTTTGATAATATGGGGTCAGAAAAAATCAGGCACACACCACCGTTTGACCAAAGCAAGCTAATACAGATAAGACTTCTTGCAGCAACAGCTATATATGTTCTGCGTCCATTTATAATTCTTCTTGAGCTTATCGTGATTAACCCAGGCAGGAAAAGGGCAATTATCTTTTCTGTGCCTGCAATAATCAATGCACTGATCTACTTACCATCTGCCTTTGGAGCGAAGTTCGTCTTTTGGATTGACGAGAATAACAGATGGCAGGCTACAAAACTCCATTACACTGTTTATATAGTCCAACTGTTATATGTTATGATGCTTTTCATTTTTTCTATCAGACAATTTAAAAGCAATAACAGTGATCTCGGTCTGATTGTAGCGACCATTGTGGTACTCTCACTTGGAGTTTCCTTTTTAGAAAATACTAATATTCTTTCCGGTTATGTGACCCCGGTTTCTGCAATGTGCGTGCTGACTTACTACATCTATCTATCATATATACACAGGCAGCACTTATATGAAGACACAATCGATAAGGAGAACCAACTGGCAAAGGAACAGATGTCCCTGCTTCGCAGTCAGATTCAGCCTCATTTTATATACAATTCCCTTAATATTATCAGAACTCTGATTCGCACCGATTCGAGTGAGGCAATAGAAAACATAGATAATTTTTCAGATTATCTTAAAGCACATTTTCGAAATGTCGAATCAGATGATATGATTTCCTTTGAAAAAGAGATAGATAATGTAAAGGCATTCCTTGCTCTTGCTGAAGCTGACCATGCCAGAGATATTAAAGTTATATTTGATTTTAAAGAGACGGACTTTCGTCTCCCACAGTTAAGTCTTGAACCTATTGTTGAAAATGCTCTTAAATACGGGATTGGAGATGACGGCGGAACAATAACCATCTCTTCATTTTGTGATGAAGATAATATTATCGTCCGCACTTTAGACCCCGGAAATGGAACAAGGGCAGCTTCCGCCCATGAGTCCGAGCGTCTTGCAGTTGGAATTTCAAATACCAGAAAAAGGTTGGAACTACTTTGTAACGGAAGACTTGAAGTTAATATCACACCTGACGGAACGACAGCGGATATCATAATACCATCTTGACTTCGTCTCGATGGAGTTTTTCGCAAAATGCCGGAATCTGCAAGCAGGTTCCGTCGCTTTGCTCATTATACCACAATAAAGTGAGCCAAGTAAACGCGAAGCGTTTATTTGGCGAGCTAATGCGATAACAACCGCTTTGCGGTTGTTATACCAAAGATTCAGAAAGAGTTTTAAATAAGGAGAACCACATGAAGATACTTGTTGCAGATGATCATAAAACGATAGTTGACGGAATTATATTAGATCTGAAAGACATCCATCCTGATGCCGAGATAGTTGGTGCCTTTAAGTCAAAGGATATATTGGATGCCTGCCTGAATAATCAGTTTGATGTCATATTTCTTGACATAGATATGCCTCAAGCAAACGGAATCGACATAGCAAAGAGGGTACTTGAAAAGTACCCTCGAACAAATATCATATATATTACCGGTTATGAAAAATACGCAGTCGAAAGCTATGAGACAAATGCCAGCACCTTCCTTCTCAAGCCGATTACAAAGAAGTCAATCGAGAAGGCTCTGAATAATCTCAGATTTCCTATCTCTAACATCCCGGAAGAGATGCTACTTGCGGAATTCTCCGGAAAAGGTTATATCGGCAAAAGGATTCAATATTACAGAGAACTGCGTGGCATGTCCAGAAATGAGCTTGCAGAGCTTTTGAATGTGACTCCTCCAACCGTTCACAGATGGGAAACCGGTGTAAGAACCCCTGATCTTGCAACCACCATACAGCTCGCAAAAATACTTAGTATTAAGCTTGACGAGCTTATTAATGTATGAGGGGTTTGATAGTGGAAGCTATATGTTACTTCCATATATCCACAAAATTTTCAATAGCTTATTACATTTTTATTCATCTATATGTGAATCTATAGCCTCAGTCCTCATACGCTTATCAGAATTATAAAATCCAAATTCATTAATATAAATCCGTACCCGTCTCAGCTTCATTATCGACCGACGCATCTGACTGTACATTCGAGCCTGTAAGTTTATCAGCTTCATTCTGCCTCTCCACATCATCAATATCAATCGGTACAAAGTCAGACATGTTAAAAATCTTCAGCTGATTCGCAAAAACCTCCTCATAGTTATACGGGCAATAAGAAGGATATATGGAGATTTTCATATACATATTGTCCTTGAACACATAAACAAGTGCATGATGATGCGGAGCGCCATACAATATCTCGCCCTGCGCCGGCTCTACATGGGATTCCAGTTCAATATAGTAGCATGGAGTTCCGTCAATTAAAGCACTGTAAAGACTGTATTTATGGTCGGAATGTGCCTCCCGGAAACGACTTAACTGATCAAGCATATACTCCTTATACCATTCATCTGTTGCATAGACTTCATCCATATTATGAAGGAAATCATAACAGTCATAATTCGCCTGTCCCCTGTCCATCGCTCCGTCATCCCAATGCTGAGCCCAGAGAGCCTGTGGAGCCTCACTCTCCATAGCCTCCACAAAAGCTTTTTCTTCACCAAATGAATTAAGGTAGTAATCCTCGTAAAGCTGTAAATCCCATCCCTGTCCGGCATAATAAGTCGTAAATCCGAAATAATCATTTACATAGTTGCCATTAGCATCAATGTACCCGCGCATATCCTCTGTATAGGCTGCCTTGTTATCCTTTGTTATAACTCCGTCAGAATAAGCAGTGTCTGAGTTTCCGTTACCTGCATCATCGTAAGAATCAGAATTACCGTTATCATCCTCCAAAGCGTATTCCGTATCTGTCGAAGTCTTATCCTTATCATCATTTTTATGATTAATGACAACTGCTGCCACAATGCCGCCGACAACCGCCGTTGCCACAACACCTATAGCAATCTTCGCACCTAAACTTGCAAATATTCCTCCTGCTTTTCCTGCTGCATTGCCTGCTAAATCAGAAACCACATTACCTGTTGCAGTTTCTCCTGAAAATTCCATAGCAGCGCCACTCGTCATTTGCGCTCCGACTTCATCTGATATAGCACCTGCAACTCCTGCACCATATCCGACACCTGCTGTCTCGTATATGGCACTCACTATCCCTGCCGCAGCCTGAGGTACATAATACCCCTTTGCCTCCTCTGCAAGCAAAAGTGCCAGAAGCGGTACACCAGCAAATGAATAAAGCTTGGTATCATTTATCTGCTCATACTGCATTACTCCAGCCTTGATCTTACCACGTGCAACACTGAGTCTGTATTTGACCGTTCCCTCAGGGCACTCCATAGCAGCGGCAATCTCAGGTATAGTCATATTGTTGAAATAATACATAAGTACGGTCTGATACTGCACATCTGACAGGTAATTCTGCATTATATTCATAACTATCTGCCTGCGCTCCATATCCGTCACATACTCCTCAGGAAGAAAGAACTCGTTATCCTCAGCCATAAAGCCTTCAAGTGTTTCATCCTCAACAGGAACAGGTCTGTTGGCCTTAATGAAGTTCCTGCACTTGTTCGCAGCTATCTGCATAAGCCAGCTAAAGAAGCTGTTTGGATTTTGCAGTTCACTTAGGCTCTTGTAAGCCGTAAGATATGTATCCTGCATCACATCAAGTGCGTCCTGTTCATTTTTAAGAAAATTAAAGCATAGAAACCACACTCTCTGACTTGTCGCATTATACAAAGCTTCAAATGCTCTTGGATCGCCCTGTAAGGTTTCATATACCCATTCAACCATCTCATTTTCATTCATAGAATTAAAATCCTCCCTGCATGCCCTTAGAAATCTGTAGCTGTGTTACCGTCAGATTCATCAAAGCATCAAAGTTTCCTCTTATATATAATATCCACTGGTCATTGCCTTCCATAAATACAGACTGTGCATATACCGCACCATTCTTATAATTGACAATTCCCGTCTTAGTATATACGCCGCTCTGTATATGCGCAAACTTATTTCCTGAACTTACCTTCTGTACTACGGCAGAATCAAGTCCCTGTAACTGCGTACCTGAAAGTACCGCACTGCATACGGACTGAAATATATTTTCCACCTGTTCAGGCGTAACGCCCGGATGCTCATTCATAAGCTGAGCCAGTCCCTTTTTGTGCAATGGTCCGTTTACAATCTTATCACCCAGACTCTGATTGTCTAATCCGACTTTTTTAAGCACTGACTGACTCGCCTTATAACCAACCTTGTTTAAGAAATTTTTCAGTACAATAATCACTCCGACTACCAGTACAAGAAGTAAAATAACAACAAAAACCATACTTTTTTCCTCCGTTTTTTAATTAAATTTTTGTGTCTACATATAACTAAGACAAATAAAACGGTTAAAAGGTTGGGTTATTTTAAAGATAATTTATTATATATCAAAAAATGCACCAAAAACTATATATTTTGATGCATTTTTAGTTAATTAAATCTGATTAATCATCACTCTACAGCGCATTATATGTATCGGCATCCACCTCCTCACACCACTCTGTGCTTGTATTTTCACCCGGCACTTCGATAGCAATATGTGAAAACCATGTATCCTTCTTTGCACCATGCCAATGCTTAACATTTGCAGGAATTACAATTACTGTTCCGGGAAGTAATTCCTTTGCCTCTTTACCTTCCTCCTGATACCATCCCTCGCCTGTAGTACAGATAAGTATCTGACCGCCGCCTTTATCTGCATGATGTATGTGCCAGTTATTGCGGCAGCCCGGCTCGAAGGTTACATTAAAAAGCGGAAACTCTCCATTTGCAAAATCCGTAAGTGGATTTAAAAATGAATTTCCTACAAAATACTGTGCAAATCCATCATTCGGTGCACCTACACCAAAGGAATCAGCCTTTTCAAATTCTTCTCTATTATCATATTTCATTTTATCTTCCTCCATAATTTGTAACGCATAGCCAGAGCCTTGTCACATTCATAACCTGTGACAGATGGCATAAGCCCTGTCATATTTTTATTCAAATGTTCTTGCAACATTTTCAAGCAGCCTTCTTATCTCAAGATGCTGCGGACATACCCTTTCACATTTGCCGCACTTGATACATTCCGATGCCTTTCCATGTCCGTTGCCCGTCAGAACATTATTATAATAATATCCCGTATTCCAATTATGGAATGCCTCATGCGCATTTAACGAAGAGAACATATCCGGTATACGGATGCCCCTCGGACACTCATTTTCCTCTATACAGTAACGGCATGAGGTACAAGGTATAAGATTAATTGACTTAAATATATCGCAGACCTTATGTACAGCTTCCATTTCCTTATCATCAAGTGGCTTAAAGTCCTTCATGGCACTGATGTTATCCTGCATCTGCTCCATGTTGCTCATGCCTGAAAGCACCATAGCCATATTAGGGAAGCTCGCCGCAAAACGTATCGCATAGCTGGCGTTGCTGCCACCATTTAACTCACGCAAAATCTTGTCTGCTTCCTTAGGAAGATTGACAAGACTTCCGCCCTTTACAGGTTCCATAACTATAACCGGCTTGTTATGCTTCTCGCATACCTCATAGACCTTACGAGCCTCAACCGAAGCATCCTCATAATCCACATAATTAAACTGAATCTGTACAATCTCAACCTCTGGATGCTCGGTAAGAATCATATCAAGCACCTCAGCCTTATCATGAAATGAGATTCCAAAATGCTTTATCAAGCCTTCTTCCTTGAATTTATAAGCGGTTTCATAAGCCTTGCAGCGCTTGAACTTCTGATAATTATTCTTATCCTGCGCATGCATCAGATAAAAATCAAAGTAATCCACCTGACACCAGCCAAGCTGCTTTTCAATAAATGGTCTTATCTCTTCCTGAGAATGAAAATACGGATCAGTCAACTTGTTCGTAAGCAGGAATTTGCTTCTGTCATATCTCTTAGATATGCAATCACCTATCGCAATCTCAGACTGTCCTCCGAGATAGCCATGAGCAGTATCAAAATAATTAAATCCTGCAGCGACAAAAGCATCTGCCATCCTGATAAACTCATCATAATCCACTTTGCCATTCTTCATCGGAAGTCTCATACAACCAAAGCCGAAATTCCCGTGAATTTCAGGAAAGAATTTACTATTCTCCATCCTGTAACCTCCTTTTATCTACATTAATATCGATGATAGCTTTGCTGACAACAAATAAAATGTGCTAAGCATAGCGTTAAGTGCCAACATGCTATGCGTGTACATTTTATTTGTTGTCAGCCCCCCTGTCATCGATATATTTATACTTGGGATTTAGCCCATGAAGCTACGCTGCTTTCGGATTTTCCTGCATCAGCCCCATGTATAGCCAAGCCTTTTCCAAAGGATGCACCTGTACATACCTTCTTTAAATCACGCTCACATGAACCAAGTCCCGAACCCTCATGTGTCATAAGAGCCATAACCTTCTTTCCCTTCCAGTCAAGCTTCTCAAGCTGTGTAAAGATTGCGCATGGGAAGGTTCCCCACCAACAAGGTCCGCATACAAATATATTATCATAATCTGCTATGCTGTCCAGATATTTCTTAAGTTCAGGTCTTGCCTTCTCATTTAATTCCTTCTTAGCCTCTTCTATGCATACCATGTAATCAGCATTATACTCTCTTACTGTCTCAATCTCAAATAAATCTCCGCCAACTGCATTTTGTATAAACTCAACACAAATCTCCGTGTTACCCTTTGCAAGATTTTTTACACTGCCATTTACATAGTTTTGTCCTTTTCTTGAATAAAAAATTATTAAATTCTTTGCCATTATTTTTCTCTTCCTTTCTATTGATTCTTTTCCGCATCATTTACACATCTTAAAGCATTTAAGCTCCTTGGATATCCGATATACGGAAGGCACTGGGATATAACTCTTATAAGAAATGCCTTGTCATTTCCGATTCTCATATTGCCGGCAGCATGACTTGTAAGCTGTGGCTCACAGCCTCCCTGTGCAGCAAGGAAGCAAAATGTAATCATCTCCCTTTGCTTATAATCAAGACCTGTTCTTGTGTAATAATCACCAAAGCAGTTATCTGCAAGCCAGTAATTAATATGCCTTGACTCCTCCGGTCCGCTCTGCCAAAAATCCTTCATTCCATCTCCAAATATATCCACCTGAGCCTGCGTGCCCATCTCACGGCGATTTTCCATAGTAGTCGTTGCCTGACCTTCAAGCGGAAGTGCTATGCCTCTTTCTTCAAATATCTCATTAACTGCCTTAAGAAAAGGAAATACTCTGCCTATACCAAGATATGCCACAGCCTGATAAACTATCTCTTTAACCTCAACAGGTGTAACGCCAAAGTTAAGTGCCGCAGGAACCATAACCTTAAACTCATCAATTCCCTGACAACCAAGAAGTGTTGAAAGTATAGCCATAAATCTTGTCTTATCGTCAAGCTCCTGTCCTTTTTGATTTACTACCTCATCAAATGCAAAGTTATCAAATCTTTCGATAAACTCCGGATCGGTACGCAAAAAATCCGATACATAGCCGGGAAACATCTTCTCGTGGTACTCTTTTGAAAAATCTGAAATATTGATATCCATACAATCCTCCTTTAATTATCCGATTCTTTTAATATAAGTTATTTACACAATACATACACTTAATCTATTGACTTTTATTTAATGTCAATTACTTTTTATAGAATCTTTCTTAACATATGTTAATATTATAAAAAGCTTCGGATTATTAATCAATCTTAAATCCGAAGCTTTCGCATAAGTAATATTAATCTGATTATTCTATTTTTTCAGCACAGCGATTTTATTTGATATATTTCTTACCGGTTTAATCTTGCCAATCACCTTATATACAGGATACATTACTTCCATTCCTTCCACAAGACTTCTATCCTCCACAAAGCTTAGTTTCTCCGAAAGAGCAGCTATATCCTTTCCGGACGAGACACCCCAGGTAAACTTAGCACCGCTTTGGTCTATCGACTTCTCTTTTATCCTCTTAACGACAAACGGAGACATAAACTCTATAAACAGTGTTACATTATTATTACCGAACCGGCTCGAAATAATATCAAGAATCTTCTTCACATCAGGCTCCGACAGATACATCGTAAGCCCCTCGATTACAACTAGTACGTCGCCTTCAACCGTTCCTATCTCATCAGCCCACTTCTCGTCCATTGCTGAGCAGGCTATCATTTTTATCCTTCCATCTTCATCCAAAAATCTCTTTCTTATATCTATAGTCTCAGGCAAATCTATGTTGTACCATCTTATCTTCGCATTATCCACTCTGTAAACCCTTGTGTCCATACCACAGGCTATATTTATTACAGTAGCCTCCGGATGCTTTGATATGTATTCTTTAACCATTTTATCCAGCATAATAGTTCTCGCAATTACGCCGGAGCTCATCTTCATATCCTTGTCAGCCTTTGTAAAATCATAGTCCAGCTTTGATACTATGTCTATAGCCTGCTCATCATAGATAAAATGCTTTTTCTTTTTTGATTCCTTCGCTCTTGCATAAAGAGTTTGAATCATGGTTTCAGGTACACCCGATATATTTTTCTTTTCACCTGTTTCTCTTATGAGGTCGTACATATGGAATTTATCACCGCAATTTCTTACACGATCTATCTTCATACCAAGATGCTCGTATCTTGCACATTTATCCTTATCATCAGTATCAAGTATGACAGGAAGATTCTTTTTATCCGCATATTTGAATACATCATTAAG
>JAFVBE010000033.1 GCA_017480195.1 Lachnospiraceae bacterium
CAAGTAAGAAGTCCTTAGCAAATGTACCATCCTGAATGTCCTTAAGAATCTTCTTCATAGTCTTCTTAGTCTCATCAGTGATAATCTTAGGTCCTGTTATATAATCACCATACTCAGCAGTATTTGAGATTGAATATCTCATACCTGCGAAGCCTGACTGATAGATAAGGTCTACAATAAGCTTCATCTCGTGGATACACTCGAAGTAAGCATTTCTTGGATCATAGCCTGCCTCGCAAAGTGTCTCAAAACCAGCCTGCATAAGAGCACATACACCACCGCAAAGAACTGCCTGCTCACCGAAGAGGTCAGTCTCAGTCTCAGTTCTGAATGTAGTCTCAAGAACTCCGGCTCTTGCACCACCGATACCAAGACCGTAAGCAAGTGCAAGGTCAAGTGCCTTACCTGTAGCATCCTGATATACAGCTACAAGACAAGGAGTTCCCTTACCCTCCTGATACTCTGAACGAACAGTATGTCCCGGTGCCTTTGGAGCTATCATTGTTACATCCACATCCTTAGGTGGAACTATCTGATTGAAATGGATGTTAAATCCATGTGCGAACATAAGCATATTACCTGCTTCAAGATTTGGCTCGATATCTTCCTTGTAAAGCTTAGCCTGAAGCTCATCATTGATAAGAATCATAATGATATCTGCCTGCTTTGCAGCCTCTGCTGCTGTATATACCTTAAATCCCTGTGCCTCTGCCTTAGACCAGGACTTGCTGCCCTCATAGAGACCGATGATTACATTACAGCCTGACTCCTTAAGATTTAATGCGTGAGCATGTCCCTGACTACCATATCCGATGATTGCAATTGTCTTACCATCCAATAATGATAAATTACAATCCTCCTGATAAAAAATTCTTGCTGACATTTTTCTTCCTCCTTAAAAATGAAAAAAATAAATTTTATATGTATATTAATCTACATAATTACCTCTTATAAGACCGGTAAGACCTGTTCTTACCATCTCGTCAATCTCAAAGCCGTCAAGTAATGCGATAAATGCACTGATTTTACTTACATTACCTGTTATCTCAACCATGACTGATTCCATAGATACATCTACAACCTTAGCTCTGAAGCAGTCTGCTAAGGATATAATCTGCTGTCTCTGCTCAACATTCGCCTTAATCTTAACCAAGAGAAGCTCACGACATACAGACTCGCCATCCTTAAGCTGAGAAATGGATTTTACATCTTCAAGCTTTAATAATTGCTTTTCTATCTGACTTAATATTCTGTCATCACCACTTACTGCAACAGTCATTCTGGAATACTTAGGGTCCTCTGTCACTCCTACAGACAAACTATCTATATTATATCCGCGTCTGCTGAACAATCCCGCAACTCTGCTCAAAACTCCCGAGGTGTTATCAACCAATAACGATAATACCATTTTTCTCATAATAAAATCCACCTTTCAACCAAGTATTCATACTTCACTATTTTAACCATTAAAACTTAGTCTGTCAATAGTTTCTCTACCAACTTAACCGCTTCGTTTGCATCCTTGGAATATCCGTCTGCCCCTATTTCATCAGCAAAATTCTGTGAAACAACGGCTCCACCGATTATAACCTTGTAATTAAGCTTATTCTTCTTAACCTCGTCTACAACATCCTTCATTCTCATCATAGTTGTAGTCATAAGTGCTGAAAGTCCGATAACCGATGCACTATTATCCTTCGCCGCCTGAATTATCACATCCTTCGGCACATCTTTGCCTAAATCGATGACATTATAGCCATAGTTTCTAAGCATCAGACAAACCAGATTCTTGCCTATATCATGTATATCTCCTTCAACCGTCGCCATAATTATTGTTTCTTTGGAGGATGTACTTTCTCCCTTAAGTAAAGGCGTAATATAATTAATCGCTATATCCATAGCCGTAGCCCCCGCTATAAGCTGTGGAAGAAAATACTTTTTTTGTTCAAACAATTCTCCTACCTTATTGACGGCAGGTATTAAATCATTATCAATTATATCCTTTGGCTCCCTGCCACTTGCAAGCTCGTTCTTTACATCCTCTACGATTACATCCTTATTGCCCTTTACAACATCTATATAGACCTTGCTTCCGTCTAATTTATTCGCTTTTTTTTTATCCGTTTCTGCACTTACATTAGTTAATGCAACTACATTTTCCACATACCTGTTATCAGACTCCGATTTTGCGACAAGTAAATCCGAGGCAAGAGCTGCATTCATAAGCTGTGCCTGCTCAGGATTACATATTGCCATAGTTAATCCTTTAGCTATCGCCATAGTAAGAAAAGTTGTATTGATATTTATTCTCTCAGGAAGTCCGAAGGAAATATTTGACAAGCCGCATACCGTAGGAAGATGCAGCTCATTCTTACAGTAAGCTATGGTTTCGAGTGTTTCCACAGCCGCATTCTTATTCGCACCAACAGTCGATACAAGTCCATCAATAACTATATTGTCTCTTGATACTCCTTCCTCGTCAGCCACCTCTAAGAGCTTATGTATTATCTCCTTCTTCTCCTCAAGGCTCTCCGGTAGTCCCTTGTCAGACAGAGGAAGCAGGATACACATAGCGCCATACTTAGCAGCTATCTTCATAAGAGGTCTGCATTTCTTCTCCTCATAGGAAATGGAATTAATAAGCGCACGTCCCGGATATATCCTGAGTGCCGCCTCAATTACATCTATATGGCTTGAATCTATACATAGAGGCAAATCCGTCACGCTGATTACGGAATATATTGCCTTCTTCATCATTTCAAGTTCATCTATACCATTTGTACCCATATTAATATCGAGGATATCCGCACCATGCTCAGTCTGACTCTCCGCCATCTCGGTAACTATATCGAGTTTTCCGCTTCTTAATTCCTCCTGAAGTTTCTTCTTGCCTGTAGGATTAATCCTCTCACCGATTACTAAGAATCTGCCATTTATATCAAGCTCACACACACGGCTCTCGCTGGCAAGCACGCCCTTAGCTGTTGCTAAATCACTATCCTCAAGCTCGGCCTCAAGATTTCTTACCTTATGACTTAGCATCTCAATATGCTTCGGTGTAGAACCACAACAGCCACCTACAGCACTTGCTCCTGCAAGCACAAGCTCTCTTCCGTAATCCGAGAACTCCTCCGGTGTCATAGTATACTTAGTCTTACCATCTATAAGCTCAGGCATACCATTGTTAGGCTTTGCAAATACAGGCACCTTCGCATATCGTACCATACGCTTGATAAATGAAACCATCTCTTTTGGTCCGGTAGAACAATTAACTCCTACAGCATCTGCTCCAAGCGACTGTAATACAACTATAGCAGCCTCCGGGGTAGCACCAAACAAGGTCTTGCCGTCCTCATTAAAGCTAAGGCTTACCATAATAGGCAGGTCACAGGTTTCCTTTATGGCAATAACAGCAGCCCTTGATTCTGCGAGGCTCATCATGGTTTCTACTATGAATAAATCAACACCTGCCTCATAGAGTATCTTTGCCTGCTCCTTATATACATCAACCAATTCTTCGAATTCCAAATCTCCGACAGGCATAAGCTGCTTACCTGTCATAGTCAGGTCACCTGCCACATATCCTCTGTGTCCCTCAAGCTCCACAGCCTTCTTAGACAGCTTGACAAGCTCCGTATTTATCTCAACTATCCTATCTGCCAAGCCATATTCTGCAAGCTTAATTCTATTTCCCGTAAATGTAGGTGCAAGCAGTATATTACTTCCCGACCTTATATAGCTTCTCTGCAATTCAAGAAGATGCTTTGGATTCTCTAATATCCACTGTTCAGGGCACACGCCGACAGGCATACCTTTATCAAAAAGATTGGTTCCGGTAGCTCCGTCTAAAATAACTATTCTGCTGTCTATTAATTTTCTGAATAAAGTCTTGTTCATATTTTACCTCATTAAGTTCTATAATGAAAATTGTGAATATTTACAGTTACATCGCAAACACGCTCTCGCTCTGATTTCGACGTAGCGGTACTAAGTTCGAAAATACCTCACTAAGTACCGACGTCTACATAAGGTTTGCTTATGCAACTGTAAATATCCCCAATTTTCGCCATAGTTTATATTATATACTAAGTATAAATTCTCGTAGTAAATGTTGGAATGTTGCTGCTGTTCTGTCAGCGGTTTCCTTTACCTCGCTGTGTGAAAGAGGTGCATCACTTATGCCGGCTGCCATATTCGTTATACAGGATATGCCGGCGATTGACATTCCCATATGCTTCGCTGCAATAGCCTCGCATGCGGTGCTCATTCCTACTGCATCCGCACCTAATAGTCTGTACATATTTATCTCTGCGGGAGTTTCATAATTCGGTCCCGTGGTCTGTATATATACTCCGTGTTCCAGGGATATGCCAAGCTTTTCGGCAGTCTTATCAAGCACTGACAAAAGTTCTTTATTATATACCTCTGACATATCAGGAAATCTTGTTCCGAGATTATCTATATTCTCACCTATTAAGGGAGACGGAACAAAGGAAGTTATATGGTCGGTTATTGCCATCAGGCTCCCCGGTTTGAACTTTTTATTTATTCCACCTGCAGCATTAGTAAGTATAAGAGTATCCGCACCAAGCAGCTTCATAAGTCTTATAGGAAGTACGACCTTGTCCATAGTATAGCCTTCGTAGTAATGAACCCTGCCCTGCATACATATAACATTTTTATCTCCAATATTACCTAAGATAAATCTTCCTGCATGTCCACTTACTGTAGAAATAGGAAAATCATCTATATCGTTATAATTGATATAGGTTTTATTGTCAATAGTCTCACCGAAATCACCAAACCCCGACCCCAGTATAATCGCAATTTCAGGTTTATTATTTATTTTATCTATAACGCTTTCATAAGCTCTATTCAGATTGATTTCAATGTCTGTCATATTACCACTCCATATAAAATTAATTATCACTATGACTATGCTATCATTATCTTAAAAATGTAACCTCGTCCTCCCAATAGCAGACAACCGGCATTCCTTTTTCTACAAGCTCAAATATCTCTGCGGCCGCTTCAAGAGGAAGATTAATACAACCATGCGAGCCGTCATATTTGTAATAGTCCTCACCGAACTTGGTCTTCCAGGTTGCATCATGCATACCTATATCGAGATTAAACGGCATCCAGTAGGAGACCTTTGTCTCATAATTCGGACCTCTCAAGGTTGCATTTCTTTCTATATATGTAATAGGATATACTCCTCCCGGAGTGCTCATACCCCAGCTAACATTTCCCGATACGCAAGGTGTGTCATACACCTCTTTTCCATCCTTAAACACATATACATGCTGGTCGGTCAGGTCAATCTCGACATAATTATCGCCTATATCATTCATATCTGAAAATGTATATCCTGTAATCGTGCAGACAGGCTCCTTGGTAAAGTCCTTCATCGCAGAAAGTGCTTCATATAATTCTTCGCACTCTGCCTCAGCATCTATCTCCCAGCCGTAATATCCACCGCTAATAAGTATCTTCTTGCCATCATGAGTTATGAATTCCCTGTCCTTATGATAGGTTGTGAATTCATCAGCAAACTCTTGTGCATATTCCTTAACCGCATCTTCATCAATATTAATTCTACCATATTTGTTAAGATATGCCATCTTGGTTAGTTCTTCTTTAGGTATATCGTATATGTATCCGCCAAAATCATACTGTGCCTTCATATCAAGGAATTTCTCAGCATTCGCTAATGCTGTGGCAAGTTTTTCATCCTCTGAATTAACCTCAGCCTTCTCATAGCAGTCCTCTTCATCCAGATTAATCTTTGCATCATAATTATCCAGTGCCTTCTCTATGGCAACTACTACATTTTTACTCTGAAGCACAGTACCTTCTGTCTCAGGTATAATCTTCGCTTCACCATCAGCGAATTCAACATAAGCGTCCTCAGGAACCTCCATATTATCCGCATCCATATAGGATAATGTATTAATGTATGAAAGTATGCCGGACTCCTCATAGCTTATCTTATAATCAACAGTATATTCACTTTTAGCAAAGAAATACAAAGGCCAGATAAATGCATTCTGCTTTCTGTTAATACTCTTGATATCCTGCTTTAGCTCAACACTCGCACTAATATCCTCAGGAGTAAGGGTTTCCTTACCATTTCTGAATATGATATCAAGCGTATAGGAATCTGCATCAGATTGAATTATGCTTTCTGCACTTTTGATGCTTCTGAAAGATACATTTTTTCCATTTATCTTAGTATTATTTAAAAAGAAAAAAGAACTATACACTACTCCCAACAGGTATATACCGAGCACACCTCCAAGAATACCATATAATACTTTCTTCCTCTTCTTTTTCTTTTCCTTATATTCTTTTACAAGCGGATCCACAAAGGGGATTAACTCTATATCATCTATACTCTTATCCATGACGACCTCTCATTAGATACTTATCCTTTTTGTAAAATTGATACCATTGATATAATATATTATGTTTGCTTATATTTCAATTATTTTTTACACGATTCGACACTTAAATACTATCACCACATTCAAGTGTTATTATAACAAGCTCAGGAACATTGTTAATTCTAAGCTTTATGGAATGTGAACCTAAGCCATTCGATAATATCATAGCCTTATCATTTTTTTGAAAAAGTCCATAATCATATTTTGGAAACAGTCTTAACTTAGGCGAGATAACCCCACCAAACAATGGCAATCTTACCAGTCCGCCATGTACATGTCCTGATAATGTAAGGTCTGCTCCCCAGTCTGCATATCTTTCAAAATAATCAGGATTATGGGCTATTAATATATTGAAGAAGTTTTTATCAGCCTCACCTAATAACTGTGAAAGCTTAGCGACATCCGGCTTTATCCTTGACAAGCGCTCATAATACTCATTATCCAAATCAAGCCCATATATATTCATATGTGCGCCATCTTTTATAATTTCTTTCTTCCTGTTATCTAAGATATAAACATTTCCGCAATTTTCATCAGGCTGCACAGCATTATAATAATCAGACCAGGCTTTTTTATGTTCCTCATCATTATCATTCAATCTTTTCTCATGGTTACCGATACCATAATAACAATCTGCTGTCTTAGAAAGCTCCTTTATAAGCTCTGCAACCTTAAGATTATATTCCATAAGTCTTGTTGACCCGATTATCATATCACCCGCAAAGATTATTATATCCGGTGAAATATCTTTAACAGTTTTAATCAACTTCTCATTGTCTGTGCCATAGCTTGCACAATGCAGATCTGACATCATAACTATCTTATAACCGTTAAATTCCTTCGGTATTTTTTTATCCTTTATCATATATTCTTTTATTTTAAATTTATTATTTTCCCTGATACTTTCAAGCACGGTAAACATTATCGCACATATGAAAATTATCATCAGAATCTGTATAGTCTTCATCATTTTTTTCTCCGTATTTATCGTTTATAAGCGACGAGATCACCTCGAAATCTTCGATTTCTCGGTGTTCGTTGCACTCGAATGGTCGTGCATATATCCGATGACAAGTAAACTTGTCACAGCTATATAGTACGACCACTCTCGTCGCTTATCGATCATTGTAGCATAAAAGTCTTTGAAAGCAAACCTTTTAAGCTCTGTAAATATGATAATTTCTCCACATCCTCTGCTGCATAGATGTACTCCTCATGTATGAGATTACCATTAACCGAATACTGTACAACTCCTAAGGTATCGCCCTCATATATTGGTGCCTCAATATCATTATACAATAAAACCTCTTTTACAACCATCTCAGGACTTTCATCCACAAGAACAAACTGATTATTAATTATAGGCTCATATTTTACATAATCGGATGTACCGTTCTTTACAGGAATCTTGAAGTCTATAGGCAATGTTTCGGTATCGTTGTATATATTACATTTGGAAAATCCGTAATCAAGCAGCTTACCTGCCTCGCTGTTCCTTATTTCCTTTGTATCAGCTCCCATTATAACAGCTATAAGCTCTATGCCGTTTCGGTTAGCTGTAGCTGACATACAATATTTTGCCTGTGAGGTAAAGCCGGTTTTAAGTCCGGTAGCGCCTGTATACTGATTAAGGAATTTATTCGTATTCGCAAGGTCGAACTGACTCTCGCCTCTTCTTGTCTTGTGAATGATTGAATCCATCCAAATTGTAGAAAAATCCTTTATATCAGGATGATTATTTATAAGCTCTCTCGACATTATAGCTATATCTCTTGCAGTTGTCAGATGGTTTTCTGCCTCAAGTCCACAGGCATTAGCAAAATTCGTATTCTCCATACCAAGCTCTTTTGCCCTTTGGTTCATCATATTTACGAATTCCGCCTCACTTCCGGCTATATGCTCTGCCATAGCTACAGCGGCATCATTTCCCGAAGCAACCTCTATACATTTTATCATATCTCTTACAGTTTGCTCCTCTCCTGCTTCAAAAAAACATTGAGAGCCCCCCATAGATGCAGCGTGTTCAGACACCGTAACTATATCATCATAGGTCATATTACCACTGTCAAGTTCCTCAAAGGTAAGCAATAAGGTCATTATCTTGGTAACCGATGCAGGTCTGAGCATCTCATCAGCATTCTTCTCATATATTATCCTGCCTGTGCTTGCCTCCATCAGAATTGCAGACCTTGACTTTAGGTCAAGAGGGTCATCTTCTGCTGAATATGTAACAATTGGATTAGCAATTATTCCGGCTATCAGGCTTACAGTCAATAAGCAGATTAATAAATATTTTAGAGTTTTTAACATTTTATTCATAGTCGCATCCCGTTAAAAAATATACTAATTATTACATTATATTTGTAGGAAAAGTAATATATGAATAAAACTATTGACTTTTTCACTTTAATCCGTTAAACTGTCAAAGTGATTTAATTAAAATAGTTTACATTTTATTTTATACAGCTTAGAATGTATTTAATAATTACAAAACAAATAATAGAGTCAAGATAAAGGAGACACAATTATGAGTATCAAATTAGTAAAAAAGCTTCCAACCGAAGAAGAATTAAAATCACTTCTACCTCTAAGTGATGATTTGGAAAAGATAAAAAAGGAACGCGACGAGGAGATTAAAAAGGTATTTGACGGGCGCTCTGATAAATTTATATTTGTTATCGGTCCATGCTCTGCCGACAGTGAGGAGCCGGTTATGGATTATCTTAACAGACTTGCAGACCTGCAAAAAGAGGTCGCCGATAAAATTCTCGTTATACCAAGAATATACACAGGTAAACCGCGTACAACAGGCGCCGGCTATAAAGGTATGGTACATCAGCCGGATCCTGAGAAAGAAACCGATATGTCAGAGGGACTTATCGCTATAAGAAAGCTGCACCTTCGCTGTATTAAAGAGACAGGTATGGCAGGAGCCGATGAGATGCTTTATGCCGAAAATACACACTATGTAGATGACCTTATTGCTTATCATGCTATCGGAGCAAGAAGTGTCGAGGATCAGATACACAGACTTACGGCAAGCGGCATCGATGTTCCTGTCGGAATGAAGAATCCAACCAGCGGAGATTTTACCGTTATGATGAACTCCTGTCTCGCCGGTCAGACAAGCCACATATATATGTACAAGGGCTATCAGGCTGAGACATCAGGAAACCCTTATGTCCACTGCATATTAAGAGGCGGTCTTGACAAATACGGCAAATCTATACCGAATTACAGCTATGATGATTTGGAGAGACTTGTGGAAGCATACAGCAAATTTGATTTGAAGAATCCTGCTGTTATAGTTGATGCCAACCACAATAATTCCGGAAAAAAATGGTTTGAACAGCCACGTATAGTCAAAGAGGTACTCCACTCCTGCCGTCACAACGACGACATCAAAAAACTTGTCAAGGGAGTGATGGTCGAAAGCTATATCGAAGACGGTAATCAGGCTATAGGCGAGGGCTGCTATGGCAAGTCAATTACTGATCCATGTCTTGGCTGGGATAAAACCAGAAAGCTTTTATTGGAGGTTGCTGAACTTCTGTAGTAGCTTTTGAATATAATAAGAAAAATATATGTATTATTGCAGGTATATATATGTGTGGAATTGCCGGTTTTTTTAATCCAAAGACAAATTTTTCGGATAATCCTAAGAATAACATAAATATACTTAACAATATGATAAAAACCATGAAGATGCGAGGTCCTGATGACGACGGTTATTCTATAATAGGCTCGTGCTGCTTTGCTCATACCAGACTATCAATCATTGATATAAAGTCAGGCAGCCAACCTATGAAGGTCGTAAATCAGGGCCTTAATTATCATATAGTATTTAACGGTGAAATTTATAATCACCCTGAGATAAAGGATGAGCTTATAAGCTATGGCTATGTGTTTAATACCAATTCCGATACAGAGATAATAGCCAACGCATTCATACATTGGGGTGCGGAATTTGTCAAGAAGTTAAATGGTATATTTGCCGTAGCAATATATGACGAACAAAGAAATACCATGTATCTTTTCAGAGACCACTTCGGTATAAAGCCGCTATATTACACAAGGCTCGGTGACACGACTGTCTTCGCATCACGAATTGACACTCTGTTTGAATATCCAAGAGTAAGACCGGCTCTTGATATAAACGGATTCAACGAGATATTTACCATAGGTCCTGCAAAGACTTATGGCAATGGTGTATTTACCAATATCAAAGAGGTGCTTCCCGGTGAATATATCGTTATCACTCCTGATACATTCAGCCGTAAGATGTATTATAAGATAAAAAGCCATCCTCACACAGACAGCTATGAGGAAACTATCGAGAAGACTGCATATCTTGTCGAGGACAGCATAAGGCGACAGATGATATCCGATGTTCCGATATGCACATTCTTATCGGGCGGTATCGACTCCTCTTTGGTTACCTCTGTATGTGCAAAATATCTTGATAAGGATGAGGTATTAACAACCTATTCCTTTGACTTCGAGGATAACGATATACATTTTCAGTCAAACAGTTTCCAACCAACTCAGGACAGACCTTATGTAGATATTATGAAGGACTATATTCATACTAATCACATCTATCTATCTTGTAAATACGAGACATTGGCAGATTTGCTTGAACCATCTGTAGATTCAAGGTGTCTGCCAACTATGGCAGATGTTGATTCATCTTTGCTATACTTCTGCAGCGAGGTTGCAAAGAATCACAAGGTAACACTTACCGGAGAATGTGCTGACGAGATATTCGGAGGCTATCCTTGGTTCCATAAGGAAGAAATGATAAAGGCAAACACCTTCCCTTGGATGAGGGATATATCCTTCAGAAAATCCCTGCTTAATCCTGAATTCGCCGCTGTACTTCATATGGAGCAATATATCGCCAATGCATACGAGAAATCAATCTCAGAGATAGATATTATCCCATCTGAAAATGATATCGAGACGAGCAGACGGCGCATATCCTATCTTAACATCAGATGGTTTATGCAGACCTTGCTTGACCGTATGGACAGAACCTCGATGCACAGCGGACTTGAGGCGAGAGTTCCATTTGCCGACCACCGTATAGTTGACTATGTATTCAATATTCCATGGGAAATGAAGGCTAAAGATGGCATACCTAAGAATCTTCTTCGTCAGGCTTCCAAAGGATTTTTGCCGGATGATGTGCTTAATCGCCCTAAGAACCCTTATCCTAAGACCTACCATCCTAAGTACGAGGAGATACTTGTTAAACGACTGAAGGATGTCATAAATGACACTGCTTCACCACTCCGCTCCTATCTCAACCTTCCTGTGGTGAACAAGTTCCTTGACTCGCCAAAGGAATACGGCAAGCCGTGGTACGGTCAGCTTATGGCAGGACCACAGATGGTAGCGTATCTTTTGCAGATAGACTACTGGATGAGGAAATATAGTTTGTCACTGTAAAGCTTGCCCTTGGGGACGGGGGTTAGGGGCG
>JAFVBE010000009.1 GCA_017480195.1 Lachnospiraceae bacterium
ACAGACAGACAGACAGACAGACTTTTAGTGTGTTCTTTTGTTATGCTCCAAAATACAAGTCATACATATGAGGTTATGTAAAGCATAGCCTTATATGTGTGGCTTTTTCTTTTGCAGGATAAGCGATAGTTTACTTATTGATTTGATAAATAGGATTTTATGAGGAGGAAAAAGAAATGAAAAGACGGCTTGTAGCATTGACTATGGCATTGGTTCTTGTAATGGGACTTATATTTATTGAAAACCATTACATAGATTCTTATGCAAAGGAGGAAGAGTTATCAGACGAGCAGATAGCTACATCAAGTGATGCCGAAATAGTTGAGGATAATTTTGGGACTAATGAGGAAGAACAGGATAAGATTAGTGAAGCTGTGGATGAAAATGAGGCTGACAATGATAATGAAGATATGGATAACTTCTCTGTCAGCTATGAACAATCTCAGGCAGTTGATGATGTAAAAATAACTGTATCGGCAGAGGAAGGAGTATTCCCTGACGGTGCAACGCTTACAGTGCGCAAGGTTTCTGATGACGAAGAGGATGAGGCTATTGACGCAGTAGATAACGCGCGTGTTGAAGGAAAGAATGTCGCTGCATCATATATATTTGATATCAAGGTTCTTGATGCGGACGGAAATGAAATCGAGCCTAATATCGAAAACGGAAATGTAAAGGTTTCATTTGAGCTTGTTGAAACAGACAATGTAAACCTTGATGCAGACATATATCATATAGTTGATGAAGAGGAAGGCGAAGCTCTTACGGCAGAGCTTTTGGAAACATATATTGAAGAAGATCAAGATGCTGCGTCTTCTGTTACAGCAATGACAGATGGCTTTTCATATTATGTAGTAGAATTTACATATGAAGAAAGACAATATGTGCTTGACGGTGACAGCAGTATCGAGCTTGCTGTTATCCTTGATGCTGTCGGACTTACAGGTGAGGCAGAGTCTGTAAGTGTAAGTGATGACAGCTTATTTAACTGCGAGAAAAATGACGAAGGAGTATGGATGGTAAATGCACTTTCAGCATTTTCAAGTGAGGAATGGATGAAGGTTACGCTGGATGACGGAATCACTTATGAGATAGTGGTGACGGATGATAATGATGATTGGTCTTATCCGACGAGTGCACCAACTCAACCTTTTGCAGCAGGAAGTGGAACTGAAGAAGATCCTTATCAGATTTCAAGTGCACAGGAATTGGCTAATCTGGCTTATCTGGTAGGTAATTATAGTACAGCATCAGAATATAGAAGTAAATTTTATATATTAACAAAAAACATTAATCTTGGTGGTACTGAAAGCGAGCATCAATGGACAACACCAATAGGTACAAGCAGTGATAACTTTATGGGAACCTTTGATGGCAAGGGATATACTATATCTGGATTATATTGTGAGGGACTTGAGCTTGCAGGCTTATTTGGACAAATTTACAATAATACCTACATAAAAAATGTTGAAGTTAAAGGAGTAGTAATCGGAACAAAAATTGCAGGTGGTTTGGTAGGTGATATACAGGGATATGGATCTAATAACAATATTTATATAGAAAATTGTATAAACAACTGTACAGTTTCGGTTAGTGGAACTGGTTATAGTTTGAGTGCAGGCGGAATAATAGGACGAGTTATTTGTACAAGTCCTATTTCTATATCTAACTGTACAAATAAAGGTGATGTTACAGGTACGGGAAAAGTTGCTTGTGGTGGAATATGCGGTTTAAATACTAATGGAAAGCCTGATTCACAAATCGTCAACTGCGATAATGAAGCTAATATAAAAAGCACAGAAGGAAATTCGGGAGGAATATGTGCGGAAATACAGTCAGGAGTAATAAATAATTGCTGTAATAAAGGTTCTGTAGAAGGTTCTAATGCTGGAGGAATTTTTGCTTATGGAAATGGTAATGAATCTCCTAAAGTTGAAAAAAGTTATAATGAGGGTGAAATTAAAGGATATAATGCAGGAGGTATTGTAGGTAATCATACATATTTTGATATATATAATTGTTATAATAGAGGAAATGTAATTAGCTCAGCTTCAAATGGACGTACGGGAGGTATATCAGGAGTTAGCTATTATAGTTTAATAGAGAATTGCTATAATTCAGGTGATATTACAGGTGTAGCCTCAAATAGACAAGGTGGTATTTTAGGATACGACTCTGGTAATAATACAATAAATTATACATATTGCCTTGCAGGTAGTTCGAATTATTTAATTGGAAATACAACAGATGGTGTTACAAATGGATATATTTTTTTATCAGAAGATGATTTTAAAGATAAAAATAAATTTGCCAATTTTGATTTTGATAAGGTATGGAAAATGAATGATTCAGTAACTTACCCGGTACTTATAGGTGTAGGAGAAGGCCTTTCCACCTGTACAGTTACCTTTGATTCAAAAGGGGGAAGTGGTGTTGCTTCTCAAACTATACCTGAAGGAACAAAAGTGTCACAGCCTATGGCGCCAACTAAGGTTGGATATGTATTCAGAGGTTGGTATATTGATGATGAATCAGAACCTTTTGATTTTTCAACAGCGATAACAAGTGATATAACCTTAACTGCAAAATGGCTTACCATTATGACAGGCGTAAGTTGTAATAATTATGCAGGTGCATATGATGGAGCATTTCATGGTATAGCTGTCACAGCACCAAACGGTGCAACAGTAAAATATGGAACAGAAGCAGGAAAATATAATTTAATAGTAAGTCCTAAATATATAGATGTTGGAGAAGATACAGTTTACTATCAGGTATCAAAGGAAGGATATGCTACAGTAACAGGAAGCGCAACTATAACCATAACTCAAAAAGAAATTGAAATCTCTTGGACAAATACTTCTCTTACATATAACGGTAGTAATCAAAAGCCTACTGCTACATCTTCGGATATAATAAATGATGATGATTGTTCTATAGTTGTGTCCGGAGAACAAAAGAATGCAAATTCCGGTACAACGACATATACAGCCACGGCAACGCTTAAAGGTGGTTCAAGCAGTAACTATAAGATTAAGGATTCGGATAAAACAACTACATTTACTATAGGAAAGAAAGACATAGTTATATCTGGAATTAAAGCGAAAAATAAGACTTATGATGGAAATACTGCGGCAGAGCTTGATTATAGTGAGGTAGTATTTGGCGGAATTATTGGCGAAGATAATTTAATCGTCACAGCAACAGGAACATTTTCTGATGCAAATGCAGGTGATGGTAAAATTGTCAATATCTCTAATCTTGCTTTGTCAGGAGATAGTGTAGGGAACTATAAGCTTGCTGAAATAGGTCAACAGACTACGACAACTGCTAATATTTCCAAAGCTGCAATATTTGCTTCTGCTGACGATATAACAGCAACATACGCTGATGATACAGTTCAAAAGATATCTGTAAATGTAACAACCCCTGTAAATGGTACCGGTTGCACCATAACCTATAAGACAGGTAGTGGCAATTATAGTGCAGTTAATCCTGAGTTTTCTGCTGTTGGTACATATACTGTAGACTATAAGGTTTCCTGTGCGAATTATAATGATTTCACAGGTTCGGCAACTATTACTATTAATGAGGCTTCATTTGGAACAGGAAGTATTACGGCTTCCGGATATAGTGGGGTTTATGATGGAAGTGAGCATGGAATAGAAGTAAATGTGAGCGGAGTATCCGGTGCGATTATTAAGTATTCCGAGACAGAAAACGGAACCTACAAAACCACACCTATTAAATATAAGGATGTAACAGGTAGCGCAAAGACTGTATATTACAAGGTTGAAAAGACCGGATATACTACAGTAACAGGTTCAGCAACTGTAAGCATAACTCCAAAGGCAGTTACAGTTACTCCTGCCGATAATCAGAAAAAGACATATGGTGAAGCTGATCCGGCTTCATATACCTATACAGCAGAGGGGCTTGTTTCAGGTGAAAGCTTGTCGGGAAGACTTTCAAGAGAGGATGGAACCAATGCTGGAGAATATGCTTTTACCATTGGAACTCTTGATAGTGCAAACAGTAATTATAGTGTAAGTCTTGCAACAGGAGATATTCCCAAATTTGTTATAGAGCCAAAGGAGATTGGCATAACTTGGGGCAATACAGAATTTACATACGATAAAACCGCAAAGTGCCCGACAGCAACAGTAACGGCAGGAAGTCTTGTTGGAGATGATACTTGTGATATAACCGTAACAGGTGAAAAGATTAATGCCGGAGATAATTATACTGCTACGGCAAGCATAACAAATCAGAATTATAAGCTGCCTGCTGTACATTCAACTACATTCAAGATTAAGCCTGCTATAGTAAAGGTTTCAGGTATTACAGCAAGCAATAAGAATTATGATGGCACAACTGCTGTTACATTTGATTGTTCAAATGCTTCTTTCACAGGAAAGATAGACGGTGATATTTTGACAGTTTCGGCTATGGGTACATTTGATAATAAGAATGTAGGTAATAATAAGACAGTTACAATAAGCGGTCTTACACTTGATGGAGTGTCTAAGGATAATTATCAGCTTGCAGAGCATGGTAATCAGGCAAGCACTACAGCATCTGTAACAGCAAGAGAGGTTGAAATTGCCTGGGGTAATACATCTTTTATATATAACGGTGCAGAACAGAGACCTACTGCTGAAATTGTAGCTGCAACAGCAGATAAAGGAGTGATATTCGGTGAAGAGGTAACTGTAAGTGTGTCAGGAGGACAGACTAATGTAAGTGATAATCCCTATGAAGCAACAGCTTCTTTAGGTGGAGAGGATAGTAGTAATTATATAATAACAAATGATACAAAAACTCAATCATTCAGCATTGATAAGAAGGCTCTTACAATAAAGGCAAAAGATAAAACCATAACCTATGGTGATTCTCCTTCAAATGCCGGTGTTACATACACAGGCTTTGTAAATGGTGAGACGGAAAATGTGTTACGCGGTGAATTGACATATAGTTATGATTATTCACAATATGATAATGTTGGCGATAGCTATAAGCTTACACCGTCGGGACTTACAAGTGATAATTATGCAATAACATATGAGGAAGGAACACTTACGGTAAAGCCTAAGGTAATCGGACTTGAATGGGGAGACACAGAATTTACTTATGATGGAAATTCTCATTGCCCAACAGCTACTGCAACAGGCGTTGTAAATAATGATGAGTGTACAGTGACGGTAACAGAAGGACAAACAGTTGTCGGAGATAATTATACTGCTACAGCAAGTATAACAAATACAAATTATAAGCTTCCGACAGCTTACACAACTACATTCAAGATTAATCCTGCCAAGATAACAGTATCCGGTATAAAAGCAGATAATAAGGTTTATGATGGTAATACCTCAGCTACACTTGATTATGCAAATGTTTCACTTGAGGGAAAGATAGCCGGTGATGACTTATCCGTTTCGGCAACAGGAACATTTGTAGATTATAAACCTGCTGCAGATATAACGGTAAGTATAACAGGTTTGACATTAGGAGGAACTTCGACAGGAAATTATGTCCTTGCAGCCGAAGGTCAGCAGACAACCACGAAAGCTGATATAACCATAGATAACGATACAGTTGTTGAAACAATTATTAACCCGGGTGATAATAGCACTACAGTTATTGAGACAAAATATGAGAACGGCGAGGTAACGGGAATAACAGAGACAACTACAAGTGAAGATGGAAATGCTGTAACTGTAGTAGAGAAAAATGCTTCAAACGAAATGATGAAGACCACTGTAACTGTAAATAATTCAGACGGTACAAAAACGATAACAGAGACCTATGCAGACGGAAGCGGTAAAGTGACTGAAGAAGATTCTGTTGGAAATATAACGAAAGAGACAGTAACCGGTGTAGATGGAAGCAAGATCGTTACAGAAAATTCATACGACAATTCAGGAGATAAAACCGGAAGTGTTGTAACAACCACAAGCGCAGACGGAAAGACAGTAACGGTAGAAGAAAAGGATGCTTCTGATAATACTACAAAAACAACGGTAACTGAGAAAGATGCATCAGATAATGTAGTAAAGACAACCGTAACTTTAAATAATGCAGACGGGACAAAGACAATAACAGAGACAAATGCAGATGGAAGCGGAAAAGTGACCGAAGAAGATTCTTCCGGAAATATAACGATAGAGACAGAGACAAATGCAGACGGAAGTAAAGAAGTTACAGAAAATTCTTACGATAATGCGGGAGATAAAACCGGAAGCGTTGTAACAACCACAAGCGCAGACGGAAAGACAGTAACAGTAGTGGAAAAGGATGCATCGGGTGACACAACCAAGACTACTGAAACAGTAACCAACGCAGATGGAACAAAGACTGTTACGACTACAGAAGGAAATACAACCACGATTGAGACAAAGGACAGCGAAGGTAATATAACAAAGACAGTCGAGACGGTAAAAAATGCAGATGAAAGCACAACCATAACTGAAAAAGATGCGTCCGGTAATATAACAAAAGAGACAGTTATCAATGCAGATGGAAGCAGTAAGGTCACAGAAAAAGATGCAGACGGAAAAGTAACGAAAGAGACATTAACCGATGCAGACGGAAGTAAAGAAGTTACAGAAAATTCTTATGACAATACAGGAGATAAAACCGGAAGTGTTGTTACAACCACGAGCTCAGACGGAAAGACAGTAACAGTAGAGGAAAAGGATGCATCGGGTGACACAACCAAGACTACTGAAACAGTAACCAACGCAGATGGAACAAAGACTGTTACGACTACAGAAGGAAATACAACCACGATTGAGACAAAAGACAGTGAAGGTAATACCATCATAATAGAAACAGTTGACAACAGCGGAGAAACTACATCAGTTATAAAACAGGAGTTTAATGAACAGGGGACTGCCGTAAAAGCTGTAGAAGAGATAGGTGATGCACCTGATACAATCTTGAATGATGATGTTGACACTTTGGTTGATAAGCTTATCTCTGATGAGGAAAAAGCAAGACAGCAAAACGGTGAGATAGTAAAAATAATCTTAGATGTAGAGGATGTTACAGATACTGTAGCGGCAGGAGATAAGGAGAAGATATCATCTGAACTTGCAACAGATGAAAAGGTTGGTGAGTATTTTGATATCAACCTGTATAAGCAGATTGGTACTTCTGCGAGAGTGCAGATTACAGACACTAATAATGAAAAAATCAGTATAAGTATGCGTATTCCTGATGAATTGCTCAACCATGATGATAAGGTGGAAAGGACATATCATATAGTACGACTTCACGAGGGAACTGCCGAGCTTATAGATTCTACGACTGACCTTACTAAGCAGCTTATAACCTTTGAGACGGACAAGTTTTCAATATATGCGATAACTTATATTGATAAGGCACTTAATACTTCTACAGATAATGAACAGAATGATAATAGTTCGGATAATGCGAATTCAGATGGTATACCGAACTCAAGTAATGATGCAAAACCAGATACACCAAATTCACTGACAGACAAAGACAATCCATCAGCTACACCGGCAGAGGTAAAAACACCTGATACACAAGCTGACACAGGCAAAACCACAACCGCTGCCCCAAATGACAACAAAGGTATGTCAACAGGTGATAAGGTTAATCTTGCTGTAGTAATAATGCTTATGCTGGATTCGGCAATGGCAGCATTATATCTGTCTCTTAGAAGACGAAAAATGTAAAGCTATTATTAATTGTTAATACCCCATATTAATATGTACCGATATTTAGGCGTTGGATGTAAAGGTTTGTAGTCTGAATATCGGTACAACTTATTTTTGTTGATATTTCTGTTTTTTTGTAAGATTTTACCATTCAATATATTTTTTTTTAACTTTTGTTATAAAAATTGCATAAAAGCTATTTATCTTTTTGGATATTAATGGTATAATACATAATATATTATGCTAAAAAGGGGTGACATTATGATTAAGAAAGAAATGATAGCAATGCTTTTGGCCGGTGGACAAGGCAGTAGATTAGGGGTACTGACTTCAAAGCTTGCTAAACCTGCGGTTGCTTTTGGTGGTAAATACAAGATTATTGACTTTCCATTAAGTAACTGCATTAATTCCGGTATTGATACTGTCGGTGTTTTAACGCAGTACAGACCGCTTAGACTTAATCAACACATAGGTATTGGTATGCCTTGGGATTTGGATAGGAATATCGGAGGTATTACCGTATTACCGCCATATGAAAAGAGCACAAACAGCCAATGGTACACAGGAACGGCTAATGCTATATATCAGAATATAGAATATATAGATTACTACAATCCTGATTATGTATTGATTTTATCAGGTGACCATATCTATAAGATGGATTACGAGGTTATGCTTGATTTCCATAAGACAAGCAAGGCAGATATTACACTTGCTACATATCAGGTTCCTATGGAAGAGGCAAGCAGATTCGGTGTAGTTATCACTGATGAGTCCGGCTGCATACAGGAATTTGAGGAGAAGCCGGAGAACCCAAGAAGTAATAAGGCGTCTATGGGTATCTACATCTTTAACTGGAAGCTTCTTAAGGAAGCTCTTACAGTTATGAAGGACCAGCCTGAATGTGATTTCGGTAAACATATCATTCCATACTGCCATGAGAAGGGCAGTAAGATATGTGCTTATGATTACAAGGGCTATTGGAAGGATGTTGGAACACTTGGTTCATATTGGGAAGCTAATATGGAGCTGGTAGATATTATTCCTGAATTTAATCTGTATGAGGAATTTTGGAGAATATATACCAAGAGTGATATTCTTCCTCCACAGTATCTAGCACCGGGAAGCTCGGTAATTAAGAGTATAGTAGGTGAAGGAACTGAGGTTTATGGTGAGATTGAAAGCTCAGTTATCGGCTCGGGCGTATCTATAGGCAAGGGCGCGGTAGTTAAGAATTCAATTATTATGAATGGTGCTGTCATAGGAGATGGTGCTGTTATAGATAAGGCTATTATAGCAGAGGGTGCCACTATCGGTGCTAATGCCGAGCTTGGTGTCGGTGAAGAAGTACCTAATGAATTTGCACCTCATATCTATTCATTTGGACTTGTTACTATAGGAGAAAATTCAGTTATTCCTGCCAATGTGAAGATTGGTAAAAATGTTGCCATCTTCGGCGAGACAACTGTTGACGAATATCCGGACGGCTTACTTAAGAGCGGTTCAAGCATTATAAAGGTAGGTGAATAGAATGAGAGCTATAGGTATAATTTTGGCTGGTGGTGGAAGCAGCAGAATGGGTGACCTTTCATCTAAGAGAGCAGTTGCAGCTATGCCAATAGTAGGAAGCTACAGAGCAATTGATTTTACCCTTTCTAATATGACTAACTCCCACATACAGAAGGTTGCAGTATTTACACAGTACAATTCCCGTTCATTGAATGAACACCTTAATTCATCTAAATGGTGGGATTTCGGCAGAAAGCAGGGCGGACTCTATCTGTTCACACCTACGATTACAGCTACGAACAGCTATTGGTATAAGGGAACGGCAGATGCACTCTATCAGAATATTAACTTCCTTAAGTCTGCTCATGAGCCATATGTAGTAATAGCATCCGGTGATGGTATATATAAGCTTGATTATAACAAGGTTCTTGAGGATCATATAGCAACAGGAGCAGATATAACTATCGTATGTAAGGATATTCCGGCGGGAGAAGATGACATCAACAGATTCGGTGTTGTCAAGCTTGCTGAGGACAACAGAGTTATAGATTTCGAGGAGAAGCCGCTTGTAGCAGAGACGAATACAGCTTCCATCGGTGTATATGTCGTAAGAAGAAGACAGCTTATCGAGCTTCTTGAGGCGTGTGCTGCTGAGGGTAGAAGTGATTTCGTAAGTGATATACTTATAAGATATAAGAATGTTAAGAAGATATATGGGTACAAGCTTGATTCCTATTGGAGAAATATTGGAACAGTTGATTCATACTTTAAGACTAATATGGATTTCCTTAACAAGGAGATTAGAGATTACTTCTTTAGAGAGCATCCTGATGTATATTCTAAGGTTGAGGATTTACCTCCTGCTAAGTATAACGGAGATGTAGTCGTAAGCAACAGCCTTATTGCAAGTGGATGTATTATAAATGGTAATGTCGAGGACTCGATATTGTTTAAGAAGGTATATATTGGTAATAATTGTGTTATCAAGAATTCCATTATACTTAATGATGTTCATATAGGAGATAACTGTTATATAGAGAACTGTATAGTAGAAAGCAGGGATACCTTAAGAGCAAATACTGTTCATACAGGTGATCCTGACGAGATTAAGGTAATTATCGAAAAGAATTTCAGATACGCGTTGTAATACTAACCAGAATAATGCAAAGGGGGATTTTTATGCAGATTACAGATGTTAGGGTACGAAAAGTTACTAAAGAAGGTAAGATGAGAGCAGTTGTATCAATAACGATTGATAATGAATTCGTAGTTCATGATATTAAAGTTATTGAAGGAGAAAAGGGTTTGTTTATCGCTATGCCGAGTCGTAAGGCATCAGATGGAGAGTATAGAGATATAGCTCATCCGATTAATTCTGAGACCAGAGACAAAATACAGACTCTTATACTTGAAAAGTATCAGGAAACTGCTTCTGAAACCGAAGAATAATAAGCTTTTAAAGGGGTTGTCGCGGCAGCCCCTTTATTCATTCTTATGAGCAGCGCTTAAGCTAAGCTGTAAGCGGCAATCTTTAAATGCGCTGCCGCATGCCTCTTAAAGAATGTGAGGGGGCATAACCAAATAAGACAAGGAGATAATACATGGAAGAGGAATACAGCGTAACAGTCACTGATCTTATTAATAAGATGAATCTTATTAATCATACGCCTGATATAGACACAGATAAAATTCTTATTAAAGACCCGAATATGAACAGACCGGCGGTTCAGCTTGCGGGATTTTTTGAACATTTTGATTCTGCGAGAATTCAGATATGCGGAAATGTAGAATATGCGTACATTGCTAATATGCATACGAGGGAGGAGAATATAGAGATATTCAATAAGCTTTTTGAATATAAGATACCTTGTCTTATATTCTGCAGGAATCTCCAACCGTATGACTTCATTATTGAGGCGGGTATAAAGTACGGCATACCGATACTTACTGATACCTTGGAGACAACCTCGGAGTTCGTACATGAGGTTGTAAGGTGGCTTCATGTTGAGCTTGCACCGCGTATCTCCATACATGCTGTATTGGTTGATGTATATGGCGAGGGTGTTCTTATCATGGGCGACAGTGGTATAGGTAAGAGTGAAGCTGCACTTGAGCTTATTAGACGAGGACACAGACTTGTATCTGATGATGTTGTGGAGATTAAGAAGGTAAGTGATGAAACCTTGGTTGGCACGGCGCCTGAGACCACGAGACATTTTATCGAGCTAAGAGGTATAGGAATAATAAATGTTAAGACTATGTTCGGTGTGGAGTGTGTAAAGCAGACTCAGACCATTGACCTTGTTATAAATCTTGAGGAATGGGACAAGGAGGCTAACTATGACAGACTTGGCTTAGAGGATCAGTACACAGAGTTCCTTGGCAATAAGGTCATAAGCCATTCAATACCGATTAGACCGGGACGTAATATCGCTATCATAGTTGAGTCGGCTGCGGTTAATCACAGGCAGAAGAAGATGGGGTATAATGCGGCTCAGGAGCTTTACGACAGAGTTACACAGAATATAGCTAAGAATTCAGCTAAATAAATACATTTTGGAGGGAAGATAATGGAAAGATATATATTTGGAGTAGACATTGGCGGAACTACAGTTAAAATCGGACTTTTTACAAGCGAAGGCTCACTCGAGGAGAAGTGGGAGATTACCACAAGAGTTGACGGAGGCGGCAAGCATATACTTGGTGATATCGCAAGGTCGATAGAGGCTAAGATTGCTGAGAAGTCTATCAGCAAGGACGATATCTTAGGTATAGGCATGGGTGTGCCGGGACCTGTAAAAAGCGACGGAACAGTGCTTAAATGCGTAAACTTAGGCTGGGGTATCTTCAATGTTGCTGAAGAGATGAGCGAAAGAACGGGCTTTAAGGTATGCGTTGGAAATGATGCTAACATGGCTGCGCTCGGCGAGATGTGGCAGGGCGGCGGCAAGGGATATAAGGATCTTGTTATGGTTACACTCGGAACCGGTGTTGGCGGTGGTATCATAATCGACGGTAAGATGCTCTCCGGTGTAAACGGCGCAGGCGGTGAGATAGGTCACATTCAGGTTAATGACAAAGAGACTGAGGTCTGCGGTTGCGGAAGATGCGGCTGTCTGGAGCAGTACACATCAGCTACCGGTATAGTAAGGATGGCAAATATCAAGCTCAATAATACTGAGACACCTTCATCTTTAAGAAATGTACAATACATATCCTCCAAGGCTATATTTGATGCTGCTAAAAGCGGTGATGAATTGGCAGCCGGACTTGTCGAGGAGCATGGAAGAATTTTGGGTAAGGCGCTTGCACAGATTGCCTGTGTGGTTGATCCGGATATATTCGTAATAGGTGGCGGAGTATCTAAGGCGGGCGACATAATCATTGAGAAAACCTCCAAATATTTCCAGGAGAATGCCTTCCATGCCTGCAAGAAAATCAAATTCGCTCTTGCTACACTGGGTAATGACGCAGGTATATATGGTGGAGCCTATGCGATACTTAATTCGTAGGGTAATGGTTAAAACGACGAAGTAAAACGATTTTTTTCAAGAAAATTGTATATTTTTTAACATTGAAATAATAAAACTCATAATGTATGATAAGTATGTTATGAGTTTTTACTTTATTGGATGAACCTATAAAGTAAAATTGCTCCGCGAAGGATGTGCAGTTCGCAGTAAGAATTATAGGGAGTTAAGATGTCCGATATATTTGAAACAATTGATTTTAAGAAGGACGAATCATTAAAAAAACATACAACTATGAGAGTTGGAGGAGATGCAAAATATGTGTTTTTTCCAACTTCTTCTGATGAAATAAAATCCATATTAAGCTATTGTAAAGATAATGATGAAAAGTATATATTAATAGGCAATGGAAGCAACATTATCTTCTCTGATAAGGGATATGACGGGATTGTAATTAAGCTGTCAGCAAATATGAGTAAAATATCCGCAGAGGGTGAGCAAATTTACGCCGAGGCAGGCGCGGTGCTTTCTAAGGTGGCAAATCTTGCAAGGGATAATGAGCTTACCGGTATGGAATTCGCTGCAGGAATACCGGGAACCATAGGTGGTGCGGTATCAATGAATGCAGGAGCTTATGGCGGTGAGATGAAGGATATTGTAGAATTTGTTGATATATTGGAAGACGGCAATATCGTGCGTTATGATAATGTTGATATGAAATTCGGATATAGAAGAAGTATTGTGAATGATGATGAGCAAGATATTTCAGAAAAAGTTGAGAGAATTATAGTAGGTGCAAGTATAAAACTTGCCAAAGGAAATAAAAAAGATATTGAAGCTAAGATGGAGGAGCTTAAGGAAAAGAGGATAGAGAAGCAGCCTCTTGAATATCCAAGCTCAGGCTCGACCTTCAAAAGACCGGAAGGATATTTCGCAGGAAAATTGATCGAGGACGCAGGACTTAAGGGATATCGTGTCGGAGGTGCCATGGTGTCCGAGAAACACGCAGGTTTCGTGATTAATTATGATAATGCAACTGCAGAGGATGTTCTAAGACTTATAGATGATGTGAGAGATAAGGTTAATGAAAAATATGGTGTAGAGCTTTTGCCGGAGGTTAAAATCGTAGGATGAGATTCGTAATTGTGACCGGTATGAGTGGTGCCGGTAAGTCGACAGCATTAAAAAAACTTGAGGATATGGGATTTTTCTGTGTGGATAATCTGCCGGTTATGCTTATACAGAAATTTGCAGATATAGCTAATGATGGAAAATTTGAGGTGGAAAATGTCGCAATAGGTGTTGATATAAGAAGCGGTGAGTCCTTGAATCAGTTATCGGTAAATCTTGAAGAGATGAAGAAGAATCACTACAGCTATGAGATACTTTTCTTAGATGCCACAGAGCCGGAATTAGTTAAGAGATTTAAGGAAACCAGAAGAAAGCATCCTCTGTCGGAGAGCGGCAGGATAAATGACGGTATAGTAAGAGAACGTCAGAAGATAGAGTTTCTAAAGCAGAGAGCTGACTATATCATAGATACCAGCGGACTTCTAACAAGAGAGCTTGGCGCTGAGATTGAGAAGATATTCTCAGGTGAGGGAGCTTATAATAATATGATAATTACTATATTATCATTTGGCTTTAAATACGGGATTCCGCGTGATACAGATTTGTGTTATGATGTTAGGTTTTTACCTAATCCGTATTATGTAGATAAATTAAGACCTCTTACGGGAAATGACAAACCGGTATCGGATATGGTTAAAGCTTGTGATGAATATGAGATATTTATGGATAAGCTTATTGATATGATAAAGTTTCTTGTTCCAAATTATAAGAAAGAGGGTAAGAACCAGCTTGTAATATCAGTTGGTTGTACCGGCGGCAAGCACCGTTCTGTAACGGTTGCAAATGAGTTATATGAAAGACTTGAAAACCTTCCGTACACAATCAGGATTTTTCACAGAGATATAACTAAGGACAGAATTGTAAAAGGAGAATGATATATGTCTTTTTCCGGTCAGGTTAAGGATGAATTATATGAGATTATCGGCAATGGGAGACATTGTAAGTTAGCTGAACTTGCAGCTCTTGTCACTATGGCTGATGATGATATGGAGAGCAAGGCAGGAAAAAAGCTTGAAAAATTATCAGGAATGCTTAATATAAATCCTTATGACGATGAGGCAAAAAAAGCTTTAAAAATTGTGAAGGATACAACAGGATATACGATTGACAGGATGATTATTGAGAAGAACTGTTGCAAGCAGGCGTATATCAGAGGCGCATTTCTTGCAGGCGGTTCAGTTACTGATCCTAAGAAGAGTTACCATTTTGAGATAGTATGTAATTCAATTAGGAAGGCAGAGATATTGGTTGACATAATTAAGGATTTTGATATTGAGGCCAAAATTGTTATGCGCAAGAAAGCCTATGTCTGTTATATCAAGGATGGTTCGATGATAGTTGACCTTCTTAATGTGATGGGAGCACACACTTCTCTGATGGATATGGAGAATGTGCGTATATTAAAGGATGTAAGGAATACGGTCAACAGAAAGGTGAATTGTGAGACTGCCAATTTAAATAAGACGGTCAGCGCAGCAGTTAAGCAGATAGAGGATATAAGATATATTGAAGAAAAAAAAGGATTAAAATACCTGCCGGATAATCTTAGAAGTCTTGCACTTCTCAGACTTTCCGAACCGGAGATGTCACTTAATGACTTAGGTGAGAATTTAAGTCCGCCTCTGGGTAAATCAGGTGTCAATCATAGATTAAGAAAAATAAGTGAAATAGCTAATGAGCTAAGGAGGAACAATTAAAATGTCTACAAAAAATGTAATTGTTAATTTGCCAAATGATGCTTCTGCAAGACCGGTTGCCGTTATGGTACAGATATCAAGCAGATATGACAGCAAGATAACCATATCTTCTAACAACAAAAAGGTTAATGCCAAGAGCATAATGGGAATGATGAGCATGGGCTTTTCCAATGGCGATGAACTCTGTGTCGAAGCTACAGGTGTAGATGAGGAAGAGGCAGTCAGTGCTATTGCAGATTATATAGAATCTAAGTAGTATCATTCTTGCACAAGTACATTTTATGTGGTATGATAGAATGTAATATATAATGTAACTATGATAGGTAAAAGGAGGAGGTCAAATGGGTAAGCTTAGTGATTTCTTTGGAAAGATTCCTTTTTTGTCAAACATCGGCGGAAAGAAGAAATCCACAAAGAGCAATGTAGAACTCCAATATGACAAGGCTATAAATCTTATGGAGAATGGCAATTCTGAAGAAGCTATTGAAATATTTGAGAAGATAGCGGATATTGCCATTATGGATGAGACATACAAGTCATTTGGCTCAGATGCTTTAAAGATAATGGGGGAATTCTTTGAGACAGGCAGGTACAGTAACTGTACCACTGAGATAGACAAGGCGAAGGCTTGTATCTATTATGAGAAGTATGTCAAGCTTAATAATGATGGCGAGATGATATATAAGCTTGCCAAGATGCTTCTGGAGATTCAGAATTTCTCCAAGGCGATAACATATTTTGAGAAGGCTACAGACTGTGGTATCAAGGCTGCATATATGAACTTGGGAAGCATATATGAGAATGGTCTTAACAGGATAGATCAGTATGGTAACAAGAGCGATTTCGTGGTTCCTGTGGACTATGACAAGGCTAAGAGATGGTATAAGAAGCTTGCTGATCTTGGAGATTCCAAGGCTCAGTCTGCATATGAGAGAGTTGATTATGCAAGCAGCCATACCGATAGTATAGAGTTCGAGGAAAAGGACAGATTATATACTGCCATAGCTGAGGCAAGGCGTGCCAAGGGCAAGGAGCCTAAGTATAAGATGATTGAGGCATCTACGCTTCAATATCAGTATACCTATGTTCACAATCAGGTGGATGGTTATATACATATGCTTCCGAAGGACTGGGTTAAGACGATTAATGAGGAGACTGACGAGGAGTATTATGCGCCAAGTCTTACTTACAAGGACTTCGCGATGTATGTATCCTATGACAGTATTCCGAGAGATTCCAAGAAGACTCTTGAGAATTATTTAAGATATTGTAATGACGCTTTTGATGAAGAATTACAGTTAAAGGCATATATCACGGAATACGCAGACGGTATCTGTACAACCTTTTATCACAAGGAGATGGAGAAGGGTATTGTTACCTTCGCATTTTATCAGGGTAAAAGACTTGCATGTATGAAGTTCGTATGTGCAACTATGGAGATTATAGAGCAGTATGAGGAGATTATCTTTGAGACTGCGAACTCATTTGCTTTTGTTGACCCGACGATAGCGAGTGACCAGAGTGCGAACCGCAAAGATAATCAGTATTACAGTGAGGCAGTTTACTGCTATTACTTAGAGGACTACGAGGGTGCGATGGCTGCGGCTAAGCAGGCTCTTAAGCTTGGAAGCATTAAGGCAAGCTATCTTCTGATTGAGCTTTATTTTGATGATGATTCACCATACAAGGATATCGAGAAGACCATCAGCTATGCCAAGCAGCTTTTTGAAGCTACGAAGGATCCTGACCTTGCCTTCCTGCTTGGTAATATATATGACCAGCAGCTTAAGGATTACATGAAGGCGCTTAACTGGTATGAGCATGCACACAGATTGGGACATAAGAGAGTAGCTTTCTATCTCGGAAGATTTTATTACTATGGCGTACTTAGAACCAAGAGAGATGGTGTTAAGGCACTTCATTATTTTGAGGAAGCGGCTGCGAATGGTATTATGGAAGCGGAGGCTTATATCAAGGATATCAAGGAGCTTGGCGGTGAAGACCTTCAGAGCTGTGTAGATAAGTGGGAGAGAGCCGTACAGGCAGGCAGTGGCGCTGCAGCACTTAAGATTGCACTTTATAAGCAGAGTCAGGTATTCTATATGGCCAATTCTTATGAGATAGAGAAAGCCTTCAACGAAGCCTTAGGACTTGGAAGCTATCAGGCTGCTTATGAATTAGGTAAGATATATCAGCAGCAGGAGGCAGACGAGAATTACAGAGGCGAGATAAGAAGTATAAAATACTTTGAGAAAGCATATGACAATCACTTTGAAGATTTTGATAAGGAAAATCTTTACAAGGTTATTGAATATAAGGCTGAAAAGACAGACAGTGTTGACGAGAAGATAGAGCTTTATCTTAACAGTGCCAGAACCGGATATGTGCCGGCGGTCGAGAAGCTCACAGATCTTGTACCTTCATGCAATGAGAAGATAGCATTTATATATAACGAGTTAAGAGAGATAGCAGCTACAGGTGATGATTCCTCTATCATAGCTATGAATAAGCTTGAGAGAAAATATACTGAGTTAATTTTAAGACAGCCTAACGAATGGCAGAAGGTAATTGAGAACAAGTTCTTCAGACTGTGCATACCTAAGGAATGTACAGCACAGATTAATGATGACGGCGGAACGATTAAATTTGCTGATTCAGTAGTTGAATTCGCCGTAGCAGAGCTTCCGGTAAAGGCTGATGATGAGGAAGATTATCTTAAGATATATAAGCTTATATTATCAGAATATCTTCCGGATGAGAATGCGGAAATCGTCATAGCCAATTCAAGGATGATTGGTTCAGCTATGAGAGATACGAAGGATAATATTCATTCATTTAATATTCTTCTTATCAGCTCGAAGAACCAGTACATTTTCAAATTAAGCTCACGTGACAGACGAGAGATGATGCAGTTTAAGGATAGAGTTATCGAGATTGCCGAGTCGCTTGTTGAGACCGGAGAGATATATGTATCCGAGGATGGCAACAGGAAGAATATCGGCTTGTCCGTATTGCTTCGTTCAAATGAAAGCGGTTTCCTCTCTATCGGAAAGAATGAAGAATAAAATTAAATAAATACTTCAGGGCAGGGTGTAATTCCCGACCGGCGGTAAGTGTCTGTAGACATGCAGCCCGCGAGCTTTTACAAAGCTGATTTGGTGAGATTCCAAAGCCGACAGTAGAGTCTGGATGGGAGAAGTTATGTAGATTGATTATATTTGTTTTATATGCCCTGAAACTTTATAGGTTTCAGGGTTTTTTTTGAAAGGAAGATGGTCCATGGCATTTGATGAAAAATATATGCGGCTTGCTATAGAACTTGCCCAAAAAGGCGTGGGAGCCGTTAATCCTAACCCTCTGGTTGGTGCAGTGATAGTTAAAGATGACAGGATAATAGGTCAGGGGTATCATAAGGCTTATGGCGGATTACACGCAGAGAGAGAGGCTTTTAAAAGTCTGACAGAGAGTGCCGAGGATGCGGATATGTATGTGACTCTTGAGCCGTGCTGTCATCATGGCAAGCAGCCGCCTTGTGTGGAAGCAATCGTAGAGCATAAGATAAAGAGAGTATATGTCGGCTCTGATGACCCAAACAAGCTTGTAAGCGGCAAGGGATATGAATATCTTAAGTCTCATGGTATCGAGGTACATACGCATATCTTAAAAGAAGAATGTGATGCGCTAAATGATATTTTCTTCCATTATATAACTACCGGACTTCCTTATGTTATTATGAAGTATGCAATGACGATTGACGGCAAGATAGCTGCATACACGGGAGAGAGTAAATGGATAAGCAATGAAGCCTCAAGACATAATTCTCAGGAGCTTCGCAATCGGGCAAGCGGAATTATGGTAGGTATAGGAACGGTACTTAAGGACAATCCAATGCTTACATGCAGATTAGAGGGCGGACATAATCCTGTGAGAATAATATGTGATACAAATATGAAGCTTTCTCTTGATTCAAATATTGTGAAGACATCAGAGAAAATACCGACGATATTGGCGGTCGGAGAGCGTATCAAGGAATCTTGCCGGACGGATAATGAGCTTATGGACAGATACAATAAGCTGATTGATGCCGGTGTTGAAATTATCTTTGTAGAAGAAAAGGATGGAAGGATTAATCTGAAATCACTTATGAAATATCTGGGTGAAAGGCAGATAGACAGTGTAATACTTGAGGGAGGCAGTACATTAAATTATGCTGCTATAGAGGAAGATATAGTAAATGAGATAAATATATATATGGCGCCTAAGGTGTTAGGCGGTAAGGATGCACCTACTGCTGTAGGCGGTAAGGGTTTTGAAAATCCTGATTTATCAAAGAAATTCACATTAAAAGAGCTTAAGAAATTTGATGAGGATGTTTTCTTGAAATACATAGCAAGAGTTTGATTCTGGTTTGGAAAAAAATGTTTTAATAAAAATTGAAAGGAGCAAAGCATGTTTACCGGAATTATTGAAGAAATCGGCGAGATTAAGAATATTAAGCATGGAAGCCGCTCGGCTGTGCTTACGATAAAGGGAAGCATTGTGACACTGGATTCAAAGGTCGGCGACAGCATAGCGGTCAATGGCGTATGTCTTACAGCTACAAGTATTGACAGAGATATATTTACTGCTGATGTCATGGCTGAGACTATGAGACGCTCATCACTTGGGGAACTTCGAGCCGGAAGTAAGGTGAATCTTGAACGGGCAATGCTTTGTAACGGAAGGTTTGGCGGACATATTGTATCAGGGCATATAGATGGAACCGGAACGATACGCAATATGGAGAGGGAAGACAATGCGGTATGGGTTACTGTAGCGGCTTCTGAGGATATATTAAAGTATATAGTTGAAAAGGGCTCGATAGCGATAGATGGCATAAGTCTTACTGTCGCCTATGTGGATGATGAGGTGTTCAAGGTGTCGATTATACCACATACTGCCGGTGAGACGACATTGCTTACCAAGACTAAGGGTGATGTTGTTAATCTTGAAAATGACATAATAGGCAAGTATGTCGAGAAGCTTATGGGCTATGGAGATAAAGACGGTCAGGCTGTAAAAGGAACAAATTCACATTCGGGCATAGATATGGATATGTTGTCACGAAATGGTTTTATATAAAGGAGGATGAGTATGGAATTTAATTCGATAGAAGAGGTTGTCGAGGATATAAGACAGGGGAAAATAGTTGTAATCCTTGATAATGAGGACAGGGAAAATGAAGGAGATGTAATATGCGCTGCCGAATATGCAACGACAGAAAATGTCAACTTCATGGCTAAGTACGCAAGAGGACTTATATGTATGCCAATGGCACCGGAATATACGGATAAGCTTCATCTGCCACAGATGTGTATAACCAATACGGATAATCATTGCACTGCATTCTCCGTGTCGGTTGACCATGTGAGTACAACTACGGGTATATCTGCAGAGGAAAGAGGTATAACCGCAAGAAAATTCGTAGCTGATGATGCTAAGCCGGAGGACTTTAGGAGACCGGGACATATGTTTCCGCTTGAGGCAAGACCGGGGGGTGTCATAGAGAGGCAGGGGCATACAGAGGCAACTGTTGACCTTGTAAGAATGGCAGGGCTTAAGCCTGTTGGCCTTTGCTGCGAGATAATGAAGGATGACGGAACTATGGCAAGGCGGGATGATTTATTTGAGTTTGCTAAGGAACATAATCTTAAGATAAGTACCATAGAAAAGCTTATACAATACAGGAAGGAGCATGAGGTCTTCGTAGAGTGTGTCGCTAAGGCGAAGATGCCGACCAGATACGGTGAGTTCACAATCTACGGATACATCAATAAATTAAATGGTGAGCACCATGTGGCACTTGTTAAGGGCGATATAACAGATGGTGAGCCGGTGCTTTGCAGAGTACATTCAGAATGCCTTACGGGTGATGCCTTAGGCTCGGCAAGATGCGACTGCGGACAGCAGTATGATGCGGCGATGAAAGCCATAGCGAAGGAAGGCAGAGGAGTACTGCTTTATATGAGACAGGAGGGCAGAGGCATAGGTCTTATCAATAAGATAAGAGCGTATGAGCTTCAGGATAAGGGACGTGATACTGTCGAGGCTAATCTTGAACTTGGATTCCCTGAGGACGCCAGAGACTATACCATAGGCACTCAGATCCTTGTTGACCTTGGTATAAAGAAACTGAGACTTCTTACCAATAATCCGCTTAAGGTATACGGACTTGCAGGATACGGACTTGAGATAGTCGAGCGTGTACCTATCCAGATTGAGCCAAGCAAGTATGATATATTCTATCTTAAGACCAAGAAAGAAAAAATGGGACATATACTTGACTTATAAGCTGTTACGATACATTATATATATGATTGAAATAAATATAATAAAAATATATATTACAGATAAATAAAATGAGAGAAAAAAGGAGAATTAAAGATGAAGATTTTAGAAGGAAATATGGTTGCAGACGGTATAAAGATTGGTATTGTGGCATCAAGGTTTAATGAGTTCATAGTGTCAAAGCTCATATCAGGTGCAGAGGATGGTCTTATAAGACATGGTGTAAATGAGGATGATATAACTCTCGCATGGGTTCCGGGTGCATTTGAGATACCTGTTATAGCTAAGAAGATGGCTTCATCAGGCAAGTATGATGCGGTCATATGTCTTGGTGCGGTTATAAGGGGTGCGACAAGCCATTATGATTATGTGTGCAACGAGGTGTCGAAGGGTATTGCAGCAGCTTCAATGGAGACAGGTGTGCCGGTTATGTTTGGTATAGTAACTACGGAGAATATCGAGCAGGCGATAGAGCGTGCAGGTACTAAGGCAGGCAATAAGGGTTATGACTGTGCACTTGGCGCCATCGAGATGATTAATCTTATTAAGAATGTGTAATGCATTAAGAAAGATTGTATTAGGAATGTGTGACATACATTAAGAGGGAGACCGTCGCATGAATGAACGCAGGCTAAAACAATTAAATATTGTGGTTGTAATGGCTATATTTGCAGGACTTATATTCATTTCCCTTTTTGTATTTGTATTCGCACCTGAAGGACAGAATCGTATAACCGGGGATACTATAACGGATATAAGTGACGGATGGATATTAAAGTCCTATGCTGGAGGAAATGATGAGATTGTAACACTTCCTGTTGATTTAAAAGCAGATGAATCTGATATTATAGTCCTTATGCATATGGTACCTGATGATATAACAGGCAATACGGCGATTGTATTTAAGACTGAGTTTCAGAATGTAAGAGTTATGCTTGGTGATGAGACCATATATATGAATGGCGTAATGAACGACCAGAAGCTTATGAAGAATGCTGTTCCAAGCTATAATATAGTCGAGATAGGAGAGGCGTCACCTGGAGAGATAATTACGATATATCTAAGCTCTGCATACAGAAAATACAGTGGCAGAATTCCGAATATTTATTATGGCACGAAGAGTGATATAATATTCAATATAATTAATAATAATGTCGTAAGTCTGGTGCTTGCCATAGCACTTATGGCTATTGCACTTTTGCTTACCGTATCTCTTGTTATCATGAAGAACAAGGAGGTTGATAAGCAGAAAGCATTATATGCATTTGGATTTATATTTGCGACAGCCTTATGGAGTCTTTTATCTAATCCGATTATGCAGCTTATCACTAAGAATATATTCGGCATATATATGGCAGGTATGGTTATGCTTTTGCTTCTGCCGGTTATATATATTATGTATCAGAGATGCTTTGCACTAAAGAGAAGATATGCGAAAATATTTGAAATAGGAATATTCATCTATGCTATAAATTTCCTTACAGGTGCTATATTCCAGATGTTCAATGTCTGTGATTTTGCAACTTATGTAAGCATAACGAAGGTGCTTATTATGATAGGACTTCTACTGTTGTCGGGACTTATGTATCTGGCTGCGGATGCTTATGAGGATAAGATGATATACAGCAATCTTATTGCGAATACCATACTTCTTGTTACGCTTGTTATTGAGGCGGTGCTTTCGTTATTTAAGTTCTATAAAAGGTATGATGGACTTGTTCTCGATGTAGGACTATATATATTCCTCATACTTATGGTTATAATCGTACAGAGGGATATAATCAAGGAGGTTAATTCCAAGAAGGAGGCGGCGCTTAACAGCCTTGAGCAGAAGAAGGAGCAGATTGTTAAGGATATTAATACCAATCTTGTATTTAAGGCGTTAAATGAGGCAATAGGCTCGCTTAAGGATGACAAGGCGAATAGCAGACTTATATACAATACCTCGGTTTATCTCAAGGATAATATAAGGGCGACAACTGAGGAGGGGTTGGTTCCGTTTGCTGAGGAGCTTACATACATAAAGGCATATCTTGAGATGGAGAAGAGGATTAACAAGGGTCTTACGGTCGAGATAGAAGATAAGGTTGATAATTTTATGATTCCATATGGAACTGTCGAACCTCTTGTGGAGAATGCTGTAAGAAACGGTGCATTAAAATCCACTGTCAATCCGAGAATAGTGCTAAGGATTTACGAAAGGCTTGACTGCTTTGCCATACAGATTGTTGACAATGGTAAGGGTATAGGACCCGATAAAAAATATGATGGAACAGTTCCATACAAGACTATTAAGAAGAAGCTTAAGACGCTTTGCAAGGCAGGCGTTGAGATAAGGAATAAGGATGGCAAGGGAACTATAGTTACAATTAAGGTTCCTAAGGAAGGCTTTATTATTAAGGAGGAATAAGATGACATTTGCCGAGCAGATAGTTTATGCTATGTTTAAACCGTCAAAATACAGAGAATTGATTGACTTAAAGAAAAGCAGATTTACAGTCTTTGTAATTGTTTTAATGCTTGCCGTAGGTTTAGTCAGGCAGGTAATACCTGAGGCTGCATTTATCACGGGCTTTGGAGGATTTGAAAAACTATTTACAGAGAAGATGGCTCCACTTAATTTCAACGATGGCAGCCTTGTGATTGAAAGCCCTTTTACGATGTCAATGCCTGTATATAAGATAATGATTGATACGGATGCGGATAAGGTTTCTGAGGATAAGATGGATAAAAGCGGCGGATATATAGCCTTTGGAAGAAAATATCTTTCGATTGTTGTTAATGATGGAAGCAGACTTTTAAGCTATGGTGATGCCCTGCTTTCTGAACTGCTTCCCGATGGATTTTCAAATGAGACGCTTCGCTCAATGATACCTTTCATATATTTCAGTCTGGTTATCAGTTATCTTGTATATAGTGCGGGATGCTTCTTAAAGTATGCTGTGCTGGCACTTTTGTTCGGATTAAGCATAAGTGGAATCAACAGAATGGCTAATATCGGTCTTGATAAGAAAGAGATATTCAGGCTGTGCTTCTATGGGCAGACATTAGGTATACTAATTTCTAATTTTAATTCTGCTCTGGGACTTCTGCCATCACTTTTTGTAAGTATTATATGCATTATGATATCAGTTCATATGATTAATTTAGGCTTAAGAAATATTGGCGGTATGAGCAAGGTCGACCAGCTCTGATATTTCGACTTCGGACATGGTACTCATATTACTGTTATGAAAACGCTTATCAAAGGTAACCTCATCGGAAAAATAATCCGGTGGGGTGAATTTTTTTGCAGCTTTTTCATCAGGAAACTCCACTTCAGCCATGATTATGCCTTCAAATACTCCGTTGAATACATCAAGCTCGACCTTAAGTACATCATCCAAAGGGATTATGTAGCGCGTCTTTGTGATTATATTTCCTTCTGCTTCTTCTAAAAAAGTATTATATGTGTCCTCAGATATAGCGGTTTCTACTTCTTCGCGTTTTATCATTCCTGTTGATTTTACCGTGAGGAAAAACTCCTTATTATCAGGTGATACTCGCTTTCTTACTCGTACGACCGGCTTATTGGCAAGATATGCCTGTTCTATGTCATAGTGTGTATATGTGTCAAGTGTTTCCGGTATGGTTTTTAAGAGATATTTTCTTTCGATTTCCATTATACTTCTCCTGTTATTATTTATTTTCTTGAAGAATTATCGGTTATAGTATATACTATTCTCTGGAAATTTTAAATATTAAATTGTTGTTTGTTATATTGAGCTTTGCAGTGATGTGCGCTTGAGGACATCGACACGAAGCAAAACCATCAAGACGATAGTCTATATGGATGTTAGATGATAGAAGATACGGAGGATTATATTATGAAGAAGGTAAATGTTTTTTTTGCAGAGGGCTTTGAAGAAGTTGAAGCATTAACTGTAGTAGATTTACTCAGGCGTGCCGGTATAGAAACATATACGGTATCAGTTACCGGAGAGAAGATGGTAAAAGGCTCACATGGTATAAAGGTTGAGATGGATAAGACCTTTAATGTAATTGCAGATGCGGACGCCATCGTGTTGCCGGGCGGTATGCCGGGTACTCTTAATCTTAAAGCACATGAGGGGCTTGCCAAGCTTATAAGAGAATATGATGAGCAGGGCAAATGGTTATGTGCTATCTGTGCAGCGCCTACAGTATATGGCAGTATGGGACTTCTCAAAGAAAGACATGCTACCTGCTATCCGGGTATGGAGGACGAGCTTAATTGTGCAGAGCACATGACAGATGCTGTGGTTGTGGACGACCATTTCATAACCAGCAGGGGAGTAGGAACTGCGATAGATTTTTCACTTGCAATAATTAAAAATTTAATTGATGATGTAACTGCTGATAAAATCGCGAGTAGTATAGTATATAGGGTAGAAGATTAAGCTTCTTCCACATAACTTACTGCGGGTAAGAGGAGATATAAATATTATGAATATTACAGTTAAAGAAGTAGTTGATGTCACAAATGGAAAACTGTTAAATGGAAACGAAGATGTAATCTTATATGATATATGTATTGATTCACGAATGACAAAAGAGGGAGATTTGTTCGTTCCGATAATTGGAGAAAAGACGGATGGTCATTATTTTATAGAGCAGTCTTTGGATAAATGTTCAGCTACACTTACATCCAGACCTGATGAGAAAATTACAGTCGATAAGCCGTATATATTAGTTGATGAAACCATAAAGGCATTGCAGGATATAGGTGCTTATGTGAGAAATAAATTTAATATACCATTTATAGGAGTGACGGGAAGTGTAGGTAAGACGACCACGAGAGAGATGATTGCGACTGCATTATCCGGTGAAAAGAAGGTATACAGGACATCGGGTAATCATAATTCTCAGATAGGCACGCCCTTGATTCTTTCACGCATTGATGAGGATGCGGAAATTGCCGTTATAGAAATGGGAATGAGTGAAGAAGGTCAGATGGATATTCTGTCACACCTTGTAAAGCCTGATATATGCGTGGTATCAAAAATCGGCGTAGCTCATATTGAGTTTCTTAAGACTAAGGAAAATATTCGTAAGGAAAAATTATCTATAATTAATGCAATGAGTGAGGATGGTGCATTATTCCTAAACGGTGATGACGATATGCTCGAAGAGATAAAGGGCAAAACCGGTGTCAGGACATTTTATTACGGAACTAAGGAATGGTGCGATTATCGTGCAGAGAATATTCATATGGAGAATTATCAGTATGTATATGATTATGTTCATGGTGATGACAGAATTAAGGTTATACTTAATGCACTTGGCAATCATAATGTAACTAATTCACTTGCAGGACTTGCGATAGCGGATTATATGGGACTTGATGTCCGAATTGCTGCAAAGCAGTTTGAGACATTTCAGGGACTTCGTCTGAAGCTTCTGCACATACCGAATAAATATACAATCATTGACGACACCTATAATGCAAGCCCTGATTCCATGAAGGCGAGTCTTGATGTCTTAGACGAATTTGATGTTATGGAGGGCGGCAGGAAGCTTGCTGTACTTGGAGATATGTTCGAGCTTGGAGAGAACAGTGAGAAGTATCATTATGAGACAGGAGAGTATCTAGCGAAGAAAAGTATTGATGATTTGATAGTTGTAGGAGAATTATCACAGCATATAGCGGATGCCGTGGAAGCAAATAATCCTAATATCAAATGCTATCGTTTCAAAGATAACGGTGAGGTTGCACTATATCTTCTGTCGGTTATGAAGCCTGAAGATATAGTTTTGATTAAGGGTTCAAACGGTATGCATCTTAATGAGATTGTATCTAACCTGTTGGGTTGAGTTAGTATACACTAACCATTGAAAATGCTGGCTTTTTTGCCTTTTGACTTCTTGACAGATTAAGGGGGATATGTTAGCATATTGGTTAGTAATTATTATCGAAAAATAAATAAGTTAATTAATTGCGAAACTTGATATAGGTTCATTTATCTTATAATTGTTTCGCAATTTTTTTTAGCTAAAAATAAGGAGGACTATATTATGAAATATGTATGTACAGTATGTGGATATGTTTACGAAGGAGAGCAGCCACCTGAGGCTTGTCCTGTATGTAAGGCTCCTGCAGAGAAATTCAAGGCACAGTCAGGAGAGAAAACTTGGGCTTCAGAGCATGTGGTAGGTGTTGCTCAGGGAGTAAGTGAGGATATAATCAAAGACTTAAGATCTAACTTCGAGGGCGAGTGCTCAGAGGTTGGTATGTATCTTGCGATGTCAAGAGTTGCATTTAGAGAAGGTTATGCTGAGATAGGTCTTTATTTTGAGAAGGCTGCTTATGAAGAGGCTGAGCATGCAGCAAAGTTTGCAGAGCTTTTAGGAGAGGTTGTAACAGACTCTACTAAGAAGAATCTTGAGATGAGAGTTGATGCTGAGAATGGCGCAACAGATGGAAAGACTGATTTGGCTAAGCGTGCAAAGGCTGCTAATCTTGATGCAATACATGATACAGTTCATGAGATGGCAAGAGATGAGGCAAGACATGGTAAGGCATTTGAAGGCTTGTTAAAGAGATATTTTGGTTAAGCTTAAATTGTTTGTAAGCCGTATGGCTTGATGATAAGATTTAATTAAACGAAAGGAGAAAAACTATGGATAAGTATTTTTGCAATCCTTGTGGTTACACTTACGATCCTGAGGTAGGTGATCCTGAGCATGGTATAGCACCGGGTACAGCTTTTGAAGATCTTCCTGATGATTGGGTATGTCCAAACTGTGGAATTGACAAGAGCATGTTCCAGAGATGTATTGAGAATTATAACTAAGATAATTTCAATTACATAGCCAAAAAAGAGAATGATTTTTTTCATTCTCTTTTTTGATGGACAGGTATGGTCGGCTGTATGATGCTCATTAGAATTATTATAAGCTGCTGTTTGATAGTAGTAAACAACTACTAATACAAGCTTTTTTTAAAATATAAAATTGAGTCAATTTTATTGTGCAAGTTTTATATTTTTTTTGATTATTATTTCAATCCATTGGTAAATACTTAAGAAATTTTTTTAAACCCTTGAAAAAAAATAAAAAAAGTCGTAATATCCTATTTGAAGCAAACATAAGATAGACATAAGAGTTAATTAATACAAATCAAAGATTATACGGAGGAAAACAAAATGGCAGTTAAGAAAGCAACAGTAGATTCAACTATGGCAAAAGTAGAAGCAGCTAAGGCTGAGGTTAAGAAGGAAGCAGCACCAGCAAAGAAGGCAGCAGCACCAGCAAAGAAAGCAGCTCCAGCTAAGAAGGAAACAACTAAGGCAGCAGCACCAGCAAAGAAGGCAGCTCCTGCTAAGAAGGAAGCAGCTAAGACTGAGACTAAGAAGGCAGCACCTGCAAAGAAAGCAGCACCAGCTAAGAAGGCAGCACCAGCAAAGAAGGCAGCTCCTGCTAAGAAGGCAGCATCAGAGAATGTTGTAATCGAGTTTGCCGGTGGTCAGGTATCAACTTCAGATATCGTTGCTAAGGCAGTTGAAGTATCAGGTAAGAAGTCAATCAAGGTATTAAATGTATACTATCAGCCAGAGACTGGTATGGTTTACTTCACAGCTGATGGTGAGGAAGGTTCTTTCTCATTATAAGATACTGATATATAAAATGAAGATATCCCTTCTACCATTTTGGTAGGAGGGATTTTTCTATTTGTGGTCGGTGATATAGAGATGTTTGACGAGATGGAATTGAATTTTTTTTGTTATATTGTGATTTTGTATTATCTTAATTTATATACAATATATAGATTTATTGAACTCGATATTGCATTCTGCTAATTATTAAATTAAAATGAAGTTAATAAGTATAGTGATATAAACATACACTATGCTTATTAAAGTATTTGCAAGAGAAAAATAAATAATGTAAAGGAGGATCTTTTACAAATACTAAAGATAAAAGTCAATATAAAGCAGATGACAGCACACTGCACGAACAGGAGAGAGGTTGTAAAACACGTGGACGAAGTTTTAAAGCTGATGCAGGCGCTTACGAAAGATACAGAGTGGGGCGACAGTATTGAAATGGAAAGGAAGGGAGAACCCTATATGGATCATTACTTTAGTGATCGAGTTGCTGAAGCTAAAATGAAAGGCAAGATTGAAACATTTCTTGAATGTGGTCTTTCTGTCTCAGAGATTGCAGGAAAGCTAAACATTTCAGCGGAAGAGGTTTCAAGTGCTATTGAAGAACTTGAAGTTGAAAATTTACAAAAGCAAAACTAAATCTTATATCAACAAAATAAGTTGTGGGACTTCCACAACTTATTTTTTGATCATTCACCACTCTAATTTTACAATTCACCACAAATTTCCAAAATAAAAATTTAATAATGATATATTAGCATAAACAAAAGCTCAGGAATTATCAGGACTAATAACAAGTGCAATATAAATGATAAAAGAGGAGAGACAAATATGCTAAGAAATAAGAAAATGAATAGCTGTATAGGATTACTGCTTGCGATGGTTATGGTGTTTGGTTTATGCGGCTGCGGAATCATTAAAAAGGAAGCAGATAGCGATGAAGCCACAGTGAATGAAGCAGGCAATACTGAAAACGACTCAAAGGACAGTGAGAAAAAGGATTCTGAAGAGATAAGACCTCAGGATGATTTTTATGGCTATGTAAACAAGGACGCGCTTCTTAATCTTGACCTTCATTATGGAGAGGCGTACGGTGGACCGGCAGTGGACATTATGAATGATGTTAATGCAGAGATAATAAGTCTTATCAGTGATATAGCCAATTCAAATAAAAGCTATGAGCCCGGTACCAATGAACAGCTTGTTAAGGATGCATATATTCAGTTTCTTAATCAAGAGAATATAGGGAATCTTGGTGTAGAACATTTTAATGAAAGAATTAAGGAGATAAATGAGGCAAAAGATACAGATGAGCTTCTTGATATAATCGGTGAGATTGCAAAAGAGGAAGGACAGCTTCTTTATTTCGATATCATGATTGAGAGAAACTTCTTTGAATCAGAGGAAAATGCCCTTTATATAGAACAAAAGGATTCAATTTTTAATATAGCTCTTAAGGATATATATGAGAGTGATGAGGAAAGACAGATGCTTCGTTCGTATGTGCTTGATGCACTTTTGGCTTGTGGAGATGAACTTGATGAGGCAGGAAAGAAAGCAGATGATTTTGTATACTTTGCAATTGATGTGGCAGGTAAGACGGATTATCAGATTATGGATGCAGAAAATCCTTATGCTTCATTTGTATTTTATGATAAGGATGCGCTTGATGGGATACTGAAAAATGTGGGCACGGATAATTTGGAAAAAATAATGGGTATTAAAGATAATCCGTACGGAGGCTGGTATGTAATAGATACGGAACAGCTTGAGATGCTGGATGCTTCATTTAGCGATGATAATCTTGAATGTATTAAAACCTATCTTATCTGTGAGCTGATGTACAGATACAATTATTTTTTGACAGACGAATATGAGTTTTTAAAGCTTTATGTGCCTGCAAGCCATCAGACTAAAGAGATGGAGACGGCGCTTTATATAAACGGTTTGTTGGAATATAGAGTAAGCGAGCTTTATGCTGATAAGTACTATACGGAGGAGATGGACGCAGAGCTTACACATATGTACGAGGACATTAAGGAAGGCTATAGACAGCTTATAAATGAGGCAGACTGGCTTAGTGAGGCAACCAGAAAAGGACTGATAAAGAAGCTTGACAATATGTATTTTGTTAAGGGAGGTGGAACTCCGCACGAGGTTGACAAAAATGATGCAAAGCTTATCGGAGATGATGCCTTTATGACATTTGTAAATGTTAAGAAGGATAATTATAATAAGCAGCTTGGTAAGATAGGTAAGGCACATGATAAATCAAACTCTGTTATGTCTGCACAGACGGTTAATTCCATGTATGGTATAGACAATTCATTTAATATAACGGTGGCTATTATGCATGCGCCATACTTTGACGAGGATGCTGATTATTATACCAATCTTGGAGGACTTGGAATGGTAGTTGCTCATGAGATGGGGCACGCCTTTGATTCAAACTGTATTAACTATGATGCGGACGGTAATTATAATCCTGACTGGATAAGTAAGGAAGATAGGGAAGAACTTAATAACAGAATGGATAGTATGATTGAATATTATTCGACATTTACGATTATGGATATATATCATGTGGACGGTAGACTTACCTGTGGAGAAAATTATGCGGATAAGGGTGGTATGGAGTGTCTTATGAAAATAGCTAAAACTGATGAGCAAAGAAGAAAGCTGTTTGAAAATTATGCTTATATCTGGTGCACGATGCTTGAGGATACTGTTGCTATGGAGAAGCTTCAAATCGACGAGCATAGTCTGGAGTGTATAAGAGTAAATGCAGTGCTTTCGTCAACAGATGAATTCTATGAACTATATGATGTTAAACCGGGTGACGGAATGTATGTGGAACCTGAGAATAGAGTAAGCAGATGGTAAAGGGAGGAAGATGAGGAAATGCGTATAATGATAAAGCATACATTAAAGAATATATTTTCAAAACCGCTTAGAACCTTGCTTTTGTTCATATGTATAGCAAGCTGTTCATTTTCAGCACTCCTTTGTATAGATATGTCCGGTTCCATGGGATATATTGTTAAGAATTTGCTTACACAGGTTACAGGTTCAAGCGATATCATTATGTCGGATGAGCTTGGGTTGGACGATGATATCTTGGAAATGGATATACCGATAAATGCATTGCTTGTATCCATAAGACAGGGTGGAAGCATCGAGATACCGGAGGGCTTTTACAGTTATTTTCATTCAGAAAACTATACTGTCGAATCTATGGATTTTGATATGGCGTACAAGATGCGCCTTATCGGAGAGGAAATAAGCTTAAAAGATAATGAAGTTGCCGTATCAAAAAAGCTTGCCGAAAGCTATGGTTTAAGTATCGGTGATGAGCTTATTTTATACAGTGATACGGATGAGGCTGTTTCATATAAGGTAAATGTGATTCTATTAGATACCGGTATGGCAAATGGGGCTAAGATTGCATTCCTTAGCGAAGAGGGAATGCTTAAGCTTGATTTTGACAAAGAGCTTACATACGCTGAGGCTTATATAGATGTTCTTGATGATAAGGAGACGGACAAGGTTGTAGATATTCTTAAGGAGAGAGACTACAGAGCTGATGTCGGAAAGATTATAGATGACGGTGAGCTTAATACCATGATTAAGGGTATAACACTTATCTTCCTTTTGATGTTTGCCGTGTGCCTGCTGCTGGTAATATTTGTAACCATGTCTGTTTCACAGCGTATAGTAAGTGAACGCATGGCGATGGTAGGAACATTCAGAAGTCTCGGTCTATCCAATAGGTTTACCACAGGATTTTTGCTTTTAGAGACAGGACTTTACGGCTTGTTCGGAGGTATAATCGGTTGTGTTCTTTATAAGCTTGTAAGAAGCATTTTGCTTGGAGGTATAATTTCGGTTGATTCAAAGGATGCAAGTGTTTCGGTAGATTATGGCAAAGTAGGAATAAGTGCTTATATAGCAGTTATACTGGTAGCAATTTTTATAGAATGTATTTGTTCGATTAAGGAGATTATTAAAGCATCAAGAACCTCTATCAGAGACATTATATTTGATAACAAGGATACAAAGTATAAGCTTAACAAAGTGTCCTATACCTTGGGCGCAATTATGATTCTCGTATCAATAGTTTTACTTATTGTAACCGATAATATTGCGGCTATGTTTATAAGCTTTGCATTTATCATATTTGGAATTTCACTTTTATTTCCGGTTTTGCTTTGCTTGTGTTCAGGCCTTTTGGTAAAGCATTTCCATAAAAGGGAAAAGCCGGTTGCAAAGCTTGCTGCTTTAGAGTGCTTTGCAAGAAAAAGTACGGTGGGAAGCGGAGTCCTTTGCATAACGGCAGCAGCACTTGCGATAGTACTTTTTATATTTGTAACATCGCTCGATGCGATATATGACATAAAGACCTTTGATGCTGATATTCAGATACAGCTTAATAACGATCAGAAGGCTTCGATGTTTTCTTACATAGATGATTTAGAAGGAGTAAGTGAAACTGAGACAGTTTATAAGGTTGAGAAAAAAATAACAATAAATGGTTTTACCAAGGATGTTAATATATTTGGACTTCCCCAAGAAGGTTTTTCACTTTTGATCGGTGTAAAGAATCTGCCTTCAGGTATAGATAACGATACATTTTATATAGACGAAGAAATTGCAGATAAATTTGGTGTAAAAACTGGAGATGAGGTAGAGCTTACCTTTGATTCGGACAGTTATCTGCCTATCAAAAAAACACTTAAGGTCGGTGGATATATAGACAGTAATAATTATGATTCGACCTCTAATTCAATCGTAATATCGATGGATAATTATATAGATATATTTCATGATTATCCCAGTGAAATATATGTAAGATGTGACAACCCTGAGGATATAAAGTCAAAGATTAAAAAATACTCAGGCACTGTTATATATGATGTTCTGACACTGGATGAATATAATGCCACATGGGAAGGTAAAAAAACAGGTATGAAGTCCATGCTTATGCTTGTAATCATACTGGGGGTTGCGCTTACTGTAATCGGTATGATAAGCAATCAGCTTATCGGCTTTGAAGGAAGAAAGCGTGAGTGCGCCGTGCTTATGTCGACAGCTATGACGAGAGACAAGCTTTCATTTATGTTTATCCTTGAGAGTATGATATCGTCGGCGATTGCACTTATAGTTTCTCTTCCTGCGGCAATTATGGCATTTATTCCGTTTAGAAGACTTTTGAATTCGTTGGCAGGTGGGTTCAATGTATCCTATGATATAAAAATGTATGTGGTATTTCTGGTGATTTTGTGGGTAGTATTTACTTTGGTTTCACTGTTCCCGGTTAGGTCACTTAGGAAGATGAAGATAGCCATGCAGCTTAAGTATGAGTAGAAAGGAGCTTTGATATGAGCAGTATGATAGTAGTAAAAAATGTAAGTAAGACCTTTGGTAAGGGCGGCAGTGAAAATAAGGTTTTGACAGATGCAGGCTTTGAGGTTAAAAAAGGAGAATTTGTATCTCTTATGGGTGCATCCGGAAGCGGTAAATCAACACTTTTATACCTTATAGGCGGACTTGACAGAGAGTTTGAAGGAAATATATTAATTGACGGCGAGGATATAACAAAGATGTCAGATAGAAGGCTGTCGCAGCTTCGACTTGAAAAGATTGGAATTGTATTTCAGTTTTATAATCTGGTTCAGAATCTTAATGTGGAGGACAATATACTTCTTCCGCTTACCGTTAAGGGTAAAAAAAGGTCTGAGCTTGAGCCTGAATTAAAAGAGATACTTGAGATAACAGGCCTTACAGAAAAAAGGAAAGCCGTGCCGGCAGAACTTTCGGGCGGACAGCAGCAGAGGGTTGCCGTTGCCAGAGCTGTGCTTGGCAATCCGGAGATACTTCTTGCCGATGAAGCAACCGGTAATCTTGATTCGGTTTCCGGAACGGAGATTATGAATCTTTTTAAAAAGCTTAATGAAAAGAAGGGGATAACCATACTTCAGGTTACTCATTCCGCTGATTGTGCAGCGTACGGCAATCGTATCATTAATATTGAAAACGGAAGAATCGTCTGATACAATTTATTGTATTAAAGTAATATAATTTTTGATTTAAAGATTTGGCCAAAATGTAAAATGAAGTAGTGTTGCGATGGCTTTATAATATAGCAGCAATCTGAAATATGATAAATTAAGATGAGGAGTAGTTCATGCTTATAGCGGTATGTGATGATGAAAAGATAATAAGGGAAAAGCTTACGGATGCTCTTTACGGATTTTTTGGAAGGCTTGATCTATCTTGCAAGGAATATGCAGATGGAGAAGAATTATTGTCTGATATAAAAAATGGTGTAAGACCGGAGGCTCTCTTTCTTGATATTGAGATGCCAATGCTTGATGGTATGAGTACTGCGATAAAATTGCGCGAGCTGGATATCGATATACCTGTTATATTTCTGACCAGTCATACGGAGATGGCTATGGAGGGTTATGAGGTATCTGCTTTTAGATTCCTTGGCAAGCCGGTTGACGAGAATAAGCTAAATAAAACCCTTTCGGATTTGAAGGAAAAGCTCGTCGGAGGAAAGCATATCGTAATCAGATATGAAGGTGAGGATGTGGTTGTTCCTGTGGATGATATAGTATACATAGAGGCACAAAATAATTCCATAAGAATTGTACTTTCAAAAAGAGAATATACCATTCGTGGCAAGCTTGCAGATATGGAAAAAAATCTTTCAATGATAACCGATTCATTTTACAGAATACACAGAGGATATGTAGTGAATTTAAGACATGTAAAAAAGCATCACGGTAATGAGGTCATCATTTCAAAGGGTACCGCTTTACCACTTAGCAGAAGCAGTATGGCTGATTTTAAGATAAAGCTTCTGGAATATGTAAGAAACAGCGCGAGATAGTAAAGAATTGCTTTAGATAGTAAGAAACAGTGAGAGATAGGATTAAAAAAATGTTGCAGATAATTTATGATTTGGTTTATTGCCTTATCGAAGGAACAGCATATACACTTTCAGCCTGGTTACTTATAACAGGCTTCTTTGGTTATCCGTTAAAAAAAGTATCAAACAGAAAAAATATGCTAATTACGGTTATTAGTATATATGTGATACTAAGTACGGCGCTTTTAACTGTGACAGATAAGATGCCTTTTGAAACAACGATAAACGGAGTACTGGTTTTATTTTTATTGATTTATTTTATCACGCAGCTTTTATGTAAAAAGATAAAGGCTTTTTTTATTACGGTTACTGCTTTTGAAGTTATAACTATTCTTTTAGGTATTTTATATACATTGGATACTATGATTGAGGAAAGCATAAAAACACCCGTATATATGGTAAATATTACATCGATATTATTGATATTGCTTTTACTTATTGTAGTATGGATTTTATCATTTCTTTCGAGCAGGAGAAGAAAAGGTCCGATGGCTTTATCACTGGTTGCGGCAGTTTTCCTGGTATTTCTTTTGATAGATAATGTCATCTTTTCCGTTCTTAGGATAGACAGATATTTAAATACTGAACCTTTGATTTCGCTTCGGTTTGTATATAGCGGGGATATGGGCGGCAGGACATACAGTATAATAATGCTTGCCATAACTGTAATCATTTTACTTATCTCCATACTGCTTATCATAAAGGAATCGGAATCAATGTATTTTCGTGAAAAAAATACTGTAAATGAGTACTATATCGAAGCCCAGAAGGAACACTATGAGGGACTTATAGCTTCCAATCGAGAGATAAGAAAAATCAGACATGATTTGAAAAATCATACCTACTGTCTGCAGGAGTTATATAAGAGCAAAAAATATGATGAGCTTGGAAACTATATCAAGGATATGGCCAAGTTGGTTGAGCAGGCAGACACAAGCGTACACGCAGGTGATGAGATAGTAGATGCAATCTGCTCGGAAAAGAAGAATAAAGCAGCTAAGAAGGGAATAACACTTACGGTTGACGGAAAGCTTTCAGGCGTTAAGCTCTCGGCACTTGATACCTGTACCATCCTCGCTAATATACTTGATAATGCAATCGAAGCAGTAGAAAATCTTAATGAAGATAAAAAACATATTGAACTGACATTTAAAAGAAATGAAAACTATATGATAATTACAGAGGCAAATCCTACAGCCCATGAACCGGACATTAGAGACAATAATATTATCACAACCAAAAAAGATAAGTCCAATCATGGTTTCGGATTAATCAACATTAAAGATACTGTTGAGAAGTATGAAGGTGAATGCTTCCTATCCTCGACACAAGATGACAAATCCGAATATTATATATTTAAAATAGAAATCATTCTTCCGGTTAATCAATAAATGTATTTCATGGGTAAGGCTTCGGTGACATTAAGACAAAAGTTACAAACTCTTTGATTTATCCGTACAGGCTTTCATAGCTTCGATGACGGAGCTGCGGAAGCCTTTTTCTTCGAGCACACGAACAGCCTCTATGGTTGTACCGGCAGGAGAGCAGACCATATCCTTAAGCTCACCCGGATGCTTGCCCGTCTCAATTACCATCTTTGCACTGCCAAGTACGGCCTGAGCCGCGAACTTGTATGCCTTGTCTCTTGGCATACCGTCAAGTACGGCTGCATCTGCCATAGCTTCAATGAACATAAATACATAAGCAGGAGAACTGCCGCTTACGGATACAACTACATCCATAAGATTTTCCGATATTTCTTCGGCAAGTCCGAAGCTTTTTAAAAGTGACATTATGTAAGAAAATTCTTCTTCATTTACAAGAGAGTTTTTACATACTGCAGTTATGCCTTCACCTACCAATGCAGGAGTGTTAGGCATGGTTCTTACTATCTTGACATTGTTTCCGATTCGCTTGGCGAGCCAAGCTAAAGTTTTTCCGGGAGCTATTGTTACTACAATCTGATTATCAGAGATTGTGTCTTTTATTTCAGCAATAACTGTCTCATAAAACTGAGGCTTAACAGATAAGAATAAAACCTCTGAGGAAGATGCAACTTCTTTATTGTCAAGAGTTGTATTTATATTAAGTTTGTCTGATGCTTTCTTAATTGCAGTTTCCGAAGCGTCTGCTGCTATAATTTCAGAAGCCTTGATGTTAGCATTATTTATAAGTCCTCCGATTATCGCCGATGCCATATTGCCACAGCCTATAAACCCTACCTTGTATTTCATAATTACTTATCCTGTTGCAGTAAAATTACTGTTTCCTTTCTATTAGAATCATTATTTTATATTGATATATCTTTAATTTTTATCTATACCTTATATTTCTTCCTTGGCATATTGCTTTCTCATTTTCATCATCTTTTGCTTTAATTTTCTATTAAGTATATATTGTCTTACTTTGATTGCAACATTTGGCTTATCGCTGATTATTCCGTCGACATTATTGTATATACATTTTCCCATCAGTCTGGCACGATTGACAGTCCATACATATACAGGCTTGTTATAAAGCTTCATACGCTTTATAAATCCCGGTGTTGCAAGCTTATAATGAGGTGATACGAAATCCGCATTACATGCGGCTATCCTTGTCATTGGGAAATATTCGTGTAATCTTGTCTTTAATGATGCTCCCTTTACTCCAAGCAATAAACCTGTCTTAATATATGGGTCATAGTCATGTATTGCTTTGACGGTTTTATCTATAAAGGATTTCATCATAAATTCATCATAGCGATACAGCTTTGTTACCATATCTATGACGCGTTTTTCATAGCCTGATTCTTTAAGCTCTATATCAAGCTTGATTTTTCCTTTGCATAGCTCAAGTACCTCAGATAAAAGAGGAACACGATAGTTCTCTTTTGATGTAATGCTGCATAGCTTGTCATAGGTAAGAGATGAGATTTCGCTTCCTCTAATTTCGTCATCATGGAAAACTATAAGCTGGTTGTCCTTTGTCTTCCTTATGTCAAATTCTGCGTAGTCGGTTTTTAATTTAATCGCTATCTTAAAAGCCTCAAGTGTGTTCTCGTGATGCGCCAACGCACTGGCACCACGATGAGCTATAATAACAGGATTCATATAACCTCCTATTCTAATTTGCGCCTCTTAGTTCTATGATTGGGGAGCCCTTGCCGTTGATGTAATCGCCGGTTATGGTTACCGTACCTATGTTATCATCACGAGGAATCTCATACATTATATCAAGCATGAATTTTTCGATGATGGCACGAAGCGCCCTTGCACCTGTCTTTTTCTCCATAGCTTTTTCGGCTATTGTCTCGTATGCTGATTCATCGAATTTTAGATTTACTTCATCCAATGCAAGAAGCTTCTGGTATTGCTTTAAGATTGCATTCTTAGGCTCCTTCAATATCTTAACATACATATCCTTATCGAGTGCATCAAGGGTAAATATTACAGGCAATCTGCCTAGGAATTCAGGTATCATACCGAAGTCTCGTAAATCCTCGACTGTAACCTCCTGCATAAGATTAGGCTCATTGTCATATTTATCCTTCAGGTCAGCATTGAAGCCCATAGAGGACTGCTTGGATAATCTTTCCTTTATGATATCCTCTATATCGGGAAATGCACCGCCGCATATAAACAATATGTTCTGGGTATTCATGGTTGTCATAGGTGTCATAGCATTTTTGCTTCCTGAACCGACAGGTACCTCGACCTCGGCACCCTCTAATATTTTAAGAAGTCCTTGCTGTACGGACTCACCACTTACATCTCGGCTTCTGGTTTCCTTTTTCTTGGCTATCTTGTCTATCTCATCTATGAATACAATTCCGTGCTCTGCCTTTTCTACATCATTATCTGCAACTGCAAGGAGCTTTGATAATATGCTTTCCACATCATCACCTATGTAACCTGCCTCTGTAAGTGAGGTGGCATCTGTTATCGCAAGCGGAACATTTAACAGCTTGGCTATGGTTTTTACGAGATAAGTTTTACCACAGCCTGTAGGACCAAGCATAAGCATATTTGATTTCTCTATTTCTATATCGTCCATTGTTCCGGTTATAACTCTCTTGTAATGGTTGTAAACTGCAACGGACATCGCTTTCTTGGCATATTCCTGACCGACTACATATTCATCAAGCATTGCCTTGATTTTATGAGGTGCAGGAATATTTTGAAGAGTGAGAGGTTCTTCATCTTTTTTCTTCTCCGTCTTCTTTTTCTTCTTAACCTTCTGAGACTTCGGAATGTCATCAAAAGGCATAAACTGTGACATATTTATGTTCGGCATATGCGAGAGGTCTATGAACTGCATTTGATTGCCGTTGAATGCATCAAAGCTCTTCTGCATACATTCATTGCATATGTGCATATTACCGGGCAGCGTTATAAAAGGACCTGCTGTTGATTCAGGTCTTCTGCACAGGTAGCAGTATGCTTCATATTCATCATTATCTTTTTCTTCTGTATTCTTCTCGTCTGTATCGTCGGTCAGGTCAATATTATTTGGCATTATTATTCCTCCGTTGTAAAACTGATAAGAAGATTATAACACTTTTTTTGTTTACTGCAAATGGAAATGATAGTTAAGACATAAATCCTTTGAACATATTGAATTTCTGTCTGTCTGCAGGGGAGAGTGATTCCTCTATAACATCCATCAGAGCGGCAGTCTCATCCTTTGTGAAGTTCATATTTCTGCGGTTAAGCTCCTGATTTATCTTCATTATCTCAGGAAGTAATTCTTCTATGGATTTGTTCCTGCTTTTGTCTCTTATTTCCATTATGATTTTTAATTTAATCGGGTCGATGTTTCTTAGGCGCTCGTTATTGGTAAGGTTGAGGTTTTGAGAGCTGTTGTTCTGTGAGTTTTCATCTTGTATGCTCTGAGTGCGTTGTGTATGCTGTGCATTGTGAAGGTTTTGTGCATTCTGTGTATTGGCTGAATTATTTGTAGAACTATTTGCGGAATTATCTGAATAAGAATTATTTGACATACTCCTTGCGAATTTATTCTGATTGCTAAAATTATTGTTATTGTTGTTATAATTTCTATTTTGGGAATTAAAAAAATTATTATACATATTGGAACCTCCCTGGTTATGTTTCTTTGTTTAATATATTAAGTACGCTGTCATAAAGACTGTCATCAGTTTCGTTATTTTGTGCAGTATGTGTATTGTTATGTCTGTTTTCATATAAATTGTCTTGATGATATCCGTCCGGATTATCTGCTGCAGCACCATATATATCATCATACATTCTGCTTGCCTTTGAGTAGGCATCGTCGTTACCTGATGAATTCTGGTTTATCATATTCATAAGCTGCATCATTTTGCTTACATCAGACATATTTATATCAGAGGATTGAGAGCCGCCGGTTGGATTAAAGCTGTTCATGGAATTCATCATGCTAATTATTTTTTGCATATTTTTAATGGAAGAAGCATAATCTCCGGGCATAAATTTGCACATATCATATATCATATCCTCTGTACTGCCCGGATGACAGTCGAAGCCACATTCGGATATATAGGCTTTGTCCTCAAGACAGTTGAGTATTGACATAAGCTCCCTGTATTTGATAAGCATTACTAACATTTTCTTGTACGGATAATCTACGAATGCGACGATTGCCTCGAGCAGGAACAATGAATTATCGGTTATTAATTTGTCCAATGGATGAAAGCTGTTCATTGTATCCACACCTTGTTGACTGTCTTGTTATACTATATGAATTACGAATGTAAAATATTAATATGTAGTGAAAGGCTGCTGCACTAAGCAGCAACCTCTCCGGCAATAATTAGCAGCCACAGCCGCCATTGTTGCCGCAGCAGCAAAGGAGGATAAGGATTATCCAGATGCAGTCACATCCGCCGCCAAAGCCATTGTTACCAAATGGACCATTGTTATTACCACAGCATGAAAGTAATAATAAGATAATAATTATGCAGGAGCAGCTATTGTTTCTTCCGAAACCGAAATCATTGTCACAGCCACAACCGCACTGAGTTGCTGATAAATCGCTCATTACAAAGCCTCCATTAATTTCTTTATGGTATATATTATTCAGGTTTTTTGGATGTGTTAAAAAAGATTTTATTGGTTTTGAAAACAATTATATCTATTATACCCTTGAAATAAAATAAAGGGGTATAATGGGTATAATTAATTTAACTTCAATTTTCTGTCGGGGAATTTGACTCTCAAAATTTTATAAATAGTTGACATAACATCTCTAAAAACATGCATTTTTATTCTGAAAATAGTCTAAAAATATGCATTTTCATATAAAAACGATACCTAAAATATGAATTTTTGAATTGAAAAACCTCCGATTTTATGCTAAAATTCCCAAAAAGGAGGTGTTATTATGCTTAAACGTAAGTTTTATAATGTTTTGTTGGAATGGAAAAACAAGAAAAAACAATCATGCCTTCTTGTAAAAGGTGCAAGGCAAATCGGAAAAACATATATTATAGATTTGTTTGGACGAGAAAACTATAAAAGTTATATTTATATTAATTTCATAGAAAATCCGCAGGCAAAGGATATTTTTGAAGGAGAGCTGTCTGCAGAGGAAATATACAAAAGAATATCTTTGGTTATGCCTGAATCAAAATTCAATGAAAAAAACACTCTGATTTTCTTGGATGAAATTCAAGAGTGTCCAAATGCAAGAACAGCGTTAAAATTCCTTGCTTTGGATGACCGATTTGATGTGATAGCATCAGGGTCGCTTTTGGGTATCAGATATAAGGAGGTTACATCCATACCTGTTGGATATGAAGAACAAATTGAGATGTATTCTTTGGATTTTGAGGAATTCTTATGGGCGATGGGATATGATAAGGAAAAGATTGCAGTTCTTCGTGAATACTTTGATAAGAAAGAAAAAGTACCTGATGCAATAAATGAAAAAATGTTTGCATTGCTTAGAGAATATATGGCTATTGGAGGCATGCCGGCTGTTGTAGAAACATTTGTTAATACTCATCATTTTGGTGAAGTATACAAGATTCAGCAAATGATTTTAGATAGTTATTATGATGATATTTCAAAATATGCAACCAATACTGAAAAACCTAAGGTGAAAAATGCATATCTGTCTATTCCAAAGCAGCTTTCTAAAGAAAATAAAAAATTTCAATTTTCGATTGTGGAAAACAAAGCAACAGCTCGAAAATATGAAAATAGTATTGAGTGGTTAAGGGATGCAGGGTTTATAAAAATGTGTTACAATGTTTCAACTCCTGATTTTCCGCTTAATGCTTATGAAAGAGATAATCAATATAAGGTATATTCGTCTGATATCGGTATTCTTGTTGCGATGTATGGATTTGATATGAAAAAAGCGATTATAGATAATACAATTAAAGGAAATGTGAAGGGTGGTATATACGAAAATCTCGTGATAGATATGTTAAGCAAAAGTGGACATAAACCAAGCTATTATCGTAATACCGATGGTTCATTGGAAATAGAATTTTTAATTACTGTTGATACTAAGGTTATTCCTATTGAGGTTAAAGCTAATAATAATTCTACTATATCGCTTAATAGGCTTCTTGAAAAAGATGATATACCTTATGGATATAAATTAATATCAGGTAATATTGGTATTAATGATAAAAAAATAGTCATGCCTCTTTATATGGCGATGTTTATATAACAAAACGCTGCAACGATTCTGTTGCAGCGTTTTGCTGTTACCTGATTTTATTATATTTTTATTTATCCCTCTTTTGATCAAGCATTGCACGTACCTGCATTGAAAGTCCGAACAAGTGGATGAAGCCTTCAGCATCCTTGTGGTCATATAAATCACCGGTTGTAAATGATGCAAGCTCCTCTGAGTAGAGTGAGTATGGTGATGTAGTACCTGCCTTTATAATGTTACCCTTGTAGAGCTTGAACTTAACCTCACCGGTTACACGCTCCTGAGTGCTCTCAACGAAAGCTTGGAGTGCTTCACGAAGTGGGCAGAACCACTTTCCTTCATATATCATATCAGCGAACTTATCAGCGATGAGCTTCTTATATGCAAGTGTATCTCTGTCAAGGATAAGCTCCTCGAGCTGCTTATGAGCCTCCATAAGAATTGTTCCACCAGGAGTCTCATATACACCACGTGACTTCATTCCGACTACACGGTTTTCTACTATGTCCACGATACCTACGCCGTGCTTGCCGCCGAGTCTGTTCAGCTCGCGTATTACATCGGCAACCTTCATTTCCTTGCCGTTAACTGCAACAGGATTACCCTTTTCAAATTTAACGGTTACATACTCAGCTTCATCAGGTGCCTTTTCAGGATGAGTACCAAGCACAAGCAGATGATCCCAGTCAGGCTCCTGTGAAGGGTCCTCAAGCTCAAGTCCTTCGTGGCTTATATGCCATAGGTTTCTGTCACGGCTGTAAGAATGTGAAGCATCAAACGGAAGGTCGATGCCGTGTGCCTTACAGTAAGCAATCTCGTCCTCACGTGACTGCATTGTCCATTCAGGCTGTCTCCAAGTAGCGATTACTCTTATATCAGGAGCAAGTGCCTTAATATTAATCTCAAAACGAACCTGATCGTTACCCTTTCCTGTTGCACCGTGGCAGATTGTAGTTGCGCCTTCTTTTCTTGCAATATCTACAAGCTTCTTAGCGATAAGAGGTCTTGCAAATGATGTACCGAGAAGGTACTTGTTCTCGTATACGCAGCCTGCCTTTACGCCCGGCATAACATAGTCCTCACAGAATTCATCTATTACATCAAGTATGTAAAGCTTTTCTGCTCCGGAGTACTTTGCTCTTTCCTCAAGACCATCAAGCTCACTTTCCTGTCCTACATCAATACATACACATACAACATCAAAATCATAGGTTTCCTTTAACCAAGGGATGATAGCAGTAGTATCAAGTCCGCCTGAGTATGCAAGTATAACTTTTTCTTTCATTATATTTTCCTCCTAATTATTATACATTTCAGATAAGAACTTTCTTATCATGATTATTCGATTTGACTGTATTTTGAAAATGAATATCTTTATCCGCAGTCGCTGTACTCGATTATATACTATTAAAGATATAAATGCAATTATTTTTTTGATAAAATATGCATAAATAAATGTATAAAACATATAAAATATACATAAAAATGAATAAAAATAATAAAAATAATAAAAAATATTCAAAAAATACTAAAAATATATTGCATATTTGCCGATGCGGTTGTATAATGAGCAAAGTTTCTATATTTAATAGGATGGAGAATTATTATGAAAACAAAGGTGTATATAGACGGACAAAGTGGAACAACGGGCTTACAAATATTTGACCGAATCGGTGCGCGTACGGATTTGGAACTTTTAAAAATCGCGGAAGATAAAAGACATGATATAGATGAAAGAAAGAAGTTTTTAAATGAAGCGGATGTCGTGTTTTTGTGTCTGCCGGATCAGGCGGCTATAGAATCGGTTTCGCTGATTGAGAATGATAAAGTAAAAGTGATAGACGCTTCTACGGCTCATCGTACCAATGATGAATGGGTTTACGGATTTCCGGAAATTTCAAAGGAAGCAAGAGAAAAGATTGCAAAAGGAAAAAGAGTTGCCAATCCGGGCTGTCACGCCACGGGGATGATTTCTACAGTGGCACCTCTTGTACATATGGGAATTCTTCCGAAGGATTATCCTCTTACCTGTTATTCGCTTACAGGCTATTCGGGCGGTGGTAAGAGTATGATAGCAGATTATGAAGCAGATGATAAGGATGAGAAGCTTTTTGCACCGGGTATCTATGGACGGACGCTTAAGCATAAACATATTCCGGAGATGCAGAAGGTTACAGGACTTACATATGCTCCCTGCTTTTTGCCTATAGTCGATGATTATTATAAGGGAATGGCAACTACCATTCTGCTTCAAAGCAGACTTTTAAATGGAAAGCCGACAGCTAAAGAAGTGTGCGAAAGACTTAAGGAATATTATAAGGATGAGTTCTTTATTAAGGTAAGAGATTTTGAAGAAGAAAAGCCCGGAACCATATATGCTAATGCTTTAGCGGGAACTAATAATCTGGAAATCGCGGTATATGGTCATGAAAATCAAATCGCCGTAACGGCAATCTTCGATAATCTTGGCAAAGGTGCATCCGGTGCCGCTGTCCAAAATATGAATATTATGCTGGGGCTTCCTGAGAACGAAGGACTGATGACGCCATCAACACTTGCTTAACCTTTTATGTACTACAATAGATGTATGAGCCTGAGTTCGAATCTTAGCGAGAGCGTGCCTGTGATAGCTCTGCAAATTGATGCAGGCAGGCGGAGTGAATTTTAGCAATAGAAAGAAGGTAATAAAATATGAATATAATAAATGGCGGCGTCACAGCCGCAAAGGGATATAAATGTGCAAGTATGCGTGTCGGAATAAAGCCGACAGGCGATAACAGAGATTTGATGCTTCTTACAAGTGAAGTGCCTGCAACCTGTGTCGGAACATTCACGAGAAATAAGGTGAAGGCGGCACCGGTTAAATGGGATATGAAGGTTGTAAATGACACGAAGCTGGCACAGGCAGTTGTTGTTAATACAGGTATTGCCAACGCTGCAACAGGTGAGAAGGGCTTAGAAAACTGTAAACTTACGGCTGCTGCAGTTAATGAAGCTACAGGCATCGCATCTGAATATGTAATATGCGGTTCAACAGGTGTCATAGGACCACAGCTTCCTATAGAAAAAATTGTAAACGGTGTAAAGGAGCTTTCGGGTAAGCTTTCCGATGCACCTGAGGAAGCGGAAAATGCAGCTAAGGCTATAATGACTACAGATACACATAAGAAGGATATAGCAGTTGAATTTACAATATCAGGAAAGCAATGCCGCATAGGTGCTATGTGCAAGGGGTCAGGTATGATACATCCTAATATGGGTACAATGCTTGGATATATGATGTCCGATATTAAGATTGATTATGAGCTTGCACTTGAGACACTGCGTGCGGTGATTGACAAGACCTTTAATATGGTTTCTGTAGATGGTGACACTTCTACAAATGATACTGTTATATTTATGGCAAACGGGCTTGCGCAGAATGACGAGATTAATGATAAGGACAGTGAGGATTATGCAGTATTCTATGAGGCACTTTATACCGTGGCAGAATTCTTAGCCAAGAATATTGCTGAAGATGGTGAGGGCGCTACAAGACTATTTACTGCACATGTAACCGGAGCTCCTGATTATGAGACTGCAAGAATTCTTGCTAAGTCAATAATCACATCTAATCTTACTAAGGCGGCTATATTCGGTAAGGATGCAAACTGTGGAAGAATATTCTGTGCAATGGGATATTCCGGTGCGGAATTCAATCCTGATAAGGTGGATATAACGATGGTAAGCGAGGCAGGTGCAATCAAATTAATTGACAAGGGGATGCTTCCGGAATTCTCCGAAGAAGAAGCATTGAGGATACTTGAACCCAAAGAGATAACGGCAGAGTGTGAGCTTCATATGGGAGATGCCGAGGCGACAGCCTGGGGTTGTGACCTTACCTATGATTATGTTAAAATCAATGCGGATTACCGTTCATAATATAAAGAAAGAAGAGGAATAAGATATGGTAAACAGTGATTCAATGGATGCGGTTTTAGCTAAGGCGCAGACGCTTATAGAAGCCCTGCCTTACATACAGAAATTCAACGGCACAAAGGTGGTTGTAAAATACGGCGGAAGTGCTATGGTCGATGAGAATTTGAAATATAATGTAATAAAGGATGTTGCCCTGCTTAAGCTTATAGGAATGAAACCGATAGTAGTGCACGGAGGCGGTAAGGAGATAAGTGCATGGCTTAAGAAGATAGGTAAGGAGTCGGAGTTTATAAACGGACTTCGTGTTACAGATGAGGAGACTCTTGAGGTTGCCGAGATGGTTCTTTCAAAGGTAAATAAAAGTCTTGTATCACATATGCAAAAGCTCGGACTTCGTGCCGTAGGTATAAGTGGTAAGGATTCCGGTATATTAAAGGTAAAAAAGAAATATAGTGATGGAAAGGACATTGGCTATGTGGGTGAGGTCGTGGAGACAGACCATACGCTTATTGACACCTTAATAGAAAATGATTTTATTCCGGTTATTGCACCTATAGGCTACAGCGAGGAGGATTTCCACGGATATAATATAAATGCCGATGATCCTGCTTTTGCGGTTGCAACCTCCATAAATGCTGAGAAGCTTGTTTTTCTTACAGACATTGAAGGAGTATTTATGGATCCCGAGGATAAATCAACGCTTGTATCAGAAATGAGCATTGATGAGGCACAGGGATTTATAGATAAGGGCGTAGTCGGTGGTGGAATGCTCCCGAAGCTTTCTAACTGTATTGAAGCAATGAAGAACGGCGTGTCCCGTGTCCATATGCTCGACGGACGAGTAGAGCATTGCCTGTTGCTTGAATTCTTCACCGAGAAAGGTATCGGAACAGCTATCGTGAATAACTAAATAAATGGTCGGTCAGATGTATGATATACTTTGATTTTTAGGCGGTATGAGGTGTAATATGTAGTCTTACGCTGACTCGTTCTCACTCCGTGTTTGACGTAGGTCTACTAACCTCAAAAAATATCAGAAAGTGGTTTGAGAACTTTTTTCATAAATGAAAAGTCCTAAAACCACTTTCTTTATTTTATTCGCTAAGTAGACACGTCAAACAAGGGTCAGCTTTAAGACTCATATACACCTCGTACCGCTAAAATCAAAGCATACCCATCTGACCGACATGCTACGCATATTTGAACATTTAGACTATGTCATGATATAGGCTATTCTCTTGACAAATTGAAGTTAAATAATTACTATTTTTCTATATAAATTGATATTAGAGAGGTGATTTATGTGATAATTTATAAGACGATAAAAGAGTATTCACAAAATGATTTAAAAGAATTATTCGCTTCGGTTGGTTGGGTGTCAGCGGATTATAGTGATAGACTTGTAAAGGCTATAGCTAATTCTGATACTGTTATTTCAGCTTGGGATAAAGAAAAATTAGTTGGTCTTATCAATGTGCTTGATGATGGGGACCTTACGGCATATGTACATTATCTTTTAATAAGACCGGATTATCAGAATAGTGGCATCGGTAAGGAACTTATCAGACAGTTAAAAAGTATATATAAAGATTATCTTTATATCTGCCTGACTGCAGAGAATAAGGAGGTTGTTCCTTTTTATGAAAAGCAGGGATTTCGTGTTGTGGAAGGTGGATTACCTATGATTATATATAATCCCTGAAACACAAATATATATAAAATTCAACTCAAATATCACAACTTGCTTGTGATGTTTGAGCTGGTGAGGCGGATTTATTTTTTAGTATTACAAGAATAGTTAGTATATTTATATGCCGGCTGTTGATAGATGTAGGTGTTATGGGTTTGCAAATTAACCGTATAAAAACATGAGTACTTAAAGAAAACTGAGAGGAACATATTTTACGAAAAGTAATTATATGTTCCTCTCAGTTTGATTTTAGTATCTCCTATATTTTTATCCGAGTGAGAATGTGTTATTTGCAACCCCATATAACAGCCGGCATACATTGATTGTACGCTAAATATTTACTCTGCATCAGTTCCGGTTGCAACTGTCGGTACTGCGTTTTCTACAAGGAATTCTGCAACCTTGTCTGCAAGAGTATAATAAATAACCTCTTCGTTAGTGTAAATCTCTGCAAAAGCATCTTCATCAGTTATACCGTAGCTGTCCATAATCTTCTGCTTATAATCTTTGATTTCATCATCCGATACAGTAATATTCTCAGCCTTTGCGATAGCGCATACTACAATTTTTTCTTCGATAAAATCTTTGAAAATACCACCTATATAATCTCTGTACATTTCTTCAGAAGTAAAGGAGTATGCTGCAAGATAGGTGCCAAGATCATAACCGTATTGGCTGGCTTGTTCCTCTACTGATTCAACCTGTTCATCAACGAATTTTTCAATTTCCTGAGTAGGATATTCATTGATAACGGCGTTGGCTAAGGCTGCCTCCATAACAGCGGTTTTGTTGGCTGTGCTGTCACTGTCTGCATAAGTTTCTGAAAGGCTGTCGCGGATTGATTGCTCATATTCAGCTATAGTTGAGTAATCAGTATTGGCTGCGACAAATTCGTCAGTATACTCAGGAGTTACAGTCTGTACAATGGAATTAAGAGTTACCGCGAATACTGCCTCCTTGCCTGCAAGGTCAGGGTTAGGAGAGTAATCCTCAGGAAATGTAGTATATACATTAAATTCATCTCCTATGCTATGACCTATAATTTGATCTTCAAAACCATCTATAAATGTTCCTGAACCAAGAGTTAAGTCATAACCGGCGCCATTTGTGTTGCCGCCTTCAAATTCGACACCGTCTATGCTTCCCACAAAATCAATATTTACAGTATCGCCGATTTGCGCTGTGCCAGTAGTTACATATTCAGTTGTGGAATAATTAGAAAGTAAGTCCTGCACGCGTGAATTAACTAATTCGTCGTCTACAACAGTCTTGGTTTCATCGTATTCAATCCCCTTGTACTCACCTAAGGTACAGTAGGCTGAATATTTGTCTATCATATCATTCAGAATACTCTTATTACTTTTATGTCCGCATCCGCCGAGCAATGTTAAGCTCATAGTAAGGATGAGGATTTTACTTATTTTTTTGAATTTTTTCATATTTTTGTTTCCTTCCATATCATTGTGTGTTAAATTATCTTTTAAATATATATCACATTTTGAAATAAAAATAAAGTAAATAATTCTAATTCATATTATTTTCAAACTTTTACACATTTTCTTGAGGTAATAGTGAGAAAATAACAATATCTTGATAATTTTTTTCAAAAAAACACAATATTTAGTGGACAAAGTGAAACCTCGGTGCTATAATGAATTCTTGCAGGGGGAACTTGCAGGGGAAATTTTGAGATAAAATTCCATTATTATGATTATATTTTAAATAAATTTATGTAGGAGATGTACTATGAAGGTAATTAAGAGAGATGGTCATACAGTAACCTATGACCGTTCAAAAATTGTTACTGCCATTCAGAAGGCAAATGCAGAGGTGGAGCCATGCGAGAAAATTTCTGATGAGAAAATTGAGGAAATCGTACAGGGGATTGAAGCAAAGAATCGTAAGAGAATGTTGGTTGAGGACATTCAGGATATAATTGAGCAGAAGCTTATGGATGATCGTAAATTCGTGCTTGCAAAGACCTACATTATATATAGATATACCAGAGAGCTTGTTCGTAAGGCTAATACAACAGATGATTCTATATTAAGCCTTATCCAGAATCGTAATAAGGATGTTATGGAGGAAAATTCCAATAAGAATGCAACAGTTGCATCTACGCAGAGAGACCTTATTGCAGGTGAGGTTTCAAAGGATCTTACAAGGAGAGTTCTTTTACCCGAGAAGATTTCGAAGGCTCATGATGAGGGTGCGATTCATTTCCATGATGCAGATTACTTCCTACAGCCGATATTTAACTGCTGTCTTATCAATATAAGTGATATGCTGGACAATGGAACAGTTATGAACGGTAAGCTTATCGAAAGTCCTAAGAGCTTCCAGGTGGCATGTACGGTAATGACACAGATTATATCTTCCGTAGCAAGCTCACAGTATGGTGGACAATCTGTAGATATCAAATGCCTTGGTAAATATTTAAGAAGAAGCTATAAGAAATATAAGGATAAGCTTGTCGAAGAATACGGCGGAAAGATAGACGAGGAAATACTGGAGAATATGGCTCAGGAACGTCTTAACGACGAGCTTCGTTCCGGAGTGCAGACCATACAATATCAGATTAATACTTTGATGACTACTAATGGACAGTCCCCGTTTGTAACATTATTTTTAAACCTTGATCCTCATGACGAGTATATTGAGGAAAATGCAATTATCATAGAAGAGATACTCCGTCAGAGATTGGAGGGTATTAAGAATGAGAAGGGCGTATATGTAACACCTGCGTTCCCTAAGCTTGTGTATGTACTTGACGAGCATAACTGCTTAAAGGGAGGCAAGTATGATTACATCACGGAGATGGCGGTTAAGTGTTCTGCTAAGAGACTTTATCCTGATTATATATCAGCCAAGAAGATGCGTGAGAACTATGAGGGTAATGTATTCTCACCTATGGGTTGCCGCTCATTCCTTTCTCCTTGGAAGGATGAGAATGGTAATTATAAGTGGGAAGGAAGATTTAATCAGGGCGTTGTAAGTCTTAATCTTCCTCAGATTGGTATACTTGCCAAGGGTGATGAGGACAAGTTCTGGAAGATACTTGACGAAAGACTTGACCTGTGCTATGAGGCGCTTATGTGCAGACATAATGCACTTATGGGAATTACCTCTGATGTAAGTCCTGTACACTGGCAGTATGGTGCTATCGCAAGACTTAAGAAGGGTGAAAAGATTGACCCATTGCTTTTAGATGGTTATTCAACTATATCTCTTGGTTATATAGGTGTATATGAAGCTACTAAGCTCGTGACCGGCGTAAGCCATACGGAGCCTGAGGGTGAGGAGTTCGCACTTAAGCTTATGAAGAAGCTTCGTGCTTCATGTGACAAATGGAAGGCTGAGACAGGACTTGGCTTTGGTTTATACGGAACTCCTGCAGAGAGTCTCTGCTATAGATTTGCAAGGATTGATCAGGAGAGGTTTGGTACAATCCCTGATGTAACGGACAAGGGATATTATACTAATTCCTATCATGTTGATGTGCGCGAGAAGATAGACGCATTTAGCAAATTCAGGTTTGAAAGCCAGTTCCAGAAGATTTCTTCCGGCGGTGCAATCTCTTATGTAGAGATACCGAATATGAGAAATAATCTTGAGGCACTTGAAGAGGTTGTAAGATTTATATATGACAATATTCAGTATGCCGAGTTTAATACAAAATCAGATTACTGCCATGTATGTGATTATGACGGCGAGATTATAATAAATGATGATAACGAATGGGAGTGTCCACAGTGTGGAAATAAAGATCATTCTAAAATGAATGTTACAAGACGTACCTGCGGTTATCTCGGAGAGAACTTCTGGAATGTAGGAAAGACAAAGGAAATAAAGTCAAGAGTGTTGCATTTATAGTGCATTTATGAATTATAGTGATATCAAAAAATGAATACCTAAGTCTTGGATATCGGGACTTAGGTATTGTTGACTAAAGATATTAAATAGTCAGGGAGATACAGGATATGAATTATGCAGATATAAAAAGGATAGATGTGGCAAATGGTACGGGAGTAAGGGTTTCAATATTTGTCTCCGGCTGTACACATCATTGTAAGGGATGCTTTAATCCTGAGACATGGGATTTTGCTTATGGAAAATTATTCACGGAACACGAGATTGATGAAATCATAGAGGATTTAAAACCTGAATATATAAAGGGATTATCTGTATTAGGCGGAGAGCCTTTTGAATATGTCAATCAACAGGGGCTTCTGCCGTTGCTTCGTAAGGCTAAGGAGACCTATCCTGATAAGGATATATGGTGTTATACGGGATATCTGTTTGATGAAGATATAGTAGATAAAATGATGGTTAAATGGCCTGAGACAAGAGAAATCATAAAATATATCGATATACTTGTGGATGGCAAATTCGTAGAGGAATTAAAGGATTTAAAACTAAGGTTCAGAGGTTCGTCAAATCAGAGAATCATAGATGTACAGAAGTCACTTGCAAGTAATGAAGTTGTCATCTGGGATCAGCCGCTGGAGATATAGTTGACTGCCGCAGAATCGTATTAAATGTGTTTTGACCGTATATTTGTGATGTTATAAATAAATTTTTCAAGGAGAATAAAAATGGAAGAACAAAAAGAAGTAATTAAGATAACCTATCTGTCGGATAAGATTGAAAAGTTGGAATATATAGCAGGCAAATCAGATTGGATAGATCTAAGAGCGGCAGAGGAGGTAATACTTAAAAAAGGTGAATTTAAACTGATTAATCTCGGTGTATCCATGTGCCTGCCTGACGGCTATGAGATGATTATAGCACCAAGAAGCTCTACCTATAAGAATTTTGGTATTATCCAAACTAATTCCATAGGCGTGGTTGATGAGTCCTATGGTAAGAATTCATCGGATGACGTGCTTATGATGCCGGTTCTTGCGATGAGAGATACTGAGATACATATAAATGACAGAATATGTCAGTTCAGAATACAGAAGCATCAGCCTCAGATTGTATTTGAGACAGTAGAGGCAAGAAGCGGAGAGGCACGCGGAGGCTTTGGCTCTACAGGCAAGCAGTAGCATATAAAAGGGGAGGAAAAATATGGGAAAGAATTGTATTGTGGCACAATCCGGAGGCCCGACTGCGGCGATTAACGCCTCACTTGCAGGTGTCATATCTGCTGTAAACAAAAGTAATAATTACGAAAAAATCTATGGCTCGCTGCATGGCATACAGGGAGTATTACGGAATGAATTTCTTGAGTTATCCAATGCTACTGAGGACTTCATAGAAAGACTTGCTGCGACTCCTGCCATGTATCTTGGCTCCTGTCGTTATAAACTGCCGGATTACAGAGAGGACGAAGCAGCATATAAAGATATATTTGAAATGTTTGACAGATATAATGTAGGAGCATTCTTTTATATCGGTGGAAATGATTCTATGGATACGGTTGCAAAGCTGTCTGAATATGCGGATGCGATGGGCAGCAGCATAAGGATAGCAGGGATACCGAAGACCATTGACAATGATTTGCTTGTTACTGACCATACACCTGGCTTTGCATCGGCTGCTAAATATGTGGCATCATCTATAAGAGAAGTGGCTTATGACACTTATATATATGACCTTCAAAGTGTTACCATAGTTGAGGTAATGGGGCGTGATGCCGGATGGCTTACCGGCGCATCGGTACTTACCAGAAATGAATTCTCATTTGCTCCTCATCTTATATATCTGCCGGAGGTAGCATTTGACAGGGAGCAGTTCATAGAGGATGTGCGGAAAAGCATAGATAGATATAAAAATGTTATTGTGGCTGTATCGGAAGGAATTCATGACGCAGAAGGTAATTATATTGCGGCAGGAGTTGCTGCTGACGATAAGTTCGGACATGCACAGCTTAGCGGTGCAGGCAAGGCTTTAGAATACCTTGTTAAAGAAAAAATCGGCGTCAAGGTACGCTCAATTGAGATAAATGTATTACAGAGGGCGGCAGGACATATGGCTTCTAAGACTGATTTGGAGGAGGCACTGTCCTTAGGTGCTGAGGCTGTCAGATTCACAGAGCTTGGCGAGACCGGTTTTATGACCGTTATAAAGAGAATGCGCAATGAGCCTTATGAATATATTATAGAGCATTCGCCTGTAAAGGATATAGCGAATAAGGCGAAGCCTGTTCCTGTGGAATGGATTAATGACGCACATAATGATGTGACGGAAGAATTTATAAGCTATATCAAGCCTCTTGTAGAGGGCGAGGTTGATGTATTCTATAAGGATGGAATAGTAGATTACCTTCCGATAGAACATCTTGTACAAACAAAATAAAATGAAATTTTTAAATTGTTTGACATTTTACGGTGTAAATGATATTATTGCATTTGCAATTTGCAGTTGTGGCGGAATTGGCATACGCGCATGATTCAGGTTCATGTCCACTTATGTGGGTGTGGGTTCAAGTCCCATCAACTGCACTGAAAAAGGTATATCCGAGAGGATATACCTTTTTTAGTGCAGTTAGACCTTGAACCCGTAGGTTCAAGGTCTCCGCTTCGCTTCGGTCGGTGCTTAACGCGTGCCACAGGCACGCAGCACCCCATCAACTGCATGATATTATCTTTATTTAACATATTGATTATGTTAAAATATCCTTATCAAATATTACAGTGAGGTTACTATGTTCAATCTAAAGGATGACAGCGAAGAGCTTGAGGTTATTGAAGTAAATAAAAAGTATGATGATTTTAAGGTACTGATGACACGTGTGGAGTTTGTGCTTGATGGATACCGCTCGCAGATGGAAGGACTAAGGTTTAAGGAGAGAAGGCTTGATAAGGACAGGAGGGACAGCATATATCTTGTCGTTGGAACGGCGGCAGCAGAGCTTTTGATTATCCTTTTGTGCCCTGTTATTCCTGTGCTTTTCTTGTTTGCAATTCCTATATCAATAGCTTTTTATGGTTGCTTTCCTTTTATGCTTGGCTCTATGGTGAAGCGGAATTTCCAATATGTAGTTATGATGGAGAAGAAGCAGGCTATTAAATTCATCACTCAGAATCATGTTAAGACCTTCAAGGACGAGGAGCGTTTTATCAATTCCAAGATTTTGGAATATGATGCGGTATTGGAGAAAAATCGTCTTAAGCCGGAGGTTACGGAGGAGGATATTATAGAGCTTGAGAAGCTCACAAGGCCTGAAGAATTTCATGCAGATCCTATAGAGAAGGACTTTAAGATGTGGCCTTTCTGGGTGGTTACTATACTGTGGGTATTGATTGACCTTATAATTTTGTTATAAATTCGTCTATAGAATATGGATTTCAGCGAACATTTCTACTTACATATTTTACTTGAAAAATCTGAATAAATATACTATAATATAACCATATTAATAGTTGTTAGAAATTACATATATCTGGAGTGTACGAAAACTCTTGTTTATTTTGAACCTACATTTACTTTTAAAGGGATTCCTAATTCGTAGATGGATGTCAGGCCTCGTATCGGTGGAAGGCAGAAGTCTATGTGCGGTTGCCCACCTAGCTTTGCTAGGAGTCAAAAGGCAGGAAACGGCACTCTGGATATATTATTGTATAGGAATATTTTATGAAACCTAATATCAAAAACATAATTCTTGTACTGCTTGGCCTGTGTGCGATAGCGGTCGTCATAACTGAGATTAAATCCCGTTTTGAGAAAAAACAAGTAAATAACGAGAATGAAGCAACTGTGACAGAAGCGCAGATAGATATGAGTATGTATTACAGCTTCGCAGATGTGAAGGGAGAAGTGTCATATCTGGCAAATTCTAATGAAGAGGCAGAAACGCTGAACAGGCTTATAGATGTATTGAATCAGAGCCAACCGATAAATGTAGGGTATGTCAGATCAGTATGCGAGACAATCGGTGTGGATAGTGAAGTGTACAATGATGAGATAGGCAGCAAGGCTGATGAGGAGTATGTTACTAAAGAACAATTTGATTCGATTTATGAGAATATACAGGCCTCAGGTATGATTGACGGACTTGGAAGATTTGATATATATGTGTTCGAGATAAAAGAGAATACTGATGAAGATGGCAATTCTCATATGAGTGTATTTGACGGCTTCAATGAATTCGATATTTCACTTGATATTCCTGATGAATACATGGACAAGGTAATTGATGTATATATTAAGAACGGCAGTATATATAAGATTAACGGATATGGTGATGACGAGACAATATTTGATAATGTTTGGGTTATTAGTGCAGATAATTCGGAATGTACATTTTTGTATAAAGGCATTGAGAAAAAATGTGATAATAATTCCGAGACTAATCAAGGTAAGAATTATGTTGCAAGAGTTACAATTGATAATTCCGGTGTAAAACTTATAGAAAAACAGTCGGATATAAGCACTGTCAAGGTATCTGCAATAAAAGATAACGCTTTAAATACAGACATTGGCAAATATCAAATGAGTGAAAATTTTGTGATATATAATACCTATGGAGACAGTGTGCTGTGCGAGAACAATGTAGAGACATTGAAGGGATATAAGTATGTTGATATAGTTAAGTCGGATGATATGGTTATAGCTGCCATAGTGGATGATGCACTCATAAATGATGATATAAGGGTTATCCTTTCAAATGATGACTATACTGCATATAATATGGAGAAGGTTATACTTACCTGTGATAAGTCATATAATGTAGAATATCCGAATGAAGATACTGCATCTTATAATGCAAATGACCGTATTACCATAAAATACAGTGATTATGAAGAAGGTGACATTATAAAAATCACACCGGACGAGGGCGGAAGCATTGAGCTTTTTAGCATAGAGAGAACCTATGGTAATCCGATATATTCGGGAAGCATCGAGGTTATAATAGGCGAGGAATATCTTAATCTGATTAATGTCGTACCGCTTGAGACATATCTTTACAGTGTGTTATCCAGCGAAATGCCTGCGGGAGCATCTCCTGAGGCTCTTAAGGCGATGGCTGTGGTATACAGAGCTTATGCATATAGCAAATTAACTGACGGAAGCTTCGATGATTATTATGCGAATCTTGATGATTCAAGCCTTTGTCAGTTATATAACAGCTATGAGATAAGAGAGGATTGCGTTCAGGCGGTGAAGGATACCTATGGTATTATCCCGGTATACGAGGATGAGGTTATAATACCCTTCTCGTATCTTACTTCCTATGGTATGAAATGTACTAATTCTGAGATATGGGGCGGAAGTGATTATGAATATTATATAAGCGAGGTTGACGACTTAGGAGGAGGCAGCCTTGATTTATCTGAGGAGGAGAGCTTTAGACAGTTTTTATCGGACAGTATGGGTTATGAAACCGTTGATATGGATATGCCTTATTACAGGTGGCATGTGGATTTTACATTTGATGAGATGACGGAGGCTGTAAACTCTACACTTAGCGAAAGGAACGCTGCATCAGGAAATATTATGGTAAGACTTGAGGATGGCTCTTATGATTATATACAGAATCAGTCTTTAGGTGAGGTTCTTGATATTAATATTACGGAGAGAAGTCTAAGCGGTGCAGTTATTTCATATGAGATTGAAGGAAGTGAATCTGTAATATCCGTAACCGGTCAGTCGAATATAAGGAATCTGCTCACACCGGTTAATCAGCAGATAGTAAGACAGGATGGCTCCACTGCATCCAACTGGACATCGTTGCCGAGTGTATTTTATTACATTGATAAGACTGATACGGGATTTACGATATACGGCGGAGGTTTTGGGTATGGTGTAGGCATAAGCGAAACCGGCGCACAGTCTCTTGCAGAAGCAGGGTATGATTATCAGTTTATTTTAGAACATTATTTTACCGGAATTAAATTTAATACAATATATGATAATAGTGATGAAGAAGAGATTTCGGAGGAAGAATGATTAAGAAGATAGTATCATTTTTAAATCGTTTTTTTACAAAAGCGTCTGATGACAGTCTGGCAGCATATGCAGCACAGACTACTTTCTATGTCATGCTTTCATTCTTTCCTTTTATTATATTTGTATTTATTCTTGCTTCGAAAGTTTCGTTTATAAATACGGATATAATAAACTATATTCTGGATATTGCTCCTGATGAATTCAGGGATTATATTATGTTTATAGTTGACGATATAGTTTATTCCAACAGCCGCTCCTTTACCATAATCACAATATTAGTTATACTCTGGTCGGCGGGCAAGGGCTTACAGGCTCTTACAAATGGTTTGGATAAGATATATCAGGTTGAAAAAAAGAAAAATTTTGTGCTTGTAAGACTGCTTAGCATACTGTATATATTTGTGTTTATGATAATGATGTCTGTACTTGTAGTTATTCATATCTTTGGTGCAGGTATAGCAAGGAGGCTTATAAGTGAGTGGCCTGCACTGCTTCACCCAGCGCTTCTGATACTGAGTCTTAAAAATGCATTTACATTTATAGTTACACTTATTTTTATTCTACTGATATATTATCAGCTTCCGAATAGAAAGGGAAAATTCATGCGAGAACTTCCCGGAGCTACATTCTCGGCATTTTTATGGATGCTCATTACAAGTGGTTTTTCTTTTTATATAAGGCATGTATCGAATACCTCTTATATGTATGGAAGCCTTACATCAATAATACTTATCCTGATGTGGCTTTATATATGCTTACAGGTGGTGTTCTTCGGTGCGGAGATTAATTATTTTATAACACCGGTGTTTGACAGATCAGATAAGAAAAAAAGAGATAAAAAGGACAAAAAAAAATCGGCTAATGTTGACACTTAAAATGGATATAGGCTATAATGTTTTTTAATTGTTAAGAATTACAATAAATATATGCAATAAAAAATCATAAAATAATAAATGGAGGTATTAAAATGTACGATTTTGATGAGATTTTGAAAGAAGATTCCGAGATTGCTGAGGCTATGACGGCGGAAATTAAAAGACAGAATGATAATATCGAGCTTATCGCTTCAGAGAATATTGTATCTAAAGCAGTTATGGCGGCTATGGGAAGTCCGCTTACTAATAAGTACGCTGAGGGATATCCGGGTAAGAGATATTATGGAGGCTGTGAGCATGTAGATGTAGTGGAGGATTTGGCAAGAGAGAGAGCTAAGGAATTATTCGGCTGTGAATATGCCAATGTTCAGCCGCATTCAGGAGCACAGGCTAACATGGCTGCATTTTTCGCTATCATGGAACCGGGAGATACATTTATGGGAATGAATCTTGCGCATGGAGGACATCTTACACATGGTTCACCTGTAAATATGTCAGGTAAGTATTTCAATGTAGTTCCTTACGGTGTAAATGATGATGGATTTATAGATTATGACGAGGTTTTAAGAATTGCAAAGGAATGTAAGCCTAAGCTTATCGTAGCAGGGGCTTCAGCCTATGCAAGAGCAATCGACTTTAAGCGTTTCAGAGAAATCGCAGATGAGGTCGGTGCAGTACTTATGGTGGATATGGCTCATATAGCAGGACTTGTCGCTGCAGGACTGCATCAAAGCCCGATTCCGTATGCTCATGTTACCACAACCACTACGCATAAGACCTTAAGAGGTCCTCGTGGCGGTATGATTTTATCAAGCAATGAGGTTAATGAGAAATATAACTTTAACAAGGCTGTATTCCCCGGTATTCAGGGAGGTCCTTTGATGCATGTAATAGCTGCTAAGGCTGTATGCTTCAAGGAAGCTTTGTCTGATGAGTATAAGGCATATATGACTCAGGTTAAGAAGAATGCAGATACACTTGCAAAGGCTCTTATGGAGAGAGGCTTTAATATAGTTTCAGGCGGTACGGACAATCATTTGATGTTGGTTGATTTGCAGAATCTTGATATGACCGGTAAGGAGGTTGAAAAGCTTCTTGACTCGGTTCATATTACAGCAAATAAGAATACGGTACCTAATGATCCTAAGTCACCATTTGTAACAAGCGGTATCAGACTCGGTACACCTGCAATAACTACCAGAGGTGCCAATGAGGATGATATGATAACTATAGCTGATGCGATTAAGGCGGCAGTTATTGACAAGGATAATGACAAGGCTATGTCACTTGTAAAGAGTATAACTGACAAGTATCCTCTTTATAAGTAGGATTATGACTAAAAGGCTATTGTATTATCATTATACAGATAGCCTTTTAGATTTTAATATATAATTGTTATGGAGAATAACTATGGATAACAATAATCAGGGAAATAACCAAAACAATAATAATTCAAATAACAATGACAACAAGAAAAAACCTACTATGACAGCGATAATTCTTATATTATCAGTGCTTCTTACTTTCGCTGTCTGGACGGCTTATAATAAGGTTAAGAACATGAGCAGGGAAGAGGTTACCTATGACCAGTTTATTCAGATGCTGGATGGTGGTGAGGTCGATAGTGTCAAGATATACAATGATGAGATAACTTTCAAGCCGAAGATAAATCCCGACTCTGTATATGAGAAGACCTATTATGTAATCAGAACTGACGATTATAATCTCGTCGAAAGACTTGCAGCAGCAGGCGTAGTGTTCGAAGAGGTATATGAGGGCGGTAATGCCATAATATTAAATATTGTATCCTATGGCGTTATGATACTTGCCTTTTATATCCTTATGATGCTTATTATGCGTCAGGCTACTAAGAGTGGCGGCATAATGGGTATAAATAAAAGCAATGCCAAGATGTATGTTGAGAAGGAAACCGGTGTTACCTTCTCTGATGTAGCAGGTCAGGAGGAAGCTAAGGAATCTCTTACCGAGATAGTTGACTTCCTTGAGAAGCCTAAGAAGTATCTTGAGATAGGTGCAAAGCTTCCAAGAGGTGCACTGCTTGTTGGACCTCCGGGTACAGGTAAGACGCTTCTTGCTAAGGCTATAGCAGGCGAGGCTAAGGTTCCGTTCTTCTCGATATCCGGTTCGGAATTTGTGGAAATGTATGTCGGATTAGGCGCTTCGAGAGTTAGAGAACTCTTTAAAAAAGCTAACGAAATGGCACCTTGTATAATATTTATAGACGAGATTGATGCAATAGGAAGAAGCAGAGATACAAGATATGCAGGTGGAGACTCCGAGAGAGAGCAGACACTTAATCAGCTCTTATCTGAGATGGATGGTTTTGATACCTCTAAGGGTATTATAATACTTGCTGCAACGAACAGACCGGAGGTGCTCGATAAGGCACTCCTTCGTCCGGGAAGATTTGACAGAAGAATAATTGTATCAAAGCCTGATTTGAAGGGAAGAATTGATACGCTTAAGGTTCATTCCAAGAATGTCAAGCTTGATGATACAGTAGATTTCAAGGAACTTGCGCTTGCAACCTCAGGTGCGGTAGGTGCAGACCTTGCGAATATCATAAATGAGGGTGCGCTCTTAGCCGTAAGAAACGGCAGGGAATATGTATCACAGAAGGATTTCATAGCTGCTATAGAGATTGTATTTGCAGGTAAGGAGAAGAAGGAGAAGCTTCTCAGTCCTAAGGAGAAGAGGATTGTGGCATATCACGAGGCAGGACATGCGCTTGCAAATGCACTCCAGAAAAACACCCTTCCTATACAGCGTATAACCATAGTTCCGAGAACTTCAGGTGCTTTAGGTTATGTATGGCAGGTTCCTGAGGAGGAGAAGCAGTTAGAGACTAAGAAGGAATTAGAAGAACAGATAGTTATAAGTCTTGCCGGTCGTGCGGCTGAGGAACTTAAATTTGATTCCGTTACAACCGGTGCATCAAATGATATAGAGAAGGCTACAAACATTGCAAGGACTATGATAACTATGTATGGTATGTCGGAGAAATTCGGTATGGTTCAGCTTGAAGGTATAACCGGAGAGTATTTGGACAGAAGAAGAGTGCTTAACTGCTCTGCTGAGACCGAGACTAAGGTTGATAACGAAGTCAAAAATCTCATAAAGGCATCTTATGAGAAGGCATTTAAGCTTCTTAAGAAGAATGTTGAAACCTTAGATGCCGTAGCAGAGGTATTAATTGAGAAAGAGAATATATCAGGTAAGGAATTCACTGAGATATTTGAGAAGTATCAGAATGTTAAGCTTAAGACTAAGAACGAAGACGGAGAAGACCTTTTAGTAGGTGAGTAATTTGGAGATTTTCTATGGAATATAACTTTTTTGCAACTGTAGCGAGAATGAAATATATTAACAGATGGGCGCTTATGCGCAATACGAGAGAGGAAAATCTCTCTGAGCATTCGCTGGATGTAAGTATGATAGCGCATGCGCTGTGTGTGATAGGCAATGCAAGATATGGAAAGAAGCTTGATGCTAACCATGCTGCGTTAATCGGCTTATATCATGATGCCTCAGAGATAATCACAGGAGATATGCCTACACCTATTAAGTATTACAATCAGGATATAAAGGAAGCCTATAAAACCATAGAAGAAAGAGCGAATCGTAAGCTTCTGTCACAGCTTCCTGACGATATAAGTAAGGCTTACGAGGATGTGTTCTTTAAAACCGAAAATTATGAATATGAGTGGAGGCTTGTCAAAGCTGCTGACAAGCTTTCTGCTCTGATTAAATGTATTGAGGAAGAAAAAACAGGTAATAAGGAATTTACAAAAGCTAAGGAAGCTACAGGCAAAGCAGTTGAAAAGCTTGCTACCGAGCTTCCTGAGGTAAATGATTTTATGAAGGAATTTCTTCCTGCTTATGCCAAGACCTTAGATGAATTAAATTAAAGACAGAATAAACCATAAGCAGGTACATTTAATATTTTTTTGTCCAGGTTCACTTGCTCAAGAGAGATTTTTAATGAAAATTCCGTATCAACATTCTTTTCTCTGAAGACTTTTATATTCTGTGCCTTATTATTGACTACAAATCTTATGTCGACCGGAACAGTGGCATCTTCGCTTTCATATATAAATGGCACTCTTGCTGTAGCACCGGATATCCAGTAATATATAAAACCAACATTGCTTGACAACTCTTGGAATATATATTGCTCAGCTACTGCGCCATTGGCTTCGGTGAATATATCTATAGCTTCTAATTCCTCATTTACAGGCAAATCAAGCGCTGCTCTTAAAAGTCCGTGATCTACGAAGAATAACTCAAAGGATTTATCATCTATATAGTCCTCAAGAGGAAGCTTGCATAATTTAACTCTTGGAAGTTTTCTGGCAAAACCAAGACCGCACAGATTTTGCACAGCATCTGAATATTCTCTTGCACGAGCATTCTCCTCAACATAGCGGTACATAAATTTCTTGTTATCATATGTAAGCTGTTTAGCCATACTGTTCCATATTCTTATGATTCGGGAAGACATGGCATAAGAGAAGGATTTTCTTATGCGGCTTTCATACTCATCAAGGAGCTCCTTTTGAAGAGGTCTTATGATTGAATAATCTTTCGTATGAAGAAATCTGTGTACGACCTTCGGCATACCACCGGTAAGCATATAATCTCTCAAATGGTTCTTTATTGTCTGCTCGTCATCAGGCTTTAACCTTTCGTTTTTATGATTTTCAATCAAGGCAAGTAAATCATTAGCTTTATTTGCAATCATATATTCTTCGAAGGTCATAGGTCTCATACGAATTATATTAAATGTATCAATATGAGTAAATTCAAATTCGGTTATGTTCATTGAAGAAGCAATAAGGCATATTGTGTAATTAGGATGAGCCTTCTGGTATTCTAAGAAGAATTCTGCTGCGTCTGGAATATTCTGGATTTCATCAAATATAAGCAGACCTTCCGAAAAATTATTTGTACCAAAGTGCTGCTCTAATATGAAATCAACATCAGAAATCTTCGTTTCAATGGATACATCCTCCTCATCGTTATCCTTATCGACCTTTCTGGTTATAATATCTTTGAATGCTGCATTTTTGTAACAATCCACGGATTTTAAATCATTAAAATAAGCCTTGGCAAAATCGTTTACAGACCAGCTTTTACCAACGCCATATGCCCCCTTGACATATAAAATTCCTTTATGGCCGTCTTCGTACCATGCAACGAGGTTATTGATTATATTTCTATACATAAAAATTTCTCCTAGGTTTTAAAAGTAAAATAAATGATTAATACTTATTTTAGACAAATTTTTATATTGTGTCAACGATAATAAAAATATTTATTTTATTTGAATAAATATTTCATAATGCTTGTTCACATTTGGTGTTGTGTGGTATAACAACCGCAGACCGGTCGTTATCGCATTAGCTCGCCAAATAAGCGCTTTCGCGCTTGCTTGGCTCACTTTATTGTGGTATAATATTATCGTATTTAGATTTCTTATATTTGAGAGGTTTGGAAATGAGAAACAAATGGAACAAAAATTATCTTAGAATTGGTGTGATTTTCACTGTTTCCTTATGTATAGCTATAATTTTTAATCAGGTGATTCATGGCTGGAGAGTAATATTTAGTGTAATCGGAAGAATTTTTTCGGCACTTACTCCATTTATTATTGGTATAGTAATTGCATATATTTTAAGTCCTGTTATGACCTATGTGAGACAGGGACTTGCATTTATGGTCAGTAAAATAAGTAAGACTCTTGATTACGACAAGGCCCATAAGAGAGTTAAGGGTTGGGCGGTATTCGTTACAATTGTTTTTTTCATTGCTCTTATTACAGTATTCCTATGGCTTGTTATACCGCATATATATCAGAGCCTCAAAGATTTGGTGGACTCCTTCCCGGGATATGTGGAGAGTGTGCAGTCATGGATAGACAAGATATTTAGCAAGAATGAAACTCTGGAAGGAAGGCTTACGGAAGCGCTTAATTATGTAGAGGATAACATCACGACTATATTTGAGAATAAGATTATGCCGAACATGGACACCATAGTATTAAATGTTTCCTCGGGTATAGTCGTAGGTGTAAAGGCAGTATTTAATTTCCTGATTGGTATAATAGTAGCAGTTTATCTGCTTTACAGCAAGAATACTCTTATAGCTCAGGCAAAGAAATTTGTATACCTTTTCTTCTCCAAGAAGACCGGTAATAAAATTCTTGAAGGTTTGTCATATGCTAATTCAGTCTTCGGTGGCTTTATAAATGGCAAGATACTTGATTCGCTTATCATAGGAATCATATGCTTCATATTCACATCTGCCTTTGGTATGAGGTATGCTGTGCTTATAAGCGTCATAGTCGGTGTAACGAATATTATACCTTTCTTCGGACCATTTATCGGTGCGATACCGGGAGCGCTGCTTGCTCTTATGGATGATCCGATGATGTTCATAATATTTATAATATTTATTCTTCTGCTTCAACAGTTTGACGGTAATATACTTGGACCGCTTATACTTGGTGATTCAACAGGTCTTTCAGGTATGTGGGTTCTTGTTGCAATACTTGTAGGAGGAGACTTGTTCGGAGTCGCCGGCATGATACTTGGTGTTCCGGTATTTGCATGTCTGTACGCGCTTTTCGCTGTTCTGCTTCGAGATGGATTAAGAAACAAAAATTTGTCATCAGACACGGAGGACTATCATCTGCTTAAGGGTTTTGACGAGGAGACGGGTGAGCCGATATACAGGGACAAGCACGAGAAGAGACAGACTATCAAGAAAAAGAAGAAAAAGCATTTTTACGACAAAATGATTAAGAAAAAGAAAGAAAAAAATGATAATAAAGCAGGGGATTTATCTGATAATGAAATATTAGAAGAGAATATAGCAGAGAATCCAAAAGATAATGAAGACATCAAAAACAATGATATTTCTTCAAAAAAAAGATAATAACGAATAGACATACGGAGGTATAGCTATGGCGAAGGGATGTTACAGCACTAATCAGATACTTGAATGGATGGGATATTTTGCACAGAAGATGGAGGTTAGTCCGGAGAAGATTAAGCTTCTTGATATCTGTGGTAAGATGAAGAATGTTATTCCTGTTGTAGAGACGCACAAGAGGGTAATCATATTTGCTGATGAAGCACACGAGGATTTATTTTATGACTTGTGGGAGAGAGGCTTTGGCGAGCTTGATATGTGGTACTCGACAGGAATTGAGGTAAATGCTCTTGTTAAAAAATGTAAGGTTAAGGAAGCTATTAATCACAAGCTTACAGAACCGACGGTTATATTTGTATTAAATGAGAATACCCGTGAGTCTTATCGTATAGGTATGAAGAATGAGCTTTTCTCCAAAGGAACGATAAAGTATGTGGGTAATGAAATAAGAGCTGTAATAATGAGCATGTTGGATGTGGATGCTCAGGATACAATATGTCTCGTAGATGCAGAGAGTATTGCTATAGAGGCCGCTTTTGTAGCCGGTGACGGAACCATAATATGTGTGGAAAATGACAGAGGCGCTAAGGAGACCATGGAGGATAATGTCAAGAAGTTCGGAGTTCATAATGTACAGATAATATCCGACCTTGGTCCTGATAACATGGCTAAAATCCCGATGCCGAGACTTTCGTTTATAGTTGCGAATAAGCATCTTGAGGAGGATATTGCAAGGCTGCTCGAGAAGAATCCTAAGATGAAATTTGTCTTATACACGCTGGAGTTCAATGTTCTTTCTGGCATTAAGGAATTATTTGAAAAATATAATATAAGCAATCTTGAGGTGACCCAGATAACTGTATCCAAGACGGACAGGAAGAGTATGCTGGTAACACAGCCTTCACCTTGGCTTATCACGGGAGAGGTGTTATAATGGCACTTGAGAGCTTACCAAAGGATAATATGATGCTGCTTAGCTTTATCAATACAAGACTTCGGGATGACGGTATAGATTTGGACAGCTTTTTGCGGCAGTTTGATGTATCCAAGAAAGATGTTACAGACAGACTTGACAGCATAGGGTATACTTATAATGTTGAATTAAATAGGTTTGTATAAATATTGATACAAGGTTTATATGCCTTGTATCAAGCTTTGATATAACATTATGAATTTAAGTGGAGGAAATTAAGTTATGGCTGGAAGTTATAACCACAAGCTTATCGAAGGAAAATGGAATAAAAAATGGGAGGAAAATCCTGTTAATGTCGATGATGGGAAGAAAGAGAAATATTATTGTCTTGATATGTTCCCGTATCCATCAGGAAACGGTCTTCATGTAGGACATTGGAGAGGCTATGTAATCTCAGATGTATGGAGCAGATATAAGATGATGCATAATTATTATCTTATTCATCCTATGGGCTGGGATGCTTTTGGTCTTCCTGCTGAGAACTATGCTATAGAGCATGGTATTCATCCGTCTATCTCGACGGCAGAGAATATAAAGAATATAAAGCGACAGATTAATCAGATTGCAGCAATATACGACTGGGACAGAGAGGTTAATACTACTGATCCGAATTATTATAAATGGACCCAGTGGATATTTAAAAAGATGTTTGATAAAGGGCTTGCTTATGAGAAGGAGATGCCTATAAATTGGTGTCCATCCTGCAAGACCGGACTTGCCAATGAAGAGGTTGTAAATGGTAAGTGTGAGAGATGCCATTCTGATGTAACCAAGAAAAACATCCGTCAATGGATGCTTAAGATAACGGCTTATGCAGAAAGACTGTTAGCTGACCTTGATAAGCTTGACTGGCCGGAGAAGGTTAAGAAGATGCAGACTGACTGGATAGGAAAATCCTACGGTGCAGAAGTCGATTTCAAGGTGGATGGTAGGGATGATGTTATAACAGTCTATACCACACGCCCTGATACATTATGGGGAGCTACCTTTATGGTACTCGCACCTGAGCATGAGCTTGCAGCATCACTCGCTACTCCTGAGACGAAGGAAGCAGTTGATAAATATATCTATGAGGCTTCAATGAAGTCAAATGTGGACAGACTTCAGGATAAGGAAAAGACAGGTGTATTTACCGGAAGCTATGCTATTAATCCGCTAAATGGCAAAAAGACACCTATCTGGTTATCGGATTATGTATTGGCTGATTATGGTACGGGAGCAATCATGTGTGTGCCTGCTCATGATGATAGAGACTTTGAATTTGCTAAGAAATTTGGACTTCCTATCATTCAGGTAATTGCTAAGGATGGCAAGGAGATAGAGAATATGACTGAGGCATATACTGATGCTTCAGGAACAATGATAAATTCCGGTGACTGGAATGGCATGGAGTCAGCCGTACTTAAGAAGGAAGCACCGGAGATGATAGAAAAGTTAGGTTATGGTAAGAAGACTGTAAACTACAAGCTTCGTGACTGGGTATTCTCTCGTCAGAGATACTGGGGCGAGCCGATTCCTATAGTTCACTGTCCTGACTGCGGAGCCGTGGCTGTTCCTGAGGAGCAGCTTCCTGTACTTCTTCCTGATGTAGAGAAGTACGAGCCTACAGGTACAGGTGAGTCGCCGCTTGCAGCTATTGATTCATGGGTTAATACTACTTGTCCTTGTTGTGGTAAGCCTGCAAAGCGTGAGACCAATACCATGCCACAGTGGGCCGGTTCATCCTGGTATTTTCTGCGTTATGTAGATAATAAGAATGACAAGGAGCTTGTGAACAGAGAAAAAGCAGATAAATATCTTCCGGTTGATATGTATATCGGTGGTGTAGAGCATGCAGTTCTTCATCTTTTATACTCAAGATTTTATACTAAATTCTTAAATGATATAGGAGTAGTTGACTTTGATGAGCCGTTTAAGAAGCTCTTTAATCAGGGTATGGTATGTGGACGCGATAAGGAGACAGGTGCAGCAACCAAGATGAGTAAATCGCTTGGTAATATTGTATCACCTGATGATATGGTAAATGATTATGGATGTGATTCACTCCGACTCTATGAGCTTTTTATAGGACCGCCTGAGCTTGATTCTATCTGGGATGACAGCGGTATGGAGGGTATATACCGCTTTATGAACAGGTTCTATAATATGGTTATGTCGAATAAGGATAAGGATGTTCCTGAGACTAAAGAGCTTATCAAGCTTCGTAATAAGCTTGTCTATGATGTAACTACACGTCTTGAACAGTTCAGCTTAAATACTGTTATCTCCGCATTTATGGAGGCAAATAACAGATTTGTCGAGCTTACCAAGACAACAGGAGTTGATAAGGAGACACTTAAGACTATGGCACTTCTTATTGCGCCATTTGCCCCGCATATAGGTGAGGAGCTCTGGGAGGAGCTTGGCGGAACTGATTCCGTATTCCATCAGGCGTGGCCAACCTACTCAGAGGAGGCTATGAAGGATGATGAGAAGGAAATAGCAGTACAGATAAATGGCAAGACAAGAGTTACGGTTATGATAGGCGTAGATGATGCAAAGGATGTTGTAATTGATAAGGCTAAGTCTGCACTTGGAGAAAGACTTGACGGATTAAACATTATCAAGGAAATCTATGTACCAAATAAGATAGTTAATATAGTTGCAAAATAATATGCTGAATAAATGTTAAGCGGTTTTAGGGAGGTAACAAAATGGTTCAAGCAGTAGTCGGAGCCAATTGGGGCGACGAAGGTAAAGGCAAGATTACAGATATGTTAGCTGAAAATGCTGATATAATCGTCAGATTTCAGGGAGGTGCCAATGCAGGTCATACAATAGTTAATAATTATGGAAAATTCGCCCTGCACACACTTCCATCAGGAGTATTTTACGATCATACAACAAGCATTATAGGTAATGGCGTAGCTTTAAATATTCCTATATTATTCAATGAAATCAAATCAATTACAGACAAGGGGGTTCCTACTCCGAAGATTTTGGTTTCTGACAGGGCGCAGATAGTTATGCCTTATCACATATTATTTGATGAATATGAGGAGGAAAGGCTTGGAAAGAAGTCCTTTGGTTCAACTAAGTCAGGTATTGCTCCGTTTTATTCTGACAAATATGCCAAAATAGGTTTTCAGGTAAGCGAACTCTTTGGTGAAGAGTCTGCCCTTCGTGATAAGATTGAAAGAGTGATTTTGTCTAAAAATATTCTGCTTGATCACCTGTATCATAAACCTCTTATTGATGTGGAAGAGACATTTAATACTCTTATGGAATATAAGAAGATGGTGGAGCCTTATGTGTGTGATGTATCTGCATATCTTTGGAATTCCATAAAAGAAGGCAAGAATATACTTCTTGAGGGACAGCTTGGCTCGTTAAAGGATCCTGACCACGGTATATATCCTATGGTTACATCCTCATCGACATTGGCTGCATATGGAGCTATAGGTGCAGGTATTCCACCTTATGAGATTAAAAAAATTATAACTGTTGTTAAGGCGTATTCAAGTGCTGTTGGAGCAGGAGCATTTGTCAGCGAGATAGAAGGAGAAGAAGCGGACGAGTTGAGACGACGCGGGGGAGACGGTGGTGAATTTGGCGCTACGACAGGACGCCCGAGGCGTATGGGATGGTTTGACTGTGTGGCTACGAGATATGGCTGTCGTATACAGGGAACTACAGATGTTGCATTTACGGTATTGGATGTACTTGGATATCTGGACGAAATTCCTGTATGTGTCGGTTATGAGATAGACGGAGAGGTTACGAAAGATTTTCCGACTACCGATAAATTAGAGAAAGCAAAGCCTGTACTTAAGACCCTTCCCGGGTGGAAGGAGGATATAAGAGGTATAAAGGAATATGACAAGCTTCCTGAGAATTGTCGTAAGTATATTGAGTTCATAGAGGAGCAAATAGGCTTCCCGATTACTATGGTTTCAAACGGACCAAAGAGAGAGGATATTATTTTACGCAAAAAATAATCAGAAATTATGGCGTATGGAAACCTCGCCTGAGGATACAAGCTCAAGCCTTCCGTCCTCATGTCGGCATATCAGCTCGCCTTTTGGGGATATTCCCATACACAGACAGGTTTCTAAATTATCATTTTTAATATTGTAGGTATTGGTAAGGGCATTTGTTAATTCCTGTGGAATTATATAAATGTCCTTATTATAACTTGCAAGAGCACTGTTATATTCCTCTGTTATGAATTTAAGATTTTTTGTTTCAATAAATTTTTCATACAGCTCATTAAATTCCGTAAATATTTCTTCTATAAGCTTCTCACGATTAAGTTTTTCTCCTGTTTCGAGAAAAAGTGAGGTTGCAACCTCTGATATAGATTTTTCAAATTCCTTATTATTCACATTAATTCCTATGCCGAGTATGACATATCCATCCAAGAATTCTGTAAGTATTCCGGTTGCTTTTTTTCTGCCTATGAGTATGTCATTAGGCCACTTAATATTGGTTGTTATATTGTGATATTTATTCAATGACCTATATATCGCAACAGCACTTAATAGTGTTATGCCGGATACATCAGACACATCCAAATCAGGTTTTAATATAAGACTCATATATATGCCTTCTCCTGATGGAGAGGAAAAGCTTCTGCCGGCTCTGCCTCTGCCACCTGTCTGACAGTCCGCAACTATAAGAGTATTTGACACGGACTCAGAAGCGGCTTTGCTTATAAGCAGCTTTGCCTGATTATTGGTAGAGTCGGTTTTATCATATATGATAAGTTTGTTTATAATTGGTATTTTGTAGATTGAATTACTAAACTGCATTTTATATCCTCGGAATCATTCCTCTTTTTTCTTTATTCTTGAATTAACAAATTCATATATTTTCTCACAATACTCGCGCTTATTTGTGAATGGAATGGCATATATTTCCTTGCCTGCTTTTATATTAAGCATATAATATATAAGAGATTCATCAGGGATTACCATAGTTATGAATTCTATTTCATCATAGGAATATGAGGTTTCACCGTATTTGTGGGTTACCAACATACCTTCCTCAGAGAACTTGTATGAAATATCAAATGCCTGCTTTCTGAAGGACATGAGAAATAAATACATACCATAAAAACCAAGGGCTCCTGAGAAAATGGCGGTCAACATAATATGACTTGTATATCCTTTTATAAGTGTTATAAATTGTAATATTGTAATCATAAGAAATACTATTCCAACTATTCTATATGAAATTCTGTTGGCTTTTCTTTTTTGAACCGTATAATTATAACTCATAGGTTATGCTCCTTAATAAAACTATATATTTAAGTATATATTTAGATGTTTATTTTATCAAGAAAATTCTTTTAAAATATTTATAGTATTTTGTTTGAAAAATGCTCGAAGTATGCTACAATATAGAATGGTGTGTGAAAATGCGCCTATGCTGAATGAATATGACATACTAGAGCATGTAAGGAGGAACCTTTAATGGAAAAGATTAAGATGACAACGCCTCTTGTAGAGATGGATGGAGACGAGATGACAAGAATATTATGGAAGCTTATTAAAGATGAACTTTTAAATCCTTTTATAGATTTAAAGACTGAGTATTATGACTTGGGTCTGGAATATAGAAATGAGACTGACGACAAGGTTACATTTGATTCTGCTTATGCAACACAAAAGTACGGTGTAGCTGTAAAGTGCGCTACCATTACGCCGAATGCTGCCCGTATGACGGAATATAACCTCAAAGAGATGTGGAAGAGCCCAAATGGTACCATAAGAGCTATACTTGACGGAACTGTATTCAGAACTCCGATTATAGTAAAGGGTATTGAACCTTGTGTGAAGAACTGGAAGAAGCCTATAACCATAGCAAGACATGCTTATGGTGATGTATATAAGGCATCTGAGATGAAGATACCGGGGGCCGGCAGGGCAGAACTTGTATTTACAGCCGAGGATGGAAGTGAGACCAGAGAACTTATACATGAATTTAAGAGCGAGGGTATAATTCAGGGAATGCATAATATTAATTCTTCCATCGAAAGCTTTGCAAGAAGCTGCTTTAACTATGCGATAGATACTAAGCAGACCATATGGTTTGCTACGAAGGATACTATATCCAAGAAATATGACCATACCTTCAAGGATATATTCCAGGAGATATTTGATAACGAATATAAGGCGAAATTCGATGAACTTGGTATAGAATATTTCTATACACTTATTGATGATGCAGTTGCCAGAGTTATGAAGTCAGAGGGCGGATATATATGGGCATGTAAGAATTATGACGGTGATGTAATGAGTGATATGATATCATCAGCCTTTGGTTCACTTGCTATGATGACCTCTGTGCTTGTATCGCCGGATGGTAAGTACGAATACGAGGCTGCACATGGTACAGTTCAGAGACATTATTATAAACACTTAAATGGCGAAGAGACATCAACTAATTCTGTTGCTACGATATATGCGTGGACAGGAGCTTTGAGAAAACGCGGAGAGCTTGATAATATTCCTGAGCTTATGGAGTTTGCAGACAAGCTTGAGAAGGCGACGGTTGATACCATAGAGAGTGGCAATATGACTAAGGATCTTGCATTAATTACGACGCTTGAAGATGTCACTGTTCTTAACAGTGAGGAATTTATTAAGGCAATAAGAAAGAATCTTGAAGCGGCATTATAATATTTATCAGTAGTTTAAACAGGGTTTTCGCATTAAGCTTATATGAGATTAGTGCGAAAAACCCTTTTATAGCTTTATAGGCGAACTTTCCTATAAAGCAAAATGATTTTGTGGAGATTATGCTATGTGGGAAATTCTTGGAATTGAACAGACAAAGGATAAGGGTTTAATCAAAAATGCATATAGAGAAAAATTAGTTGGTACCAATCCTGAGGATGATCAGGAGGGCTTTATGAAGCTTCGTGAAGCTTATGAGGAAGCATTAAGATATGCGGATTCTGATAATGAAGAAGAAACATATGAAGCCGATGACGGTGATTTTTACTGTCCTGAGGAATTGAAGGATTTGCTTGGTGAATTAAAGACATTATATAGGGATTTTAATAAGCGAATTGATGAAAATGTATGGAATAAATTTTTAAATCGTGATGAATTTATAATGCTTGATTCATCGACACAGGCATTGGAACTTTTGATTTCATTTCTTATGGAGAATTTCCTTCTGCCAAATAAGATATGGAAGCTTATTATTGATACATTCTACATAAAGGAGAGAAAAAGAGAGCTTACCGAGAAATTCCCGGAGGACTTTATATCCTATATTATAGATACAGCGGAAACTCCGGATAATATTAATTATTACCTTTTTGATGATACTGATGATGAGAATATCGACGAATACATAAGAACCTATCATAGTTTTAATTCTTCAATAAGAAGAGGTCTATATGAAGATGCAGAAAGACTTTTAGAGGAGATTATGGGTTATGGTTTATATCATCCATATATTGAGCTTGCAAAGATTCGAATAGGCTTTGTGAAATTAGAGGATGACTCGGATACGGATGAGATAAGAAAACTGTATGTCGATGCAAAGGAACTTTGTAATGAATGCCCGCAGGATTTTAATGTACTAACCTTATGTGGGGATATAGCCTATAGGATGAAGGACTATGAAGCTGCAGAAAGCTGTTACAATGAAGCTGATGATGTGTCGCCTGAGACATATATAATCAGAGTGAAAAAGGCGAATCTTGATTTAAGCAGGGGAGAATACGAGAAGGCAAGGGATGTATATCTTAAGCTTCTTAGAGAAAATAATTATGATAATTCCGTAAGAGCAGGTATGCTTCGTGCCAATTATAAGCTTATTGACAAGTATAGTGAGATTCTCAGTGATAATCCCGGTGATAATAATACAAGACTTGAGATGGCTTGGAGTATGTATCAAAGCTATAGATTTGAAGATGCTATAGAGGTGTTGAATGAGTTTATACCAACAGAGGAAAAGGTCTTTGAATACTATAATGTAAAGGGTAGATGTTATCTGTGCCTGCTTAATTATGAGGATGCACTTTTCTGCTTTTTCAAATGGAAAGAGGCTATAGAAGGGCTGTCGGATGACGATAGTGACGAGGTTTTAAAGCAGAAAAAAAGGTATCCTTATGTGAATTGCCTTATAGGTGATTGTTATCTTAAGCAGGAAAAGTATGACGAGGCTCGAAAATACCTTAATATAGCGATATCTAAGGAGCATGATGAAATATGCATTGCTTATGAGGCTTTATGTGAGCTGGAGTATAAGACAGGCGATTATGAAACCTGCATCAGTACATGCGAGAGACTGCTTGAATATAATGAATTGAATTATATTGCTTATGATTATATGGCAGGCTCCTGTATAGAATTAAAATTAATAAGGGAAGCATTAGATGCCTGTGAGAAGGCAATAAGAATATATCCCTATGCACCGGATCCTTATATTAAGGAGATAAAAATATTTAATGCTTTAAATAACAAAGAAGCTGTTAAAAATATCATAAAGAAATATAAGTCTCTCGGTGTTACGAGTGATAAGATAAGGCTGGAGGAAGCGAATGTATTGCTCGAAGAGGGTAAATATGATGATGCCCTTGAAATACTGTTTGAGTTGGAGAAGGTTAATGTTAAGGAATCCGACCTTGAGGATAAGGAAAAGGTCATTTCTATGATTGCACTTTGCTATGTTGATAAGAATATGCCTAATGAGGCAATTAATTATCTTAAAATTTTAACCGGATATAATAGCAGACATCCGAATGCTTACGGAAGAATCGGAGTGATATACAGAAAATTAAAAAAATTCAGTGATGCCCTGTCATATCTGAACACACAGATTTCAATTAATCCTCATTCGTATTTTTACATGGAAGAGGCGCTGGTTTACAGATGCATGGGTAATTATGGAGCGGCAATTCGCGATTATGAAACTATTATTAGAAGTGAACCGAAAAATGTAGATGCACATAGAGAACTTGCATATTCCTATGAAAAAATCGGAAATGTCACAGCTTCAATATTACATTATGATTTGGCTATAGATTATTCCGAGGAAGGTGAGGAAAAGGGCAGGCTGTATATTGCCAAGGCGAGGATTCTGCAATGTGTGAAGAGGTTTTCTGAGGCTAAACTCATATATGAAGATTACATGGAAAAATACGGTCCAAATGCCGATGCCTTATATGATTTTGCTGAGCTGCTCCAGAGAATGAATGAGATTGAATATGCCATAAATCTCATAAAAGATAATCTGGATAAAGCGGCTGATGACAAAGAAGAAGAGATGCTGCTTAGAAAACTTTGTACAATATATGGAGAAGAAGGCTATATTAATATGGCAAATGAAACCTTCAGAGTTATAATTAACAAATATCCCGATGATTACAAGGCATATAAGCTTATGGCGGATATATTGAAGGATCATGGACTATATGATGATGCGACGGAATATTATCAAAAGGCTATAGAGCTTGACATTGACGGCTCGGAAAATTATTATAGTAGTTTAGTAGAGAATGAATATAGCAAAAAAACATTATTCAAGCCGGATATGAAAAATGAGATAAAAAAGGCGCTTGAGATTGGGGAAAAAGCTAAAACTATAGTTGACTATATAAAGCTTGCAAGACTTTACAGGGTGACAAAAAAGTATAAGCTTGCAGTTGAAACGATAAATAAAGGTGTTTCAAGATTTAGATGTTATGGCTGCTTTTATAGTGGCTGCCATGAGATTTATTATGAAAAGGGCTTGTTATACGAGGCTATGAAAAAATATGATATGGCAAGGAATTGTTATAAGAAAGCATTGTCGATAAAAGGACATTGTACACAGTATGAAGAATGTTTAAAAAGGATTGAGGGAAAATGATAGTAGGTATTGATTTAGGAACTACAAATAGTCTTATTGGATATTTAGATAGTGAAGAGGTAAAGATTATCCCTAACAGACTTGGAGATAATCTGACACCGTCTATAGTGAGTGTAGATAGTGAGGGGACTGTATATGTAGGGAAAACGGCAAAGGAGAGGAAGCTTACATTTCCTGATCAGTCTGCGGATGTGTTCAAGAGAAGCATGGGCACTAATAAAAAATTTGAGCTTGGAGACAGAGATTTTACTGCGGAAGAGCTCTCAAGTTTAGTGCTTAAGTCTCTCAAGGAGGATGCGGAAAGCTATCTGGGTGAGGAGGTTGAAGAGGCGGTAATAAGTGTGCCTGCTTATTTCAATGATGCTCAGAGAAAGGCAACCAAAAAGGCCGGTGAGCTCGCGGGCTTTGTTGTGGAGCGTATAGTAAGTGAACCTACTGCAGCAGCCATTGCTTATGGACTTAATAAGAAGAATGCAGATACAAAATTCTTAGTGTTTGATCTGGGTGGTGGTACATTTGATGTATCTATATTGGAGCTTTTTCAGAACATAATGGAGGTAAGAGCCGTAGCCGGAGATAATTTCTTAGGCGGTGAGGACTTTACAGAGGTTTTAATGCAGATGTTCTTACATGAAAAAGACATAAATCAGGATGAGCTTGATGTTAAAACTCTCGCATATGTTAGAAAGCAGGCAGAAGCATGCAAGCTTGGTTTTTCAGACTCAAGGACATCTTTATTCAAGTGTAAGATAGGCGAAGAGATATATGAATATGAGATAAATATTGATGACTATGAAAAAAGCTGTCAGATACTTCTTAATAAGATTAAAAAACCTATAGAAAGAAGTCTTAAGGACGCAAATATTAAGCTTAAGGATATAGATGAGGTGATACTTGTAGGTGGTGCAACCAAGCTTCCTATAGTCAGAAAATTCGTCAGCAGATTATTTGGCAGACTTCCGAATACAAGTATAAATCCTGATGAAGTTGTTGCTGTAGGTGCCTCCATTCAGGCAGCGATGAAGGAAAGAAACGAAGCTGTTAAGGAGTTGATACTTACCGATGTATGTCCATTTACGCTTGGAACAGAGGTAGTTGTATCAAGGAGTGGCGGAGTAAAGGAGAGTGGACATTATTTGCCTATCATAGAGCGAAATTCGGTGATTCCTGTTAGCAGGACGGAGAGACTTTATACTGCGGATGACAATCAGGATAAGATAAGAATAAAGATACTTCAGGGCGAGAGCCGATATGCGAGGAATAATGTCTATCTTGGAGAGCTTGAGCTAAATGTACCGATTGGACCTGCCGGTAGAGAAGCCGTGGATGTTACATATACTTATGATGTTAATTCGATACTTGAAGTAGAGGCTAAGATTTTATCTACGAAGCTTTCCAAAAGGATAGTTATAAAAAATGATGATGTGGATTTGTCTGATGAGGAGATAGATGAGAGGCTTGCTTCCCTTGCTTCCCTCAAGATTCATCCAAGGGAGCAGGAGGAAAATAAGCTGCTGTTACTTCGCGGAGACAGAATGTATGAAGAGGCAACCGGCGACCTGAGAAATATCATCGAGCAGAATATGCTTATATTTGAGGAGGTTCTTGATAAGCAGAATCCTGATGACATAAAGCGTATGAGGGAGGAAATTAAAGAATTTCTGGACAGTATTGATGAGGATTTAATATAGAATAAAAAAATGTTGACATTAATTATAATATGTGGTAAATTATGTGAGTATGTTGAAGAAGCAGAGTATCCACTCTCACCTTAGCACTATAAGTGACTTGGGTTAATAATTACTTTTTATGGAGTATTTTTGCGTGGATAGTTATGCTATCCACTTTTTTATGCACAGCCCGCATAATAAGACCGGTCACTTTTGGCGGTATGCAGGCGGTGTGGCGAGTATGTATATACTCTCGGTTATAACACAAATATGGAGGTGTGTAGTATTAGCGAGGTTTTAATTAACGAACAAATTAGGTTTAAGGAAGTCAGAGTTGTAAGCGAGACTGGAGAGCAGCTTGGAATTATGTCTTCTAAGGAGGCTCAAAAATTAGCTGAGGAGGCAGAGGTTGACCTTATACTTATTGCTCCGACTGCGAAGCCGCCTGTTGTAAGAATACAGGATTTTGGTAAGTATCGTTATGAGATTGCAAGACGTGAGAAGGAAGCTAAGAAGAAGCAGAGGGTTATCGAGGTTAAGGAAGTAAGACTTTCTCCGAATATTGATACCAATGACCTTAATACCAAGGTTAATATGGCAAGAAAGTTCTTAACTAAGGGAGACAAGGTGAAGGTTACCTTAAGATTTAGAGGAAGAGAGCTTGCACATGTTAATTCGAGCAAGAGTATACTCGATGAATTTGCAGAGAGACTTTCTGATGTCGCAGTAATCGACAAACCGGCTAAGTTTGAAGGTCGTAGTATGATAATGTTTTTAGCTGAAAAGCGCTAAATATAATTTATATAGTTATTTTAAGGAGGAAAGAAAATGCCAAAGTTAAAGACAAAAAAGGCTGCTGCAAAGCGTTTTAAAAAGACAGGAACAGGTGAGTTAAAGAGAAATAAAGCTTATAAGAGTCATATCCTTACTAAGAAGACTACCAAGAGAAAGAGAAATCTCAGAAAAGCAACCATGACCGATAAGACTAACAGCAAGGTTATGAAGAAGATATTACCATATTTATAGGAGGAATAGACTAATGGCAAGAATTAAAGGCGGCGTTGGCGCTAAGAAAAGACATAACAGAGTTTTAAAGCTCGCTAAAGGATATAAGGGAGCGCGTTCAAAGCAGTACAGAGTTGCAAAGCAGTCAGTTATGAGAGCTCTTGCTACTTCATATGCAGGCAGAAAGGAAAGAAAGAGACAGTTCAGACGCCTCTGGATAGCTCGTATTAATGCGGCTGCAAGAATCAACGGTCTATCATACAGCAAGTTCATGTATGGATTAAAGCTTGCTAATGTTGATTTGAACAGAAAGATGCTTTCAGAAATGGCTATAAGCGACCCAGAGGGCTTCGCTAAGCTTGTTGATGTAGCTAAATCAAAGTTAGCTTAAAAAAATAGTTGACATTTTATATCTAAAATGTTAATATATCACTTGCGTTGATTAATCAGCGTGAGTAAATGCGGGAGTGCTGGAATTGGCAGACAGGCTAGACTAAGGATCTAGTGATGGCAACGTCGTGTGGGTTCAAGTCCCATCTCCCGCATTAAAAAGGGTATATCCGAGAGGATGTACCCTTTTTTAATGCGGGTAGACCTTGAACCGTGGGTTCAAGGTCTCCGCTTCCTTCGCTAAACGGCATTCACCGGATGCCAGCGACAGTCGGCGCAAAGCAGGTGTCCACCGGACACCTTGCGCCCCATCTCCCGCAATTTTTTTTGCAAATTTTTATGAAATATCTTGACTTATCTATGAATATAGTGTATATTAATTGCTACTGTTATTTTTACATTATGAAAGTTGGTTGTGTGCACGAAAGAAAAAGAGGTTTCACAATATGTTAAAAGTGTACTATTGTCCGAAATGTGATGAAACCACATATTTACAGTACGACACGAATACGGATTGTAGAGTTTGCAGCTCAGAAATGATCAAATTGGATATTTCGTTTGTGGACTATACAGATTTGAGTGTCCAGAAGAGAAAAGACTACATAGCATCAGAATTTGGAAAACATTAAAAAACTGCTCATATTTATCTTAAGGTTATTTGGTTGTGCGGCCTTGGATATATATGGGCAGTTTTTTATATTAGCTCGCCAAATAAGCGCTTTCGCGCTTGCTTGGCTCACTTTATTGTGGTATAACAACCGCAAAGCGGTCGTTATCGCATTAGCTCGCCAAATAAGCGCTTTCGCGCTTGCTTGGCTCACTTTATTGTGGTATAATATCTAACTGACTGAATTCATAAGGAGAGCTATGCTGATATGGGTAAAAATAAGGCTGTAGCTAAGTCAGATAAATATGACAAAGCGAAGCTTGGAACTGATATTATAAATGTGATTAATTATATTTTTCTATTTGCCTTTTTGACTATATATCCTTTGGTTTTCAGGATAAAGGGACAGAGCGTTTCCGAGAAGTATTATTTTAATATTACAAGGACAAGATATGAATTCTTCATTTATTTATCCATAGGATATATTCTGCTTATCATAGTGGCATATATTTTTGAGGGAGTCTGGACATATTATAATAAAAGAAAGTCTATAATGAGCACAAAGGATGATTATATTGTGACACCGGAACGCTTTATGTGGATTTTCATACTTGCTAATTTTCTTGCGTATTTGATGGCTGTATTAGACGATGGACTTATCAGTTCGGATGTGGCTTTTTACGGTACTGATGCAAGATATATGGGCTTTCTGTCATATTTCATAATGGGATTTTCTTTTGTCATGCTTTCAAGATATGCTGATGTTAAGTTACCGATATTTTCAGCCTTTGGAGCTACAACATTTTTTTCATACCTTGTGGCGATATGCCAGCATATTGATTTTGATTTAAGCAGATTTAAAAATGAATCCTACAAGCCCACAGGCATTAAGGCATTGTTTGAGATTTTTCCGCGATATTTGTTTAGGCTGAGAAATGGTATTAAAAAAGCGCAGTATAATGTGTTTATTTCGACCTTTGGAAATATTAATATTTTTGCAAGCTTCGTGGTTATAAGCCTTGCGGTGTTCATCTGTATGTATGTATTTACTGATAAGCTTTTCTATAGGATTATGTCAGGAGTTATAATTACTATGGGAGGCATAGTAATTATGATTGCTAATAGTGACAGCGCATATATAGGTATGTGTGCAGTTTGCTTCTTCCTTTTTCTGCTTGCTTACAGACAGGGACTTTTGCTTCGGTTTGTACAAGGAATCATTTTAATGAGCATTGGGAATCTATGCGTGGTTCTGCTCAATAAGTATATATCAGAGGTTATGGGCAAAAGCTACGACAAAAGAGGCGGCTTTGCACAGGCGCTTGACCGACTGGGGCTGGCTTTGATATTAGTAGTACTTATAGTATTAATATATATATTTATGAGACTTGTAAATCATTTTTTTGTTGAGAAGCTTGAAGGTATAAATAAAAATAAGGTTATAACTTGCATTTTAGCAGCTTCGGCTGCATTGCTTATCACCATAATTATTATAGGGCATACGAGACATATACCCGCATTTACATTTAATTATAAATGGGGTACATTCAGAGGATATATATGGACAAAGAGTTATGAACTGTTTTGCGACGCACCTCTAATGAATAAATTATTCGGATATGGTAACGGCTCGGTCAAGACGCTTATGAATACCTATTATTATGATGAGATGGTAGCAGTAACGAACAAGGTGTACGACAACGCCCACAATGAGCTGCTGCAATATCTTTTAACGACGGGACTTTTGGGCATGTTTTCCTATATTGGTTTATGTGTGACAAGCTTCGTATATATACTTAAGAATTCGCATGGTAGAGTTATAGCATATATGTGCCTTTCAGCAATATTGGGATATTTTGTACAGGGTCTTATTAATATTAATCAGCCTATCACTACACCTTTTATGTTTTTATTTATGGCACTCGGTGTAGGATATGTAAGATACTTAAAAGTTGAGGAAAGATAAATGTTTAAATCAATGCTTGAGAAGGATATCAATGGATTTATATAGTCTTATAAATGGTGTATAGATTTCACGATTAAAAATAAATTTTTACATATAATGGAGGAAATATAAATGAAAGTATATGATGAATTAGTTGAAAGAGGACTTATTGCTCAGATTACCAGCGAAGATGAGGTAAGTAAATTAATAAATGAAGGAAAGGCGACCTTTTATATAGGCTTTGATCCGACCGCCGACAGCCTGCATGTAGGTCATTTTATGGCACTCTGTCTGATGAAGAGATTGCAGATGGCAGGGAATAAGCCTATAGCGCTTATCGGTGGCGGAACAGGTATGATAGGTGATCCGTCAGGAAGAACCGATATGAGACAGATGATGACACCTGAGACCATACAGCATAACTGTGACTGTTTTAAAGCTCAGATGAGCAGGTTTATTGATTTCTCAGAGGGAAAGGCACTTATGGTAAATAATGCCGACTGGCTGCTTGACCTTAATTATATAGATGTGCTTCGCGAGGTAGGTACACATTTTTCGGTAAATCGTATGCTTACAGCCGAGTGCTACAAGCAGAGGATGGAGAAGGGATTAAGCTTCTTAGAGTTTAACTATATGATTATGCAGGCATATGATTTCTATATGTTATATCAGAAGTATGGCTGTAATCTGGAGTTCGGTGGTGATGATCAGTGGTCGAATATGCTTGCCGGAACAGAGCTTATAAGGCGTAAGCTTGGTAAGGACGCCCACGCTATGACTATTACGCTTTTGCTTAATTCTGAGGGCAAGAAGATGGGTAAGACTCAGAAGGGTGCCGTATGGCTTGATCCGAATAAAACCTCACCATTTGAATTCTTCCAGTATTGGAGAAATGTGGATGATGCAGATGTAATCAAGTGCCTTAAGCTTCTTACTTTCCTTCCGCTTGAGCAGATTAAGGAGATGGAGAAATACGAGGGAAGTGAATTGAACAAGGCAAAGGAAGTACTTGCTATGGAGCTTACAACATTAGTTCATGGTGAGGAAGAGGCCAACAAAGCTCTCGATGCTGCAAGAGGATTATTTGCAGGCGGTAATACTGATAATATACCTACATCTTTTATTACAGAGGACAAGTTCACGGATGGTAATATTGACCTTATATCACTTCTTGTTGAGGCAGGACTGGTTACTTCAAGAAGTGAGGGAAGACGTGCTATAGAGCAGGGTGGCGTAGCTGTGAATAATGAGAAGATAACTGATATAAAAGCAGAGTTTTCAAAGGATGCATTTACAGAAGAATTTATTTTAAAGCGTGGAAAGAAGAATTTCAGAAAGATAGTTGTTGAGTAATACTAAGAAGGTATCAGCTCGACAGAGTGAGTAAATTTCTTGTGAATATATAATCATAGAATAGATGGAGGTAAAGATGGCAGGAAGTCATATAGCTATACCAACTATACTTGAGGTTGGCAAAGGAACGATGGAGAACTTAGGAGCATATCTTAAGGACAGTGGTTTTGATAATGCGGTAATTTATTTCGGAAATGGTCTTATAGATTTGTTCGGCAGGGATATTATAGCAAATATTGAGAAGGCAGGCGTGAAGATACTTGAATATAAGGAGCTTGATACTGTCGATATTGACGATATAATAGAGCTTGCCTTTAATATCGATGCAAATGCACAGGTTATACTTGGCATAGGTGGAGGCAAGGTTATTGATACGGCGAAGTATGCGGCATATCTGCGTAAGCTGCCGTTTATAAGTATTCCTACATCTGCATCAAGCGACGGATTTTCGAGTGCTTCTGCTTCGCTTATGGTAAATGGCAGAAGAACCTCTGTGCCGGCGCGTATGGCATATGGAATAGTCGTTGATACAGATATATTGAAGAGTGCTCCGGAAAAATTCATTTATTCAGGTATTGGTGATATGGTTGCTAAGATTACCTCATTATATGACTGGTTATTCGAATCCCAGAAGGGATATTCAACCATGAATGACTTCTCTGTAATGATAGCAAAAAAGGCAGTCAATAGCTTTGTGAGAACTCCTTTTGAAACCATTAAGGACGACCTATTCTTAAAAGAACTGGTTGACTCACTTGCCATGAGTGGAATTGCAAATGAGATTGCAGGCGGAAGCACACCGACGAGCGGAAGTGAGCACCTTATATCGCATGCTTTGGACAAGATGCTTGCACAACCTCAACTACATGGCATACAGGTTGGTATTGCAACCTATCTTATGAGTAAGGTTCAGGATCATAGATATGTGAGAGTAAATGCCATATTTGAGAAGACAGGATTCTGGGATTATGTATCTACATTAGATTTAAGCAGAGATGATTATGAGAAGGCGATAGATATAGCTCCTTCCATAAAGCCACACAGGCATACCTATCTTCACGAGGAGAAGTATAGGGAGCTGGCGAAGAAAATCTTAAGAGAGGATGAGGTACTCGACAGAGTATTTGCATAGATTATGAAGTACGAAGCACTTTTATTTGACCTTGACGGAACGCTGTGGAATGCGACGGACAATATCATAGATGCGTGGGTTCAGGCGCTCAGTGGATTTGACGAGCTTAAGGGTTTTACGCTTACACCTGAGGCACTTCATGGTGTATTAGGTAAGCCTATGGACGAGATAGCGGATATTCTTTTTCCTTCATTGGATGACGAGGTTAAGACAAGGGTTTTAAAACGCTGTTGTGAGGTCGAAAATGAATATCTTAACGAGCATGGCGGAATGCTATACCCGAAGCTTACCGAGACATTGGATAAGCTGTCTAAAAAGATGAAATTATTCATTGTAAGCAATGGACAGGCAGGATATATCCAGACATTTCTTAATTCGCATAATATGTGGAAATATTTTACGGATATTCAGAACTGGGGCGATAATAAGGTTCCTAAGGGCGAGAATATCAAGCTTGTTATGGAGAGAAATAATATAAAGAAAGCGGCATATGTGGGAGATACACAGGGAGATGCCGATGCAGCTAAGCTTGCAGGTATAGATTTTATATTTGCAGGATATGGCTTTGGTGATGTAAAGGAATATGATTATGTAATAGACGAAATATCAGAGGTTTTGGATTTGATTTAAAGGAGGCAGGCTTATGTTTCATTATGAGTACAAAACAACAGGAACCTGTTCACAGGTAATAAGTGTTGACCTTGATGGAGATACAGTACACAATGTATCATTTTTAGGCGGCTGCAACGGTAATCTCAAAGCCGTATCGAAATTAGTCGAGGGACATACGGTTGATTATATTGAGGAAACCTTAGGAGGCATACATTGCGGACTTAGAAATACCTCTTGTGGCGACCAGCTCTCACATGCTGTAAGAGAGGCATATGAGGCTTCGAAAAGTGCCTGAAAAGGAGGAATGAATGAATAATTATTTGGTCTTTGATTGGGGCGGAACATTCTTAAAATATGCAATAATTGACAAAAAAGCGAATATCCTTGAGAAGGACAAGATTCCTACACCGCAGCCGACAAAGGATAATGAGGCAGACAGAAAAGTCTTTTTTGCTGCCATTGATGAGATTGTTGCAGGATATAAGGAAAGCGTAGATGGAATAGCAGTCAGTATGCCCGGTATGATAGACATAAAGCGTGGATATACGATGACTGCCGGCTGGCTCAGATATCTGACGGGTATGTATCTTGTGGATTATATGTCAGCAAAATACGGATTAAGAGTTGCCATACAGAATGATGGCAAATGTGCTGCGTTGGCAGAGTATTGGAAGGGCAGCTTAAGCGATGTGACAAACGGTGCCGTAATGGTGCTTGGAACATCTGTCGGCGGTGGAATTATAATCAATGGACAGTTATATTCCGGAACACATTTTTCTGCCGGTGAGTATAGCTTTATGTTCCTTGATACGAAGAAGCTTGATAGCTTTGAATCCACATGGGGAAGCTATGGTACTAAGGGGCTTATAAGAGAGGTATGTAAAATAACGGGAGATGACCCTGAGAAGCTTGACGGTATCGAATTATTTGACCGTGCAAATGTCGGAGAGGAAGCCGTACTTATAGGTCTTAAAAAATATACTGATATGCTTGCGGTAGGACTTTATAATCTGAATGTCTTACTGGATTTTGATAAAATAGCTGTTGGCGGAGGCATAAGTAAGCAACCGCTACTTATGGAATATATCAAGGAAAGTATTGATGAATTTGACCGTAATAATATATTAAGAGGCTTAGATGACTATATTCCAAAGCCTAATGTCGTGGTAACGAAGTTTAATAACGATGCTAATTTAATCGGAGCATTATTCAATTATAACTCGATTTACAAGGAGTTCGGAAGATTCAGAAAGAAATAATACATGAGGTGTAAATATGTTAGATAAGAATTTTTTATGGGGCGGTGCTGTGGCTGCACATCAGCTTGAAGGAGCATGGAACGAGGATGGAAAAGGAATGAGCGTCGTGGATGTGATGACAGGCGGCTCGGTAAATACTCCAAGACGAATAACCGATACTGTAGAAGATGGCGAATATTATCCTAATCAGAGAGCTATAGATTTCTACCACAGATATAAGGAGGATGTTGCACTCCTTGCAGAGATGGGATTTAAGTGCTTTAGAACAAGCATTGCATGGACAAGAATCTTCCCAAATGGAGACGAAGATACTCCGAATGAAGCAGGACTTAAATTCTATGATGATTTATTTGACGAGCTGTTAAAATACGGCATAGAGCCTGTTATAACCCTGAGTCATTTTGAGATGCCTCTTAATCTGGCTAAGAAATACGGGGGCTGGACTAACCGTAAGCTCATAGATTTCTTTGTGAAATTCGCAACTACATGTTTTGAAAGATACAAAGATAAGGTCAAATATTGGATGACCTTTAACGAGATTAATAATCAGATGCACTATCAGATAGATATGACAGGCTGGCTGAACTCCGGTATAAGGTTTTCGCAGTTTGATAATCCTGAGGAAATGATGTATCGGGCTGCGCACAACGAGCTTGTGGCAAGTGCGCTTGCAGTAAAGGAAGGACATAGAATAAACCCTGATTTTATGATTGGCTGTATGCTTGCCATGACACCTGTATATCCGTATTCCTGCAAGCCATCGGATATAATTGCGGCAAATGAAGAAATGCATAAAAGATATTTCTTCACGGACATACATGTAAGAGGTCATTATCCGAACTATGCGAAGAAGCTATTTGAACATAAGGGATATGATATTAAGATGGAGCCGGAGGATGAGAAAATCTTAGCTGAGGGAACTGTAGACTATCTTGCATTCTCATATTATATGTCCAATGTCGTAAGCTCCGAGGCTGAGGCTGGCAAGCTTGGTGATTTAGAGGTAACAAGTATTCATGCTGTAGATAATCCATATATTAAGTCTTCGGAATGGGGCTGGCCGATAGACCCTGAGGGAATCAGATGTTCACTCAATGCGCTTTATGAAAGATATGAGATACCTTTATTCGTCGTTGAAAACGGTATAGGTGCCATAGATACATTAAATGAGGACGGAACCTGTGATGACAGTGCGCGCATAGAGTATCTTTCAGCACATATAAAAGAGATGAAAAAGGCGGTAGAGCTTGACGGTATTGACCTTATCGGTTATACTCCTTGGGGATGTATAGATTTGGTGTCTGCATCAACAGGTGAATTAAAGAAGCGATATGGATTTATATATGTTGATTATAATGATGATGGAACAGGTACAGGCAAGAGATTCCGCAAGAAATCTTTTGACTGGTACAAGAATGTAATTGCAACTAACGGAGAGGAAGTTTAATCCTTTAGAAAGAAGAACTTACTATTATTTATTCACAGAAGTAAAATGATGAGGAGTGTAATATATGGATAGATTTTATCAGTATGATATAGCGGCAATAATTGTTTTGGCTATATTGTTACTTTCTGTATATTTCAGAAAACTTTATATCGGAAGAGTGAATATGACCTTTGTATATATTATGGTTGTTATGCTCCTTTGTACTATGTGTGATGTGGGAGGAGATTTACCTCTTTCTATGTTCAATGATGTTGATAATAATGTGAGATTCAGATACATATGCTTATACGGATATTTTCTTGTACATACATTTATACTTCCTGCCTATATAGTATTTGTAGGACTTCTGACGGGAACATGGTACAAATTTATTGGCAGCATGTTAAGACGGATTATGTTTGTTGTACCATTTGTTATTAATATTGCTGTGATTTTGGCAAATCCGTTAAATAATAAAATGTTCTATATATCAGAGAATCTGAAGTATCACAGAGGCCCGCTCATCTCTGTATGCTATATCGTGGCTGCTTATTATATGGTTATGTGTGCCGTGTATATTTTTAAGGCCAAAGATATGCTTGGAAAGGGTAAGACTATCGGGCTTTTAATGTTATTTCCTTGTAATATATTAGCACTTATCATACAGTATTTTGCGCCTAAGAATATGGTAGAGATGTTCGCACTTAGTATATCCGCACTTATAGTAACCGTATCGGTGCTTCGTGCTGAGGAGATGGTAGACCCAAGCATTGATGCGAAGACCTTTTCAAGCTTCTTCGAGGATGTAAAGCGTTATTATATGGCAGACAAGGATGTAACAGCCATTCTAATGAAGGTTAAGAATGATGAGGCGATTGTGTCATTATTCGGTGCCAAAATTCATAGAGATGTAGTTAAGGATATCATACAGAAAATACGAAGCGGATATAAGGATTTATCTTCGGAAAAGGGAGTTATAGTAAATGTTTATTATCTCTTCTATGGAGAGTTCTGCGTGATTATAGACGGTAGTAAAGACAGGGAGATGGTTAAGCTTAAGACAGAGATACTGCTTGAAGAGTTCAAGGAAGATTTTACTATCAACAATAATCCTATTGACCTTGATATGCGTATGTGTATGCTGGATATACCACAGGATATATCTGAGATGGAGGATTTTGTATCCTTCGTTGATTCCTTTGAGAAGACAGTTGACAGCAGGGAGCTTGTACATTTTTCCGAGGTTGCTCCGGAGCATAAATTCCAGCTTAAGCTGGATATAGATAAAATTATCAAGAAGGCTCTTGAGGACAAGAATTTCGAGATGTATTATCAGCCGATTTACTCGCTTAAGGAGAAGAAATTCACAAGTGCAGAGGCATTAATCAGATTGAAGGACTCCGAGCTTGGCTATGTATCGCCGGGATTATTCATACCGGCGGCTGAGAAGAATGGTGCGATTAATAAGATTGGTAATTTTGTAATAGATGATGTATTTAGATTTATATCCGAGAATTCTCTTGAGGAGTATGGACTTAATTATATAGAAGTTAATCTCTCTTCCATACAATGCTTACAGGATAATCTTCCTGAGCAGATAGAGAGAAAGATTGACCAGTATAAACTAAGCAAGGATAATCTTAATTTCGAGGTAACCGAAACCGGTAAAGATTATGTGAAGGATTCTGTGTTTGACACGATTAATAGACTGCACGATATGGATTATGAGCTTTCACTTGATGATTATGGAACAGGTTATTCCAATCTGCAGAAGGTTATATCGTTCCCGTTCAAGATAATTAAGATAGATAAAAGTCTGGTAGATGACATGAATGATGTACGTATGCGCGAGGTCATTATGCAGACGGTTAAGATGATTAAGGGTATAGGTGCCGAGATAGTTGTCGAAGGCGTGGAGACCAAGGAGGCTTCCGACTGGTTTGAGGAAATCGGCTGTGATTTCATACAGGGATATTATTATGCCAAGCCGATGCCTAAGAATGATTTCTTAAGCTTTATCAAGCAGAAGAATGCCTAAGGAGGATAGATATGCTGTCTGGAGGAATAGATGAGATTGATGTACATGGTATGACTGTGGATGAAGCCATTAAGGCGGTTATAAGGAAGGTCAATGCCACAGGAAGCAGTGTGTATCGTATAAGGGTTATACATGGTTATAACAATGGTACGAGAATAAGAGATGCCATAGCTGATGAATTCGATTATAACAGAGTACCTAAGGTCAAAAGGGTAGTACAGGGCAATAATCCCGGAGTGACCGAGCTTATATTGAGAGAATTCTAAACTCCTCTCAATATTTTACTGTTATTATATTATTTTAGTTATAAACAATCGGGGAGGATTTACACAGATGGAAGAGAAAAGAAGTTCATTTTCAAGCTCGCTCGGCTTTGTCGTGGCGGCAGCAGGAAGTGCAGTAGGATTGGGAAATATATGGAGGTTTCCGTATCTGGCAGCTAAGGATGGCGGTGGTATATTCTTAGTAGTATATCTGATTTTAGCACTTACCTTCGGATTTACACTGCTTGTATCGGAGGTCAGTATAGGCAGAAAGACCAAGCAGGCGCCTCTTACAGCCTATGGGGTTATACATCCCAAATGGAAGGGTTTAGGCGGAGTAGCCGCATTGGTTCCTTTTATGATACTTCCTTATTACTGTATAATAGGCGGCTGGGTTTTAAAATATTGTGTTGCTTTTCTTACCGGACATGGCTTGGATGCGGCGGAGGATGGATATTTTACCGGCTTTATAACGGATAAGATTTCACCTATTATATTTGATGTGATATTCCTTGCTGCGACAGTATTCGTAATATACAAGGGAGTAAATAAAGGTATAGAAGCAATATCCAAGATACTTATGCCGATTTTGCTGGTGCTTGTAATAGGCATTGCGATATTCTCACTGACTATCAAGAGCCCGGATACAGGTAAGACAGGTATAGATGGTTTTATAGTATATATCGTACCTGATGTATCGGGTATGTCTGTCAAGGATTTTCTGATAGTTATTATGGATGCAATGGGGCAGCTATTCTACAGTATTAGTGTGGCTATGGGTATAATGGTTGCATATGGTTCTTATTTTAGGGACGATCAGAATCTTATGAAATCTGTTAATCAGATAGAGATATTTGACACTTTGGTTGCGTTCTTAGCAGGAGTAATGATTATCCCTGCCGTATATGTATTTATGGGCAAGGAAGGAATGACCGCAGGACCGGGACTAATGTTCGTAGCAATACCGAAGGTATTCGCCGCTATGGGTAAGGCAGGAAATATTGTCGGTTCAATATTCTTTGTTATGGTGCTTTTTGCAGCGCTTACGAGTTCCATCTCCGTGCTGGAGGCGGTTGTATCAAGCCTTATAGATGCGTTTGATATGAGCAGGCGGAAAGCGACTCTCTTAGAGGGATTTATAGCCTTAGTGCTTGGTATTATCATATGCTTTGGATATAATTATCTTTATTTTGAGGTGAAGCTGCCGAATGGCTCGACAGCCCAGATACTCGATATATTTGATTATATAAGTAATAATATACTGATGCCTATAGTTGCGATAGGAACATGTATATTAATCGGCTGGGTGGTAAAGCCGAAGTATGTTATAGATGAGGCTACAAAGAACGGAGAGAAGTTTGGACGAAAGAAACTTTATATCGCAATGATTAAGGTTATAGCACCGATACTTCTGTTCATACTCTTATTAGGTTCGCTGGGACTTTATTCGTAGATAATATGTAAGATGACTATATAGAAATGTCAGATTTATGAGGGAAGCGCAAGTATACAAAAAAGATACCGAATACAGTTTTAGCTGTATCGGTATCTTTTTTTTATTCATCAAAGCTTAAATTCTCAGATATAAGAGCAAAGTCATTGTAATATGTCAGACTGACTACACGTCCTGTATTATCATTTACAATAGTTATAAGACAGTCATTTTTAGTGTTATTGTAAAAGTAAGTAGTGGTTGATTTACCTGACATCAAATCATTCAATACAACAAAATAATCTGTATAATTGTAGTTCATTGTATCTGTAAGCTTATACTCAGGATCACCTATTTTTACATTGAACATACTGTATTTTTTGTCGTCAATCTTTATGCCCCTTTGAATATTATCTATGTATACTATTGATATTTTTCCGTCTGAGTGTACAGATACTGCTCCGGAAGAATACTGATGCACACTTGAAATTTTATCAGGTGCATCTTGGAATTTTGTATTAAGTTCACTTTCTATCTCAGCCTCGCTTTTTGCAACAAGATTCGTGATGTCTGTAGCTTTTGGATTAATTATTCTTTGGATAAGGTAATATCCGACCGCTATAATTACGATAGCAATAACTATTTTTATAATTGTGCTGATTATGTTGGATGAATTATTTTTGATGGATGATAGTTCTTCAGGTGCAGGAACTGTTGTGTCAATTATAACAGGTTTATAGGTTGTTTCAAGGTCTGAAAAATCATCTGTCTCATAATTGTTTGGAGCTTTTTCTTTTTCTTCGCTTGCTCCATCGGTATTTTTTAATTGTAATGCCATTAATCTCTCCCCCATGATTATAATAATTTCATTTATACAGTAACAAATTAATAATATCATAATAAAAAAAAATAAGCAAATATGACTATTTATATGATTTTATCTGTCATACATAAAAAAATAAATAATTTAAGTTTTCTTAAGGTTCGCATAAGGTTCGTATATTATTATTAGTTCAAGTTAAGGAACAAAACATGCGAAAAGGAGGAATCAGATATGGGAAATGAAATATTTAAAAGATACGAAATTAAATATCTTATAACTGATGAACAAAGAAAATTAATTGAGGAAGCATTTGCAGAGCATATGGTGCCTGATGAGTACGGAGAGAGCACAATATGTAATATATATTATGATACATCTGACTACAGACTTATAAGACATTCCCTTGAAGGACCGGCATATAAGGAGAAGCTTAGAGTAAGGAGCTACGGACAGATTAAATCCGGCGAGAATGTATTTGTAGAGCTTAAAAAAAAGTACGACGGTGTGGTATATAAAAGAAGAGTTACGATGCAGGAAAATAAAGCAAGAGTTTATCTCGAGAAGAATACAAAGATAGAAAATCCTGTAGCAAATGACAGCTTTTTGGAAAGACAGATTGTTAAGGAAATAGATTACTTTAAAAAGTTTTATGGTGATTTAAGACCTGCGGTTTACCTCTGCTACGACAGGACAGCTTACTTCTCAAGCGAGGATTCAAGCTTCAGGGTAACCTTTGATAAGAATATCAGATGGCGGACAGAGGATATGAGGCTAACTTCAAAGCCGGGTGGCAAGGATATATTAGAAGAGGGAATGTCGCTTATGGAGATTAAGACGGCAACCTCAATCCCAATGTGGCTTGTGGATATATTAAGTAAGGAAAATATAAGGAAGACATCATTCTCAAAATATGGCAGGGCATATGTACAGATGATGGAGGATAGAGAAGCAGATAACAGCAATATAATCAGATATGATTTTGTAAATAGAAAGGTGGGCTAATTATGGAAACATTATTCGAGAATATGAACACATTGAATCAGACAGATATAACCTTAGGAGATTTCACATTAACTATAGTGGCAGCACTTGTACTCGGAGCAATACTTGCTCTGACCTATAAATATAAGTCGAATCCGACTAAGAGCTTCGTGGTAACACTGGCGATACTTCCGGCGGTGGTAAGCGTGGTAATCCTTATGGTAAGCGGAAGCTTAGGCGCAGGAGTTGCGGTGGCAGGTACATTTTCACTTGTAAGATTCCGTTCGGCACCTGGAACTGCTAAGGAGATTGGTGCGATATTTATGTCAATGGCAGTTGGTCTTGCCTGTGGTATGGGATTCATGGGAGCAGCAGTAGTATTTACAGTGATAATGTGCATAGTGGTTCTTATATATGAAGCGGTTGGGTTTGGAAATACCAATCATTCTGAATTAAATAAAACTTTAAATATAACTGTACCTGAGGACCTTGATTATGGAGAAATCTTCGATGAGATATGGGAGAGGTACACTAAGAAGGTTGAGATGTTAAAAGTAAAGACGACGAACTTGGGAAGTCTTAATAAGATTACTTATAATATAACTCTTAAGGAGAAGGGCATAGAGAAAAGTCTTATTGATGATTTAAGAACAAGGAATGGCAATCTTGAAATCAGTATGTCTAATCAGGCAACAGAGGTAATGGAGCTTTAATAAAGGTTTATCGGAAATGAGGTGATTGTTATGAGAAAGAAATATATAGTAATTAGCATGGCTATGGTGATGGCACTTTGTATGGCAGGTTGTGGTAAGACATCGGGTAACACTTCTGCAAATACTACAGAGGCAGGATATGTGGCATCGGAGAGTGACAGCGAAAGCAGTGTGAAGGTAACAAGCGATGATGATATGTTCACAGACAGAGACTATGATACAAGCTATGATGATGCAGAGGAGATAACACTTGCTGATGGTGCCTCAAGTACAAGCGCATCAGGCGTTGAGATATCGGGAGATACAATTACGATAACTAAGGCGGGAAGCTATAAGCTGTCAGGCACTCTGACAGACGGACAGATAATAGTTGACTGTGCGGATGATGACAAGGTTCAGCTTGTACTTGACGGAGTGGATATAACCAATGATGATACGGCTGTAATATATGTGAAGAATGCAGATAAGGTATTCATCACAACTACAGCATCAGATAACAGCCTGACTGTAACAGGCGAATTTGCAGAGGACGAGGATGGTGTAGATGCCGTAATATATGCAAAGGACGACATAACCTTAAATGGCACAGGTACACTCAATATAACCTCTGAGACTTCGCATGGTATAGTAGGCAAGGATGATGTGAAGATAACAAGCGGTACTTATAATATAACTACTGCTAAGAAGGGCATAGATGCAAATGACAGCGTAAGAGTGGCTGACGGTGAGATTAACATAACCAGCGGAACTGATGGAATACATGTTGAGAATACAGATGATGCAACCCTTGGTTATTTCTATGCTATAGGTGGAACATTTAATATAGATGCAGGCTATGATGGTATAGATGCATCGGGAGAACTTTACATCTATGATGGTGAATACAACATTACATCAGGTGGTGGTAATGAAAACGGAGTATCCCATACCGATGATATGATGGGCGGCTTCGGACAGGGCGGCTTCGGTGGACAGGAATTTGGACAGCAAGGCAACTTTGGCGGAGACTTCAATGGACAGATGCAGAACTTTGGTAATGAAGATTTTGCGGGCGGAATGCAAGACGGTAACTTTGGGCAGAATGGCTTCGGAGGTCCGGGAGGTCAAGGAGGTCCCGGTGGACAGGGCGGCTTCGGCGGAGGCAGACATGACGGACAAAAACCTGATATGGAAGATGGAGAGATGCCTGATATGGGTGATATGACACCACCGGATATGGCTGATGGTGAAACTCCGGATATGAGTGAAATTGAGACAGATGATAATTCTGTCAATGATATGGAAGAAGAATATGACGCAGATGATTATATGGAGAATTCTACTAAGGGTATAAAGGCTGATGGCGGTATCTATATAGAAGGCGGAACATTCGTTATAGATTCAGCAGATGATACTATTCATTCAGATAACGAGGTTGTAATTGATGATGGTGTACTCACTCTTTCATCAGGAGATGATGGAATTCATGCTGATGTGTCTCTTACCATAAATGGCGGCAATATAGATATCGAAACAAGCTATGAGGGTATTGAAGCAAATGCTATCGAATTAAATGGCGGAACTGTTAATCTTGTAGCCTCTGATGATGGTCTTAATGCAGGCGGCGGAACAGATGCAACTCTTACGATAAATGGCGGAGAATATAATCTCTCTGCAGGCGGTGACGGTGTGGATTCGAACGGAACATTGCTTATGACCGGTGGAACAGTCTACCTTAGTGGCCCTAATAATGGTGGTAACGGCTCGATAGATTATGAGGAAAGCGGTTATATAACAGGTGGTACATTTGTATCGGCAGGAGCAAGCGGTATGGCACTTAACTTCGGCTCGGATTCAACTCAGTGTTCAATCCTGTATGAGTTAAGCAGCAGCGTATCAAGCGGTACCGAGATTACTCTTACAGATGCATCGGGAAATGTCATCGTAAGCTACACCCCTGATAAGGATTTCCAGTCGATTGTTATCAGTTCACCTGAGATTGAAAGTGACGGAACCTATACTCTTACCGTAGGAAGTGATACCTATACCATAGAGATGTCCGGTACGATATACGGTCAGGGCAGCGGAATGGGAATGGGCGGCTTCGGAAGATAAGTCCACCGCAAACATGTTCTCACTTCGTGTTTGACGTCGGCCTACTAACCTCATAAATCCTTCAGAAATGGAAATATGGAGATTTTTACATAAATGTAAATCTCCATATTTCTATTTCTTCTGCTTTATTCACTAAGTAGACACATCAAACAAGAGTTTGCTTGTGGACTTATATCCTACAGCCCCCCTTGCTGCAATCAGGATATACCCGTTCTAACCGACATGCTGCGCATGTGAGGCTTTATATATTTATTTAATTGAATATTTACTTTTGTCGTTTTTGGTCGTATATTTATTTTGTAAGTAAGTTTTATCTTGGTTTCTTATTTTTCGTGTTCTTACTTATAGTTACCAAAGAGAAATATAAAATTATGAGAGGAGATGAGGTGTATTATTTTCAATATGTTATTGACATTGGAAAGGAGGAAATCATATAATTACCTTGCGAGGTGATAGTATGAAAGAGGATATAAATTTATACTTTTTATTGCCATAATTCTTAATTTATGTTAGTATGATTAAGTCCGATACATAGGACAATTTTTTAAGAAAGAACATCTTTTGATGTAAAGGTGAAGGAATGTTTAACAGATAGTTTGATTTGAGCAAAACGCAGATTTTTTTAGCCTATGGTGGTAGGTCTTATTGCGTACGCTTGGATTGGATTATCGCACACATTTCGGATGCCTTGATATAGGTTTATTTGTGTGAGTCTGATTTTGCGTATGCATTATCGGATTTTTTTATTCCGCACCATAGGGGATAGGAGGAAGTATGGCACAGATAAATGTAAATAACCTCACATTTTATTATGAGGGAAGCTATGACAATATATTTGAAAATGTTTCATTTTCTATAGACACCAATTGGAAGTTAGGGTTTATAGGACGAAATGGAAAGGGCAAGACCACTTTTCTTAATCTCTTGCTTGGGCGGTACGAGTATAAGGGGAGTATAAGCACATCTTCGGTGTTTGATTACTTTCCGTACAGGGTTAAGAAAGAGGAGAGGCAGAGCACATCAGCAGAGCTTATGGAAGGGTGGAAACCATCAGTACCTTTGTGGAGGGTAATATGTGAGCTTGATGAACTTGGACTTGAGGCTGATATTCTTTACAGACCGTATAATACCTTAAGCTTTGGAGAACGCACTAAGGTTATGCTTGCAGTGCTTTTCTCGGGAGAAAATGATTTCTTGCTTATAGATGAGCCTACCAATCATCTTGACAGAGAAGCAAGGGATATAATTAAAGATTATCTTTCTAAGAAAAAGGGGTTTATACTTGTTTCCCACGATAGAGATTTGCTTGATGCGGTTATCGACCATGTGCTTGTACTTAACAGGTCATCCATAGAAGTACAAAACGGCAATTTCTCAAGCTGGTGGGAGAATAAGGAGAGGGCTGACAGCCATGCTCTTGCGGAGAATGAAAAGCATTTGAAGGAGATAGGAAAGCTTAAAGAGGCGGCAGACCGGACATCACGCTGGGCGAATAAGAGCGAGAACAGCAAAATAGGATTTGATCCGATAAAAGAGCATGACCGTTCTTTAAGTACTCGTTCATATATTGGGGCTAAAACCAAGAAGATGGAGTCGAGAGTTAAATCCTACGAGAAAAGAATTGACAGGGAAATCTCGGAGAAGGAAGGACTGCTTAAAGATATAGAAAAATCCACAGACCTTAAGCTTATGCCGCTTACACATTATAACAAAAGGCTTGTAACGGTATCGGATTATTCATTAAAATATTTTGATGCAGATGAACCGTTATTTGAACATATGAAATTTTGGATAAATCAAGGAGAAAGAGTATTCTTAAACGGTGCAAACGGATGCGGCAAGTCCAGTCTGATAAAGGCAATACTCGAGAAGAACATCGGGAATAATCTGTCTGAAAAGAATATGGAGGAATGTGGTAATTTAGAGCTTGCAAGTAAGCTTGTGATATCATATATTAATCAGGACACCTCGTATCTGAGAGGTAAGCTAAGGGTTTATGCTGAGAAAAACGGATTGTCCTACAGCCTGCTGCTTACGCTATTAAGACAGCTTGACTTTGAGCGTGTTCAGTTCGAGAAGAATATGGAGGACTTTTCAGAGGGACAGAAGAAAAAGGTTTTGATTGCGGCAAGCCTTATCACACCGGCACATTTGTATATATGGGATGAGCCGCTTAATTATATTGATGTTTTTTCGAGAATTCAGATTGAGAACCTTATAGAGAGATACAAACCGACGATGCTTATAGTTGAGCATGATGTAAAATTCAGAGAAAAAATATCGACAAGTGTTATTGAAATGTGATAGTGATATATGTGAATTGATAATAATTAATTAATGAGATATTAATAGGCATAGAGTTCTATAAGGAGATACAAATGGATAATCAGGACATATTAAATATAGCGATGGAACAATCTTCATATGACCTTAATTGTAAGGTCGATGATTTCTTATCAGATGAAAATGTGATTGTTCCATACAAGAGAAATGACAAAGTCAAGAAATACTATGAGGAGCCGATAATCTGCAATATGGTTTCATACGGAAATAACATAGTTGCCGCCGTGCGTGAGGATGTAAGAGATATTGTGAAGGAGTATTTTAATAAATTTGAGTTTTATCATTGCTTTGAGCCGCCTAATATGCATTGGATTAATGAGAGATTAGAGGCAAAGGGGTACAGAATATGCTTTATGTCAGAATACTATCTGCCTGATATGAGACTGCTTAAACCGCTAAAATGCGGGTATGAACTAAAATCCCTTGAACAAAAAGATTTTAAGAATCTCTATAAGGAAGAATGGAGCAATGCCCTCTGCGAAAAGAGAAAAGAACTTGATGTACTTGGCGTTGGAGCATACGATAATGATAAACTGATTGGTCTTGCAGGCTGTTCTGCTGATGCTGCGAAAATGCTTCAAATCGGAGTAGATGTATTACCGGAGTATAGAAGAAAAGGAATTGCCGCTTCGCTTACAAGCGCACTCGCATTAGAAATAATAAAGAGGGACAAGGTACCGTTTTACTGTACGGCATGGTCGAATATCCGCTCAGTAAAAAATGCGGTAAAAAGCGGCTTCATCCCGACCTGGATAGAAATGTCCGTCAAACCTATGGAAGAAGTAAATAAACTTAACAAAGGATAGAAAATACTCAGGCAGGTACTGCCTGAGTATTTTCTATACTATATAACAGCTTTTTATCTCTCCATCTTCCAGAAGTATGCACTGTAAGGCGGAAGCTCGGAGCCGCCTCCGAAGTCATGCGGTGCTCCTGTGATTAAATCAACTGCAGTGCCGCAGCCTGCATCAAAGTGTGCAGTATAAGGTGCATCACTTGCATTGACAGCTACAAGCACACGCTCGCCGTCAACCTTTCTTTCGAATATACACTGATGGTTTGTAAGAACTACAGAGCGGAAACCGCCGTAGTTAAGTGCCGCACTGTTCTTCTTAGCTTCGGCAAGCTTCGCTATCCAGTCGGTTAATTCGTTCCACTCAGGTTTATCATAGCTTAGACGAAGTGAAGGATCGCCGTCTTCTTTTCTTCCTTCTGCACCCCATTCACTGCCATAGTATACACATGGGAATCCCGGCATACCGAAGGCAAGAGCATATATGAGCGGCAGATGATTCTTATTCGTAAGGATACTTGCAACTCTTGTTACATCATGGTTGTCTACAAAGGATAAGAAATGCTTGCCCTTATATCTTGTCCATTCCTCAGGACCAAACTGCTGTAAGAGACTATGTATAATCTCGAACATATTAATTGAATTAAAGCTTGAGTAAAGTCCCTTGTAGCACATATAATTAGTGGCGCTGTGGAGCATACCGTCATTTACAAATACATTGTAATCACCATGCAGAAGCTCGCCAAGCAGTAAGAACTCATCCTTTAATCCATCGCAATGTCCTCTTAATCTTCTGATGAAATCGTGGTCGAGACAGTAAGCTACATCAAGACGAAGACCGTCTATATCGAACTCCTCAATCCATCTTTTTACATTTTCAAAAATGTGCTGTATAACAGCCTCATTTCTTAAATTTAATTTGACCAAATCATAATTGCCTTCCCAGCCCTCATACCAGAGACCGTCGTTATAATTGGAATTACCGTCGAAGCTTATATGAAACCAATCCTTATAAGGACTGTCCCATCTTTTCTCAAGCACATCCTGAAATGCCCAGAAGCCTCTGCCGACATGATTAAATACTCCGTCTAATACAACCTTGATTCCATTCTCATGGAGATTGTTGCAGAGCTCCTTGAAGTCCTCGTTTGTACCAAGTCTTGTATCAATCTTAGAATAATCCCTCGTGTTATATCCGTGTGTATCCGACTCAAATATAGGCGAAAAATAAATCGCATTTGCTCCTAACTTCTTAATATGAGGTATCCAGTCATTTACCTTTTCAATTCTATGAGTTAAAACTCCATCATTCTCGTATGGAGCACCACAAAAGCCTAAAGGATAAATCTGATAAAAAACACTTTCATAAGCCCACATAATATTGCCTCCTTAGTATCATTTGTTTGAAGGGGTTAATCCCTCGTGAAATTCTATCATAAATCTTATTTTTACACAAGCATCTTGCATTTATTATGAATAAAGGCGTATAATAAAATATGTTTTTAATACAGATATCTAAAGAATTTATTTTTTGATGTGCAGATATATTTGGGGATAAAACTCGGAGGAAAAAATGAAAAAAATAAAGATTATACTTCCTATTATAATATTAGTAATAGCTGCATATATTATCGTACTTGTTATATCAGGCAATAAAAAAGATGATGACCAGCTTGTTATCCAGAGAAAGACGACAGAGGAGACAACAAGTGATGATAGTGCTGTATCAGATGCTTCAGATACAGATGCCGCAACAGATGAAACCACAGAAGACAGGACAAATGCATACACATCTACGGCAGGAGTTATAATAAATGGTGAAACAGTTCCGGAATTTGTTGACGAGCCATATGTACAGCTTAATCAGAATGCACCTTCTTTTACAGAGGATGAGTTAAAAACGGATTCCTATGAACATTACAGCGAATTAGATGAGCTTGGCAGGTGTGGTATGGCAGAGGCGTGTGTGGGACTTGACCTCATTCCTACCGAAGAGCGTGGTGAAATTGGCGATATAAAACCATCAGGTTGGCACACTGTAAAATACGAGGGAGTTGTGACTGACGGATATCTGTATAACAGATGTCATTTGGTTGACTATCAGCTTACCGGCAATAATTCTGATGTAAGAAATTTTATAACCGGTACAGAGTATATGAATATAACAGGTATGCTTCCATTTGAGAATATGGTTGCAAGGTATGTAGAGATGACCGGTAATCATGTTATGTACAGAGTAACGCCATATTATATGGAAGATAATCTTATTGCAACAGGTGTTCAGATTGAAGCCTGCTCTGTAGAAGACGAGGGCATGGGTGTCTACTATAATGTATTCGTATATAATGTGCAGCCGGGTGTTGTTATAGATTATAAAACCGGCGATAGTTGGCTTGAGTAAAAATTTCTTAACATTATATGCATTTCTACATAATATAATATAAAAAAGTATTATATGGGTAGTTCTATGGCATATAAGATAATGATAGATGCAGGACATGGCGGATACGACGCCGGAGCCTCCTACAACGGAAGGCTTGAAAAGGATGATACTCTGGCACTGGCACTGGCAGTAGGTGAAATACTTTCGGGGATGGGATATGATGTGGAGTACACAAGAACGACAGATGTGTATGATTCTCCGGTACAGAAGGCACGTATAGGTAATGCGAGCGGTGCGGATTTATTTGTGTCAATTCACAGGAATTCATCACCTACACCTAATACCTACAATGGCGTGCAGACACTTGTTTATGAGGATACGGGATTAAAGGCTTCATTGGCAAGGAGTGTCAATAACGAGCTTGAGAAGGTTGGCTATAGAAATATAAATGTTGTTGAGCGACCTAATCTTGCAGTATTAAGAAGAACACAGATGCCGGCTATATTGGTTGAGACAGGATTTATCAACAGTGATGTCGATAATAACCTGCTTGATACAAGGTTTGATGATACTGCAATGGCTATAGCTCAGGGAATAAATAATACGCTAAGGTCATCCGGTCTTGCAGACAGCTCTGCGGATAGGACGGTTACGGCATTTAACGGTTATCTGCCGGAGGATACGGAGAATGATAATTCCAACGGATTGACAGATGAACTTGATGGTAACACGGATGTAAATAATACAGATGGCGTAAATGACAGTGAAAATTCTAATAACATTAATGGATTAAATGATAACGGAAATATAAATAATATTAATGTTCCGAATGATAACAGAAACATTAATAACAATAATGGTAGAAATAATAGCATGAATCCTGATTCGGAAGATGATGACATAACGAAGTATCAGCTTCTGGTAGGAATATTCAGAGGTATGGGTTCTGCAGGTTATCTGATGAACAGTCTAATTAATGCAGGCTATAACGCCATGATATATGAGGATGACGGCTTATATCAGGTGAGAGTCGGAATATATAACGATATTGAGGAGGCTCTTATCGCTGCAAGGGAATTACGCGACAGAGGCTATGACCCTCTTGTTGTAAGATTTGAAAAGTAGTTGACAAAATCTTTTGACTGTGATATTATGTCAAACGATGAACTGCCGTAGACAGTAGGTGCCGCAAGGCATAAGGAGAAAACGCCTACCGAGGAAGAATCGTAAGTCAAATGATTTAACGCATTTTAACTCTCATGCTGCGCAGTATGAGAGTTTTTCTTTCGCAAAATTGCAGATTCATTATAATGAAATTTTATAAGGAGGTGCAAGACTTTGGCAAAGGTAGAATTAAAACAGCCTGTAGTTGAAGAGATTAAGGAAAATCTTAAAGACGCAAAGACAGTTGTATTAGTTGATTATCGTGGACTTACTGTTGAACAGGATACCAAACTTCGTAAGACCTTAAGAGAAGAAGGTGTTATATACAAGGTATATAAGAACACAATGGTTAAGCTCGCTATCGACGGTACAGAGTTTGATTCAATCAAGGATGACCTTGAAGGACCAACAGCAGTTGCAGTATCCAAGACAGATGCTACAGCGGCTGCAAGAGTGCTTGCTAAGTTCGCAAAGGAGAATCCGGCACTTGAGATTAAGTCAGGTATTGTAGAGGGTACTTATTATGATGCTAAGGGCATCGGCACAATATCTACCATACCTTCAAGAGACGAGCTTATTTCCAAGTTCCTTGGAAGTATCCAGTCACCTATTGCAAACTTTGCTCGTGTTATTAAGCAGATTGCAGAGTCAAAAGAGGCTTAGGACAAGCCACATATCATTTTAATAAATGATAGGAAATAATAAAAAATAAACATTGAATGATTATATTTTTAGAAGGAAGTCATTCAAACAATTTAGAATTTAGGAGGAAATAAAAATGACAACTCAGGAAATTATTGAAGTTATCAAGGGTTTATCAGTATTAGAGTTAAATGATTTAGTAAAAGCATGTGAGGAAGAGTTCGGTGTATCTGCAGCAGCAGGTGTTGTAGTTGCAGCAGCAGGTGGTGCTGAGGCAGCAGGTGCAGCAGAAGAGAAGGATGCTTTTGATGTTGAGCTTACAGAAGTTGGCGCTGAGAAGGTTAAGGTTATCAAGGTTGTAAGAGATGTTACAGGTCTTGGACTTAAGGAAGCTAAGGATGTTGTTGAGGGCGCTCCTAAGGTTGTTAAGGAGGGTGCTTCTAAGGCTGAGGCTGAGGAAATCAAGACTAAGCTTGAAGAAGTTGGCGCAAAGGTTACTCTTAAGTAATTTAAGCATTTATTTTATATACCGGTTTGGCGTTTTTGCCAAGCCGGTTTTTCTATTCAATATCTGAAAAAAATATTTCTTAAAATCAAAAATCTTGTAGGTTTGTCAAACATTTGTTACACTGACGACAGATAATCCTGTAATACCTGATTAGGGGATTTCCATCCAAGAGGTCGCATAGGAAAGTTGTTGTAATCCCTACGGTTATATACTTTCAGTTGGTTAGCGAAGTCAT
>JAFVBE010000010.1 GCA_017480195.1 Lachnospiraceae bacterium
GTTCAAGTCGACTGCTTATCAAAAGGATAAGTTTAAACGGAGAAGGAGGGATTTGAACCCTGGCGCCGCTATTAACGACCTACTCCCTTTCCAGGGGAGCCCCTTCAGCCGCTTGGGTACTTCTCCAAACAGCGCCTGAACGACACATCTTATTAAGATGTAAGCGGAGAGAGAGGGATTCGAACCCTCGCGCCCTTGCGGACAAACGGTTTTCAAGACCGCCTCGTTATGACCACTTCGATATCTCTCCATAACTTAATTCTATATATTTTTTTCACATTTAAAAGTCGCTGTTTCATTCAGCGACTTGATTATCTTATCAAAATAACATTACATTGTCAACTGATTTTTTCATTTTTTTTAAAGAAATTTTCAACAAAATTTTTTGCTATTTTTATATCCTCCGGAGTGGTGATTTTTATATTTTCATAAGCTCCGTTTATAATCTTTGAACGAACACCATTATATTGTTCAACCAGCATTGTGTCATCGGTTATATTGTGGTTTTCATCCTTAAGCATCTTATCATATGCTTCCTTAATCAACTTAAATCTGAATCCCTGAGGTGTCTGTATCTGCCACAATGAATTCCTGTCAGGGGTTTCGATACCAAATCCATTTTCATCTACAACCTTAATCGTATCCTTAACCGGCACACCGACGGTACAGGCACCGCACTCTTTAACGGTATCTATTATATCGTCAATCATCTTATCCGTCACAAATGGTCTGGCACCATCGTGAATCAAAACAACATCATCATTTACTCTATTCGCCAAATCATTATCTATTTCCTTACCGTCACCGCTACATTTATTATATTCAGCAAGCTTAACTATGCCATTATAAACGGAATTATATCTTTCCTTTCCTCCGGCTATAACATCTGTCACCTTGTCAAAGTCATATTTTTTTATAATTTCATTTTGACAAAATTCTATATCTGTCCCTCTCGTAACAAGAATAATCCTGCTTATATGTTCATTATTCTGAAATGTATATAATGAATAATATAATACTTCCCTGTCATTCAATTTTATATACTGCTTGGCAACATCAGAATTCATTCTGCTTCCGCTGCCACCCGCAAGTACAATCGCAACCGCCATTTTTCACCTCTGCAAATCTTCGATTAACGCACACTCTCTTTATTGGTAATTTCAAATCCTACTTTATCATATAGCATTAGTGCTTTTTTATTCCATTCAGCTAAATGTAACGAAATAGGCTCTTTACTCCTTTGACGGATATAGTTCATTCCCCATAATAAAAGTTGTCGTCCATATCCTTTATTTTGATATTTTTCATTGACTATTAAATCATCAATTTCATTCCCATAACAAGCAACTGAACCAATTATTTTTTCCTTGCTTATAAGTAGGAAAATATCTTTACTTTTTTCATTTATCTGCTCATACTTGTTTAGAAAACTATATGGCTCAATATCCAAAAACCTACGCATTTCATAAAAACAATCATTATATATTTTCATATAGTCACGAAAATATTTTTTCTCAAAAGGAATACACAATATATTACTTTTTTCGATATCATCTCTTGTATATTTCATTTCGTATACTGTAATTTTCATATTGCATTTTTCCTTCTTCAATAATGGGCTGTATCCAAATTGGTGGTTTACCCTCGCCACCCGAATAATACTTCCTTTCCATTGTTATCTCCATACAAAAAGAATATTTGTTAAGTTCGATATTAAAAACTAATATTCCTACTTTTAAAATACTCCTGTAAAAAATCTCTCAGTATTGCAATACGCGATAACTCAAATTCATTTTCCGGAAGAATAGGGTCAATAAACAAACTCCTGCTGGTTGGGCCCGGACAAGGTTCTGGATAATATCCCCTGTTTGCCCATGAAATATAATCTGCTCCATTATTAATCAGTAAATCCAAAACACTTACAAGTTTTTCTCTTGCCTTATCCTGTGAACGAATATATAAATTAGGATGTTGAATAATCTGTTCAGCCTTTAATATAGCCCAATTGATAGTTCCCAAACCATTAGATGTAAATGAATTAACATCCGCACCTTTAGCTATCATTTTTTTCACAATCAGCAATGCCTCATCTGAAACATCAAATTTTTCATAACATAATGACACAATCGTTGCTGTTATTCCATCAAACAAAACCGGTGCTCTAAGTCCGGGATCATCATCCTCCGCCTCCATAAAATTCACATCAGCTCCACAATCAATAAGATAGTCTGCAATCTCAGTTTGTCCGATTTTTAAGGCAACCTGAAGCGGTGATTGTCCATGATCTTTTTTAGGTGTACTTCCTGCAACACAATTTACCAAAGAAGGATTCTTATTTATTATTGCTTGGACCTCTTCAAAATTCCCTTGTCTTATCATCGTAAAAAGTTTTTTCATATATTCCCTGCCATATTATTTCTTTTTCTTCGGTACCGGCAATTCATCATACATTTCAACAAATAATTTATTCAGAAAATCTTTATTATCTATATCTTCAACCAAGAACATTTCCTTTGCACCCTCATATGGTAATTCAAGTGGTGCATCAGGCATAAGCTTTTTTGATGACTTTGTCTGCTTGAAGCCATTTTTACCTCCGGAAATTCCAACTCATATAATTGCTAATATACCAACAATTCCATTTAACTATGCCAAATATAGTGCTAACATCAAATACTCTTCATCGGCAGATTAGGCTCCGCATTCAAATCCCAGCCATGTCTTGTACCGGCCATATACTCGTGATATCCGGCAACACCTATCATAGCTGCATTGTCGGTACAGAATATCGGTGAAGGATTATAAAATGCAATTCCGTTTTCTTCACATGCTTTTCTCATAGCCTCTCTTAAAGAGGAATTCGAAGCAACTCCCCCCGCCAAAGCCACACTGCTGCAATTATGTGCCTTCGCTGCATTAATTGAATTATCAACTAACACATCAATTACCGCCCTCTGGAATGAAGCTGCAACATCTGCGTTATTTACTTCAAGCCCCTTCATCTGACAGCCGTTAAGATAATTAAGCACAGCCGACTTAAGACCGCTGAAAGAAAAATCATAAGAATTCTCCATATGTGCACGCGGGAAGTCAATAGCCTCGGGATTGCCCTCTTTTGCAAGCTTATCAATCTTCGGACCTCCCGGATATCCAAGTCCGATTGCACGGGCAACCTTGTCAAAGGCCTCACCTGCCGCATCGTCTCTCGTTCTACCTACTATCTCATACTTATTATAATCAAGCACGTGTACAAGATGCGAATGTCCGCCCGATGCCACCATACACATAAACGGCGGTTTAAGCTCCGGATTCTCTATATAGTTAGCAGCTATGTGCCCCTCGATATGATGTACTCCGACCAGATCCTTCTTCTTCGCATACGCTATCGACTTAGCAGCACTTACACCAACTAATAAAGCCCCGACAAGACCGGGACCATAGGTAACTGCAATCGCATCTATATCATCCCAGGTTACACCGGCTTCATCTATAGCCGCCTTAATAACCTGATTAATCTTCTCAACATGCTTTCTCGAAGCAATCTCAGGCACAACTCCGCCATATAATTTGTGAAGTTCTATCTGGGAATAAATAATATTTGATTTTACATTTCTTCCGTCCTCGACAACTGCTGCCGCAGTTTCATCACACGAGGATTCTATAGCAAGTATATTTACGCTCATTTTAATTCCTTTTCTTTATCCGATTAATACGCATATCGTATGCGCTCAAGTCTCATATAAAATCTTGTCTGTCTACTGACCGCTAATCGTAGAGCTACTCGTACTCGGAGCGCCCCACGCATATATCTTCCACTTGTCGTCCTCCTTCTTAAGTACATACAGCACATACAAATATGCCTTACCGTCTGATGTATTTATCGTAAGAGTTATCTCGAGCGCAGCCATATCCATACCATCTTTGGTATAATACTTGACCTGACTTGCCTCAGGGAGTTCATACACCTGATAGGTGTATCCATCCTCCTTCATCTTCTCGATATTCTTCTTCAGGTTTACGAGATTATCGTTTTCTCCATTTATAAGAAGAAGCTCTGACGCATATAAACTCCTCATCTGTTGATTAAGCAGTACAAGGTCATCATCCGTCACACTATTATTACCATACAAAATCTTAAAATATCTGCAATGCAGCTTCACGACATCTCTCGGTGTCTTCGGATAATTGCCCGACATATCATAGGATATAAGCTCTTCAAGCTCCGTCTTACTTGTAGCTTTTTTCTTCTCCGAAGAGAGATTACCGATATGATTAAAATACACCAAAACTACCGTAACTAAAAGAATTGCAACAAATACGAATTTGAAATTCTCAAGATTACTATTCTTATTCTTTTTCTTTTTCATAACAGACACCTCTCCGCTTCGCTCCGGTCTGTGCATAACATATGTCCACCGGACGCATTGCGCCCTTCTTACACAAAATCAACTGTCAAAATCAATCCTCGAATTTAAGCTCCTTCTCCATCCTGTCCTTACCCATTACCGCATTTGGAAATATGGATTTAACCATATTCTCGAACTCCGCAGGCCTATTTGTAGCAGGACTGTAATGTGTAAGCCACATTTCCTTTACGCAGGCTTCTTTAGCAAGGTTCGCCGCCTCACGCATAGTCATATGCTTATGCTCCTTCGCCTTGCCAATCTTGTCATCCTCACCGTACATTCCCTCACAGATAAAAAGGTCAGCGCCGCGTGCATGCTGCACAATCGACGGTACAGGTCTGGTGTCCGTACAGTATGTACACTTAAGTCCCTTTCTGCCTGCTCCCATCACCATATCACTTGTATATTCCTTATCTTCAAATGTTACCTTCTCGCCCTTCTGAAGCAGATTCCAGTACTTAACCGGAAGTCCGAGAGCCTTCGCCCTCTCGACATCGAATCTGCCTGCCCTGTCTAAGATAAGGCTGTAGCCATAGCAGGTAACTCTGTGATTAACCTTAAATGCCTCAATTTTAAGTCCGCATATCTCTATGACTTCACTTTCATTCTCAAGCTCTATAAACTCTATCTCAAACGGAAGCTCGGGTGCAATTATTCTAAGTGAATTAACTACCTTCTCAAGCCCCTTTGGTCCTATCATGGTAAGAGGACTTGTCCTCTCGGCATTTCCCATAGTTAGAAGCAGTCCTGGCAGTCCGCTTATATGGTCAGCATGGAAATGTGTTATGCATATTACATCAATCGGCTTGAAGCTCCAGCCCTTAATCCTGATTGAATTCTGCGTACCCTCGCCACAATCTATCAATATATTGCTTCCGTTATATCTTACCATAAGTGAGGTAAGATATCTATATGGAAGCGGTAACATACCACCTGTTCCAAGTAAACATATATCCAGCATTTTTCCCTCCAAAACCATATATTTCAAGTCGAAGCTTAATCATTTAAACTCTGATTATCAAGCTTACGCTCATAGATTATCGCATCCTCTACAGGCGCATTGTAATAATCCTTTCTTCGTGATATATCCTTATATCCGCATATCTCATAAAGCCTTCTGGCTCTTATATTACTTTGTCTGACCTCTAACAAGCTTCTCTTACAGGAGTATTTTATGTAATCAAGATATTCCTCCACGAGTCTTCTTCCTATACCCTGCCTCTGCATCTCAGAGGATACAGCTATACGAAGCAGCTCCGACTCATCAATTATGACATTCGCCATAAGATAACCTGCGAATACATAATCCTCGTTATCTATATAATTCTCCTTATTCATAGACAAATGCGTCTCGTTGTCTCTGTCGTAATCAGGTCCGCCGAATATTGTGTTTATATGTATTTCTTTATCGCAGACATATGCTGCGAATAACACATTATAATCCTGCTCCATGGAATCAATAATGCTTTCCTCCGACCACGCATCCGAAAATGTTCTGCTCTCAATGTCAGCTATATGTTCAATCAGACTGTCTACTTCCATCTTTCTCCTCTCGCTCACGCTCCGCCTGCGATTTCCTGAGATAAATAGGTTTTACATCGTCAGCACTCTCATATTCGCCACGCTCATAATATATCCTGCCGAGAGCCGCCACTGCAGAAGCTCTCTGCCTGCTCAGATGTGCCGGTGCAAATAACGCCTTTACCCTTATCTTATCCTCTATCACTGACCTAAACACAGGCACTCCGTCTCCTACGAAGATAGCCTCCCTGCCGATATCATTTATATGTTCTATTATATCACATATGTCCATAGCTTCCTGCTCTTTTATGCATTTTAATTCATCATTTTCGTATTCATATAAAGCAGTATAGACCTGATTTCTCCTTGCGTCTAATATCGGGCAGATAATCCTCTCACTGCCCCACAGGTTATATGCCAATGCATGACAGGTCGGCACAGCTATAACGGGCTTATCAAGTGCAAGTCCAAAGCCCTTGACCGTCGCCATACCGATTCGAAGTCCCGTAAATGAACCGGGTCCTGCAGCCACAGCTATAGCATCCACCTCATCCAAATCAAGCTCCGTCATCTTAACAACCTCGTCCAGCATAGGAAGGAGTGTCTGTGAATGTGTCTTTTTGTAATTAACCGAATACTCTGCCACCATTATATCATCCTGCATGACGGCGACGCTCGCTACCATTCCCGAGCTGTCAAATCCTAAAATTTTCATCATTAACACCTTATCATTTATAGTATGTCAGTAGAGACTATCCCCTCACTGGCAAAATATTATTATACATCTTCAATCAGAATTTTTCTGTAGTCAAAGCCTTGGGAAGTATCCTTTTTAATTTCCACTCTTTTATAATGTGGCGGTAATATATCCTCAATAAGCTCTGCCCATTCTATAAGACATACTCCGTCACCATCTATCTTGTCGTAATATCCTATCTCATCCATCTCATCAGAATCACCGATTCTGTACACATCGAAATGATAGAGTGGAAGTCTGCCCTTGTGATATTCCTTAAGTATTGTAAATGTCGGACTGCTCAAGGGTTCCTCTATACCAAGCCCTGCTCCGAAGCCCCGCGAGAATACAGTCTTACCGGTACCCAAATCTCCATACAGACAGTACACCTCACCTGCGCATGACTCCTGTGCTAATTTTCTTCCTATCTCAAATGTTTCCTCACTACTAAAGCTTTCCATTAATTATAATCCTTTTCCCGTCTGATATACCCTAAGATTCCTGCTTAGTCTTGGCTTATATGCCGCTGTGAACTGCACAACAGCAGACAATATCTTGCCCTTATCCTTCCCAAGCTCCGACAGCGGTATAACAAAAGCTGTAACCGGTCCGGTATATATCGCTACCATACTTGAAGTAAGCAAAATCCTGTATATATTCTCCCATGTAATTTTCTGACTTATCTCATCCTGACTTACCAATATACCATCATCGCCGAAGGTATAATTGAGCGGTTTCTTATAAGATGGACTTTTCTTAAGCTGTGAGGCAGTTTTCACTGCCAGCATAACAGGATTAATCACGGTAAATGCAAAGGCAATTATCATAAATATTATCTTCTGTCTTAAAAGCAGTCCATCCCAGCCTATAACAAGAATAATTATAGAGCCCAAGCTAAGGAACATACCCAAGGCTCCTGCTATGCTTCTGTAATTAGTATTCATAACATAACTGTATAATGCTCTAAAGGTCATATTTATAGATTTTGCATTCTTATCTGTCATAGCTTCCTCTTACAATTCAAATTCTATCTTCTTATGTTCATTTTTATATTCACGATACGAAACTCCTGCCATATCGAACATTTTCTTGGCAGCCACATTACTATCCGTTCCCTCATACTTATCTGAAAGGTAGATAACCTCATTTATACCTGTTTGAATTATCGCCTTCGCACATTCATTACAAGGAAAAAGTGTCGCATAGCAGCGTGCCCCCTTTAAGTTACCGGCTCCGCGATAATTAAGTATCGCATTAAGCTCAGCATGGCACACATAAAAATACTTACTCTCAAGGGCAGCTCCTTCTCTGCTCCAAGGCATATCGTCATCATCACAGCCTGCAGGCATACCATTGTATCCCATAGACAATATCCTGTTGTCCTCTCCAACTATACAGGCACCCACCTGAGTGCTTGGATCCTTGCTCCTCTGTGCCGACATTATGGCTATTCCCATAAAATACTGATCCCATGTTATATAATTATCTCTCTTCATAAAAATACCTCATCCAAACTGCTTATAGACAAAATCGAGCAGGATGCCTACTCGATTTTTGTTCCTCAGTATACAAAGTCAAGACTCGCTCGCGAGTCTTGTGCGCCGTATTCGGGTCAGCCTTGGCTGACACATACCTATCCGAATATGTGCGCATCCTCGCGGAGCGTTTAACTCAGTCGGGGCTTAAACCCCGACTGAGTTAATTATCCCCAAGATTGAACTTGTCGTGGATGGCATTCATTGCCTTCTCGAGATTCTTCTCATTTATAAGAACCGTAACTCTTATCTCTGATGTAGATATCATTCTTATATTAATATTTGCATCATACAAAGCTTCGAACATCTTAGCCGCAACACCCGCATTGGTCTGCATACCGGCACCTACTATAGAAACCTTGGCAACCTTCGTGTCCACATCAATGCTCTCAAAGTCGCTAAAATTATCCTTTATAATCTGTGCAGCCTCATCAGCATTATCCACATCAGTCGTAAAGCTGATATCCTTAGTTCCGTGTCTACCTACCGATTGAAGTATCATATCAACATTTATATTATGCTTAGCCAGACTGTTGAACACTTTAAATGCAACACCCGGCTCATCCTTTAATCCTACTATAGCAATTCTTGCAGTATCTATATCTCCTGCCACTCCACTAACAAGCATCTTTTCCATCTTAGCACCCTCCTTGACGATTGTTCCCTCTGAAGTATTTAAACTTGAACGTACAACAAGCTGTACACCGAACTTCTTCGCTAATTCCACAGAACGGTTGTGAAGCACGCCTGCACCGAGTGTAGCAAGCTCAAGCATCTCATCATACGTTACAACATCTAACTTTCTTGCGCTCGGCACTTTACGCGGATCTGCCGTATATACACCGTCTACATCTGTATATATTTCGCAGGCATCTGCATTGAGTGCTGCAGCAAGTGCGACTGCCGTAGTATCTGAGCCGCCTCTGCCCAAGGTCGTATAATCATCGTATTTATTAATACCCTGAAAGCCTGTCACCAGAACTATCTTCCTGTGTTCAAGCTCATGTCTTATTCTCTCACTGTCAATTCTCTTAATTCTTGCATTTCCATAGACCGAAGTAGTATGCATGGCTACCTGAAAAGCATTAAGTGATATAGCCGGTACACCCAGCTTACTCATAGCCATCGCCATAAGTGATACAGACATCTGCTCGCCTATGGTGAAAAGCATATCCATCTCTCTCTTAGGCGGAGCTTCGTTAATATCCTTAGCCATTGATATAAGCTCATCAGTGTATTTTCCCATAGCGGATAATACAACCACTACATCGTTGCCTTTTTTATAATCCTCTATACATCTTTCGGCAACATTAAAAATCCTCTCCTTGTCGGCGACTGATGTTCCGCCGAACTTCTTAACTATAAGCATATCGTCCTCCTGAAAATAAGTGGTTAAATCATAATGTCGTTCTAATACGTGTAATAAGGTCGAAGGATTTAATCTTCTTATCAAATTCTCCCTGCTTCATAACACTTGTTAAAAATGCTACCTCGCCTAACACCTTATCAGTATTAATATATGTCACATCACCGAATACGTCTTCTATATGAGTCTTGGAATTTGTATCTTTTACTCTGACTAAGAATCTGCATTCGAAATCTCTGATATCGCCAAGAGTAATTTTATCCTTCTCCCATATCGTCATTATATTAGTACCCTGATGCTTAACCGCGTCAACTACATCCGATACAACTGCCGATGCCGTAGGAAGCTTGCCTGCTCCTCTGCCGTAGAACATCGTATCGCCAAGTACATTGCCATGTATGAATATGCCATTGAATACACCGTTTACATTCATAAGAGGGTGCTCCTTATCAATCATGAAAGGTGCAACCATCGAATAAATCTTATCATCTATTACCTTAGTCATGCCAAGCAGCTTGATAACAGTGTTTGTAGCCTTGGCATACTCTATATCTGCATTAGTAATCTTGGAAATTCCTTCGGTATAAATATCTTCAAAATCCACCTGCTTGCCATAAGCAAGAGAAGTAAGAATAGCAATTTTTCTGCAGGCGTCATACCCCTCTATATCAGCCTCAGGATTTCTCTCAGCATAACCCTTCTGCTGTGCTTGTCTTAATACGGTATTAAAGTCCTCACCCTCATCTGTCATCTTAGTTAAGATGTAATTGGTCGTACCATTTAATATACCTGTAATCTCGGTTATCTTATCTGCCGTAAGTGATTGGTTTATCGGTCTTATGATAGGGATACCGCCGCCTACACTTGCTTCGAAGAGGAAGTTTACATCCTTCTCCTTCGCAATCTCAAGAAGTTCTGCGCCATGTTTTGCAACCAGTTCCTTATTAGAAGTACATACACTCTTGCCGGCAAGAAGCGCATTCTTAGTGAACTCAAATGCAGGGTTAATTCCTCCCATAACCTCAACCACAATCTTGACATCAGGATCATTTAATATGACGCTGTAATCGTGGACAAGTATCTTCTCCACAGGATCCCCCGGGAAATCTCTCAAGTCCAAAACATACTTAATATTAATCTCCTGACCTGCACGCCTGTTAATGCTGTCATGGTTTTTATTGATAACCTCAACTACACCTGAGCCTACAGTTCCATATCCAAGTACCGCTATATCAATCATCTTTGTATCTCCTTATTCCTGTGAATTTTCTTCTTCGATTAACTCCTCAAGGACTTCTGCCTCTTCGTCTGTTATCAGCCTATCAACCGATATACATAATATTATATCCTTATGTCCCTTCCTCTCAGACTCAATCCTTATAACACTTTCAAGATAATTCGTATCATCCGTAGTAACAACGCCCGGAACACTCTTTATATCGTCTTCCTCAACGCCGACTATTCCAACCACATCATCAACTTCAATACCAAGCTTAAGATTATGAGTCTCGGTAACTAAGAGCTGAACAGTCTTTCCCGAATAATCATTTTCCTGTTCAAATCTCTCCTTCAAATCATATATTGGTACAATCTCATTTCTAAGATGTATGATTCCTCTTATGAAATCTGCACTTGACGGAATTCTGACAACCTGATAATCGCTCTCAATGCCCTTTATCTTAGATAAGTCTATGCAATACTTCTGTTCATTAATTAAAAAAACAATATACTTTGTCTCAGCCATAAATTTTATTCCTCCTTAGCTGTTTTTATCCACTTTAAATAAGCATTGATAAACAGGTCTAAATCACCATTCAGTACAGCATCTGCATTCGCAGTTTCACAATTAGTCCTGTGATCCTTAACCAACTTGTAAGGCTGTAGGAAATATGTTCTTATTTGATTTCCCCAACCGTTCTCAGATAGTTCGCCTCTAATATCAGACAGCTTATCCTGATTTTCCTGTTGCTTAATCATATATAACTTAGCTCTTAGCATCTTCATAGCCTTATCCTTATTGCTATGCTGAGAGCGTTCGTTCTGACATTGAACGACAACACCCGTAGGTATATGTGTTATTCTTACCGCAGAAGATGTCTTGTTAATATGCTGTCCACCTGCTCCGCTTGCACGGTATGTGTCTATCCTCAGGTCATCTTCATTTATCTCAACCTCTACATCCTCATCTATCTCCGGCATAACATCTACCGCAGAGAATGTAGTCTGCCTCTTGCCCGCCGCATTAAAGGGTGACATTCTGATTAGCCTGTGGACGCCCTTCTCGGATTTTAAATATCCGTAAGCATCATAGCCGCTTATCTGAAATGTAATAGACTTATATCCAACCTCGTCCCCCTCAAGGTAATCTAAAAGCTCAAGGTCATAGCCTTTATCCGAAGCCCACTTACTATACATTCTGTATAGCATTGATACCCAATCGCAGCTTTCTGTACCGCCTGCACCGGCGTTGATATTTATTACGGCATTATTCTCATCAAACTCATCAGATAAAAGAGTAGCAACTCTTAAATTCTCAAAGCTGCTTTTTAATTCTTCTGAAATATTCGCTATCTCAGAGATAAGTGACTCGTCATTTTCTTCCTCAGCCATCTCGATGAGAGTTTCCATATCATCATACATGCCCTTAATGGAATTAAAATCCTCAAGGGATTTTTTCAAGCACTTAAGTTCCTTCATAACATTCTGACTTTCATCATTATCATTCCAGAAGTCTCCGCTCTCCATCTTGGCTTCAAGTTCTTTTATCCTTAACTCTTTATTAGCGATGTCAAAGTGAATCCCTCAATTCCTCAAGTGGACTCTTCATTTCCTTCAACATAAATTTATAATTGTCAAGCTCAACCACTATATCACCACCTATAATTTTCTTCGTGGGTCCCTCCTTCTACCTATCTCAAGGACCTACGCGCATCCTTAATTGCACTTCGTGCAATGCGCTCCGGTTTGGTACAAGGTATCCTCCCACTCCGTGGGTCCCTCCTTCTACCTGCCTCAAGGACCTACGCGCATCCTTAATTGCACTTCGTGCAATGCGCTCCGGTTTGGTACAAGGTATCCTCCCACTCCGTGGGTCCCTCCTTCTACCTACCATGACAAAACTTATATTTCTTTCCACTTCCGCAAGGACACGGATCATTTCTTCCAATCTTGGCAGTAGCTCTTTTTACAGGTCCCTTCTTCGCTGAATCATCTCTGTTCGTACCTGTTACCTTAGCTACCTCTTCACGCTCAACCTTCTGCTCAATCTTAACATGCATGAGCATCTTAACGGTGTCCTCCTGAATAGCTGCCGTCATTTCGTTGAACATATCATAACCTGCAAATTTATATTCCACAAGCGGGTCTCTGCTGCCGTATGACTGCAGTGAAATGCCCTGTCTAAGCTGCGTCATATCATCAATGTGTGACATCCATTTCTTGTCAATAACTTTAAGAAGTATGACACGCTCTATTTCTCTAATATGTTCAGCATCAGGGAACTCTGCTTCCTTAGCCTCATAAAGCTTAGCAGCTTCCTCCTTAAGACGCTGAGTAAGCTTCTTAACATCACTTGAATCTTTTTCATCATCAGTGAGTACAATCCTATCATATGGAATAATCGGGATAAGTATCCTGTTTAATTCCTCTATTTCCCATTCAGTATACGGAAGGTCAGGCGAGCAGGTCTGAGCAACATACCTTTCCACAACCTCCTGCATAAATCTAAATATAACATCCCTCATATTCTCGCCGTCGAGAACTCTTCGTCTTTCTGCGTATATGATTTCTCGCTGCTCATTATTAACCTGATCGTATTCTAGAAGATTTTTTCTTATTGCGAAGTTATTAGACTCTATCTTCTTCTGTGCTTTCTCAATAAAGCTCGTTATAGTCTTATGCTGTATCTCTTCACCCTCAGGAATCTTGAGTGCTTCATATACCGACTTAACTCTCTCAGAACCAAAAAGTCTCATAAGGTCATCATCCAGAGAGAGGTAAAACTTTGATTCACCCGGATCGCCCTGACGACCTGAACGACCTCTTAACTGATTATCTATACGTCTTGATTCATGTCTTTCCGTACCTATAATCTTAAGTCCTCCAAGTTCTGCCACGCCTTCTCCAAGCTTAATATCAGTACCACGACCGGCCATATTTGTAGCTATGGTTACGGCGCCTCTCTGTCCCGCATCAGCAACTATCTCCGCCTCAAGTTCATGAAACTTGGCATTTAAGACCTTATGCTGTATGCCCTTCTTGGAGAGTAATCTGGATAATTCCTCAGATGCGTCTATGGTTATTGTACCAACCAATACAGGCTGTCCCTTCTCATGTGAAGCCACTACATCATTTACGATAGCATTGAGCTTCTCTGCCTTTGTCTTAAACACAGAATCCTGATGATCCACTCTCTTAATTGGAAGATTTGTAGGAACCTCTACTACATCCATACCGTAGATTTCTCTGAACTCATTTTCCTCGGTAAGAGCCGTACCTGTCATACCTGCCTTCTTCTTATATTTATTAAAGAAGTTCTGAAATGTTATAGTTGCAAGAGTTCTGGTTTCTCTCTTAACCTTAACATTATCCTTAGCCTCTATAGCCTGATGAAGTCCGTCAGAGAATCGTCTGCCCGGCATTATACGACCGGTAAACTCATCTACTATAAGTACCTCATCATCCTTTACAACATAATCCTTATCCTTGAACATAAGAGCATGAGCACGAAGCGCCATAATCATATTATGCTGTATATCAATATTATCTGCATCCGAATAGTTATCTATATGGAAGAACTGCTCGACCTCCTTAACACCTTGTGCAGTAAGTACAACCTGCTTATCCTTCTCATCTACAAGATAATCTCCGTCTTCCTCAATCTCATTACCCATTATGGCATCCATCTTGCTTATCTCCATGGATGCAGTTCCCTTCTTAAGTCTTCTTGCAAGGTAATCACACATCTTATAAAGGTCAGTAGATTTGCCACTCTGACCTGATATGATAAGAGGAGTTCTCGCCTCATCTATAAGCACGGAGTCAACCTCATCGACAATTGCATAATGCAACTCTCTCTGAACAAGCTGTTCCTTATAAATAACCATATTATCTCTTAAGTAATCGAATCCTAATTCATTATTCGTAACATATGTTATGTCGCAGTTATAAGCCGCACGCCTTTCGTCCTTCTTATCTGAATTAAGGATAATACCAACCTTAAGTCCTAAGAATTCGTGTACCTTTCCCATCCATTCCGCATCACGCTTAGCAAGGTAATCATTTACCGTAACTATGTGAACACCCTTACCCTCAAGCGCATTAAGGTATGCAGGAAGTGTCGATACAAGTGTTTTACCTTCACCTGTTCGCATCTCAGGTATACGTCCCTGATGAAGCAATATACCACCAATAAGCTGTACACGATAATGCTTCAGACCTATGGCTCTTGATGCTGCCTCTCTTACCACTGCAAATGCTTCAACCAATATATCATCTAAGGTTTCACCCTCTTCTAATCTCTTCTTAAAATAATCCGTCTTAGCTCTAAGCTCCTCATCTGTGAGTGACTGCATTTCCTCATCTAATGCTTCTATCTTATCCACTATCGGATATATCTTCTTTAATTCCTTTTCACTGTGCGTACCAAAAACTTTTTCTATAAGGCTCATTGTAAAGCTACCTCCAAACTGATACAATATAATTATTGCACCGTAAACCTAAATATACCATTATTCAAGTCGTTAAGCAAGTTATTTTTATAAAATCGAGCAGGAGGCTCCTCCTACCTGATGTCGCACCACTCAGCACATATCCATATAAATATGCATTCATAGCTCTGGGAATCACACAAATAAAAAGGTGGTTACAGTTTTTGTAACCACCCCAAAAGCTTTATATTTAGAATTCCGGCTCGATAAGTCCGTATGTATTGCCCTTTCTCTTATATACGACATTAACTTCCTCTGTCTCCGCATTCCTGAATACGAAGAAATTATGTCCAAGAAGTTCCATCTGTACACATGCATCCTCAGGATACATAGGCTTTACAGCAAATCTCTTGCTTCTTATGATTTTAACCTCCTCGTCATCATCTGCGTCATCAAAGAAATCGTCTCTAATAAATGAAGCATTCTGCTCCTTATCTACTATCTTTTTCTTATATCGTGTAACCTGTCTTTCTATGACCTCCACTACCAAATCAATAGAAACATACATATCATCACTCGCCTGCTCAGCTCTTATGATGTGTCCCTTCATCGGTATTGTAACTTCGATTTTCTGTCTCTCCTTCTCAACTGATAATGTAACCTGAGCATCAGTATCATCAGTGAAAAACTTCTCTAATCTTCCTAACTTATCATATATGGAAGACTTTAAACCCTCAGTAACCTCAATATTCTTTCCACTTATAATGTAATTCATGTGCCCCACTCCTTTTTTGTCAAAACTAATGTGCCACAATCTTAGTGATACATTAAAGTAATTATACCACAATAAAGTGAGCCAAGCAAGCACGAAGTGCTTATTTGGCGAGCGAATGCGATAATGACCGCTTTAGCGGTTGTTATACCACAATAAAGTGAGCCAAGCAAGCACGAAGTGCTTATTTGGCGAGTAAAAAAACGGCTGCATAGCAGCCGTTAATCATAAATTTGTTTACTAATATACTCTCGTAGCCTTACAAGGTGTACTGTAATACATATTGGATACTATAACACCTGTAGTCTCCGTACTTGCATGTACAACCTGTCCTCCACCTATGTATAATGCAACATGTCCTATCGAAGATCCCCCATTTTTATAGAATATAAGATCTCCCGCCTGAACCTCAGACAATCCAACCTCTGTTCCACAATTAGCCTGTGAAGATGATGAGTGCGGTAAAGACACACCAAAATTCGAATATACACTCATTGTAAATCCTGAGCAATCCGTACCATCAGTAAGGCTTGAACCACCATAAGAATAAGGGCTTCCCACATATTGCAAAGCATAATTCACAACACTTCCAGCATTTGCATTAACCGCCGGTGCTGCCGGTGCTGCTGTAGTAGGTGCTTCAGTTGTAGGCGCTTCCGTAGCAGGTGCCTCTGTAACAGGAGCTTCTGCAACAGATTGAGTTGTAGCCTGAGCCTGAGTAGTCTGTGTTGTTGTAGCCTGAGCAACATTCTCTGTCGTAGAAGGCTTATCCGAAACTACCTGCTCAGTCGTTGCTTCAGAGGTTTCAGCAACTTCTGTAGTTGTCTCAGATTCATCAATTACAGCAATCGCCCTGCTTGTCCTATATGATATACTTATATAATCATTTTTGACATATCCTGACAATGAATCATCAACCTCTATATAGGTCCAACCATTTCCCTGCTCTATAATTCCATATTCCTCACCACCGGTAAGAAGTGTGAGACAATCGCTCTGTTCATTGTCTTCTGCTCTTAATTTTAGAGTTGTTGCATTAATAACAACAACCTTTTGAAGATATTTATCAGCATAGGCTTTTGCATCATTTCCAAATACGAGAAACTCATTTTTTATGTATCCGTCACAATTACCTGATGTAATATGTGACCATTCGCTTCCCTTTTCTACTACGGTTACGAGTCCTCCGCCATTAATAATTCCTACCTTATTAGAATTAATATCAGCCTCTTTTCTAATATTAACCTGTCCCTCGGCAGCAACTATAGCCTTATTGGAAAAGTCTATATAATCACCACTTACAACCTTCTTTTCTTCTTTTGATTCTGAAGTCTCGTTCTCATCTCCTAATATATCTGCCAAGGCTGAAGAAGAATTAAATGCTATATATCTGTCAAGTGCAGAAGATATACTTACATTTGAATCATCATATACAACCTGTGAAATAACCTCAGCTTCATTTTCGGTCACAACTGTATATTCGTTAGCTTTGATATTAAGTACTTGTCCTGAACATACAAAAACACCAAGTGCAGTAAAAATAGCAAGGTTCTTTTTTGTATTTCTTATCATACCAATCCTCCTAAAATATTCATTTACAAACACTATATTAAATAAACACAATATCCCATAGTTATCGTTTAGTATAACAAGTTGACATAAAGTTGTCAACCATAATTTGACATAATAAGAAAAAAAGGATTTGGAAATCCAAATCCTTGTTAAATCAAATATTCATATAAAGCCTAAAGGCGAATATCAATGTTACCACCGATGTTAGGATTAATTGAGCGCTCCATCATCTGTGTAATCATCTCTCCGCCGGTCTCTACCGTATCTAACGATTTCTTCAACATAGCAATATCAACAGCATTCATTGTCTGTGTATCAGTAACCGATAAATTTGTCATACCAAGTGAACTAATATTCATAATATCTACTTCCTTTATCTAAATCCAAACCGTTCATTTTATACTAATTTCAATTTCCATCATTATACAATAAACAAATATAATAAGCAAGCAGAATTTTGAAAATAATAGCTTTTATTTTAAAAAAATATTCTCAACGGCTTTGGCTATTCCCTCTGCAAGCTTCTGCTGATACTTGTCATCAACAAGTTTTGCCGTCTCTTCCTGATTACTTAAGAAACCACACTCTATAATAACTGACGGGCATGCACTCTTCCTTAATATATAGTAGTCACTTCCTGTTTTAGCCTTTCTGGTATTATCGGAATCTACATATTTTTGTATACAGCCTTGTATTTCCTTAGCAATAGCTTCACTCTTCTCAGAATCGCCATAAAACACCTGCGCCCCCTTAACACTTTTATCCGTATAACTGTTCTGATGTATACTGATAAGCAGGTCTGCATTCTCGCCATTGACTATAGCCATACGTTGATTAAGGTCAGATATTTTTTTATTAGTAGCACCATCTATAGCAAGACTCGTATCGCTGTCTCTGGTAAGAATTACTGTCGCCCCTTTTGCCTCAAGCTCAGTCTTAAGTTTAATTGCTATGGCGAGATTTACATCCTTCTCCATAATACCATTTGCACTTACCTTACCGGGATCATTGCCACCATGACCGGCATCTACAACTATTACAAGTTCATCCTTAGTCTCCTCAGCGGAAGAAAAATATACAAAGCAGTTTACGAATAGCAACGCTATCAGAATTAAGGTTCCAACAATCATTTTTTTCAAAGCATAATCTCCGGAACATCATATATAATATTATTATGCCGACAAACATCATATTAGAATATTTTTCTGTAAAAATTATTCAGCTTCCATTCTATGCCGTTCCTTCTTCATAGCTCCGATAATTGTCTCTCTCGCTTCTATAGCCTGCTGCTTAGTCGCCGGTTCTACATCCTTTAAAACATAATCTATACCCATATTTTCATACTTAGCCTTGCCCATATCATGATAAGGAAGCACATCCAAGGCCTTGATATGCTTAAAGTGTGCTAAGAATGTTCCAAGTCTCTCAAGATATTCAGGCACAAGAGTTATACCCGGTACTACAACATGTCTTATCCAGATTTCCTTCTCCTGTTCATCAAGGAATTTTAAGAAGTCAAATATATTTTCACAAGGCTGACTTGTAAGCTTCTTATGCTCCTCAGGGTCTATATGCTTAATATCAAGCATTATCAAATCAGTTGACTTCATAAGTCTCTCATACTTAGCAAGAAGCTCAGGGTTATTCCTTCTGAACATTATACCCGATGTATCAAGACAGGTATGAATACCTTTTTCCTTCGCTTTCTCAAAAAGCTCTATAAGAAAGTCAATCTGTACCAACGGCTCACCACCCGTAACCGTGATGCCGCCTTTCTGATAAAACTCCTTATATCCATCATAATCCTTAAGTATCTCATCCGGTGTCATCTTCGTTGCGCCAACCGATTCCCATGTATCAGGATTGTGGCAGTACAAGCATCGCATAGGACAGCCCTTTACGAATACTACATATCTTGTTCCCGGTCCGTCAACCGTTCCGAATGTTTCTATTGAATGAATTAAACCTTCCATGATAGACACCCTTCTTTCTCATTTGCTTTTTATTATAACACATATCTGTAATATAATTCCACAAAAGAATAAAGAGGCCGGCATAAGCCAGCCTCTCTTGATATTATAGCCAATAATTATTACATTGACTCATGGAATGTACGTGAAATTACATCAGCCTGCTGCTCAGGAGTAAGCTTGATGAAGTTTACAGCATATCCTGATACACGGATAGTAAGCTGTGGATAATTCTCAGGATGCTTCTGAGCATCAAGTAAAGTGTCTCTGTTATATACATTAACATTTAAGTGATATCCACCTTTTTCTACATATCCGTCTAACATATTTACTAAGTTATCAATCTGCTGAGTACTTGCCATTTTTATATCCTCCTTAATTTTATTAATTAGTTATTGTCTTCAAATGCATCGTCTATGCCTTCATGTAAAGTAGGGACATTACAAGCGAGGTTACCTTTTGCACAATCTATGCAGCCGAGCGTCTCTACCTCTTTGCCCTCCTGATCCGGATCATAGGATACATTGATGTGTCCATGACCGTTTGCAACCATACCATCAAGCATTGCGACAATATCTTCGACATTATTTAAACCATTATCCATTAAACTCATTCCTTTTAAATGTTAATCTTACTTACTAAGGTCAACTTCAAGGTCACCTGCGAATACCTGATCTTCCTTACCAAGAGCTCCAGGAATTATTGAGAAGGTATTTGAGATACCATCCTGTGAATCCATATATGGGAGCTTAGCAACTGAAGCAAGTGATGCTACTGCACCATGAGTATCTCTCTTGTGCATTGGGTTAGCACCAGGAGCAAATGGCTCGCCATGCTTTCTACCACAAGGAGTATCTCCTGTATTCTTACCATAAGTTACATTTGAAGTTATTGTAAGAATTGACATTGTTGGGAAGCCGTTTCTGTATACATGATGCTTTCTAAGCTTATGCATAAATGTTGAAACAAGGCTTGCTGCAATCTGGTCAACTCTGTCATCGTTGTTACCATACTTAGGGAAATCTCCCTCAGTCTCGTAGCTGGTTACAATTCCCTGCTCATTTCTGATACACTTAACCTTAGCATACTTGATAGCTGAGAGTGAGTCAGCTACAACTGAAAGACCTGCAAGACCGGTTGCGAAGAATCTCTTAACATCTCTGTCATGGAGGGCCATCTGGATTCTCTCATAAGCGTACTTATCATGCATATAGTGGATGATATTAAGTGCACTTACATAAACCTTAGCAAGCCATTCCATCATATCATCGAACTTCTCCATAACCTCATCATAATCAAGATATTCTGAAGTTACAGGTCTGTACTTAGGACCAACCTGAACGCCTGTGCACTCATCAACACCACCGTTGATAGCGTAGAGTAAGCACTTAGCAAGGTTAGCTCTTGCTCCGAAGAACTGCATATCCTTACCGATTCTCATTGAAGATACGCAACATGCGATACCATAATCATCACCGTGTACAGGTCTCATTAAGTCATCATTCTCATACTGAATTGATGAAGACTTGATAGACATCTTAGCACAATACTGCTTCCAGTTTACAGGAAGATGTGTTGACCAGAGAACTGTTAAGTTAGGCTCCGGTGAAGTTCCTAAGTTATCAAGTGTATTAAGATAACGGAAGCTCATCTTTGTTACAAGTGGACGACCATCAACACCCATACCACCAAGTGACTCAGTAACCCATACAGGATCACCTGCGAAGATTGAGTTATACTCAGGTGTTCTTGCGAACTTAACGCATCTTAACTTCATAATGAAGTGGTCTACGAACTCCTGAATCTGCTCCTCTGTAAATGTACCGTTCTTAAGGTCTCTCTCTGCGTAGATATCAAGGAAAGTAGAAGTACGTCCGAGTGACATTGCTGCACCGTTCTGCTCCTTAACTGCTCCAAGATAACCGAAGTATAAGAACTGAATAGCTTCCTGAACATTCTTAGCAGGTTTTGATATATCAACACCATAGAATGAAGCCATCTTCTTTAACTCCTGTAATGCACGAATCTGCTCTGAGATTTCTTCCTTTCCTCTGATAACATCATCAGTATATACAGTACCAAAAGATTCCTTCTGAATCTTCTTGTCTTCAATAAGAAAATCTATACCGTAGAGAGCAACTCTTCTGTAGTCACCGATGATACGTCCGCGACCGTAAGCATCAGGAAGTCCTGTAATGATGTGGTTTGAACGACATCTTCTGATTTCATCATCATATACATCAAATACACCCGCATTATGAGTCTTTCTGTGAGTAGTAAAGAACTCAACTATCTCAGGGTCTACCTTATATCCATTGTCCTCGCATGCCTTCATAGCCATACGAATACCGCCGTATACATTCATACCTCTCTTGAAAGGTGCATCTGTCTGGAAACCAACGATCTTTTCCTTACTCTTATCTAAGTATCCTGCCTGATGTGAAGTAAGAGTAGATACAACCTTAGTATCCATATCTAAAACTCCACCTGCTTCTCTCTCCTTCTTCGAAAGGTCGAGAACCATCTGCCATAAGTCCTTAGTATCCTGAGTAGGACCTGCAAGGAAGGTATCATCACCTTCATATGGAGTATAATTTCTCTGAATGAAATCTCTAACCTCAACTTCTTTCTGCCACTTTCCAGCTACGAATCCATCCCAGCTGTCAGTCTCAAGTGCATTCATTTTTAATAACATCTTTTTGTCTTCCTCCTTTTATTTTTTTCTCCGTTCTATCAAAATCCGATGTTGCAAATACAAAGATTGTATACACGCTCAAATTCTGATGATGTCTACATTATAAGGCTTTCGTGTATACTCGTCAATGTCAAAAAATGAATTTATTGTACTTTTTTTAATACACGAATTGTATACATGTATACATTATGAAAAAATAACAATTTTTTTGCATTTTAACTTATAATTATGGATAACATTTCAATAGACATATATAATTAAGGTATGTTATACTTATCATTGTTTGAAGATAATTATAATAAAAGATAAGTCATATTAATTAACGAGGAGGAATAAAAAATGGCTGCACAGATAAATAAAGATATGCTGATACATGAGCTTATTGAGATTGACCCGGGTAACGCTGCAATCCTTATGGCATCAGGTATGCACTGCGTGGGTTGCCCCGCATCCGCTATGGAATCCCTTGAGGAAGCATGTGCCGTACACGGTATGGATGTTGATGAGGTAATAGACGCAATCACAGAGTATCTTGACAGAAAAAATGCCGCAAAAGAAACTGAGAAAGTATAATTATTTATGGAGGTGTTATTATGCAACTAAAGAATGAAAATCAAAACAATGGTTACAACAATGATTATAGCCAAAATAATATGAATTATAATGCCTATAATCAAGGTAACTATAACCAAAATTATAACCAGAACTATAATCAGAATAATTACAATATGTATAATCAGGGTTACAATCAAAATTACAATAATGCCTATAATCAAGCCAATCAGGCATTTAATATGAGCAATGCTTACATGGCTGCAAATAACGGCAGCTACGCACAGGCAGGTTCTTATTCAAATGCAGAAAGAATTTCTGATACCAAGTTCAATCTTATACTTGGGGGCTGCTTATTCTGGGGATTTTTAGTGAATTGTATACTTTGCTCGGTATTTGCAGATTCGATAATTGATTTTGCTTTAACCAGCGGCGTATTCTTCTTCATCTTCTATTTCGCACTTGTAATAATAGGTAATGTTATGGTTAATAAATCCGACAATCCTATAGTAAGCTTTATCGGATATAACCTGATAGTTATTCCAATCGGCATGGTAATATCAATAGTTCTTACCGCTTATGTCGCAGAAGGTTATGCAAGTATTATACCGGTCGCTTTTGGCATTACTGCTGCAGTAACTTTAGGTATGATGATCATAAGTTCATTCTTCCCTAACTTCTTCGCAAGCAGTACGATGGCTAAGACCCTTTTTGTCACACTTTTGCTTACAATAGTTATCGAGCTTATATTGATGTTTGCAGGTGCAGACCTCGCAATTATCGACTATTTAGTAGTATTGATTTTCTGTGGATATATAGGATATGACTGGGCAAGAGCAAATCAGGGTGAAAAAACAGTTGACAAAGCCGTTGATGCCGCTGCGATGCTCTATGTGGATATAGCCAATCTGTTCTTAAGAATAATGAGAATCCTTGCAAGAGCAAGACGCTAATCAATTAATTTAAGGAGAAAATCAAATGAGCAACATTGATATAAAATCCGTAAACTCTATAAGAGTTCTTGCGGCAGACACAATTCAAAAGGCAAAATCAGGTCATCCGGGGCTTCCTCTTGGGGCAGCTCCGGCTGCTTATGAACTCTGGGCTAAGCATATGAGACATAATCCTGCCAATCCGAATTGGGTGAACAGAGACAGATTTATATTATCAGGAGGTCATGGTTCTGCACTTCTTTATTCACTCCTGCATTTTTTTGGATATGGTATCACTATAGAAGATATGAAGAACTTCAGACAACTTGGCTCTAAAACTCCGGGACATCCGGAATACAGTCATACTATAGGAGTCGAAGCAACGACGGGTCCACTCGGTGCAGGTATGGCTATGGCTGTAGGTATGGCTATGGCTGAGAATCATCTTGCCGCTACATTTAATAAAGAAGGCTACCCTGTAGTTAATCACTATACCTATGTACTTGGCGGAGACGGCTGTATGATGGAAGGAATATCCTATGAAGCGTTCTCATTAGCAGGTACACTTGGACTTGAGAAGCTTATCGTGCTATATGACTCAAATAATATCTCAATTGAGGGAGATACCAATATTGCTTTCAGAGAGAATGTAAGAGCAAGATTTGAAGCCTTCGGCTTCCATACTCAGTTAGTTGCGGACGGTAATGATCTTGATGCAATCGGCGCAGCTATAGAGGCTGCAAAGGCGGAGAAGGGTCGCCCTTCCATGATAGAGATTAAAACTAAGATAGGTGCCGGCTGTCCGGCCAAAGAAGGAAAAGCCTCTGCCCATGGTGAACCTTTGGGAGAAGAAAATGTAGCCGCTTTAAGAGCTAATCTTGGTATTGAAGACAAGGGTGCATTCGTGTTACCTGAGGATGTATATGAGAACTTCTCATCGATAGCTAAGTCTAATGCTTCTTATGAAGAGGAATGGAACAGATTATTTGCAGACTATTGTGAAAAGTATCCCGAAATGAAAGAATTATGGGACGCATATTATGATAAGGATAATGCAAAGAAGCTTTATGACCTTGAGGAGTTTTGGAACTCCTTTGATAAGCCTGAGGCAACAAGAAATGTATCAGGCAAGCTGATAAATATTATCAAGGATATAGTTCCGAATATGTTCGGTGGTTCGGCAGATCTTGCTCCATCTACCAAGACTTATATGAATGACGCGGGAGATTATTCCAAGGAAAATCCTCTCGGCAAGAATGTTCATTTTGGTATTAGAGAAATTGCTATGGCAGCTATAGGCAACGGTATCGTACTGCATGGAGGACTAAGACCTTATGTGTCAACCTTCTTCGTATTCAGCGACTATGTTAAACCGATGGCAAGACTTTCTGCACTTATGGGAGTACCGCTTACCTATGTATTAACCCACGACAGTATCGGTGTCGGCGAGGATGGACCTACCCATGAGCCTATAGAACAGCTTGCTATGCTTCGTGCCCTGCCTAACTTCTATGTATTCCGTCCGGCAGATGCTACGGAATGTGCAGCGGCCTGGTATTTCGCACTTAATAAGGAAGATGCTCCTACTGCTCTCGTATTATCAAGACAGAATCTTCCTCAGCTTGACGGCAGCAGCCAGGAAGCTTTAAAAGGCGGATATATAATAGCAGATTCTGACAAGGACACTCCTGATGCAATTATAATCGCTACAGGCTCAGAGGTATCTCTTGCTGTCGAGGCAAAAACAAAGCTTATAGAAGATGGTATTGATGTACGAGTTGTAAGTATGCCTTCCATGGATTTATACGAAGATCAGCCGGAAGAATACAAAGAAAGAATACTTCCTAAGTCTGTCACCGCAAGAGTCGGTGTCGAAGCGTTAAGCGAATTCGGCTGGGGAAAGTATATTGGCATAAACGGCAAATTTATCGGTATGAAATCCTTCGGCGCATCAGCACCGGGCGGACAGTTATTTGAACATTTTGGAATAACAACGGATGCAGTCGTACAAGCCGTAAAGGAAGTAGCTAAATAAATTTAAAGGTAAAAATTGATATAAAAAATAGCTTGATATATGTACAAAAATGATTTAAAATAATAATAGCTTATTAAATTATCAAACAATCATTATAAAAGGAGGATACATATATGGCATACATAATCGGTGATGGTTGTGTAAGCTGTGGTGCTTGTGCAGGTGTATGTCCTGTAGGCGCTATCAGCGAGGGCGATGGAAAGTTCGAAATTGATCCAGATACTTGCATCTCATGTGGTGCATGTGCCGGCACTTGTCCAACAGGTGTTATTTCAGAGGGTTAATTCAATACATAACCTATAAGGATTAGAAAGAGGGAGTTCAATTAAGAACTCCCTTTCTCATTAGTGTTTTATAAATGCAATATGAAGTTATTGTATACCTTTTTAAATCAACACCTGCTTTCATTATCATTTATAAACCATAAGGATTTTAGTGATATATTCTTGTATATTCTTTTATAAATGATTTTTGTACAAATTAAGAAAAAGTATAATTTTTATATTGTATCACATATATTATTAATGGGTAAATATGGATATTTTTTTAGAAAATGGGTAGGATTAATTGACTTTTCCTCTCATTTGTATATAATAATATACTACAAAAAAAAGTTTATTGCAAGTATTACCTATAAAAAGTAAAAATTCCAATAAAAAATTCTTTACACAATAAAAATTTGTGATAAACTAATATTGATTAAATCAATAATATATACTGTGCCTATTGTAGTTAATATTTTAAAGTGAGGTAACTGGTATGAAGATAGAACGATTAAGCGAAAACCAAATAAGATGTACTCTATATAAATCAGATCTTGCCGACAAAGAAATGCTTTTAACCGAATTAGCTTATGGTACGGATAAAGCAAAGGAACTCTTTAGAGAGATGATGGAACAGGCATCAGATGAATTAGGCTTTGAAGTGGACAATATTCCACTTATGATAGAAGCTATACCGGTTTCACCGGAATGCCTTATATTGATAGTCACAAAGGTTGAAGATCCTGAGGAGCTCGATACGAGATTCTCAAGATTTACACAGCCACTGCAGGAGGAATCCGAGGAGGAAGACAGAGATGATGAGATTGAGGTTTCATTTGAAGGAAATGATGCTCCAACTGCCGACTCTTTGATAGAAGCTCTGGGCAATCTTGCAGAGAATTTAAGTGCATTAGGCAGCAGCAGAATGTCTAAGAAAACTAAAAATGCTGTCAAGAAGCACGATGTCAACAGAGAAATCTTCAGAATATATGCGTTTAAGACTTTAGATGAGGTAATACTCTCATCAAAGCTTATTAAGGATGTATATGTAAGTCATAACTCCTTATATAAAAATCCACAGGACAGCAGATTTTATCTCTATCTTACCAAGAATAAAAATAACGACGGTGAATTCACAAGAATATGTAATATAGTCAGCGAGTATGGTACCAGAATAAAATCAACCTATGCTACTCCTAATTATATGGATGAGCATTTTAAGATAATTATTGAGACAGATGCAGTACAAAAATTATCTGAAATATAGAAATCATGACAAGAACAAAAATACCTTGAACATAATTTAAAATGATGTTCAAGGTATTTTTTATATTCTTATTTATTTTTTCCGAATAGCAAAAGTACCGGAAGCATCAGATGAAGCTTAAAAAGCGAATAATAAATAATAACAAATATATGAAATTTTGGTCTTTCGCCAGGCATATGTTTAAACCAAAGATATGGATTCTTAGTATAGTTAGGGTAATTCTCTTTAAGCCAGCTATGAAGCTCACTGTATCTTTTTTTAATATCAGCTCTCCTGCTGCCCCTTGAAGCAAAAAGCATATACCAGCATGCATATCTTGCCATAAAATATTCAGTATATATACTCTTTTTAAAGCTGTCTGTACTATCATTATATATACTTTTCAAAAGTGATAACGGATTAATTTTATCATCTATAGTATTCTGTCTGCTATTGGATACAGAACTCTCATTATAAAACCATTTATATCCAGCATAAGCTATAGCACTCAAATTCTGTGTATGTGATAGAGCTGTCAGGTTGAAATATATATCTTCACCTATTCCATCATCTGCAAAATGTATATTATGCTTAAATAGAAATTCCCGCCTATAGATATGTGCCCACGGAGCAGTTGTAAGATAATGGCTCCAGTACTCCTGCTTCGGTTTAACACGGCGTAGTATCTTGCCGGTATAATCAATTCTTTCATATCCACCGACTACAATATCATATTCTCCACTCTCAATAGCTTTGATGTATGTGCTCACATAATCCTTAGCTATAAAATCATCCTGGTCAATAAACATAATATATCTGCCGCCAGCCATATCAATGCCCATATTTCTTGTATATGATACGCCATGATTTATTTCATGCTTCACTATCACATCTATGTTGGATGGTGAGCGTTTACTTATATCATCTATTATACTCTGAGATTCATCGCTTGAACCATCGTTAATAAGAATCAATTCGATATTATCCTTATAATCCTGCGCATAGACAGATTTAACAGCCCTCCTAATATGTCTTTGTCCATTATATATAGGTATAATAATAGTTACCAAATTCTCTTTACTCATTAGCCCTTGCTCATACTTTCCAAAATTTATGTGTATTTACCCTTGAATATCTCAAGTGTTCTATGTAATATTCCATTGGTATACGCTATAACCGTTCCATAATTCGTAAACGGCACATCCTGATCTACTGCACATTTCATACGATATTTCATCTCTCGCTCATTAAGCATACATCCTCCACAGTGTATAATAACTGCGTAATCCGATAATTCATCAGGAAATGATGTGCCTGATGTAAATTCATATACAAGCTCTGCACCTGTAAATTCATTAATCCAATTCGGTAATTTCACTGTTCCTATATCACCACACTGTCTATGGTGCGTACAGCCTTCCGAAATAAGTATTTTATCGCCGTCTTTAAGGTCATCAAGGGCAAACGCCCCCCTTACTGCTTCCTCCAGAAATCCTTTATATCTTGCCATCAAAATCGAAAATGATGTAAGCAATATATCATCCGGCACCTGCATTGAAACCTTCTTAAATACCTGACTGTCCGTAATCACAAGTGATGGTCTTATACCTATCTTGACAAGCATTTCCGACACCTGATTTTCTTTAACGACTATAGATGGAATATCATTATCAAGCAGCTCTCTTATTACCTGCTGCTGCGGAAGTATAAGTCTGCCCTTAGGTGCTGCCTTATCTATCGGAACTACCAGCATAACAGGATTCTTGTCCGTAACTAAATCCGATACAAGAGGAGTCTCAGTTCTCCTGCTGCTATCCATAATAAATGCAATTTTTTCTTTCAGTTGGTCAATATTTTTCTTATCCTTGGCACTTACAAGAACCGCGTTCTCCTCCGTAGATAGTCTTCTAATGTCCCGTACATCTAATAAATCACACTTATTATAAACCAATAAATAGTCTATGTTTTTTTCTTTGAATATATTTATTATCTCATAATCAGGAGGTGTCAGTCCTACAGTAGCATCTACCACAAGAACAGCTATGTCCGTCTTATTTAACACCTGCTTGGTTCTTTTTACTCTAAGTTCTCCGAGCTCGCCTTCATCATCAAAACCAGGCGTATCTATAATAAGAACCGGTCCTATCGGAAGAAGCTCCATAGATTTATTTACCGGGTCAGTCGTCGTTCCCATTACCTCAGAAACCACTGAAAGCTCCTGATTGGTTACGGCATTCACAACACTTGATTTACCTGCATTGCGTCTGCCGAAAAAACCTATGTGTATTCTGTTAGCTTGTGGTGTATCGTTCATATTTATGCTCCCTAGAATCTAAAGTCTCTGCTTCCATCTTCTTCCATACTCTTGATATATTCCAAGCATTTCTTTCTGACATTTTCCTTAGGAATATTATTAAGTTCCGCCTCTATCATAGCTTCGCCGATTCTCTTGGTATCCTCTCCCGCATAATCTATAAGGTATTCCTTAAGTGTCATAAGTGCATTAGGATGACAGCAGTTCTGTATCTGTCCTGTCTTACACAGACTCATAAAACGGTCTCCGGTTCTTCCGGCTCTGTAGCAGGCTGTACAGAAGCTTGGTATATGTCCACTCTCCATAAGCCATTTTACAACCTCATCCAATGTTCTCTGGTCTGATACATCGAACTGCTCTGTATCATGTGGTCTTTCCTCCTCGGTATACCCACCTACAGATGTACGCGAGCCACCGCTTATCTGAGATATACCAACCTGTAGCATCCTTGCTCTGACCTGTTCATTCTCTCTGGTAGAGATAATCATACCCGTATAAGGTACTGCAAGTCTGATACAAGCTGCAATCTTCGTAAATATCTCGTCTGATATCGAATTATCAAATGCATCGGGATCAATATCATCTGCACGCTTAACTCTTGGTACACTTATGGTGTGCGGTCCAACTCCATGAACAGCCTCAAGATGCTCGGCATGCATTATGAGCCCTGCGAATTCGTATTTGTAGCCCTCAAGTCCAAATAATACTCCAAGTCCTACATCATCTATACCACCCTCCATTGCTCTATCCATAGCTTCGGTATGATAAGCATAGTCGTGCTTAGGACCAGTTGGATGAAGTTCTTCATATCCTTTTTTATTATAAGTCTCCTGGAACAAAATATAAGTACCTATTCCTGCATCTCTTAATTTCCTGTAGTTCTCAACAGTAGTAGCCGCGATATTGACATTTACACGCCTTATATCACCATTCTTATGGTGAACACTATAGATAGTTTTTATACTCTCCAATATATATTCTATAGGATTATTAACAGGATCCTCTCCTGCCTCTATCGCCAGTCTCTTATGCCCCATATCCTGAAGTGCAACGACCTCATTATATATCTCCTCCTGAGTAAGCTTCTTCCTTGCAATATGAGTATTCTTTATATGATATGGACAGTAAAGACATCCGTTTACGCAATAATTAGACAGATAAAGCGGTGCAAATATAACTATTCTGTTGCCATAGAATGCAAGCTTAATCTCTTCCGCAACCTCATACATACGCTCAATCTTGTCCGACATTTCACAAGCAAGAAGCACAGATGCCTCCCTGTGTGTAAGCCCCTCACAATGCCAGCCGTCCTTAGTCTTTATGGGTCTTGCTTTCTCTAATATCTTATCAATAAGCTCAACATTATCTTTATTAGCTTCTGCGTAGGCAAGAGTTTCTCTTATCTCTTCATCATTGATGAATTCCTCTGCCTTAAGCGATTTAGGATTATACATTTATTTACCTCTTTTCCATTTGTAACTATATACCTTAGTTTTAATAAATCTACTCTACTACCTGTACCTTAATCATGTTGGTCTTACCTGTTATACCGAGTGGAACACCCGCCGTCATAACAACCGTATCATCAACATCTATCATACCAAGCTTTTTGCCTGCTGCTATAGCATGGTCGAAAAGCTCAAATATCTCATTCTTCTCCTCTATCTTGACAGGATGTACGCCCCATGACAGATTAAGCTGCCTGCACACCCTCTCGTCTGTCGAGCCTGCCAATATATCACAAGAAGGTCTGTAGCGACATATCATCCTCGCAGATGTACCTGACTTGGTAACCGTAACTATAGCCTTCGCATTTAAGTCCATTGCTGTCGTACATGTAGCGTGACACACCGCATCGGTAACATTAGGATTAACTGCTCTGTCAAAGCTGAAGAATCTCTTCCTGTAGTCGATATCCTCCTCGGTTCTCTCAGCAATTCTCACCATAGTTTTAATCGCCTCTATCGGATAAAGTCCGGCTGCCGTCTCACCTGAGAGCATGATTGCACTTGTTCCGTCATATATAGAGTTCGCCACATCTGTTGTCTCCGCTCTCGTAGGTCTTGGATTCTTCATCATAGAATCAAGCATCTGCGTAGCAGTTATAACCTGCTTACCCGCATTGTAAACCTTCTTGATAATCATCTTCTGTATCACAGGAACATCCTCGCCCGGAATCTCTACACCCATATCACCTCTGGCAACCATAATTCCATGTGAAGCAGCAATTATCTCATCAATATTATCAACGCCCTCTGCGTTCTCAATCTTTGCTATAATATTAATACCCTTAGCACCATTGTCATCTAAGAGATTCCTTATCTCAAGTACATCCCTTGCTGAGCGGACGAAGGAAGCAGCAATAAAATCTACTCCCTGTTTGATGCCAAACATAATATCATTTACATCCTTCTCACTCATATATGGCATATTAAGATGCACCCCAGGCACATTTACACCCTTATGGTTAGATACATAGCCACCATTGATTACATCACACACAATATCAGTATCCTTAATTTCCTTTACATGAAGCTCAATAAGTCCGTCATCTATTAGGATTCTCGTTCCGACCTCTATATCCTCAGGAAGCTTCTCGTAGGTAATATGAGATATATGCTTGTCCCCCATTATCTCCCTCGTAGTAAGAGTGAATTCCTGACCAGCCTCAAGCATAACTTTACCATCCTCAAAATTACCTGTCCTTATCTCAGGACCTTTAGTATCTAATAGTATAGCAATCTGCTTGCCTTCTTCCTTTCTGAGTCTCTTTACAGCGTCCATACGCTTTTTCTGCTCCTCGTATGTACCATGCGAGAAGTTAAGTCTTGCCACATCCATACCCTCATCAATAAGCGCCTTTAAAACATTTTCATCATCAGTAGACGGTCCAAGCGTACATACAATCTTTGTCTTTCTCATATAAAGCTCCCTCTTTTCATTATGGTTTAAACATACATATCTATAGTATAACATTATACGCTCGAAAATCAACTACAAATAAGCTATAACTTATCTCGCCTGACGGCTCGATGGGTTTTCTCGTCAAAGTGCCACCTGCGCCAGCGCAGCGGCACCTTTCCTCGTATTATTCTTATCTCGCCTGACGGCTCGATGGGTTTTCTCGTCAAAGTGCCACCTGCGCCAGCGCAGCGGCACCTTTCCTCGTATTATACCATATTCTATTTGACAAATTTTCACAACACATTTACAATGAAATATATTATTAATGAAAGGAAAAATTATGATAATAAAAGGAAAAAAAGTTCTGCTGACACTCATGGTGCTTATACTTTGTATAACTTCTCTTACGAGTTGTAACAGCAATCCGAAAAATTTTACATATAATAATCTAACCGTAACTCTCAATAAATCCTTTACGGAAGAAACTCATTCCGGCTTTGACTTATATGCAGCAAGCGAAAATGTCATATTCTCGGTAGTTGAAGAAAGCGAAGAAGAATTGGAATACTCAGGATATTCTATAATTAATTTGAAAGCTTACTGCGATGAAATCCTGCTTCTTAACGGAGTATCAAGTGATGAATTAAAGCAACGCAATGACTATTATTATTTCATTAATACCAGAACCATATCCGGTGCAAGCTATACCTATGTTCACTGTATGTACTACGGAAGCGGCTCATACTGGATATGTGAATTCGTATGTAAAACCAAAAGCTATGACAGATATGAAAAAAGAATATTCAAATGGGCAGATTCTGTCACTATTAAGTAACAACAGCCCAATAATATAAGATTGAAAGGTGACTATTATGTATAAGGTAGATTTTGACAAACCCTGTAAGGTGTATTTTATGGGTATCGGCGGCATAAGCATGAGCGGTCTGGCAGAGATACTTCTCCAGAGGAACTTCACTGTATACGGCTCAGATGTCAAGGAGTCCGATATCGTAAGAAAGCTTAGAGACTTAGGTGCCAGTATAAATATCGGGCAGGTCAAGGAAAATATAACTGATGATATAGAGCTGGTTGTCTACACTGCCGCGATAAGCAGAGATAATGAAGAATTTCAGGCTGTCTTAAGTAAAGGAATTCCAACGCTTACAAGGGCGGAGCTCTTAGGGCAGGTTATGAATAATTATAAGTATTCTCTCGCCATAAGCGGTACACATGGTAAGACCACAACCACATCAATGATGACGCATATACTGCTCTGTGCTGATACAGACCCAACTATATCAATTGGCGGCATGCTCGATGTTATAGGCGGAAATATCAGAGTCGGAAACTCAGATTACTTCGTGACGGAGGCCTGTGAATATACGAACAGCTATCATGCCTTTAATCCATATATAAGTATCATTTTAAATGTTGATGAGGATCACCTCGACTTCTTCTCAGGTATAGATGAGATAGTCGAATCCTTCAAGACTTTTGCCGAGAAATTAGATGACAGTGGTTTGCTTGTAATAAACGGTGATATGGAGCATAAGACAAGAATTATATCCGAGCTAAAATGTAATATCATAACCTTTGGACTTAATAAGGATAATGATTATAGTGCAGCAGATATAAGCTTTGATGATGAAGGACATCCTACATATAAGCTTGTTAAGAATGGTGAGATAAAGGATGAGATAGTTTTGCGTGCAACAGGTATCCATAATGTTGTCAATTCATTGTCCGTCATAGCTGTAGCAGAGTATCTCGGTATAGATATGAAATATATTAAAGAAGGACTTTATAATTGCAACGGCGCTAAGAGACGCTTTGAGCATAAGGGAGTGACAGATGAGGGCGTAATAATAGTTGATGATTATGCACATCATCCGACAGAGATTGCTGCCACTCTTAAAGCAGCACAGAGCACGCCTCATGAAAGATTATACTGTGCCTTCCAGCCACATACTTATACTAGAACTTATGCTTTGCTTGACAGCTTCGCAGATGCGCTTAAAGTCTGTGACTATGTTCTGCTTGCAGATATATATGCAGCAAGAGAGAAGGATACGGGAATGGTCTCATCTAAGGATCTCTGTGATAAAATTAATGCTCTTGGAGGAAATGCTGTATACCTAAAAGACTTTTTGTCAATAGAAAATTTTGTCAAAAAAAATTGCAAAAAAAATGATTTGTTGATAACTATGGGAGCCGGAGATATTGATACTGTTGGAAATTCCCTTCTAAAGAAATAATTATCCACATTATCCACAGGTCTGTTTGAGAAAACCAAATCAAGCAGACCTTATTTTTTTTGTTTACATAATTTATATGTTATTATAGCAAAACCATAATATAATTAAAAGTAATAATATTATGGAAACATCCAATCCACATTATCCACATTATCCACAAATTTTAATCAGATGCCTTGAGAAATTATGTTCGGTTGCAATTTATTTTTCCTATGCTATAATCATCATTGCATTAGCAAAAAGGGGAAATGAGTAGTATGAAAACTATAACGATTTCAACAGAAAACAGCGAGACATATTCTTCTATTTCAAACTTCTTTATTGACTTTTATATGACGGATGCAAATGGAGAGTTCGTGAAGGTATACTTATATCTTGTACGGTTATTAAACAAAAATTCCAACATCTCCATAGCTGATATAGCAGACCACTTTAATCTGACCGAAAAAGATATATGCCGGGCTATAAAATATTGGATTTCAAAGGATGTAATAAAGCTTAATTATGACGGCAAGGGACACCTCAATGGTATTGTCCTTCTCCCACTTCACAATCCCGGCTCGGAGATTATGGTTCATGATACAGATATGATGTCCATACTTATGGAAGATATTCCGGTAAATAGTTCTAATGAGAGTGTTGCTACCACGGAAGACATGATGAAAAAGCCACATTATACTAAGGCTAAAAGTAATCATAAAATCTCTATCATTTCTTCGAGAGCTTTTTCCTCAGAGGACTATCCTGCGGACAAGGTAGAATTAACCGCACCACAAAAACCGGTATTCTCCAAGGAGCTTCTTGACAGCAAGACGAATGATGATGATTGGGCTGACATAGTATATCAAGTCGAGACACTGTTTGGCAAACAGATATCATCAAGAGATACTGAAACCTTACTATACATATATGATTCACTCAAGTTCAATATAGACCTGTTTGAATATCTGATAGAATATTGTGCAACAATGGGCAAAAAGAACTGCCGCTATATGGAAGCTGTTGCAATAGCATGGTATAAGGACGGCATAAGAACCCGTGAGGATGCTAAAGAGCAGTCATTAATAACCAATAGTATAGCAAGAACCATATTTAAGACATTGGGCATCAGATACCATACATTAACCAATGTAGAACTTGGATTTATTAACACCTGGAACAAGGATTTCGGTTTCCCTGAGGAGATAATTAAAAAAGCTTGTGAAAAGGCAATTATAAACAATGCACCTAATTTTAGTTATATCAATGGTATACTGGACAATTGGAATAAAAACGGTATACGCACCCTGACCGATATTGAAAATATGGACAAGCTTTATGCTGCCAAAAAACAAAACGCCCTTAAATCAGCCAACATTGACAAAACTAAAAATGGTTTTAATAATTTTCCGCAGACTAAGCTTGATGATAAATTAGACGAGATGGAAAAACTATTACTAAAAGAGGTTAATGCCAAATGACATACAAAAAACTTAGTATTACAGACATTCAGCGTGATTATGACAAGACTCGTCAAAGAAACACACGAACAGAGAACGACAGGCAGGCTGAGATATATTCAAAACTGCCTCGTATAAAAGAGCTTGATGAAGAGATAAAGCTGTCATATCTAAATGCTGCCAGAATGGGCATTATGAATAAGGACGCAGAAGACATAGAACAATTAAAAGCCAAAGCGAAAGAATTAAGTCGTGAAAAAGCCTCGCTCCTTACATCTGCAGGATATCCCGATGACTATCTGTCACCTATATATGATTGTCCAATATGTCAGGATACAGGCTTTGTAAACCAACAGAAATGCTCCTGCTTCAGAGCGAAGATTATAGATGCATTATATCTACAGTCCAATATGCAGAATGTATTTAAAAAAGAGAATTTTGATACATTCAATACATCATATTACAGCAAGGAGGTACCGAATAACAAAGAGTACTCTCCTTATGACAATATCATAAGCGTGTTAGAGCGTGCACATAATTTTGTAGATGCATTTGACAGTTCGAAAACTGCCGGAATATTGATATATGGCGAAACAGGCTTAGGCAAAACTTTTCTTACGAATTGTATTGCTAAAGAATTATTGGATCGGGAACACAGTGTATTCTATCTGTCAACTAATGAGCTTTTTGACCGGATATTATCCAATTACATTATGAACAACAATACAGATTACGAAGATTTATACAGATATCTATATAGCTGTGAGCTTCTTATAATCGACGATTTGGGTACTGAGCTTACAAATAATTTTGTCAGGTCAGAACTTTTTGAAATAATCAATAAAAGAGAGATATCAGAAAGAAAAACTCTTATCTCAACTAATTTGTCTATGAAAGATTTAAGAGACAGATATTCCGAAAGAATAATGTCACGTATAATTGATAATTATACTGTGTTTAATATATATGGTGACAACATAAGGTACCAGAAAAGAAAAAACGCTATTAACCAAGCAAATTAAACTATGGAGGATAAGAGAATGCCAGATTCAAGCAATCTAATCAATTTACCCGTTGGAAAATTAGGTATTATACCTTTGGAAAGCTCCACTACCTTAGGTGAGAAAATTGACAATTACATCGTAAGATGGAGAAAGGAAAGACACAACGAGCACAAGGACAACCTTACATTTACAGGTTATGATAAGGATTCATATATATTAGAAGCTTCCTGTCCACGCTTTGGCTCAGGTGAAGCCAAAGGTATGCTCAAGGAATCCGTAAGAGGAACAGACCTTTATCTTTTGGTAGATGTCATAAATCATAGTATAGAATACTCTATCTGTGGTGTTAAAAACAAGATGTCACCTGATGATCATTACAGTGATTTAAAGAGAATTATAGCTGCCATCGGAAGCAAGGCTACCAAGCTTACAGTAATTATGCCATTCTTATATGAGAGTAGACAGCATAAGCGTTCCGGTAGAGAATCTCTTGACTGTGCCGTAGCACTTCAGGAACTTGTGGCAATGGGTGTAGATAATATTATCACCTTTGACGCACACGATCCAAGAGTTGTAAATGCAATTCCATGCTGTGGTTTTGAGAACATTATGCCTACCTATCAGTTCATCAAAACCCTGCTCCGCACAACTCCTGATTTGGAGCTTGATAAAGAACATATTATGGTAATTAGTCCTGATGAAGGTGCAATGAACAGAGCAATTTACTTCGCCAACCATCTCGGCGTAGATGTAGGTATGTTCTACAAGAGACGCGATTATACGACTATTGTAAATGGTAAGAACCCTATTATCGCACATGAATTCTTAGGTGATTCTGTAGAAGGCAAGGATGTAATCATCATAGATGATATAATTGCCTCCGGTGAAAGTATGTTAGATGTCGCAAAACAGCTAAAGGACAGAAAAGCAAGAAGAGTCTACTGTCTGGCTACATTCGGCTTATTTACAACAGGACTCGAAATCTTTGATGAATACCATCAGAAAGGTATCATAGAAAAGGTTATCACTACTAACCTTACTTATCAAAGACCTGATTTGTTCGAGAAAGACTGGTATGAATCAGCAGACTTAAGCAAATATATTGCAATACTTATAGACCACTTAAATCACAATGCCTCTATAAGCTCCCTGCTTGACCAGTCAGAGCGTATCCAGGCGCGTATTCAGGAATATAAAAAGACCGGAACCATAACACCAAATTACAAGGCACCGGAATTAACTGATTAATTATCATTTTATAAGGGCGTGGTATTTACCACGCCCTTATCTGTATTAAATATCTTCATACCGGAAATAATTTTAAAAGGTTCTATCATCCGATATTTGAACGACTGTATTTATCACGCGTGGCAAGTCCACCGCGTATGTGTCGTTCAGATTTGTTGACATCAAGAACCTTGCGTACATTTTGAGCAAGTGCAGGATTAATCTTAGGCAGCCTGTCCGCAGCATCCTTATGTGCAGTTGATTTGCTTACTCCGAATTCTTTTGCTGCCTGTCTTACGGTAGCATTATTGGCAACTATGTATTCTCCTATATTCAGTACCCTCTCCTCAATATATTCTCTCAATATTAATTTCCTCAAATAATCTCATTTTTACAGTTTATGCAATGGAATTATCTGATAGTACATTTTATAGTATTTAAAATATCTCAAGGTTGTGATAGAATTATATTAACATTTTAATTTTTGTAAAATTGCGGGGTAATATCTTGAGAAGAAAAAGAAAAATCATTTTTGCCGCAGCATTGATATTTTTAACTGTTATAATATGTGGCAGTGTATTTTTTATAAAACACAAAAAGAAAAAGAAAGAAGAACCTGCAAAGGCTTCATTTGAAGTTAATGGTCTTACATTTGATTTCTCAATAGAATCCTTTGCTCGCATCAATTCAGAAACAGGTGAAGTAACCATACCCACTGTAGAATTTCCGGAGAATCCTGATAAGGTCGAGCTGACACTCGAACTAATCTACCAAAACCCTGAGTATCCTGCCGGATGTGAAGCCATAGCGCTTACAATGCTTCTTAATTATTACGGTTATAATCTTGATAAAAGCACCATAATTAATGACTATCTCATATATTCTGAAGAAAATTATATACAAGGGTATAAGGGCAAGCCTGATATATCTCCAGGCGGAGGCTGTTATGCTCCTGCGATAACCAATACAACCAACAGATTTTTAATTGAGAAAAAAAGCAATTATATTGCCAAAAATATAAGCGGGACAGAATTAACAGATTTATTCCCATACATCGCACAGGGATATCCCGTGTTAGTATGGACTACAGTCGGACTTAATCCATGCCGTAAAGCATCTTATATTTACAAATATGGCGATACTGAATACACATGGGTTTATAATGAGCATTGTGTAGTACTGACAGGCTACGATTTAAACGAAAATACAGTAACGGTATATGATTCCATAGACGGGATAATAACTCATGACACAACTGATTTTCAAACTATATATAATGATATGTGGAAGATGTGCGTGGTACTTGAACCAAGGTAGATGTCCCACTGTATAATGCATAAATTATCAGAAGGTCAACGACAATCTGCAATCAATTTGTTGTCGTTGACCTTCTATCAATTTCTACGCTGTATAATGTGTCTAATTAATTATATATTAGTCTACGGTTACGAATACATTTACTGCTTTACCTGTCGTAGCATCTTTAATAGTTATTGTGGTTGAGCCTGATGAAACCGGTGTAACACTAAGTGTTGCAACTAATTCCAAATCTCCGAATATTTCCCATTCACCAGTCCACTCACAGGATACAACTCCCGGATTCGCAGCATCAACCTCGAAATCCACACCATCCTCAGACGGGCAGAACACCTTTATCTGCTTTACATCACTTCCGCTTATATGAAGCACTGTATCACTTACAAATATTTCTGAGCTTCCCTGACCGATTGCTGTTGTATTAAAGAAATTAATTAAAGAATCGTATGCTGAATATGCTCCTACAGATTCTGCATAACCATCAATCTGTGCCTGCAGATCACTATTACTCGACTCAAGATCTGCAATCTGTGACTTGTAGTCTTCTATGTCGCCATCCTTATCATCAAGCTGTGCCTCGTAATCATCAGTCAAATCTGCCTTATCTATCTCTAACTGTTCCTTTTCAGCTTTAAGGGCATCAATCTTCTTATTATAGTGAAGATAACCCCATACGCCTACTCCCGCCATACCAAGTATCAATATAATTGATATAACTATGTAAGCTATTACTCCACCACCTAATTTACCCTTCTTTTCCTTAGGTTCTTTTGGCTGCTTTGGTGGTTTTTGTGCCTTTGCAGGCTTTTGCTGTGCCCCCTGTGGCACTGCTCCCTGTGGTGCCATACCCTGTGGTGCCATACCCTGCGGAGCCATACCCTGCGGTGCCATACCTTGTGGTGCTATGCCCTGTGGCATCATACCTTGTGGGCGCTGATTCTGTGGCGCCTCCATCCCCTGTGGTGCACCTATAGGAGAAGCATTCTGCTTCGGATTTTCCTGTAATGAATCTATCGCCTTATCCTTTTGCTGCTCTACAGCTGACGCGGCTTTCTCAGCATCCTCTTTAAGCATATCAGCAGTAAGTACTGTAGTACTTTCTTCGCTTTTATCATTATTAAGCATATCAGCAGTAAGCACTGTCGTGCTTTCCTCACTAATATCCTCTTTAACAACTTCATCCTTTTCTTCCATAACATACCTCCAATTAAATAATTGTATAGCTATATTTTACTGCAAAATCGTAAACTGTCAATTAAAAAATAAAAAGAGGTTGAATAATGTGATAGATATATCCAACCTCATATATTAACCATTTATTAATGCTTTAATTTTCCTAAAAATTCCTGCATACGAGGATTATCTGAATTAAACACCTCTTCCGGCGTTCCCTGCACTGCAATTACGCCTTTATCCATAAAGATAATCCTGTTGGAAATATTCTTAGCAAAGGACATCTCATGAGTAACTATAACCATAGTCATCTTCTCCTCTGCGAGAGATTTTATAACCTTAAGGACCTCACCTGTAAGCTCCGGGTCAAGCGCAGAGGTTGGTTCATCAAAGAATAAAACCTTAGGCTTAAGCGCCAATGCTCTGGCTATGGCAACACGCTGCTGCTGTCCACCTGATAATTGTGACGGATAATAATCCTCCTTATCCGATAGTCCCATCTTAGAAAGCAATGCCCGCGCCTCCTCTATAACCTCATGTCTATCTCTTTTCTGAACATGTATAGGAGCATCAATTAAATTCTGCATAACAGACTTATGCGGAAAAAGATTAAAATTCTGAAATACAAGTCCGAAGTATTTCTTAATCTCCTTAAGCTTCGCCGGCTTTGCATAGCTTACAACGCCATCCTTAGCACTTGCAGCCTCCTCGCCCATATACTTTAATGAACCTGAGTCCATGGTCTCAAGCATGGTAGCAATTCTAAGCAGCGTTGACTTACCCGAACCAGATGGACCTATGATAGACAGGACCTCTCCCTCTTCCACCTTAATGGATATATCCTCTAAAACCTGAAGGTCGCCAAATGATTTTTTTATATTGTTCATTTCAAGATATGTACTTATCTCACTCATTTATTAACCTCCATTTAATAATATGCAAGTCTTTTTTCCAGTCTTCGCATAACAAATGATACAAGCAGATTAAACACATAGTAAAATAACGCTGCTACTGCAAATGGTACAAGCGTAACATTTGCCGAAGCAATCTGCTTTGCAATCGTGAACATTTCCACATACGATACCGTAAACGCAAGAGAGGTATCCTTCACAAGTGTTATTACTTCATTTGTAACCGCCGGAAGTATAACTCTTATGACCTGCGGAAGAATAATCGTAAAAAAGGTCTGAACCTTATTATATCCTAAGATATGTGCCGCCTCATACTGTCCCACAGGTATAGCATTCATTCCCGAACGATAAATCTCAGCAAAATATGCTGCATAATTAATCGAAAATCCAATAATAATTGCAGGAAATCTCCAATCATTTATGGATATACCGGCCAGAAAATACGGTCCGTAAAGAACCACCATTAGCTGAAGCATAAGCGGCGTTCCTCTCAAAACGGATATTATAAAGCCCGTTATCCCACTCAGTATTTTATTCTTGGACATACGCCCGAATGCTACAATCCATCCGAGTGGAAGTGCAAACAACAGTGTAAGTGCAAAAATCAATATTGTTGAAAGCATTCCGACAGAGATTTTCTCAAGCATGGTTAAAAAATCCATATACTACTCCTAAAATATTCTAATCAAGTCATATTTAATCTTCAAATTATGGTTCAAGACAAGTCATATCCGACAAGCCATACTTCTCTGCAAGTTCGTCGAACTTACCATTTGACTTTAACTCCTTTAAAGCAGAATTAACCTTATCACGCGTATCAGTATTACCCAGCTTAAATCCAACACCATACTGTTCTGAATTAAGGTGTTCATCAAGGATTATAAACTCATCTCCACGACCACTTATCTGATACTGGGCTACGCCTATATCCATTGCAACAGCATCGACAGAACCTGCCTGAAGCTCAATAAATGCAGTATTATAATCAGCAAACTCCTGAAGCTTCTTAAAGGTATCAGCCAAATCCTTCTGACCCTCTTCATCAGACAAAAGCTCAAGTGCAGCAGAGGCAGCCTGCACACCAACCACCTTATCTGACAGATCTGACAGACTATTTATACCAGCATCCGACTTAACAACTATTACCTGGCTGTTGTCAACATAAGGAACTGACCACTCATAATCATCCTCTCGTCCGTTGATTGTAAAACCATTCCATATACAATCGATAGAGCCTGAATTAAGCTCATTATCCTTATTATCCCATGCAATAGGCTGTTTTTTAAGCTCCCATCCATTAATCTTGCAGACTTCCTCTGCAAGTTCAAGGTCAAAGCCTGTATACTCACCATTCTCATCCATATAACCATATGGCGGATACTCTGCATCAAAACCAACTGTGAAGGTCTTAGTCTCTTCCTTTTTTCCACAGCCCGTCAGTAAAGCTGCAACAGTACCTACAGCAAGCAGACCACATATTATTCTCTTCTTTAATTTCATTGTTCTCTCTCCTTATAATTTATTTTGCTATCGTGATAACTAATTAGCACACTAAAGTGTACAAACCACCGATTCATTGTACCACAATAAAGTGAGCCAAGCAAGCATGAAGTGCTTATTTGACAAGCTTTCTCTCATCTTGACAGACTTTTCCCTGCCATAACCTTTTCTTATTATTTCAACTATATTGAAGATTGTATTACAAAAATTATTAAACGCAATAAAGATATAAAAATATATGGTGAATATCATTTTCTAAAAGTAATAATCGTGTCATTTTTATGTAAACTTGAGTCAATTATGTAAACAAATGACAATATTTATATATTATTGTAAAACCTGCTATAAATGTCGAATTTTAAGGATATTATTAAGATAAAAAACGATTGACTATAATGATGAAATTATATATACTTAATAGGAAATTTATTTCACAAAATAAAAAAAGGAGGTGTTTATCTATGCGTCGCAATGAGTTATCAGAATGTGAATTAATAGTTATGAAGTGCGTATGGGATGGCAACGGAGACATCACATGTGCTGAAGTTATAGAAAAGCTCAAAACAAAGTATGGTCTTGATTACGCTGAAACCACTGTTTATACATTCTTGAAGAATCTTAAAAACAAAGGCTTCATCGAAACATATAAAAATAGAATCACTCGCTTTAAACCTATAAGATCAGAAGAAGAATACAGAAATGAAATGCTTAAGAAATCTATAGACTTCTGGTTTGATGGCTCAACTTCACAATTAGTCTCAGCCGCAGTTAAAACTAAGAAGATGAGCAGCAAAGAAAAAGCCGAACTTCAAAACTTAGTTAAAAAGCTTAAATAATTATTAAAATCTATATTTTATTAATCCCGAATGCGTAAAGCCGGCAAGCTGCATTCGGGATTAATTTTATGAAAAATATCTATGCGTCCTAAATTTATATAACAATTAATAGGTGTATCCAACAACCACATCGATTGTCGTGTCGCTGTTATTATAAACATATACCTTATGTGTACCATTCTGTGTTATAGAAAAAGTATGTGCCATTGGACCTGTTCCCGTTACACATCTTATAACACCATTTGGTTGAAGTATTCCAATTTGGTAGGATTTATTATTTGGATCAGCTAATGATGTGATATTTATAGAATCTCCTTTTGATAATTTAATTCCTGATGACAAACCAGATTCTCCAGGCGATAGAGTTCTTCCAAGACCGCCATAACTATTAATAGAATAATACTCATCTAAACTTGTAAAAGTAACTCCCTGTTCTACAAGCTCTTTCAATGTAATTGTCTCCTCGTCACAATCATCTGTAGTGCTTTCATAATTAAGCCCCTCATCTGAATCATTATCATAATCTGATGCATATACTGCAATATTGCTTACAAACAATACACAAATTGACATAAATACCAATAATTTTCTTTTTAATTTTCTCTTCATTTTCAACCTCCATATTCACTATATAAATATATAGAATTTCTACAACAATAGTATAATGAAATAATAACTTATCGTCAATACTTTTTTATATAAGATATTTTAATTTTAAGCATCTTTTTTTGAACTCTTGGTACCTTTTAATGCATATATGAAATAGAAATTGATACTAAATTATCACTGCTGTTGTACACATATATCCTATATTCACCATCTTGCTTAATGACAAAATCATGAAATATATTATCTAAACCATCTATATATCTGATTATCCCGTCTGGTTGAATAATACCTATTTGTATTTCATTATTTTCTGGTTCCACTGA
>JAFVBE010000034.1 GCA_017480195.1 Lachnospiraceae bacterium
CTAACCCCCGTCCCCAAGGGCAGGACATCTTTTTATCTGTTCTTACCAAGAGATACGATTACCGTATTCTCGACATATTCATTGCCTTCAAGTGATTTAACGGTAACCTCAACCTTCTCACCGACTCTGTAATACTCAAGCATACCGACAAGTTCCTCTGCTGATGACACGGACTGTCCATCAAACTTGGTTATAATATCATTCTTCTTAATGCCTGCTCTCTCGGCTGCTGAACCGCTCATAACCTCTGATACCAGAACACCTACAGGCATATCATACATATTGGCTATATCCGAGGTTATAGTGCCACAGGATATACCAAGACGCCCTTGAGCTTCTTCATCAACCTTTTCTCTGGTTTTCTTGGATACAAGATTATCTATGATATCCTCAACCTCACTTATAGGGATTGCATAACCCATACCCTCAACATCTGTTGAAGCATATTTCGAGGAATTGATACCTACAAGCTCGCCACTCATATTAAGAAGTGCACCGCCGCTATTGCCCGGATTAATCGCTGCATCAGTCTGGATAAGCGGAAGCTCATTAGTATCTGTAGCTCTCTCCTTCGCACTGACTATACCGGTTGTTACAGACTGTCCATAGCCTAAAGCATTACCAATAGCTACAACCTGCTCACCAACCTTAAGCTCGTCTGAGTTTCCGATATTTGCAACCTTGATAGCTGCCCTTGTATCAGCACTTAATTCATCAAGCGGTACAACTACTATAGCCAAATCATAACTGCTGTCTACGCTCTTAACTCTTGCATCATATGTCTCGTCATCTATGAATACTACAGAAACAGTTTCCGCAGATGCTACTACATGATTATTAGTTACTATAAGAAGCTCAGTATCATTTTCGCCGATTATAATACCTGAGCCGGAGCCCTCAGCTTCGTATTGATATGATCCGAATATTCCCTGATTGACCTCCTGGATGGCTTTGACATTTATAGCAACTATAGATGGCATAACATTCTCAGCTATATCCGAGACATCCATGCCGCTTCCCAAATTATCTATTGTACTTGAGGTTTGAATTACTCCCGCCTCATCATCCTCAGAATTATATTCTGTAATATCGGATATTTCTCCTGTATCAGATATTACCTCCTTGACAACACTTTCAAGACTGTTGTCAGATTTCTCATTATGAAGCTTATCATAAGCCACATAATTAAATACCACGCCTGCCACGCCGCCAAATACTGCAGCCGACAGAACAAGCGCAATCACCCTTTTAAAGAATCGTCCAACTCCGCCTTTTTTTGTCTGTTTTTTTTCATTATCCATCTTAACATCAACTTCCTTTCATCCTACGACATATAATCCCTGTGATACATAATGCTTATTATGCCGCAATTCAATATAAATAATTTATATGAGATAAGTGCCGTAAATCAATTCCGGCACTTATCTTTAATATTTGTATTTATAATAATTCTTTAATTTGATGAAATTTTGTTAAAAATTTGATAAAATTGTGAACTTGCTTACTAATTAAAATAAACAAGCTCCTCGTCAGCAGGTGAAGTCATAGCAACCTCTGATACCTTAATTACAGGACCTTCACCCTGGAATTCCGGATAGTATTCCTTTCCAACCTCGCCTGTAACCATAACCCATTGTCTGTCGCGAAGTCTCTTTGCACCTTTATAATATGATTTAAAACCGACAAATGCTATATCATCTGCACAGCAGGTCATGGCAAATCTTCCCGGCACGAACTCATCAGCGTTATATTCCTTCGGCTTGTGTACCATAGCCTTAAAATGTACCTTCTTTCCAAGATATTTGTCAGGATTATCACAGGCATCTATATAGAATAACCCAAAGTCCTCATCCTCAATATCAATAGACGGCTGGTTAATGTCATAAGGTAAGAACACTTCATCCTCACCTACCTCGGCAAGACCGTCCTTATTCTCAAATATAACCTGTGCTCTCCTGTTGACCGCTCTTAAGCTTCGTCTGTATTCAGCTTTCTTGGTATTCTCGTCACATCTGTTGAATATAATCATATCGGCAGTGGAAAGCTGTTCCATCATCATAGCCTTCATATTCTGAATATATACATCGAAGGTCTGGGCGTCTACGAAGGATATAACCTGAACCACTGTCCAGCCCTTTGGAACCCTGATGGAGAAAAGCTTATCCATCTTCCAAGTTCCATTGTACTCAATCATAACTCTGGTCGGATTATATTTATCCTGTAAATCCAACAGATGCTCTGTATTGACATCAGCATCATCCAGGTATTCAACAAATATGTTCCTTTTCTTTAAATCTTCTTCATCATATTCCTCTATGCCTTCCTCGCATACAAGAAGTAATGTCGGCTCACCCTCGGTAAAATCTCTGTCAATAAGAGTCTCCTTCGCAAATGTCGTCTTGCCGCTCTCTAAAAATCCAAGAAACATATAAACAGGTATTTCTTCAATCTGCTGCTCCTGTCGCATATTAATCGTTCCTTTCCGATATACAAGCAATTAAGTATATTTAATCAAGCTTATATAATACATAAAATAATTTCAAAGTCCTAATTCTAAGCAAGCTTAAAAAGCTTCTCAAGTAAATCCTCTTTTAACTCGCTTCCAATAACACAGAGCTTACCTGTATAATCAGGCTTACCATCTCTTATCTCATACTCTCCCGGAACCAAATCAAAATATATCCAGTCTGTGCCTGTACTTGCCACAATACCCTTAGCTCTTAAGATAATTCCATATTTCTCAGACTCGTATGCAAGCTCCTCAAGGATATTCTTCATATCCTCTTTGTCAAACTTAACAGCAGTCTCCTTGCCCCAGCTTGTAAATATATCATCAGCGTGATGGTGATGATGTCCGTCGTGGTCGTGATGACATCCACAGGAGCACTCCTCGCCATGCTCGTGATGGTGGTGATGCTCGTGCTCATCTTCATCGTCATCATGGTCGTGATGGTGATGATGGTGTTCATGCTCATCATCTTCATCGTCATCATGGTCGTGGTGGTGATGATGTTCATGCTCGTCATCGTCGTCATCATGGTCATGGTGATGATGATGGTGTTCATGTTCATCTTCGTCATCATCTTCATCGTCATCATGGTCGTGGTGGTGATGATGTTCATGCTCGTCATCATGGTCATGGTGATGATGCTCGTGCTCATCCTCCTCAGCCTTAGCTTTAGCTGCCTCTATCAACGCCTCAAGAGTATTTGAATGTTCCATAGCATCAAGTATTACCTTGCCATCTATATCATCCCAAGGAGTAGTTATTATGGCACAGTCCTTGTTATGCTCTCTAAGTAGCGCAACCGTATCATTGACCTTTTTATCATCCACATTGCCTGTACGACTTAAAACTATAGTTCCTGCACTTTCTACCTGATTGTTGAAGAACTCACCGAAATTCTTCATATACATCTTAGCCTTAGATACATCTACTACGGTAGTTGCACTGTTAATTACAGCGTCAACTTTCTCCTTTACATCCTCAACTGCCTTCATTACATCTGACAGCTTACCCACACCTGACGGCTCGATAATTACTCTGTCAGGTGAATATTCATCTATTACCTGCTTTAAGGCATCACCGAAATCTCCTACAAGTGAGCAGCAGATACAGCCTGAATTCATCTCATTTATCTGTACTCCTGTCTCCTTAAGAAAGCCTCCGTCTATACCTATCTCTCCGAATTCATTCTCAATAAGCACAAGCTTCTCACCAGAGAACGCCTGCTCAATTAATTTCTTGATAAGTGTTGTCTTACCCGCACCTAAAAATCCCGATACAATATCTATCTTCGTCATTTTTCTTCCTCCTTATATAATGACATATTATATTTATATTAAACATCATTGATTAATCCGAAGCTTTATCAAAACGGGTTGAAATCAGATGTCCTTCTTACATATACAAATAACTCTTAATTATTTTTTACAGTAACATCAAGCTGGTTATATGGTATCTCGATACCGTTATTATCAAACTGTAATTTTACTTCTTCTATTATCGCCCACTTGGCATTCCAGTAATCACCGGCTTTTACCCAGCACCGGAAGCCAATTATGATTGAGCTTTCACCTAATGAGCTTACGAACACATTTACCGCTTCATCCTGTAACCTGTATGAAGAAGCTTCCAATACGCCGGTTATTATATCCTTAACGGGCTTGATATCCTGTCTGTAAGATATTCCAACAGATAAATCCAGAATCCTCTTACCGCTTGAGGTAACATTTGTAATGGAATTATTCGTAATGTTGCCGTTTGGTATTACTATCTGCTTATTGTCATAAGTTCTAAGCTTAGTATAAAATATATCAATCGACTCAACCGTTCCTTCGCAGTTCTTGTCATTTTCTATTATATAATCTCCAACCTTGAAGGGCTTCATAATCAGTATAAGCACACCACCCGCGAAGTTCGCAAGGCTTCCCTGCAGTGCAAGTCCTATGGCAAGTCCGGCGGTTCCGAGTATCGTGATAAGAGAGGTGACCTGAAAACCAACCATAGCCGCAGCCATAATAATTATAACCACATACATCAGAATTTTAATAAGTGATAATAAAAATCCTGATACGCTGTAATCCAATTTACTCTTGTCAAATGCCTTCTTAATAATCTTGAGTATCAGTTTAGCTATCTTGAAAGCTATGAATAAAAAGATAAGCATAATTAGTATCTGAAACAACTTATTCATAAGCCAGTCGCCCAGCTTATTAAGATAGCCCTCCAGCCTGGATACCGATATATCATCAACCTCTGTCAATATCATCAAAATACTCCCTCTTATGCCAAAAAATTCTTTTACATAATTCATAAAATAATATATCTGGCAGCAAGTCAAAAACCCCGCAGCAAGCTACAGGGGTGTCTGACCATTGTGGCATTATCATACGGATAACCATATCCGCCCACCAAAATGTATCGTGGAAATTGCCATATATTATTTATTTATCAAGCTTCTTCTTGAAAACCGATATCGAAAGCGGCGGTACATTGACGGATATATAATGCTCCTGTCCATCACACTCAGCCTTCTTAGCCTGCTTAACAGTCTTATTATTCCTTCCCTCACCACCAAACTTAGCATTATCACTTGAGAATATCTCCTGCCATCTTCCGCCTGATGGTGTGGCAAGCTTATAGCTCTTATGTGCTATCGGTGTGAAGTTACATATAATCACAAGTGCGTCATTTGGCTTTTTGCCCTTTCTTATAAAGGATAAAAGACTTGTATTTGCACTGTTCGGATTAATCCATTCAAAGCCCTCAGGTGAATTATCAAGCTCATATAACGCAGGCTCGTTCTCATACAGCTTGTTTAATTCCTTTACATAGCCCTGCATATATACATGCGCATCAAACTCGAACAAGGACCAGTCTATCTCTGTCGCCTCATTGAACTCAGAGAACTGTGCGAACTCCTGTCCCATAAATAAAAGCTTCTTGCCCGGATGTGTCATCATATATCCATAGGCAACTCTTAAATTAGAGAACTTGTCCTCATAGCCTCCCGGCATCTTGGATATCATTGAGCCCTTCTCATGTACTACCTCATCATGTGATAATACAAGGACGAATTTCTCACTGTAGGCATATACCATACTGAATGTGAGATTGTTATGATGATACTTTCTGTAAAGCGGGTCATACTTGATGTACTCAAGGAAGTCATTCATCCAGCCCATATTCCACTTATAATCAAAGCCAAGTCCGCCCTCCTCTACAGGATGCGTCATCATCGGCCATGCAGTAGACTCCTCGGCAATCATAAGTACCCCCTTGTGAAGCTCATGCATCTTCTGATTTAATTCTTTAATCAGGTCAATCGCCTCAAGGTTCTCATTACCGCCATACTTATTCGGCAGCCACTCTCCGCCATTTCTTCCATAATCAAGGTAAAGCATGGAAGCAACCGCATCCATTCTGATACCATCTATATGATACTTCTCTGCCCAGTATAAAGCATTGGCAACAAGGAAGTTCTTAACCTCATTTCTGCCATAATTAAATATATATGTTCCCCAATGCGGATGTTCTCCTCGTCGTTTATCCTCATGCTCGTAGAGACAGGTTCCATCGAATCTCCCAAGACCATGCTCATCCTTCGGAAAATGTGCAGGTACCCAGTCAATAATTACTCCTATCCCCTTGCTGTGAAGATAATCTACAAAGTACATAAAATCAGTCGGTTCGCCATATCTTGATGTCGGAGCATAATAGCCTGTCACCTGATATCCCCATGACGGGTCAAACGGATGCTCCATAATAGGCATTAGCTCAACATAATTATAATTCATCTCAAGAAGATAATCAGCTAACTTATGGGCTATATCCCTGTAATTGAAGAATTCTCTGCCATCATCAGGTCTCTTCCATGCTCCTATATGCATCTCGTATATTGACATAGGCTTCGAAGAAGAATCACCTTCCTCTCTTGCAGCGAGCCACTTAGCGTCCTTCCACTTATATGTCAGATCAACAATCTTGGATGCATTCGCAGGTCTTACCTCACTTGAGAAGGCATATGGGTCGCTCTTCATAAATATGCGACCTGATTTAGCCTGTATCTCGTATTTGTATATCTCACCAACATATTTGCCGGGTATGAATAATTCAAATATACCGGAATAATCTATCTTTCTCATAGGGTGGCGTCTGCCATCCCAGTTATTGAAATTGCCGACTACAGATACTCTGTCAGCATTAGGCGCCCAAACTGCAAATAAAACTCCCTCCACGCCGTCAACGACCATTGGATGAGCACCCATTTTCTCATAAATGTTATAATGCTCACCTTCATTAAAAAGGCTTACATCAATCGGGTCGATAACCGAATCGAATATATACGGGTCGATATAGGTTATCTCCTGACCGTCATTAAATTTAACCTCAAGCTTATAGTCAAAGCTTTTTTTGTCTTTAATTACAACCGAATAAAATCCTTCAACTCTGTCCGAAACCAAAGTATATTTTTTCTTTGTTGCCACATCTATGGCACTAACAACCTTAGCATCCGGCAAAAAAGCATTGATATAAACATCATCTATACATTCGTGCATTCCCAGTATATGATGTGGATTGTTGTGAATTCCCTTCTTAAGAGCGTCCACTTCCATCCAGTTTATAGCAAATACTGTTTTTCTTTTGGACATATACTACTTCCCCACTTTCTACAGTTTGTGTATAAATATTCCGCTTCTTAATTTTGGCTCAAACCATGTAGATTTAGGCGGCATCAACATGCTTGCATCCGCAACCGAAAACAACTCATCAATCGATGTTGGGTACATAGAAAATGCTATCTCCATATCTGAATTTACTCGTCTTTCGAGTTCTTCAAGACCTCTTATTCCACCTACAAAATCAATTCTTTTATCAACTCTCGGGTCATCAATCCCAAGAATAGGTTTAAGTAAATTATTTTGTAATATTGATACATCCAGTCCTTCTACAGGATCAGATGATTTAATATTCTCTTTTGCAGTAAGCTTATACCAGCTTCTGTTAAGATACATTCCGTAGGTATACTTAGAGTCAGGCATATACTTATCGCTTACCTTTTCAACCTCAAAGGCTTCCCTAATCTTATCCAAAAACTCTGACTCAGAATAACCATTCAGATCCTTAACAACTCTGTTATAAGGAAGTATCTTAAGCTGATTATGCGGGAATAAAACTGACAGGAAATAATCCGACTCCCTGTATGAAGCTTCGGGATTTTCCTTTCTTCTTTTTATTCCGACCTTTACCGCAGATGCTGCTCTGTGATGTCCATCTGCGATATAAATATCTGACAAGTTATTAAATTCATTTTTAATTGTATCTATGTCTTCCTGTCTGTCTATAATCCATACATTATGACCTATGCCATCCTCTGACACGAACGAATATAAAGGTTCACCCTTCTTGACATTATCGACAACTGCATCTATTTTATCCTGTGCACGATAAGCAAGGAATATAGGTCCGGTCTGTGCATTACAGGTATCTACATGAGTTATTCTGTCAAGTTCTTTTTCTTCACGGGTATTCTCATGCTTTTTAATTACACCGTTGATATAATCATCAATAGATGCGCAGGCAACAATACCTGTCTGATGGCGTCCATCCATAATAAGCTCATAGATATAGTATACATCTTTCTCTTCTAATACATATTCACCATCTTCAATCATCTTATCAAGTAATTCTTTTGCCTTCGCATATACAGCCGGCGAATACATATCAAAATCATCATCAAATGAGGTTTCTGCCCTGTCAATCTTTAAGAAGGATAACGGATTTTTACTCACAACCTCTTTTGCTTCCCTGCGATTATATACATCATATGGAAGTGCCGCAACCTTGTCAACTATATCTTTTCTTGGTCTATATGCTGAAAATGCTTTAATATCTGCCATAATATCTTCTATCCTCTGATTGCCTTAACTGCCTCGTCAATCGAACGCTTGTAATCCTCCTCTGAATTATTGTTAAATACAAATAATTCAGGAATATTACTTGGCTTCTGAAAATTCTGAGTAGCAACATACTCATCCCAATGCTCAAGCTTCCATACATCTCTGTCAGAACCACGCTTAATCATCCTCTGATGTGCAACCTCAACATCAGTATGTACCCATACTACGAAAAGTTCTGCGCCCTTCTCAGCAAGCTTATGTCTAAGTCTCTCAAGATAATCATCATCTCTTATCTCCTCAGTAAACGGAGCATTTATGAGTACAGTATCATTGTAATCAAGCGCCTCAAATGCTATATCAAGCACAGCATAATATTCGTAATCTCTGATTTCCCTCTGAAAAAAATCTGATGAGCGGTTGTATTCCTCACCGGCAACCTTGAATATCTGTTTTGATAAAACTATCAGGGTATCCTTGTCAAGATACACACAATTTGTAAGAGCCTTGGCAAGCTTTTTCGATATAAATGTCTTGCCGCAGGCAGGCGGTGATGTAACCAAAATCAATTTTTTCATTAAAACATGCCTCCCGCAATAATAATATTCCACTAAAATACTATTATTTTATCACAAAAGTTTGTCTTAAACAAGTAAAAAGAGAAAAAGATATGTAACACACACCTTTTTCTCTACAAATACATTATTTATTTCTTATCTATATAGCCCTGCGCCTTAAGAAGCTCTGCGCAAAGTACAGCTCCACCGGCAGCTCCTCTTACCGTATTATGAGAAAGACCTACGAATTTCCAATCATAGATTGAGTCCTCACGGATGCGTCCTACGGATATACCCATACCATTTTCGTAATCCACATCAAGACTTACCTGAGGTCTGTTATCCTCCTCCATATACTGTATGAACTGCTTAGGTGCACTTGGAAGCTCAAGCTCCTGTGGTACACCCTTGAACTCTACAAGCTTCTGAATAAGCTGTTCCTTCGTAGGATTCTTCTTAAATTTAACAAATACAGCAGCCGTATGTCCGTTCAATACAGGCACTCTGATACACTGACATGTAATCTTCGGTGACTCAGCAGGCACAATAACTCCGTCCTTAATCTCACCCCAGATTCTAAGAGGCTCCTTCTCAGACTTTTCTTCCTCACCGCTAATAAACGGAATAATATTTCCCTCCATCTCCGGCCAATCTGCAAATGTCTTACCTGCGCCTGATATAGCCTGATAGGTTGTAGCAACTACCTCGTAAGGCTCAAATTCCTTCCATGCAGTAAGAACAGGTGCATAGCTTTGGATTGAACAGTTAGGCTTAACAGCCACAAAGCCTCTCGTAGTGCCAAGTCTCTTCTTCTGAAACTCTATAACCTTCATATGCTCAGGATTAATCTCAGGTACAACCATAGGTACATCAGGAGTCCAACGGTGAGCACTGTTATTAGATACAACAGGAGTCTCAGTCTTAGCGTAAGCCTCCTCAATAGCCTTAATCTCATCCTTAGACATATCAACCGCACTGAATACGAAGTCAACAGTCTTGGCAACCTCTTCGACCTCATTTACATTACGGACAATAATCTTCTTAACAGCCTCCGGCATAGGTGTATCCATCTTCCATCTTCCGCCCACTGCCTCTTCATATGTTTTTCCTGCACTTCTTGGACTTGCAGCTATGGTTACAACCTCAAACCAAGGATGGTTCTCAAGCAATGCTATAAATCTCTGTCCGACCATACCCGTACCGCCGAGTATGCCTACCTTTAATTTCTCGCTCATATCTCATTCCTTCTTTCATTACGGATACGGATTGCCCGTGTTATATAACTCATCGCAAGAACACTCTCGTTCAAGAGAAAACTAGAGCGGTACTAAGTTCACTTCGTTCACTAAGGACCGGCGTTTTCTATTGTCTTGCTTATGAGTTAATCACACGAACAATCCTTTGTTGCCAAAAAATCAAGTTCATTGTCATTCGCTACTTTATCTTTCTTACTTTTACGACACCATCAATAGCCAATATCTCGTCTAATAATGCAGCATCGGCGCTCTCTGATATATCAAGTATACTGTATGCCCAGTCGCCCTTTGACTTGCTTATCATAGATGTTACATTTATGCCCTTTGCAGATATATGTCCTGTAAACTGTGTAAGCATATTAGGGATATTCTTGTGGCATACCGTAATTCTGTAATCAGATGTTACACCTGCATCTATGGAAGGATAATTAACAGAGTTCTTGATATTTCCGTTCTCGATAAATTCCATAATCTCCTGTACAGCCATAATTGCACAGTTGTCCTCTGACTCTGCTGTTGAAGCACCAAGGTGCGGAAGTGTAATAACATTATCTACGCCTGCAATCTTAGCATTAGGGAAGTCTGTTACATACTTAGCAACCTTACCTGAAGCAAGAGCCTCTATCATATCATCATCATTTACGAGGATATCTCTTGCGAAGTTAAGTATCTTAACGCCATCCTTCATAAGTGCAAATGCATCCTTATTAATCATACCCTTGGTAGAATCAAGAGCCGGTACATGAACTGTAATATAATCACATTCCTTATATATATCCTCAACATTGGTAATATGCTTTACATGACTTGACAGTCTCCATGCTGCATCTACAGATACATATGGGTCATAGCCGTACACTTCCATACCAAGTCTGAATCCGATATTTGCAACCTTTGCTCCGATTGCTCCAAGACCGATTACACCAAGCTTCTTACCCATAACCTCATTGCCGGCATACTTTGACTTCTGCTTCTCTACTGCCTTACCGATATTCTCATCTGCAGCATTTTCCTTAACCCAGTTATAGCCGCCCATCAAATCTCTTGATGCAAGTAAAAGTCCTGCTACAACAAGCTCTTTAACACCATTTGCATTAGCGCCCGGAGTATTGAATACTACAATACCCTTCTCTGCACACTTATCAAGAGGTATGTTATTGACTCCTGCACCTGCGCGGCCTACGGCAAGAAGCTTATCTGAAAGCTCTAAGTCATGCATAGCAGCACTTCTTACGAGCACTGCCTCAGCCTCTGCAAAATCTTCTGTCTTCTCATAATTATCCGTAAATAAATCCATACCGCACGCAGCTATAGGATTCAAGCAATTAACCTTTATCATCTATATTCTCCTTTAAAAATCATCTTGTTAATATATTATAATATTTCGGTTCATGACAGCTTATGAATTAGCCTCTTCAAACTCCTTCATAAATGCAACCAGCTTCTCTACACCCTCGATTGGCATTGCATTGTAGATAGAGGCACGCATACCACCTACGCTTCTGTGTCCCTTAAGGTTTACGAAGCCTGCCTCTGTTGCTTCCTTAACGAACTTAGCATCTAACTCTTCATCACCTGTTACAAACGGAACAATCATAAGTGAACGATCCTTCTTTACTACAGTTCCCTTGAACAGCTTTGATGAATCAAGGAAATCATAAAGTATTGCAGCCTTCTTCTCGTTGTGAGCCTTCATGGCAGCAAGACCACCCATCTCCTTAACCCACTTGAATACAAGACCGCATACATATATACCATAGCATGGCGGAGTATTATAGAGGGAATCATTGTCAGCCTGTGTCTTGTACTTAAGCATTGTAGGACAGAATTCAGGTACATCATCTCTGATTAAGTCCTCTCTGATTATTACAACTACTACACCGGCAGGTCCGACATTCTTCTGTACGCCAAAGTAGATTAAGCCGTAATCACTTACATTTACAGGCTGAGAAAGTATGTCTGAGGACATATCGGCTACAAGTATCTTACCCTTAGTATTCGGAAGCTCCTTAAATGTAGTTCCGTAGATTGTATTGTTGTGACAGATATATACATAGTCTGCATCCTCAGATATAGGTAAATCCGAGCAGTCAGGTATGTATGAGAAGGTCTTGTCTGCTGATGAAGCAATAGCATTTGCCTTAAGATACTTCTTACCCTCCTCATAAGCCTTCTTAGCCCACTGTCCTGTGATTATATAATCAGCTACACCATTTTTCATAAGGTTCATAGGTATTGCCGCAAACTGCTGTGAAGCACCACCCTGAAGGAAAAGCACCTTGTAGTTATCAGGAATCTCAAGTAAGTCTCTTAAATCCTGTTCAGCCTCCTTGATGATATTATCGTAGACCTTGGAACGATGGCTCATCTCCATAACACTCATTCCTGAGCCCTTATAATCCATCATTTCATCTGCCGCCTGCTGCAAAACAACCTCAGGTAATACTGAAGGTCCTGCTGAAAAATTAAATACTCTTGCCATTAGTTTATATCCTCCTAAATCTTAATTAACTTAATTTAAAACAGTTTCTACTTATCTTTTGCATCTAAATCCTGCTGGTCGAAGCAGGTTTCAAGTGGTGCTCCTGCCGGAACCATAGGCCAAACCTTGTCATCCTTGTCGATAATACAATCTATGACAACAGGCTTATTTAACTTGATAGCTTCCTTAAGTGCATCCTCAAACTCTGCAAGATTAGTCGCCTTGATACCGGTTGCACCAAGTGCATCAGCTACCTTTACAAAATCAACATTATCCTCTAATACGGTATTGGAATATCTCTCACCATAGAATAATGTCTGCCACTGTCTAACCATACCAAGTACATGGTTATTAATAACAACCTGTATGATAGGTATATTGTATCTTGCCGCAGTTGCAATCTCATTCATATTCATTCTGAAGCAGCCGTCACCGGCTATATTTATCGTAACATTCTCAGGCTTTCCAACCTTAGCACCTATACATGCACCAACACCATATCCCATAGTACCGAGACCGCCTGATGAAAGAAGCTGTCTTGGTCTTGTATATCTGTAATACTGAGCTGCCCACATCTGATGCTGTCCTACATCTGTTGTAATGGTAGCTTCGCCCTTAGTTATCTCATATATCTTGTTGATGATTGCAGGTCCGGAAAATGAATTCAAATCTGCATGGTCAGGGAACTTGGTCTTTAATTCACTAAGCTCTGCCTCCCACTCAGGCTTCTTGGATGACTTGATTCTTGAAGATATCATCTTAAGAACCTCCTTGGCATCACCGATTACGCTTGCATCAACAACCACATTCTTGTCAACCTCTGCAGCATCAACATCAAGCTGTAATATCTTCGCATTTGCAGCGAACTTCTTCGCATCACCGATAACTCTGTCTGAAAATCTCGCTCCAACTACTATTACAAGGTCAGCCTTATTTACAGCGAAGTTAGAAACCTTTGTACCGTGCATACCTATCATGCCGGTGTATTTGTCGTCTGTTCCATCATATGCGCCCTTACCCATGAGAGTGTCACATACAGGAGCATCTATCTTGTCAGCAAGCTTCTTTAATTCCTGTGAAGCGTCTGCTGCAATCACACCACCGCCCGCTATGATAAATGGTCTCTCACTCTTATCTATAAGCTTTACAGCACGCTCGATATCCTCAGCCTTGATTGTGCTTGTAACTCTCTCTATGCTCTCCGGCACCTTAGCCTCATAATCAGCTACATTTGCAGTTACATCCTTAGTTACATCCACGAGTACAGGACCAGGTCTTCCGGTCTGAGCAATCTTAAATGCTCTCCTTATGGTATCTGCAAGCTGATGTACATCCTTAACTATAAAGCTGTGCTTGGTAATAGGCATTACCACGCCGGCTATATCTATCTCTTGAAAGCTATCCTTACCAAGTGCCGTAACATTTACATTTGCAGTTATGGCTACAAGTGGTATGGAATCCATATATGCTGTAGCAATTCCTGTTACAAGGTTTGTTGCACCCGGACCCGAGGTTGCCATACATACACCAACCTTGCCGGTAGCTCTCGCATATCCGTCTGCGGCATGAGCTGCGCCCTGCTCGTGTGATGTAAGTATATGATGTATCTCATCCTGATGCTTGTAAAGCGCATCATATACATTAAGTATAGTTCCGCCCGGATAACCAAATACTGTATCAACACCCTGCTCTTTTAAACATTCAATTATTATTTCTGAGCCTGTTAATTGTTTCATATTTATTCTCCTTTTTTGTGACTATTTTTGTGACTAATATATCTGCTTCTTTGAAGTTGGATAATCGGGATTTGTCTATCGCAGGCACGCTCTCTTTTAAATGGTCTCATATCAGAGACAGGTATGTCAACTTGCAATCAATTTGCTAAATCAGTCAACTCAGGTTCTCTATATTTCACACGAAATCGAGAACTCGCTTCGCTCAGACAGCTCGATTTCTGAGCGAATATATTCGAACACTTCGTTGTTGATTTCACGCAAATTGTGCAAATTGTTTCCTTAACCTGTTCTGATATTCGACCATGCAATACGATACGAATACTACCTGCTTATAGACAAAACCGACTTATCCAACACCAAGGTTTAATATGTTATGTAATAAAACAATTATGTCTGTAAGGATAACATATTATATAATAATATTCAAATAAATTTATGTAAATAATTAAATATTGGATACAATATTAATATTATAATTGTTATCATCACATAATAATTGGTTTTATTTAGTTGAGTTCAAGGACGGCGCCTCTGTTGCCGGAGGTTACCATCTTGGCGTATCTTGCAAGATAGCCTGTAGTTACCTTTGGCTCCTTCGGTGTCCAGTTGGCTTTACGCCTTTCAAGTTCTTCATCGGATACCTTAAGGTTGATGGAGTAATTATTTATATCAATCTCAATTATATCGCCCTCTTCGACAAATGCTATCGGTCCGCCTACTGCTGCTTCAGGTGATATATGTCCGATGGAAGCACCTCGGCTTGCTCCGGAGAAACGACCGTCTGTTATAAGTGCTACCGTTGAGCCAAGTCCCATACCTGCTATGGCTGATGTAGGGTTGAGCATCTCTCTCATACCCGGACCTCCCTTAGGTCCTTCGTATCTTATAACTACTACATCACCGTCTACAATCTTTCCACCCTTTATAGCGGCAATTGCATCCTCCTCACAATCGAATACTCTCGCAGGTCCTTCATGCTTAAGCATCTCAGGAACAACTGCCGAACGCTTAACAACCGAGCCATCTGGTGCGAGATTACCCTTTAATACTGCAAGTCCGCCTGTCTTAGAATATGGATTATCAACAGGACGGATAACCTCAGGATTTTTGTTAAATGAATTCTTAACAGCTTCTCCGATTGTCTTACCCGTAACTGTCATACAATCCTCATTTATAAGTCCTATATCACAAAGCTCCTTAACTACTGCATATACACCGCCTGCTTCGTTTAAGTCTTCCATATAAGTAGGACCTGCAGGTGCAAGATGGCAGAGGTTTGGAGTCTTCTCGCTTATAGGATTGGCAAATGATATATCAAAATCAAAGCCTATCTCATGTGCTATTGCAGGAAGATGAAGCATGGAATTAGTTGAACATCCAAGTGCCATATCTACCGTAAGTGCATTTAAGATAGCGTCCTTCGTGATTATGTCACGCGGACGGATATTCTTCTCTAACATATCCATAACTGCGTAACCCGCCTTCTTGGCAAGTCTGAGTCTTTCAGAATATACGGCAGGGATTGTGCCATTGCCCGGAAGTCCCATACCAAGCACTTCGGTAAGACAGTTCATAGAATTAGCTGTATACATACCTGAACATGAGCCACAGGTCGGGCAGACATTCTCCTCGTAATTTCTTACATCATCCTCTGTTATCTTACCTGCTGTGTACTCACCGACAGCCTCGAACATTGATGAAAGACTTCTTTTTCTTCCCTTCACATGTCCGGCAAGCATAGGTCCGCCTGATACAAATACCGTAGGGACATTTACTCTGGCTGCCGCCATAAGAAGTCCCGGTACATTCTTATCACAGTTAGGTATCATAACAAGGGCGTCGAACTGGTGAGCTATAGCCATACATTCAGTAGAATCCGCAATCAAATCTCTTGTTACAAGTGAATATTTCATACCCACATGTCCCATAGCTATACCATCACAGACAGCTATCGCAGGGAACATAACAGGAGTACCTCCTGCCTCGGCAACACCAAGCTTTACTGCCTCAGCTATCTTATCAAGGTTCATATGTCCCGGTACAATCTCATTGTAGGAGCATACGATACCAACCATTGGTTTTTTAATTTCTTCTGCAGTGTAGCCGAGTGCGTTAAGAAGTGAACGCGCAGGGGCTTGCTGCATACCGCATTTCATATTATCACTTTGCATAAATCATTTCTCCTTTATATTATACTCTTTCTGCTATTAGGTCGCCCATTTCGGAGCAGGATACAAGTTGTTTTCCGTCGGACAAGATATCAATGGTACGATAGTTTTCGTCGAGGACTTGTATGATTGCTTTTTCTATGGCTTCAGCTTCTTTGTCAAGGTCGAAGGTGAAGCGGAGCATCATAGCTGCCGAAAGTATGGTTGCTATAGGATTTGCTTTGTTCTGTCCTGCTATATCCGGTGCCGAGCCTCCGCTTGGCTCATACATACCGAACTTAGTTTCATTGAGTGAGGCTGAAGCAAGCATACCGATTGAACCTGTTATCATAGAAGCCTCATCCGATAATATATCTCCGAACATATTCTCGGTTAAGACCACATCGAACTGTGCCGGGTCTTTAACAAGCTGCATCGCACAGTTATCGACGAGCATATGCTCATATGTAACCTCAGGATAATCCCTGGCTACTTCCTCAACTATCTTTCTCCAAAGTCTTGAAGAATCAAGTACATTTGCCTTATCGACACTTGTTACCTTCTTTCTTCTCTTCATAGCTATATCAAAGCCCTTTATGGCTATTCTTCTGATTTCATTTTCATTGTAGGTGAGTGTATCGACTGCTGTCATCACTCCGTCTACTTCCTTGGTTTCTCTTGCTCCGAAATAAAGACCTCCTGTAAGCTCACGCATTATCATCATGTCAAAGCCTCTTTCGGCTATCTCTTCCTTAAGAGGACAAGCCCCCTTAAGCTGTGGATATAAAAGCGCAGGTCTTAAATTGGCGAATAAATTAAGTGCCTTTCTAATCTTAAGAAGTCCTGCCTCCGGTCTTTTGTCCGGTGGAAGCTTATACCAAGGTGATGTAGAGGTATTTCCGCCTATTGAGCCAAGAAGTACGGCATCAGCCGCCTTCGCGCGCTCGATTGCCTCATCTGTAAGCGGTATTCCGTGTACATCTATTGAGCATCCTCCCATAAGAAGCTGGTCATAATTAAATGTATGTCCATATTTCTCGGCAACCTTGTCAAGCACCTTCATAGCCTCGCCGACTACTTCGGGGCCGATACCGTCGCCTTTAATTACTGCTATATTACAATTCATGTTTATTCCTTTCTGTGATGGGGAGAAGTCTGCTGTGATTAATTCATCGCAGGCACGCTCTCGCTAAGATTCGCACACAGCGGTACTAACTTCTTTAATCCTGAATCATCATATTAACTCGCTTCTCTCGTTATATGATGCTCCAGTCTTAAATCAGTAACTACCGGCGGCTCATATTACCTGCTTATGAATTATCACAGCAGGCTTCTCCCCGCCCTACTTTAATATTAAAGCCTTAGTTATTCTATATCAGAACATTTTGAATTTTATAGTTTTTTTCCTGATAGTTTTTCGTAACCCTCAAGATAAATTGCTATAGTTTTGTCGACTACGTCCTGTGGAAGTGTCCAGTTGTGTCCTTCATGGCTCTTTAACCAATCGCGGGCGAACTGCTTATCAAAGGACGGCTGGGAATGTCCCGGTTCGTATACATCTGCCGGCCAGAATCTGGAGCTGTCCGGTGTGAGCATCTCGTCGCCTAATACTATATTTCCGTCCTCATCAAGTCCGAATTCAAACTTGGTATCTGCGATTATTATACCCTTTGTAAGTGCATAATCGGCACATTTCTTATAGAGTGCTATAGTATAATCTCTAAGCTTTGAAGCGTATTCCTCTCCCTTGCCCGGGAAGTATTTTTCAAGATGCGCAACGCTCTGCTCATATGAGATATTCTCATCATGTTCACCTATCTCAGCCTTGGTAGACGGCGTATATATCGGCTCAGGAAGCTTGTCTGATTCCTTAAGTCCATCAGGAAGCTTGATACCGCATACTGTACCATCTTTCTTGTAGCTCTCCCATCCGCTTCCTGTAATGTATCCGCGCACGATACACTCGATAGGAAGCATCTCAAGCTTCTTACACATCATTGAATTACCATCAAACTGTGGTTGTCTGAAATACTCAGGCATATCATTTACATCCACGGATATCATATGGTTAGGTATAATATCTTCTGTCATATCGAACCATAACTTTGACATCTGGGTGAGTACTGTTCCCTTTTTGGTAACCTCATTATTCAGTATGACATCAAAGCAGCTTATTCTGTCTGTAGCTACCATGATAAGATTGTCGTCGTTGTCGTATATCTCTCTTACTTTACCTTCCTTAACAGGTTTAAATTCTTTCATGTTTTCCTCCCTTATTCTCTGAGGTACTTACCCGACTATGATTAATTCATCGCAGGCACTCTCTCGCTAAGATTCGCACGCAGCGGTACTAACTTCTTTAATCCTGAATCATCATATTAACTCGCTTCTCTCGTTATATGATGCTCCAGTCTTAAATCAGTAACTACCGGCGGCTCATATTACCTGCTTATGAATCAATCATATCCGGCTAAGTGCCGCTTAGTATTATGGTGTAAATATAATTAAAGTAATTTAATTACTGTTGTTTTGCATTTATTCTTGCGATAAGGCCGCCGCTTTTAATTATCTCCTGCATAAACGGCGGGAATGCCTGACCTTTGTATTCTGTGCCCTTGGTCTTGTCATATATCATTCCTGTGTCAAAGTCGATTTCGACTTCGTCTCCTGCCTCAATTGCCTTGGCAGCCTCAGGACATTCTATAATCGGAAGTCCTATGTTAATTGCGTTACGATAAAATATTCTTGCGAAGGTCTCCGCTATAACACAGCTTATACCCGATGCCTTTATGGCTATAGGTGCGTGCTCTCTGGATGAACCGCAGCCGAAGTTCTTATTTGCAACTATTATGTCACCGGGCTTTACTCTCTTGACAAAATCCTTGTCTATATCCTCCATACAGCTCTTGGCAAGTTCTGCAGGATCTGATGAATTAAGATATCTTGCAGGAATTATAACATCTGTATCAACATTGTCACCGTATTTATGTACTGTTCCATTTGCTTTCATCTTCTTACCTCCTAATTATATAAACCAACTGACTCATCGTCAGAAAAATCTCTTATTATAGCCCAAGCTCACACGGGCAGCTTATCTTACCTGTTATGGCTGATGCCGCAGCGACAGCAGGGCTTGCAAGATATACCTCTGAATCCACATGTCCCATTCTGCCTACGAAATTACGATTGGTTGTAGATACAGCACGCTCGCCGGCTGCCATAACACCCATATGTCCGCCCAGACAAGGTCCGCAGGTAGGAGTTGAGACTATCGCTCCTGCCTTGATAAATATTTCGGTAAGTCCTTCATTTAACATCTGCAAATACACATCCTGAGTTCCCGGAATCACTATTACTCTTACCCCATCTGCAGCGTGTCTTTCCTTCATAATCTCTGCTGCAATTCTCATATCGGAGATGCGTCCGTTTGTACATGAACCAATTACCACTTGGTCTATCTTTATTTCGCCGACCTCGTCAATGGTCTTGGTATTCTCAGGGAGATGTGGAAATGATACGGTCGGCTTAAGTGTCGACAAATCTATCGTATATTCCTCGTCATATTCTGCATCCGGATCAGCCTCATACTTGGTATATGCTTTGGTCGAATGCTCCTTCATATATTCCTCAGTAAGCTCATCCACCGGGAATATGCCATTTTTGGCACCAGCCTCAATAGCCATATTAGCTATTGTGAATCTATCGTCCATAGTAAGATTTTTTATCCCCTCTCCTACGAACTCCATAGAACGGTATAATGCACCGTCTACACCTATCATACCGATTATGTGAAGTATGACATCCTTACCGCTTACCCATTTAGCCTTTTCGCCGACTATATTGAACTTGATTGCGGAAGGTACCTTGAACCATGCCTTGCCTGTAACCATGCCTGCAGCCATATCCGTACTGCCGACACCTGTTGAAAATGCTCCTAAAGCACCATATGTACATGTATGTGAATCAGCTCCGATACAGGTTTCACCTGCAACTATAAGTCCTTTCTCCGGCAGAAGTGCATGCTCAATTCCCATAGCCCCCACATCAAAGAAATTCGTTATATCATAGTCCTTTGAAAATTCTCTTACACATTTACAATGCTCTGCACTCTTGATGTCCTTATTCGGAGTGAAGTGATCCATAACAAGTGCAACCTTGTCCTTATCAAACACTTCTTTTTTGTTGAATTTCTCCATCTCATGAATCGCAACAGGAGCCGTGACATCATTGGCTAAAACCAAGTCTAAATCTGCCTCGATAAGTTGCCCTGCACTTACACTTTCAAGTCCTGCGTGAGCTGCAAGAATCTTCTGTGTCATAGTCATACCCATATCGTATTCCTCCATTAAAATCTTTTTTGAAGGCTTTTTGCATACCGACTAAAATTCAGTTTATCAGGTTAGTCGCTAAATAATGTACTGCAGGCACGCTCTCGCTAAGATTCGCACGCAGCGGTACTAACTTCTTTAATTCTGAATCATCATAACTCGTTTCGCTCGTTATATGATGCTTCAGTCTTAAATCAGTAAGTACCGGCGGCTCATATTACCTGCTTGTACATTATTTTGCGACTAACCTGTTTAAATTTTATTAAACAGTATGCAAAAAGCCGCCATTAAACTGATTGTAATTGTAACATAATAAGTATAATATTTATAATGAATAATATTAATAGTTGTTATAACTTGAGGTTATGATTATTGTATGGTATAATAAATTACTGTTATATAATAGTTATGAGGTAGGAAATGTGTTATGTATGACAATTTGAATAATTATAAGGTGTTTTATAATGTTGCGAAGTATAAGAATCTAAGCAGAGCCGCTGAGAATCTTTATATCAGTCAGCCGGCTATCAGTAAGTCGATTGCGAAACTTGAGGAGGGACTTGGAGTGAAGCTTTTTGACAGAACCTCCAAGGGTGTTATCCTTACGGATGAGGGAAAGGTTTTATATAGGCATATCGAGACCGCCTTTGATAATATTATTAAGGGCGAAGATGAAATTAAAAAGATTAATGAGCTTGGTATCGGTCAGCTTAAAATAGGTGTCAGCACATCACTCTGTAAACATATACTGCTTGATTATCTGAAGGGCTTTATAACGATGAATCCTCATATCAAGGTTATCATCGACTGCCACTCCACTATAAATACCATAAAGCTTCTTCAGGAGGAGAAAATCGATATCGGGCTTATATGTGAGACAGACATACCGAAGCATTTTGAATATAAGAAGCTACAGGATATACACGATATATTTGTTGCATCAGATTCGTATATAGATAATCTTCATCTGAGGGAGAAGGACGAGTCCGAGCAGGCGGATAATCCGTATTTTTTTGCAGGTAATCTCACCTCGTTTATACCGGAGAAAAATAGACAGAATGATTTCAAGCTTACAATCAAAGATATTCTTGAAAAGTCTAACCTTATGCTGCTTGAGCCCAACAACATAACCAGAACTCACATAGACAGTTATCTTGCAGCAGAGGGAATATACCCTAACCAGATACTTGAGGTCAACAATATGGATTTGCTTATCGACTTTGCTGCCATCGGTATGGGTGTGGCAAGTGTCGTGCGTGAATTCGCAGTTGATTATCTTGAGAACGGACAAATTATAGAGCTTCCGCTTGAGCACGAGGTCAAAAAAAGAACCGTCGGTTTCATCTATCCGAATAATAAGACGAAAACAGCAGTTCTTGAGAAGTTTATTGAATACTGTATGTAATAATTCTTTTTATGTTTTCTTAGTTTTAGACCCAATCGGCAGCTCAGCAAGTATTATCGCAACAAACATTATCACGCATCCTATTATCTCATCTGTGGACAACTTCTGATGAAGTATCAGAAATCCTGATATAGCGGAGACAACTGATTCCAAGCTCATTATAAGTGATGCCACAGTAGGATTGACATCCTTCTGACCGATAATCTGTAATGTATACGCCACACCACATGACATAATGCCGGAATAAAGAATTGCCGAAGCAGCCATCGAAATAAGTTCCAAAGTCGGAAGCATATTATATACCCTACCATCCATAGGATATACGAAAAATGCACTTATTATTGCTGCGGTATAAAACTGTGTGCAGGATATGACAACACCATTTACCTCCTTAGTATTGGCATAATCAACGAAAATAATATGAAACGAAAATATAAGCGCGCATATAAGAAGCTCAATATCCGATATCTCGAATACATAGCTTCCACCCCTTCCTATGCACAGGAAATACAGTCCAACGAGTGCAAGCAGCACACAAAACCATATAACCGGTGATGTCTTCTTCTTGAAAAAAATGCTGACAATCGGCACAAGTATAATATAAAATGCAGTTATAAATCCCGCCTTACCCGCAGATGCATGAAGCATAGCCATCTGCTGAAAGTTACTTGCAGCACACAGGATTATACCGCATACGATACCGTATTTTACAGATAATCTGAAACTACTGTTTTTAGACGATTCTTCGATAGAAGCTATGTCTTTACCATCAGTCACTTTATCCTGTAATTCATAAGCTTCATCCTTATTCAATTTATTCATTAAAATAATAACCGGAATAAGCACCGTACCACCGATTATGTACCTTATCACGCTAAAGGTAAAAGGTCCTATGTACTCCATCCCTGCTGATTGTGCGACGAAGGAGGTGCCCCATATAATCGCAGTAAGCAAAAGCAAAAAAGAATTTCTAAGTGAATTGTTTTTCTTAACCATAATACTTAATTTCCCCTAATTTGAGCATTCACAGATAACTATTATATAACTTCATAAGAAAAAAATCCATAATTATATTTAAAGATTTTCTACAGAGCAAAATCAGAGGACATATCTTGCGATATGCCCTCTGACATTTTACATTCTAATCTCGTGCTGATTATTTTCTAATTCGTTTCCTCTGCCTCTTGCCTATCAGCATGAGATACATAATTCCTGCCAATGAAGCCATCATCATGCCTGCCACCGGTCTGACAGGTGTATTATCTCCGGTCTTCGGAGCAGGCGGCGTAACTTCCGGAGGTGTAACCGTCGTCGTAGTTATAGGTGCATCCTTCATAACTACTACTATAGTATCAATGCCCTCTGAGCCAGCCTTTTCATCTATGGTGAAGCTTACAGGAGCGGCTACCTCATAGCCCTCAGGTGCCTCCACCTCAAATAAATTATAAGTCTCTCCTGCCTTGAATACTCCATCTACCAAATATGCATCTGTAGTAGAAGTCCAGGATATAATATCATTACCATCACTGTCAACCACCTTAAGCTTAGCACCTGCAAGGTTGTGTCCTTCAAGATCCTGCTTAATGAAGCTTACACTAATCTCAGGTTCAAGCCAGGTTATCTCACCTGTAGCTGACAGAACAATCGTACCATTGCCATCGTCAATCTTGTCGATTACAGCTTTTCCATCATCATTTACTGCAAAGCTTATGGTTATAGGATTTTCCGATACATAGAAGCCCTCAGGAGAAATCAATTCCCTTACAGTATATTCTATACCGGTAAATACTCCCTCAAACTCAAGTACACCATCCTCATCCGTGGTTGCCTGCGCTATCTTGGTAAGTGTATTATCCTCATCCAACTTATATAATCCATAGGTTGAACCCGGAAGCTTCTGACTTGCATTACCAAGCTTAACCTTGACAAATCTTATATCTGCTCGATATTCGTCATTTATAATGATATTATTCTCAACTGTCTTGCCTGATGCATCCACAAGTCCTGAATTGGAACCGTCTGCATTGACCTTGACAGTATAAACCTGCTCATCCAGTACATAATTGCCTATGGTTGAGGTTTCCCTTACCTCATAGGTTCCGGGTGCAAGGCCTGAGAAGGTAACTACACCATCGGCATCCGTAGCCTTAGTCTGTCCGAAGGTTGAGTCATCCGGCTTCGAAAGCGTGAACTTAACACCCTCTAATGCTTTTGTAGCATTACTATCGTCTGCACATAGCTCATTGTAGAAGCCCTGCTTATTAATGACAAGTACACCAAGTGGTGCATCCTCTACAAGCAGCACACCTTCATTGGACTTTGCAGTCGTTGTCTTTGTACCGTTTACACTTCCATCCTCATTCAAGGTAAATGTCGTATCTGTAGTAAGCTGATATCCATCAGGTGCAACAGTCTCACGAAGTGTATAGGTTACACCCGTCTTAAGTCCTGTTATCTCATAAGGCTTATCTGTAGAGGTCCATTCCTCTACAACCTCGCCATCCTCATCAATAATCTGTATCTTAGCACCAGGAAGCTCCTCCTGTGATGTAACATCAACCTTAGATATCTTAACACTCGTCTTCTTATCCTTAAGCTGTATAACTCCTGATGCAGCATCATATACCGCCTCACCATCGCTGCCAGGGATAACGGTTACACTATTATCTGCTCCTATCACGAAGTCTACATCCTTAATTACTGCATATCCATCCGGCGCACTAACCTCATGTAAGGTATAGGTAACTCCGGACTTAAGTCCTGTGATGGTCTTGATACTTCCATCGGTAGTCCATACCGGTTCAATGATTTCATCACCCTTGAGTAATTGCAGCTTCGCTCCGCTAATCATTGTACCTGTAGCAAAATCAAGCTTGGATATCTTCACGCTACGGTTCTCAGTGTAAACATTTGTAAGGTTTACAGTCTTTGCAACATTTGCATCAAATGTTGCACTTCCTGTGACGGTACTACCCGACAGATTGAACACATAGCCCGATAAAGCAACATTTCCTGTATCCTCTGTAACAATATAAGTACCAAATGGAAGCACTTTAATCTTCAAGGTCTCACCGGCTTTTACAGTCGGAACTGCATCACCTGCAGGAGCCGAATCTACAAGTGAATATCCTGTAGCTGAGTTTTTATTCACAGCCACATACTTAGTAGTCGCATCCTTAGTATACTTAATCTCAAGCTTAAACTCTTTATCGCCTGCATTAGCTCCCGTTACCGCCTTAGATATATCTAATTCTGCCTTCTCAACTATAGTATAATTATTTGTAAATATTACCTCTCCGGTACCACCTGCAGCTATGGCAACATTGGCGCTGTCTGCAGTTACTTCCGTACCACCAGTTCCAACCTTAACCTTAGTTGTCCTGCTATACTCGGAATTAGGTATATACGAAGTCTCCTTAACTGTATATGTGCCTGCAGTCAGGTTAGATATAGTTATACTACCTGTATCCTTAAATGTATAGTAATCTATGTCCTCTGAATAGTCATTCGGTCCTTTTATAGTAAATACTATTTTATCAGTACCCTTTATATCAGATGACTTAATCGCACTGTCATTGCCGAAGTTCTTAGTAATCTTCAAGCTGACAGACTGTGGTGAATACTTATTCTTCAGCGGAACACTATGAGTACTATCACCATTTATGGTACCAATTGCACCTGAATTATCAATCTGATATCCGGTAGGCAATGGTGTCTGTTCTTCAACAGTATACTTATATCCAGCCGGAATGCCTGATATCTCCTTAGGTGAATCAACCGATATCTTCACGGTTGCTACACCATTCTTAAATTCAACTCCACCATAGGTTACTGTACCACTTAGTCGAGTGTCAGTCTCGTCGCTAAGTGTTACGAGTACATTAAATTCTACCCGCTTGTAATCCTCAGGAAGATTCGGATCTGAATCAAATGTTTTTTGTATTACCAGTTTGCCGGTCTTTCTTGTGTAGGTATTCTTAAGTTCTGCTGTAACTGAATCATTTTTCACAACTGTTTTTGTAACTGTAGTAGTTGAAGATGTTGTTACAAAATTATACTTATTAAGTATTCCATCCTGTCCTGATTCTGTTACTGTATAACTTCCTATAGGAAGATTTGTTATTGTATAAGTTTCAGGTGAACTATCACCATCCTCAGAATCACCAACAAACTGTGCATAAGTAATAGTTCTATTATAAGTTCCTGCCGAGTTAGTAACAATAAATTTAAGATTAGTCTTATCTGTACTTGACATATTAGTTAAATCAGCACCATCTACTCCGCTAAAAGTCTTCTTAATAACAAGACTACCCTTCTCCTGAACCTCGGTGTTAGTTATTGTTGCATCATCCGCACTTACTGTTGCTGTAGCAGTATTTGCATAATCAAAGGTAATATTGGATGTTTTTTCAGATGTTATTGTATATTCTTTACCATCTAATGTTATGCTTGTGTCGTAAGTAGTATATGGCTCATAATCTCCTGTTATTTCATAAACCTTATATGTCTTAGTCACATCAAGTCCGGTAAACTCAACATATCTGTCAGTCGCAGATGCTGTAAGTGTCTTTGCATCAACAAAGGTTTCTGTAGCTCCTGATACAGAGTAAAGTCCAATAGTTACATCCTTTCTCTTTGACGCATCTGTTATTTCTGCATCAGTTGTATCCTTAAATATTTTGTTGACCTTTAAGCTTCCGGTCTTCTTTTCATAATTATTAGTGAGTTCAACTGTAACTGAATTACCATTAGTAACTGCACCTGTACCTGTTACTGTAGATTGATTTGTACCTGTAGTTATAATAACATAGGTATTAAGTATATCATTTGTTACCGACTCTGTTACAGTATAATCTCCTACAGGAAGATTCTTTATAGTATATGTATCAGGATTGTTGTCATCATCCTCACTAAATTTATCATATGTAACAGTAGTAACGGTCTGATTGCTACTATTCTTAACAGTAAACACAAGCTTTGTCTTATCTATAGATGATAAGTCTGATGAATCTATACCTGTAATAGTCTTCTTAATTACAAGGTTTCCTAATTCATTAGCCTCAGTATTATATATAATTGCATCTGTTGCATCTATTGTTGTTGCAGTTACGCCTGATGTATCAAAGGTTACTCCTGTCGCATTCTCTGAAGATACGGCATATACTTTGCTATTTAGTTCAACAGTCGTATCTGCTTTTGTAAATGTTCCTGCTACACTATCATAGGTTCCTTCATATACATTATAGGTCTTTTTAACATCAAGGTTTTCAAATGTAACATATCTTGTTGCATCAGTTCCGCTGATAGTCTTTTCTTCCTTAAAAGTATCACCCTCAAACAAACCAAATGTTACATCACTTAATCCTGTGGTAATTACTGTTCCATTAGTATCTTTAAATATCTTGCTAACCTTTAATTTTCCTGTAATCTTTTCATATTTATTCTTAATCTCAACAATTACACTTCCGTCTTTTGTAACATTTCCTGATTTTTCTGAAACAGAACCTGTTGTATCAAGAATATAATTACTAAGTATTCCATCTTGTCCTGATTCTGTAACCTTATAACTTCCTACCGGAAGATTTGTTATTGTATAAGTTTCAGCCGAATTATCACCATCCTCAGAATCACCGTCAAACCGTGCATAAGTAATAGTTTTCGTATAAGTTCCTGCCGAGTTTGTAACAGTAAATTTAAGATTAGCCTTATCTGTACTTGACATATTTGCCAAATCGTCTGCATCTACGCCCTCAAAAGACTTTTTTATTACAAGACTTCCTTTATCCTGCGAATATGTATTAATAAGATTTATTTCCTCTACACTATCCTTGGTAGCTTTAGCTGTGCCACTATCAGTACTACTTCCCGCAACATATGAATATCCGGAAAAAGCTTCTATAACATCTTTTTTTTCTCCACTGTTATTTTCTTCTTTTACTGTAACAGTTGTACCAAGCTTAAGGTCTGTAATCGTTATAGATGCACTTTCAGAAATATTTGTATAGCCTACACCATTCGTAAAACTAATTCCATCTTTTTCTCCATTAATTGTATTATCAGATAAAGTAATCTTTATTGGGAAAGTCTTAGTAGCCTTATCCGTCGGTTTAGAACTTCCACTTGTAAAATTAACTGCCTTTGTTATCTTAACACTGCTCTTAGTCTCCGCATTAGTAAAACTTGCAGTTTTGCTATAATTATCAAATGTAAATGATATGTTTTCATTATCATTTGCTGTAACTGTGTAAGTTGTAGTACCAATCACACCAGTGCCATCCGTTATAGGTTTATCTTCCTTGTCTAATTCATATACACAGTACATTGAATTAAGATCAAGACCTGTAAATTTCTTTGATGCCGTTCCACCTGTAAAATCACTGCTATCAAAGACAATTTGAGCAGATTTATCATTTGAAACTACTCCATTTACAACTTTAAATGCTCCAAATACAACTCTAACAGGAGTAGTGCCTGAAGCAAATGTCTTATTTACTTTTATTTCTCCCTCTCTTTTCTTGTTTTCAATAGTTAAAGCATCTTTATCAGTATCATATTTTACAACTGCACTGCCACTTTCAACAGAAATAGTTACTGTATGAACTGTATCTGTATCTGCAACATAAGGCTGTGGTACTGAAATCTCCTTAATATAATATATTTTACTTTCATCTGTACCAAGAATAGAGCGAACATCAGTTATACTATAGGTAGCAATTCCATCATCTCCGGTTGTTATCTTTTCGACCTCTGATGTACATTCCGAATTACTATATATACCAAATACTGCATTAGGAATCATTTCACTACTGTCATCTTTGCTAACCTTAGTTATTTCTATACTTGCCGGTATTGCGCCGTTGGTATATTTGTTATATACGGTAACTGTATCTGTAGTATCTTTTGTAATCTTATGAGTATTATTACCATAAGTTACAGTTTTAGAAAAATCTACAACTCCGGTTAAGTCCTCATCTACAGTATATTCTACACCGGCAGGAATACCTTTTATCTCTATTCTTTCACCAACCTTTAAAGTATAAGTTACAGCATTTCCTGATGTGAATGATTTTTCCGAAATTGCTGTTGTTTCCGTTGTTGTTACTTTATTCACCTCAGAAGCTGTAAAAGCTTTATCAAATGTAACACTTATTGTAAATTTCTGATTAACATCAGGGAAATCCTGAACACCCTCTTTTGCCTTGGTGATTGTCAAATCACCTTTATCCTGAGTATAAGTATTCTTAATAGTGACTTCCTTTGTCTCGCCCGCCTCAATAGTTGCATCTTTGGTTGTTTCACTTGAAGCCGCCATTGTGTAATTAGTAAATACATTTGAAGCATCAACCTCTGTTGCAGTAACTTTAACGCCGATAGGTAAGCCTGATATAGTAATATATTCATTATCCTTAAGCACTACCGGTGAACTAGTAGAGCCATTTGTGAAAGTAATATTACCCGTTGTAGCATCGTCCTTTACATATGGGTAACTTGCTGTAGCATTTGAATCAATTGTCAAATTAATACTGAAAGGCTCATTACTAAAATCTGATGCAGGTGTACCATTAAATGTTACCTGTTTAGACAACTTTACAGAACCGGTTTTCTTTTTATTGTCAAATACTGCTTTTGTTGTTGAATTATTAGTATCATCAGAATCAACATTATTGTATTCCGCAACATATACTTCACTATCATTCTTAACATATTTTGCAACAATCTCAGCTTTAGAATCTGATAAAGTTATTGTTCCATCTGTCGCAGTTGTCACTGTAACCTTAGCTATATAATACGAAGAATCTATATTATATTCCTCTGATGTTCCGGTCTCATAAATTCTATAATAATGATCTACATCTCCTGCTGTTGCACCGGCTGAGTATGTTGCCTTATCTGCAAAGGTTATTTTCTTGCCTGAATTCGAACCGGTAGTAGTAAATCCATCTGTCAATTTTGTATATGATGAATAATCACCATTTGTATTTGGGGTTATCTCATCAACAGCAAAGTTAAATGTTTGCTCTGAAGTAGGAGTTTCACCATCAACAGTCTTCTCTGCTTCAAATACAGCACTAACATCAAGCTGCTCAATCCATACTCCTACCTTTGGTGGCTCAGCAGTTTTTATAACATCAGATGACTCAGATGAAGTAATTGGATGATAAGCATACGCAAAATCATTCCATGCAATATTGCTCTCTCCTGATACGGTCACATCATTAGGTATAATTCCGTCATATATAATCTCGACATAATCAGAGTCACTGAATTCCGTATCATTAGGTAATTCAAATCTTATTAATTTGTCACCGGTTTGATAACTGCTATGCCAGCTATATACCGTATCTGTATTGCTAATCCAGTCATTAGAATCATTTACTAAGGCACTATTATTATTTGCTGCAAATGAAATAGTTGTATTAGATGTAATATCTGTTCCACTATCATATGTTACATCACTTCCATTTATAGTTGCTCTGTATACAGTTATTTTTGCGTTTCCAAGCCAGTCAACATCAAATGCTGAACCTCTTTGATTTTTATCAATTACTCCTATATCATTTACATATGGCAATCTATCAATTATACACATATTATTGATATGAATGCTTGCAGCATTTTTAACAACCAGCGTGTATGTAACTTTATCACCTATAAGTCCCTTAACATAATTATGAGAATCGTTTCCATATCCTGTATCCGAATCAGGAGAACCAACATTATCATCATGCTCATAATGTATATTTTTGTAAGATGTTGTTGCATAGCCACCTATACTCATATGAGCTTCATTTCCAACCGAATCCGTGTCCGTCTTATAGCCATCGGAGGAAGCATTAACTGTTGATCCATCTGTAAATTTAACAGTTGTATGATTGACAAAATCATCCGGATATCCAACTTTTCCATCCATTATTTTTGATGAAAATGTTACTTCAAGCCACTCTCCCGGTGCCAAAATAAAATCATCATCATAATCTGTGTTTGATGTATCCCACTTTAAAATAGCTGTATTATCAGATATCTCAATTGTAGGTTTTATAAATATTTTTGAATTACCAACTCCACCATATATTATTTCTGATGAATTATTTTTATGTATAGTAATTGTTGGATAGAATTTTGCTTCAGAAGACGAACTATCCTCATATGTATCATCAAATGTATATGGATATGGTAAAGTATCAGTAATTATATAATCTTTCATATCGGCAGAATCAGGCTTATTCTCATTGGTAAGCCTAAATCTCCAGATAATGCTATCACCGGCTGTTGGATTATCGCTAAGCTCGCTCTCCGGAGAGCTGCCTGATAATTCAATAATGCCATTATTATTACCTCTTGATTTTTCAGTATTCGTGTTAAATGCTCCTATTGCGGTCTTTGTATGTGAAGCATTTATATTTCCAGGTGCATACTCAAGAACAGCATCATCATCTATCAATTCCGAATTAGCAGGAACATAGTTACCATCACTATCAAATCCATTATCCTTAAATGATATTTTCACATTGTTATTTAATAATGTTGTTGTATCACTCGATACACCTGTATCAACCTCAGCTATAACATAAAAATCAATATATTTATGGTTGGCATCAAACACATAATCATCAGATTCAATAGTCATTGTTTGTCCCGAAGTAGATACACTATATTTATAATTATTTTCTGTTCCTTTACATATTTGTCTTCCCCATGCATCATAATAGGCAACCACAACAGGCGGATGGCTTATATCAGGTGCATTTTCAAATCCTGCGGTTACAAATTTCAATCCACTATCAAGCGTATCTACAACCTTAAATCCTTTTCCAAATGCTGCTGAAGTATCTTCCTCAACATGAATTTTATAAATAACATAATATTCATCAGTGGATGAGCTTAGACTTGCTTTATCTTGATAATTTATATCACTTTCAACATTATTATATCCCATGTTTGCCAAAACATTTTTATTTATTATAGCAATCTTCTTATATCCATCAAGAATAGGATATTTTTGTGTATCTACCGTTGCTTTTTCGTCTGAATCATTATGATCACTTACAATATTTCTAATATATCCAGACTGCATGCTAATTATTTTAGCTCTATAAGTAAGTGTAATATAACTATTTGAAGGAATAATAAAATCATTGCCATTGTCAGAGACAAAATCTGATGATTTTATTTCTGCATTATTACCCTGAGTTGAAGCATTAATTTGACCTAATCTAACACCATTTGCATCTTTAACAATTACCTCTAATTTGTAACTACTATTTAATATAGGCGACATACCGTAAACACTAGAAAAATTATCATCGAGATCAATTGATGTAATATTATTGTCCCCAGGATTTTTAACCTTGACAACAAACTCTACTATATTTCCCACTTCAATATCATTTGTGGTTACCTGTTTTAGTGTAGGATTACCTTTACCGTCATAAGTAGATTCACCTACCGGAGAAGTTGTTGACCAAACCTCATTCCCATTATCATCATACAAAGCTGAAATATATTTTTCTAAATCAATATTACTATCTTCCGGTACAATAACATCTGCTTTATCTACAAAATCTTCTTTTGTCTTGTCTATAACCCAAGCCTCATTAGTCAATGTACCTGATACTCCATCATCTAATGTTGCTTCATATGTATATATAATTTTCTTTCCATTTTGCCAAATTGTATCTGTTTTTTCGACATTAGCAGTTCCATCCCATACTGTATGTGTATGTCCTGTAAATGCCCACGAAAAACTTTGTCCCGAAAAAGTTATGTCAGAATCATTTATAGATGTTATACCATAATCATTAAAATTGTATTTCGAAGAGTCACTAACATATGTTATACCGTTAGGCATGACATCATTTATTTTAAATATATCATCACCTGAATACTGACTTAAATCTATATCTTTTCCCGAATCATTTGTTACTGTGATTGTATATTTAACGGTTTCTCCAGGTTTTGCTTTGTTTCCCTTTGTGCTGTCAGTAACATTGCTAACTGTTTTAGTTAAGGAAATTCCTTCTCCAACCACACTCCAATCCGGATTATAGATTTCTACATCATCGCTCTTGTTATAATCAGGAAGTGTTGCTGTATTTTTTAAAGAAGTATAATTGCTTGCACTATCCTTTATCTTTCCTGTAATAGTAATGGTTGTATAAGGGATTTCATCTTCATTATTTGATGTCCACGCCGGAACATCAACTAAAATGCCACTTTCAGGAAAAGATGTATAAGTTGTCGAGTTATTACTTATTGTGATATTACTAACTTCAAATATATCATTAGGAGCAAATAAATCTGTAACCTTAACATTTTTTGCCTCTGCATACCCCTTATTATATACTTTAATCGAGTATAAAACTACATCACCTGCACTCTTCCAAATATCTCCATCTGAAACTATTTTTTCAACATATGGATCTGGTACATTCGGTTTTTCCAAAACCGCAGCAGAATCAAAATGAGACTCGTCACCATCTTCAACAAGATAATTAGTTAATGTCTCACTTTTTCCATCCGTAATATCATAATTTACATAGGCATAAACATATCCTGTAACAGTACTTTCCGCTGGCACGGTTACGCTAAATTTACTTCTATTAAATCCAACTGTGCTATAAGAATTATCTGCAGCATCTTCTTCTGGAGTTGTTTGACTATCAATACTTAAAGAAATACTATTACCATTAACGACAACAGGATTATCAGAAATTCCCGCCGCAGATAATTGTTCAGCAGTAGCAATTGATAATTTAGGATCCATCTCCTCTATAAGATTAATTGTTTCCTGAGATAAGCCATTATTTTTTACTGAAATACTAAATTTTACTATATTTCCTTTCTGTACGGATTTCATATTGATTCCTGTATTATTATTAGCTCCCGTACCATAAACAGCTTCTGCACTCTTTTTTAATGTAAAATTTTTACTACCATCATCATATTTTGTATTTTTAATAGCCGGTATTGAAGTATATTCAGTTGATGGATTATATTTTGATGTTGCTTTTACATCATAACTATTTACCATTGTACCGGTTCCTGATACAGTTAATGGCGCAGCTTTATCAATCTTAAAAACCGATTCTTTAGTTGTATAAATAATATTAGATGAATCTGTCGTTCTGTCCGTGTTATTAATTATAGCATTTAATGTAGCCGTATCTGAAATAGTTCTTGAAAAATTAATACCAACAATTTTACCATTTTCCTCAATAGGCGACATTGAATCAACCGATAAAGGACCATCACCCGTTACACTAAGGTATTCCTTTAAGTCATTCCAAGTATTACCATCATTTAAGCTTAATTTATCACCAAATCTCAACTCATCCGTAATAATAACGCTATTGATTCCTGCACTATTCTCCCATGTTTTAGGCAATGAAATCTTTGACTGAACCGTATAGCTTATATCTTCTGACAGAGTGTCATCACCAGCTTTCTTTACAACTGAACTGGTACCTGTTTTAGTATTTGAAATACTTATAGTTTCATTAGCTCCCGGAGTATGCGGAATAGTTACATTATTATTACCCTCTGGAGTTTTACCTGCATTGTCTCTAATACTTATATGTATGTCTTCACCTACAGATGTGTTATCATTTAAGTCAAAATTAAGAGATACTGTAACTGTTTGACCAGCAGCAATTCCACTTATGTAAACTTTTGAATGTCCTTCTTCCACAACAAGCTTACATGTAATAGTGGATTGAGAACCTTGTGAACTTGTAAATGTCCATACTTTACTTCCATCAGCCTGATCAACAAAATTATTAGTAAAATCTAATGCCGTTGGATCTATATCAACAATGTAAGCAAAATCTCCTGATGTATTATCATGATTTGCTCGTCCCAATGTAATAATCATTGTTCCTTGGCTGCCTGTAGGTAAGGAAGTTGCTGGATCCGCCTCAGGTGTAGTTGTTAAAAAACTAATATCTGCAAAATTTGCTTCAACTTCGCCATCCCCAACCAAATCATCATTCACCGGTGTAATCATTCCAGAAGTTCCATTCAAACTCATAGTCTGATTAACCATTCCAATTAATATTCCTCCGTCATTATCGGATATTGCTTCTGTTGTTACTGTATTATCAGATGCATATGCTTCTGTAATATCTTCTGCCTCTGTAGTATCAACAGCTTCTGTAGCTTCTGCCTCAGTTGTCACTTCCTCTGTATCAGATGCAGTATTCTCCCCTTCCGTACTGTCTTCTGATGTATTTTCTTCGGTGGTTGAAGCTTGCTCGGTTATTTCTTCATATGTAGTATCTTCTGTCGTTTCCTCAGTGGCTTCCTCTGTCTCTTCTTCTGCCTCTGTGGTCAGATTGACAGACTCGTAGCCTGGTTCTTCTCCCTCCGCATATGCGTTATATCTCACCTGTCCGCTTCCTCCGGGCATGACGATAGAGAGCACCATAAGTGCCGACAGTAAGAATGATATTACCCTCTTTCTTGTATTTCCTGTTCGATGATTTCTTTTCATATTTTAAACCCTCCATGATTATAATTTATTTTAATCAGATGTAGCCCGTCCCACATTTAAAAATGGGCAGACCTATCCCACTGTAATTCTTTAATATTACTTAACATAATATCGTACTTTTTACATTTTTTCAATATCTTTTTTTGTCAAAAATCAAAGAAAAAAGTGCCATTTTAGGCACTTTTTCACATTTAACAATATATTGTGTTTTGTTGTCATAATATAATCTATATATTGTTTTATTTTTTAAGTCGATTTATACTGTTGCAAGTTCGGATAGTATGGTTTCTTTATATTCTTCCTGCTTATCCTGTGGAACATCCAACACTTCCATACATTCTTCTATATCCCAACCTTTTTTATTCATAAGGCTTTTTATTGCATTTAAAGCGGACTCATCATATGCATCATTGTATGCATCATTATATCCTTCTTCATATACTCCTATACTGAGATTACACATATCCCATACCTCGCTTTCTATCTTCTCATTCATAACTATACCGAATTCTTCCTGTAATATATGTCTTTTATCATCAAGTGTTCTCTCACTTGTCAACAATACATCTAACACTTTTAAAAGACCTTCGTAGTGCTCCTTATTCTGTCCCCCGAGACATACTGTTATTACATTTATCAAATCATAATTTTCTGTCTTTTCATCTGTAATTCCTATTACATTATCCTCTATTATGGAGTATTTTGCAATAGTGTTTTTCTGCATTCAATTGGAGAATGACACGATTTGTTGCTTTTTGTATTTTTGTATTTACTTATGTATTTTTTTGTCATATAATCTCATCATAAGCAAGTTAATCATTCTCGAGTTTTCTATAATTCAACTCATAATTTCTTGCTTACTTACCAATGATAATTAAATTTTTTCAAGTAAGGGGGAATTTGCCTATGAGTTCTATTTTGAAGAACCATTTTCCTATGATTAGGGAAAGACAAGCTGTGATTGATGAAATCAACCACAATACTTTTTTATCAGCAAGATTTAATACTTGGACACTTGAAGAGCAGGAAAAGTTTCTCGATTACTGTACGGGAGAACGCGGAATGAAGATTACTTATGATCCTTTCTTCAAGGAGATTTTTGAACCTGATTACAATCCTGAGCGTCTTAATAGCATGCTGTCAAGTATATTCGGACAACAGGTTGTAATTATTAAGGTTCTTTCTAATGATGGTGCGCGTATATCATCAGAAGCATCTTTGCTTATAACAGATATTCTTGTCCAATTGGAGGATGGCAGTCTAGTCAATGTCGAGATACAAAAGATTGGATATGCATTTCCGGGAGAACGCGCATCATGCTACTCTGCCGACCTTCTGCTTCGAGAGTATCGCCGTCTGCGTGATAAAAACAAGAAAAAATTTCGCTATAGTGATATAAAGCCGGTCTACACTATAGTAATATTTGAGGAAAGTCCTGACGAAATTAGACATGCAAAGGGTTATTATATACATAGGTCTAAGATATCTTTTGACACAGGTATAAAGGTTAATCTTTTGCAAAAATATATCTTCATATCACTTGACAACTTCAGGGAAATTATGCACAATAGATTTAAAGCTATAAAAAGTGATGCAATAAAGAAAACTTCTACGGATGATAAAGGTATCAATGAAGCTGATACAGGATTGTTTCATAATAAACTTGAAGAATGGCTTATGTTTTTAAGCTTCGATGAGCCGGAATATATTGAACAGCTTGTAACACATAGTCCATACTTCAAAGAATTATATGCAGACATATATGATATGTGCCTGAACACAGAGAGGTTGATGGAGATGTATTCAAAAGAATTAGCAGAGCTTGACCGTAATACCGTCACATATATGATTGACGAACTTAAGGCTAAGGTTGATGTGCTTGAGGAAGAACGAGACAAGACAATAACTGAGATTGACAGCCAAAAAGCCGAACTTGATAAAATCAGCAAAGAGCGTGATTTGGCAAATAACGAAATCCAGCGGCTTAAAGATCTATTATCTAAAAATGGAATAAATGCTTAATTTAAGACAGGTCGGCCATACAGCCGACCTGTTTGCTAATGTGCAAACTGCGCATTATATAATTCACTATAGAATCCTTTCATAGCAAGGAGCTCGCTGTGTGAGCCCTTCTCGATTATATTTCCGTCGCGCATTACAAGGATTATGTCTGCTTCCTTAATCGTAGACAGTCTATGAGCTACCACGAAGCTGGTTCTGCCCTCCATCATCCTGTTAAACGCCTTCTGTATCCTTATCTCAGTTCTCGTATCTATAGATGAGGTTGCCTCATCAAGTATAAGCATAGGAGGCATAAGAAGCATAACTCTAGTAATACACAAAAGCTGCTTCTGCCCCTGTGAGAGATTTCCACCATCTTCTGTTATGATTGTATCATAGCCTTGCGGAAGTCTCTTGATAAAGCTATGTGAGTGTGCTTTCTTCGCAGCCTCTATTACTTCTTCGTCTGTCGCATCAGGCTTGCCATATGTTATATTATCTCTGATTGTGCCGGTCTTAAGCCATGTCTCTTGAAGCACCATACCATAGCTATCGCGCAGGCTTTCCCTCGTGATATGCCTTATATCATTACCATCTACACTTATGCTGCCATTATTTACATCATAGAATCTCATTAGAAGATTGATAAGTGTACTCTTGCCACAGCCGGTAGGTCCGACTATAGCTACTCTCATACCCGGCCTAACCAATAGATTAAGATGCTCTATAAGCCTCTTGTCCTCTGTATATGAAAATGATACATCATCTATCACGAGCGCTCCGTCAGCCTTCTCTAATACTACCGCATCACTTTCATCAGGTATCTCGCTGTCCTCATCTATAAGCTCAAATACTCTGCCTGCACAAGCTATGGCATTCTGAAGCTCGGTAATTACATTCGATATTTCATTAAATGGTTTTGTGTACTGATTTGCATAGCTTAAAAAGCTGGTTAATCTTCCTATGCTCAAATGTCCTCTGATAGCCGATAATGCTCCGATTATACCAACTGCCGCATACACCAGCCCATTTACGAATCTTGTGGAAGGATTGACAAGAGATGAATAAAATGTCGCATTCATACTGTCCTTCTCTAATTTCTCATTTATAACCTCGAATCTCTCTAATGCCTCATCCTCATATCCGAATGCCCTTACAATCTTCTGCTCTCCTATCATTTCATCAACAAGAGAGGTAAGCTCACCTCTTGACTCAGACTGTCCCCTGAACAGATTGTAGGTTCTCTTAGCTATAAACGCTGCGACGAACAGCGATATCGGTGTAAGCACTACGACAACAATCGCAATCGACACATTTATATAGAGCATAAAGCCGAGCGTTCCAAGTATCGTGACAATACCGGTAAAAAGCTGTGAGAATCCCATCAGAAGTCCGTCTGCGAACTGGTCAATATCCGTTACTATCCTGCTGACTATGTCTCCATGAGAATGTGAATCAATATATGCGAGCGGCAGATCTGACAAATGGTTGAATGCCTCTATCCTTATATCCTTAACCACCATATAGGTTATGCGGTTATTGATTATACTCATAACCCATTGTGATATGGCGGTTATAGCTATTACAATTATGAATTTTATAATTATCTCTCTTATTCCGTCAAAATCCACCTTTCCCGGTGCGATAATGAGGTTAATCGCATCGCCGGTAAGTATAGGCGCATAAAGTGTCGCAATAACCGATATAAATGCACACGCAAAGGAAAGTATTACAAAAAATGTATACTTCTTAATATGCTTGATTATTCTCTTCATTATCCAAGTGTTACTCTTGTTCATTATGAAGCCACCTCCTCTTTGTTCTGTGAGTAGTAAATCTCCTTATATACCTCACACGAGGAAAGTAACTCGTCATGTGTTCCAAGTCCCACTACTTTGCCGTCATCAAGTACGACAATTTTATCAGCGTACATTATAGAGGTTGCTCGCTGTGAAACTATAAATGTTGTTGCGTCAGTCTTCTCTTTAATTGCCATACGAAGAGCCGAGTCAGTGGCATAGTCAAGTGCTGATGAGCTGTCGTCAAGTATAAGTATCTCAGGACGCTTTACCAATGCTCTGGCTATGGTAAGTCTCTGCTTCTGTCCTCCTGACAGATTCTTGGCACCGCGATTAAGCTTAAAGCTTAATCCTCCTTCCTTTTCATCAACAAAGGATTTAGCCTGCGCTATATCAAGTGCAAGTTCTATCTCTTCCTTAGTCGCATCAGCCTTACCCCATCTTATATTGTCTTCTATCGTTCCTGAAAATAATACTGCTCTCTGAGGCACGATACCTATCTTATCTGTAAGCTCGTTCTTCGGATAATCCTTTACATCTGTTCCATCTATCAGAATCTGCCCCTCGGTACAGTCATAAAATCTCGGTATGAGGTTGACAAATGATGATTTACCTGAGCCTGTGCCACCTATTATGCCGATTGTATCACCTTTATTCACAGTAAGATTTACACCTTCGATAGATGCTTCCTTCGCATGCTTGTAGGTAAGACCTGCGTTTATAAATTCTATCTTCGGAACGCCGCTCTTAGATAAAGTATTTTCATTCTTATAAATCTGGCTGCTCTTTGTATCGAATACATCGCTTATACGATTGGCACATGCCACAGCCTTTGTCTCAGTTATAATCAGATTCGCAAGCTTAACGAGCTCGACAAGAATCTGTGACATATAGTTTACAAGCGCATATACCGAACCTTGCATTATAAATCCACCGTCAACACGCTCACCGCCCTTTAGGATAAGCGCAGCTATGGACAGATTTATAACCACATAGGTAAGCGGATTTAAGAACGAATTAATCCTGCCGACAAATATCTGTCCTTTGGTAAGCTCATTAGTTACTTCGCCAAATTCATTTTTCTCATGGTTTTCTTGATTGAAAGCTCTAATCACTCTTACACCGGAGAGGTTTTCTCTGGTCTTAAGTGTTACCTTATCAAGCTTCTCCTGAACTTTTTTATAAAGCGGTATGGATATGAACATGATGCCGAACACTATCACGATAAGTATCGGCAATGTAATAAGAAATACCAGTGCAGCGTGCGCATCCACTGTAAACGCCATAATCGTAGCACCGAATACAATAAACGGTGAACGCATAAATAATCTTAGGAACATATTCACGCCTGTCTGCACCTGATTTATATCGCTTGTCATACGGGTAACAAGTGTGGAGCTGCCTATCTCGTCTATCTCCGTATAAGAAAGAGTCTCGATATGCCTGAACAAATCATATCTTAGTTCCCTTCCGATACTCATAGCGACCTTAGCAGAAAAATACTGTGCGGTAATCGAGCATACCAGACCTATTATTCCAAGCGCAATAAGAACAACCCCCATTCTGTATATATAAGGCTTGTCGTTATTATTTATACCATTATCGATTATCGCCGCCATAACAAGCGGTACAAGAAGCTCGAAGCTTGCCTCAAGCATCTTGAAAAGCGGCGCAAGTATGGCTCTTACTTTGTAATTTTTAAAATAGCTTAGCAGTCGTTTCATTGTTTATCTCTCATATTTATTATTATGTAAAAATCACAAAGCTAATTATACAATATTTCTCCCAAATTACAAAACATTATTTTATTTATTGAATTTTTTATCTTATATAATAGTCAATCTTTGACATTTTTCACGTAAGATAAAATCCAATTATAATTTATAATGCAATTAACCGGTTAGTCGGGAGGATGTGTTCATCACCTGCTCTGAGGTTACGGAAAGGGTGATGCTTATGAGTATTTATGAAATATGAGCTTTGCACCGATGTGCGCTTGCATACATCGGAATAAAGCGAAAAACATATCGAGCCGACAGGCGAGATGAATCACTTATGATTGTCATTACAGGTTTTAAACTTGTTATTGATATAATTAGATTACATAAAGAAAATGAGAATAACCGTCCAAACTCTTGCAAAGACTAAACGATTATTCTCATAATATAAATTTGCCAGAGCAGGTGATGTATACTCACCTTCCCGACTGACTTGTTAATTGCATTATATTATATAAAGCTTTGTTTGTCAATTATTGATAATGTTGCATATTTGTGATTGCCAATCTGTAGATTATAGGGTAAACTGTATCTATATTATGAAAGAACGAGGATTTATAAATGAGTGAAAACATTAATAATAACGAAGAATTCGACGAGCCAACCGTGTCAATGACTCTTGAGGACGGAACTGAGCTTACCTGTGATGTAATTGCAATCTTCCCTGTAGATGACAAAGAATATATTGCACTCCTTCCACAGACACCTGTAGCCGGATACGAAGAAAATGAAGTCTTCCTATACCGCTACAAAGAGTTAGACGGTGACGATATCGAGCTCTCACAGATTGAATCCGAAGATGAATATGAGGCTGTCGCCGACGCCTTCGACGAGCTTCTTGATGAGGAAGAATTCAACAACTTCGATGAAGAGTAATTTTATTTAAAGCTAAACCACCCTACTATAATAATTCATCGCAGGCACGCTCTCACCCTTAGTAGGTCGAATGGCGGAATAGGTACGTCAACATGCAATCAATTTGCTAAATCAGTAAACTCGAATTCTTTACGCTCTGCACGAAACAGACAACTCGCTTCGCTCAAACAGTCTGTTTCTGAGCGAGCCTACGCGAATTCTCATTTCTGATTTCACGCAAATTGTGCAAATTGTTTCCTTAACCTATTCCGCCATTCGACCTACTATTAATAAAGTTCATATTACCTGCTTATGAATTATTACAGTCGGATGTTTTCGCTTTACATTTAAATTATAATTTTATCAATTATCTTTTCTGCAGCTTCGTCCTTGCTCATTATAGGGAGTTCAGTGGTGTCAACTTTAGTTATTAGTGTTATTACATTCGTATCTGTTCCAAAGCCTGCACCCTCTACTCTTAGGCTGTTTGCAGCTATCATATCCACATTCTTCTTCTCAAGCTTGGCTCTTGAGTTCTCGATAAGGTTCTCTGTCTCCATTGAGAAGCCGCATATGAACTGACCCTCACGCTTGGTCGTTCCAAGCTCCTTAAGGATATCCTTGGTTCTGCCAAGAGGGATACTCATATCGTCATCCTTTTTCTTGATTTTTTCATCAGCAATCGTAATCGGTGTGTAATCCGCTACTGCCGCCGACTTAATGATTATATCAGCCTCATCCTTATATTTCATAACCGCATCATACATATCTGCTGCACTTACAATATTAACAACCTCTACAAAAGGCGGTGGAGCTATGGCCGTTACACCTGTTACAAGGATAACCCTTGCTCCCCTCTCCATAGCATTTCTTGCGATGGCATATCCCATCTTGCCCGAAGAATGATTGGTTATATATCTTACAGGGTCTATAGCTTCCTGTGTTGGTCCTGCTGTCACGAGTACGGTCTTACCTGCTAAGTCTTTCTCATGCTTTATCTCTCGTAATATATAGTCAAGCAAAAGCTCCTCACTCGGGAGCTTGCCTGCTCCCACATCGCCACACGCCAGACGTCCGCTGTCAGGTGACACAATCTCCATATCGTAATGCTCCAGTTTTTTTAGGTTGTCCTGTAAGATAGGATTTTCAAACATATTTGTATTCATTGCAGGAGCGATAATCTTCTTGCATTTGCATGCCATAACTGTAGTTGTAAGCATATCGTCTGCTATACCGTTTGCTATCTTGCCAATAACATTGGCAGAAGCAGGTGCTATCATAACTACAGCCGCCTTCTTGGCAAGTGCAACATGCTCCACACTATACTGAAAATTCCTGTCAAATGTATCGACAAGGCATTTATTTCCCGTCAAGGTCTCAAAGGTAATCGGATTAATAAAATTAGTTGCATTCTTTGTCATTATGACCTGCACATCGGCATTTAATTTAACCAGCATGCTTGCAAGATTAGCTATCTTGTATGCGGCTATGCTGCCTGTTACTCCAAGTATGACTGTCTTTCCTTTTAACATATGTGCCACCTCCTTAACTTACATCTTACCAATTGTCTTATCTTCAAAATGTATGTGACGGTAAACCTGCACATCACTTTTTATATAAAATCTTCCGTAAGAAGTCCATGCTTCTCATATCTTGATACATTAGCGATATTATTCTTATCATCTACAAATACCACATAAGGCTTATTCTCCTTTGCCTCCTCAGGTGTCATCTGTGCATAACACATTATGATTACCTTATCTCCGATGTCTACAAGCCTTGCCGCTGCGCCATTTAAGCATATCATACCGCTTCCCTTCTCACCGGCTATGACATAGGTTTCAAGTCTGTTGCCATTATTCACATCGACAACCTGTACCTTCTCGTATTCAAGTATGCCGGCAGCCTCCATAAGTGCCTCATCTATGGTTATACTTCCGACATAATCCACATCTGCCTGTATGACTGTAGCTCTATGAATTTTACTTTTCAGTACATTCAATATCATATTTTTGTTCCTTTCTAAACTGTAGTCATAAAGTTATCTATGAGTCTTGCTTCGCCACCAATATTTACGGCGATTGCGCATAAGATGTCACCGGTTATGGTATCTATGCCTTTCATAGTGTTTACATCGACAATTTCCACATAGTCTATATTCGCAAGTGGTTCTGCTTCGATAAGCTCTCTCATAGCTTTCTTAACCTTAGCAGCATCTCTTTCTCCGTCTTCTACCATCTTTTTAGCCATAAATATGGACTTACTTAATACGAGTGCCGCCTCTCTTGACTTAGGTGAGAGGTAGGTATTTCTTGAGCTCTTGGCAAGGCCGTCTGCCTCTCTTATGATAGGACAGCCTACTATCTCGATATCCATATTAAGATCCTTAACCATACGCTTGACTACTGCAAGCTGCTGTGCATCCTTCTCACCGAAGTATGCTCTGTCAGGAGTAACTATATTGAAAAGCTTATTAACTACAGTACATACTCCTCTGAAATGCACAGGTCTTGAGAGTCCGCAGAGCGCCTCGGTAAGTCCTGTCATATCTACGAATGAGCAAAAGCCCTCGTCATACATTTCTTCCGGCTCCGGATGGAATATAAGTGCTGCTCCTGCCGCTTCGCAGAGCTTTGCATCCGCATCCAAATCTCTCGGATAGCTTGCAAGATCCTCTGTCGGTCCAAACTGCATAGGATTTACAAATACACTTACAACAACCTTGTCATTTTCCGCTACTGCTCTGTCTATAAGGCTCTTGTGTCCCTCGTGAAGATACCCCATAGTCGGTACAAGTCCGACTGTAAGTCCTTCCTTTCTCCAAGCCTTGACTCTGTCTCTTACTTCTTTTATAGTTGATACGATTTCCATATTCCTGTCTCCTTTTATTCTAATATAATTTCTCAATCACTTCATCATCTATTGCATAGGTATGCTTCGCCTCAGGGTATGTGCCCGCCTTAACCTCTTCGATGTAAGCCTTGAAGGCTTCTGTCATAACCTGTCCGGTCTCTGCAAATCTTTTCACAAACTTCGGCGTAAAGTCTGAGAACATACCAAGCATATCGGCATATACAAGCACCTGTCCGTCGCAGCCTGCACCTGCTCCTATTCCGATAGTCGGGATGTATAGCTTCTTCGTCACAAGTGTTGCAAGCTTCTCAGGTACGCATTCAAGTGTAACTGCAAATGCTCCTGCTTCCTGTACTGCAAGTGCATCCTCGATAAGCTTCTTTGCCTGTGCCTCGCTCTTGCCCTGTACCTTGAATCCTCCGAATGCATTTATACTCTGCGGTGTAAGTCCTATATGCGCCATAACCGGAATTCCCGCATCAACTATCGCCTTAATCTGAGGAGCAACCTCTACGCCGCCCTCAAGCTTGACAGCCTGAGCTCTTCCTTCCTTCATAAGCCTTCCTGCATTTACCACGGCATCATATACTGATGTCTGATATGACATGAAAGGCATATCTATAACTACAAGTGCTTCCTTTGCACCTCGTGCAACTGCCGCACCATGATGAATCATATCATCAACCGTAACGGAAAGTGTATCCTCGTATCCGAGCATTACATTTCCCAGTGAATCTCCAACTAAAATTGCATCAATACCTGCTCCATCAATAAGCTTCGCCGTCGAATAATCATAGGCAGTAAGCATTGTGAGCTTCTCACCATTTTCCTTAGCCTTTGCAAATGTTAAAACTGTCTTTTTCATAATATTTACCTCCTATATATCCGTTACGCCAAACTTTCATCAGGCGTGTGCTGTCGGAACGCATTTTGCGCTCCTTACTATAGATTAAGCAGCCCTTTCATCTCTTCGTAGTCATAAGACTTATTATGCTTCATATCTGCTATTTCAACCAATTCCTTAGATAATAGCTTATATACTGTAAGCTCATCACCTTCTAATGCTTCGATATGCTTTCTTACCGTCTCCGTATCGCATCGTTCGACCGGACCTGTAAGTGCATCTGCGCAACCCTTGTTGATAAGATTTTTTGCATTATTTTCGAATAATGGCTTTAATGCCTCCTCTGCCTCTGCCTCGTCGAATCCGCACTCCATCATAAGCTTCATACTCTTATGGTAAAGACCGATTACAAGATTGCTCGCATATACGGCAGCACTATGATATTTTACCTTGTCATCTGCACTTATAATCTTAACCTGATGATCAAGCGACTTAAACATATCCGCCATCATTTCAATATGCTTTTCATGTCCTTCAATTGTTATATAAGCCTGATTGAAATTTATATATGACTCCGTCTTTGAATTGACCGCATATATAGGATGTATCGAATAACCATACACCTGGCTATCCATACCAGAAAAAACCTGTGAGGAGGAAGCCCCACTGGTATGACATATTATCTTTCCGTCCAAATCCGCATCAAGTCTGTCCAGCGTATCCGCTATAACAGCAATCTGCCCATCAGGAACTGTGATAAATATGATATCATTACCATTTACAAGTTCAGTTAAGGAATTATAGCAATGAGAATTCGTGAATTCGGCTGCCTCTGATGCACTCTGCTTAGTCCTGCTGTAATAGCCGCCAACCCTTATATCAAGCTTATCACCATTTATGGCTATATGCTTGCCCAGAGTAAATCCCATCTTGCCGGCACCAATAAATCCAACCTTCATAGCATTTCTCCTTCTTGAACTGATATTAAATTTCCGGTACAGCTTCTCATACAGTTAAACTGCATATTCGAATACCATCCATGTGCAATATATCATCTATAAGAAATTTTGTAAATGTTTTTTATTCAAAAAATTGTATTTTAAAAAGAACAAAAAAAAATAAGAATATATCGTCACAAAATGACGATATATTCTTTACAGGTTCAAATTCTTTGTAAACTATATGGTAACCGCACTGTAATTCGGTGCTTCCTTTGTAATCTGAATATCGTGTGGGTGGCTTTCCTTAAGTGAAGCTGCTGAAATCTTCACGAACTCAGCCTTCTCATGAAGTTCTTCAATGGTTGCTGCTCCACAATATCCCATACCGGCTCTTAAGCCACCAAGTAACTGGAATACGGTATCCTCGATAGAGCCCTTATATGCAACTCTTCCCTCGACTCCCTCAGGAACAAGCTTCTTAGCATTGCTCTGGAAATATCTGTCCTTGCTGCCGTTCTCCATAGCAGCTATAGAACCCATACCTCTGTAAACCTTGTATTTTCTACCCTGATAAATCTCATATTCACCGGGTGCCTCATCAGTACCTGCGAAAAGGCTTCCCATCATACATACATTTGCGCCTGCCGCAAGAGCCTTAGTGATATCACCTGAATACTTGATACCGCCATCAGCGATAACCGGTATGCCTGCTTCTCTTGCTGCATCATACGCTTCCATAACTGCTGTAATCTGTGGAACACCGATACCTGCCACAATTCTTGTTGTACATATTGAGCCTGGTCCGATACCAATCTTAACAGCATCAACACCTGCATCAATCATAGCCTGAGTACCGCTCTTGGTTGCTACATTACCGGCTATAACATCAAGGTCAGGATACTTGTCCTTAATCATAGCAAAGGTCTTAAGAACATTCTCAGAATGTCCGTGTGCCGTATCTATAACTATCGCATCAACCTTAGCATTTACAAGTTCGTCAACTCTGTCTGTTATATCAGGAGTAACACCAACCGCCGCCGCACAGCGAAGTCTTCCCTGTGAATCCTTGGCAGCATTTGGATACTTAATCTGCTTCTCAATATCCTTAATTGTAATAAGTCCCTTTAGATTGAAATTCTCATCAACTATAGGAAGCTTTTCTTTTCTTGCCTTGCCTAAGATATCCTTAGCCTCCGCTAATGTGATACCCTCTCTGGCAGTTATAAGATTCTCAGAAGTCATTGACTCCTTAATCTTCTTGGAAAAATCCGTCTCGAATTTTAAATCTCTGTTAGTTATGATGCCTACCAGCCTGCCGTCCTCAGTGATAGGTACACCGGATATTCTGAATTTAGCCATAAGCTTGTCCGCATCAGCAAGCGTATGCTCCGGCGAAAGTGAAAATGGATCCGAAATAACTCCAAACTCTGAACGCTTAACCTTGTCTACTTCCTCAGCCTGCTGCTGAATAGACATATTCTTGTGAATAACACCTATTCCTCCCTGTCTTGCCATAGCAATCGCCATTCTGTGTTCGGTAACTGTGTCCATACCTGCACTCATAAGAGGAATGTTAAGCTGAATTTTTTTAGTAAGGTTAGTAGTAAGAATAACATCATTAGGAATAACCTTTGAAAATTGCGGTACTAAAAGCACATCATCAAATGTAATTCCTTCACCGATAATCTTTCCCATAATTAAAATTCCTTTCTTTTAGTTATCCATGTACACACATACATATAAAGTTATCCATACATCCCCATCTACCATAAGTGGAACTTTAATACCTTCAATATCAGTTTTAAGCTGTAAATCCTTGCCATATACTGCCATAGGCGGTGTAATATCGATTAATATACCAAGTGTTGAAAATAAGGTTGCAGTATTACCCATAATCATATTACTAAGCTCATTTAACGCCGACGACGCCATCTCATCAAGCGTCTCAACAGGCATTCCAAACATCATCTTGGATGCAATCTGCTTAGCCTTATCGTCCTGTATGCCAAGAACGACCTGTCCCTTCATCTCTCCAACGACACCAACCTGTATAGCATATGTAAGCTCATTAAGGAAAAAATCTGTCTTTCCAGGTTTTCCTACAGTTAAATCAAGACCAGCTACGCTCTTTACAATCGACATACTTGACTGTAAAAAAGGATTTATGTATTTAACATCAATAGTTGGCTTCATATCTTTCTCCTCGTTCTTTTTTACTTACATTACTATAACGTAATTATTTATCCATTATACTATAAATTTTAAAACTATTCAAACATTATTTGAATATTATTTTATCAGTTTCACTTAAAATGTGATGTGCAGCATCTACCTGTGCAACCGAAACCTCGTCATTTACTGCAATTTCCACATCTTCTGCGATAAGCTCGGTCTCACTTACATATGTTGTATCGACAGCCTCATCATTTATAAAAATCACGGAATAGGTATTAAAATTCTCACCCTTAACAGAAATACCCTCACCCTCTGACTCTGCCGTATCTATCAAAATCGGAGTTATACCCATCTTCATCTCGCCCTCAGGGACGGGGGTGTGGGACGAAAATATATAATTATCTCCGAAAAGCTCATCATATGCTATAAGAGTAAGCTTCTCGTCAAGCTCCTCTCCCTCATATAACATGTGTGCCTTCTGAGCATATCCGAGAGGAAGATTGAGCACCTTTAACAGCTTAAGAGACATCTCGTTCGACTCTATATCCTCGTCCTCTAATTTTAAATTAATATTATTCACTATTACATATTCTGTCTGGAACAGCGTGCTGTCTTTAAGCTGGTGCTGTGAGATATTAAGTGACGGCAGATGATCTCCGTACAGAATAAGCACATAGTCCTCTCCTCTTTTATCAAGTGCGTCTTTAAGCTCTCCCATCATCTCATCCATCTCATAAATCTGATTTACATAATAATGAAAAGGCTCCTGCGTCTCTTCCTGAGCATAGGTAAGCTGTATGTGATCCTCGCAGGTATCCTCACCACTCGGATATCTTCCGTGTCCCTGTACGCTTATGGTAAATACAAAGTCCTGCCCCTCACTACTGTCGAGGCATTTTAATATGTCATCAGTGAGAGTATAATCCTTCGCCCAGCCTGTAGATGTATATTCGACATTATACATATATTCAAGAGATGTGAAATCCTCAAAGCCCATCTCATCATATACATGCCACCTGTCGTAAAATGACGCCTTGTTATTATGTATTGCATGAGTTCTATATCCTTCATTTGCAAGCAGGCTGCAAAGTCCTTCTACCGGAACCTCATTTACCGTAGTCTTGTATGGATATTCACCCGCTCCGAAATATGTAGATTTTATACCTGTCAGTAGCTCGAATTCCGAATTGGCAGTTCCAGCACCAAGTGCAGGCACAGTCAGATATCCTGACGGATATTCCTCTTTGAATTTCGTAAAGTTCGGCAGAGGATTCTCGCTTAATGTCAAGCCCTCCAAACCATTTGGGTCAAAGAAAGACTCAAGCTGTATGATAATTATATTAGGCTTCTTCTTAATCCCCTTAGTACCGACTTCATCTAATTCAGCCTTAATTTCCATCATTGTCTCTTCACTGTAGTTATCGGGTTTACTTATACCATTGTCTATAATACTGTTCGTAAAGCAGTACGCAAAGCCATACTCCTGATACGCCGTACCAAGATTAGCAAAATCATCTGATATGATATTGTGCTTAACTCCGAAATTAGTGAATACCCAAACTACACACCATGCCAGAACACAGGCAAGCATAGTAAGCTTAACCTTCATCTGTCCCTCATATTTAGGAGTCTTCCTGAACAGCAGGACAAGTAATGATAAAACTACTATAACTCCTATCAGTATTAGCACCTGCTGGAACTTCGTATAATAAATGTCTATCATACTGAAGGTATCCCAAATCATCAGAAAATCAATTGCAGCAAATGGTGTAACTCTAAAACCAAGCACGATAAAGTTGATAATTCCACAGACCAGCCATATCGTACTTATTAAAATAATTCCAAACACTCTCTTCCTGATAAATAATGCAAAAAGCAGTGTAAAGAAAATAATTGATACATTATACAGAAAAACTATAGGTGCATTGAAAAGGAATGTAAAACCACCTATTATCGAACGTCTTCCGAGCATTTCCAATATAAGCTCTATCCCCAGAGCGCACAAAAAACACCTAAATATCCATGTATGAATTGAATATTTAAATGCTTTTTTTATACTCTTGCCTATCTTCTTTTTTTCATCAGTAGTTAATTCTGAATCCGACACTTCTTCTGAGATTTCGTCTTCATCATCATTATCTATAACCTTCTTGATACTTTTATCAAACTTATCTTTAGTCTTTTTATCTTTGCTCATTATATCACCATAATATAATTTTTATTTTACTACCTGATAAAGCTTTCATACATTATAACAAAGTTATAATTTTTTTCAATAACAAATGACATTTTAAAATAATCTTAAATAAATTCTCCAACTTTTCTGATAAAAATATCTATGTTGTGGACGGAATTTATCTTAGATTTTAAAATACTTTATAATGAATTCTGTTCCGTTCTTGTCTGATTTAACATCAATACTGCCATTATCCTCTTCAATTATGGTCTTAGCCAGTGCAAGACCTATTCCGATACTGTCCTTCGAAGAATTCTCTCCCTTATAGAACCGCTCAAATATATGCGGCAAATCCTCCTCTGATATTCCACTTCCGTAATCCTTTATTGTAATTATAGAATAAACCTGATTTGTACTATATGAAATATCAAGTGCTCCATCATTATATGAATGTTCTATACAGTTCTTGAGTATATTAGTCACTGCTTCTGTCTGCCATCTGAAATCGCAGTTAATTTTCGCTTCATCATCGCCCTCTATATTAAGATTAATATTTTTCAAATCACATAAGGTTGATACATTTTTAGAAGCCTTATCCACTATATCCTTAATAAGTCTTTCTTCCTTGATGAATTTAATTGTATCCGCATCGAACTTAGACAGCTTAAGTATCGCTTGGACAAGAAAATTAATATTAATCGTCTCACGCTTTATATCCCTTATAAAGTCCTGCCTTACAGCCTCGTCCATATCCGGCTCATCAATCAGGTTGTCAAGGATTACAAGTATTGAAGTAAGCGGTGTCTTAAGCTGGTGAGAGATATCCTCGAGGGACTTTTTTAAATTCTTCTTGTCATTAAGTGAATTATCCGCACTCTCCTTAAGCATTACCGTAGTTTTATATATCTCATTTTTAAGTATCGACAACTCGTCCTCAGATATCTCATCTATATGAAGCGTGTAATTCTTCCTGTTAATCTCCTCGATATATCCGGTTATGCCTTTTATCTCCTTATCCTTCCTTGCGTTAAATATAAGAAATACAAGTATCAGAGTTGCACCGAATACTGTAATATAAATAATATTCAATGCCAAAAATCTATGATACGCCACATTATTATCAAGTATGGCTGATTCGTCCTTCATATCAATTCCGTATTTTGCAAGGAAACCGTCATCCTGTAAATCACCATTTAAAATGTCAATCAGTTCTTTATCTGATACCTCAGGATACTTCTCTCTTACAGAAGCTATGACGGCAGATATTTTTTTATTGTAATTAGCATTATACACATGATACTCGTATATATTTATACCGATAAATGCACCTAACATCGCTGCAAATACAACTATGGATATAATCATATATCTTTTTAGCTTTAACTTATTTGCCATCATCTATCCTGTAACCTACTCCCTTTACCGTAGTTATTATATCCGTTACCAGCTTTTCCCTGATTCTCTTAAAATACACCGTAACTGTATGGTCATCGACATCATTCCCTGTCCACTCCCATATCTTATCAAGTATTACATTTCTGCTTACCACCTTGTTAATATCAAGGAAAAGCAGATTTAAAAGCTTTAACTCAAGAGGACTTAAGTCAATAACCTCATCACCTCTATAAACAACCATCTTGTCCATATTAAAGCGAATATCCCTGACTGTAATCTCCTCAGACTTTTTATATCTCATAAGGACTTTATTAATCCTAGCCATAAGCTCCTTAGTAGAAAATGGTTTCGTCACATAGTCCTCTGCCCCGATATCAAGACCTCTTACAATCCACTCTTCATCATCCTGTGCAGTCAGGAAAATCGTCGGAATATCCTTCGGCTTTATAAACTGCTCGTACAAATCAAAGCCATTCCCGTCAGGGAGCATAATGTCAAGAATAATCAAATCAATATTATCTGCGTTCTCCTCTATATACCGCCCCGCAGACTTAACCGATGTCCTGTATTTAAACTCATACCCCTTCTTCTCAATCGAATACGAGAGCCCCTTTATAATTGTATCGTTGTCCTCTACAAGCAAAATAGTCATAGCGTCAGCACTCCTTCCGAGTGATATTTTACTATAATTCATTTTTATATTCAATCATGTATATAACTGTATTATACTACTCCGAGTCGGACTGATATAAGAACAGGTGGACTGCTACAACATTTTGCCCGATTTGTGTAAAATCAAAAACGAAGTGTTCGTGTAGATTCGCTCAGAAATCGATATGTCTGAGCGAAGCGAGTTCATCGGTTTCGTGCGAAAATAGAGAACCTGAGTTTACTGATTTAACAAATTGATGGCAAGTTGTAGCAGCCACCTGCTCTTTATCGGTTTGACTCGGAGTAATTAAAAATAATTTTATATGTTTTCATTTCGAATGGTCTCTATGGTATTCTGTCTGTTAATCTTACCCATAGAGTATTTCATTATGCCCGCGATAAGCAGGAACACAGCAGCTACCGATATGAGTATCGCAGCATATGGGAAGGCAAACGGAAGTCCGTCCTCCTTGCCGAGTCCGGTATATATCAGATACGATAAAGCTATTCCTATCGGCAGACCGTAAAGCAATGATTTCGTTCCCATAAATACCGTCTCAAGTCTAATCATTCTGTTGAACTCCTTCGATGTCATACCTATGGATTTTAACATAGCGAATTCCTTTCTCCTAAGCTCCATATTAGTCGTCATTGTATTGAATATATTGGTTATACCTATTAAGGATATTACTATTATAAATCCATACAGGAATATTGCTACAAGTAAGAACAGATTACGCATCTGCCTTGCATTCTCAGCAATATTTTCCACTTGAAATTCATACACATCATTGTTCTTATCATCAAAATAAGCCTCCAAATCATCCTGTAGCTTATCAGCTTTATCCGAGCTGTAATACGATATGGTATACATACTGCCAAGCTCCAAATCAAGCTTTTCGTAATACTCTCTTGATATAATCATATATGATGAATACTCATTAAGCCCAAAAGGAAGCTCATCTGCCACATATCCTACTTCAATGCTTATCTCGTTTTCATCATTTTCTTTTTCATATAATTGAAATACATTACCCTTTATAACATCACCTTTGTTAATGTCAAATTGTCTCGCCTTGTATTTCTTAGCGTTTCCTTCTTCGTCATAAGCGAAAATCTTCATATTGTCTGCAAGTATAGCCTTGTCCTTTACTTCCTCATATTTAAGTCCAAGCTTTTTTATATACTCTTTGTATGACTCATCATCAGGTACGCGAAGCTCTACATATTTACCTTCAATCTCCCCCGTCTCCTCGTCATAATCTGAATCATCAGCCATATTGTAGATTTCCTTGTACTTATCACTGTATCTAACATCCTTCATCTCATACGGCATATATACATATAATGCACTCTCCTTGATATTATCAAGACTAAGCGTGCCATAAGCCTTGTCATACGCTGCCTTAAAATCAAATTCATTACCCGAATATGCACTCAAATTAAGTCTTATATCATAATCAGAGGTATCAATCTCCAAATCAACTACATTAAACGCCATCTTCATAAATGATGACAGAGCCACAAATGTCAAAACAGAAACCATAATAGATATAATAGTCGTGCGATACTTCTTCTTATTACGCTTAAGGTTCTTGTAGGACATATCTCCGCCTATACCGAATATCTTACTTATAAGCTTAGGACTTCTAAGTTTCTTAGCCTTAACCTTGATGTCTGCACTATTTCTGATGGATACAATCGGTGAAACCTTAGATGCACGCCAAGCACTTCTAAATGCCGAAAGATATATCGTAACAGCACCGAGTAAAACCGCTGCAAGTATTGCAATCCATGATGGTGCAAACACAAGGAAATCGCTGCCAACAATGAATTGATCACCTATAAGAAGATTACTTACCTTAACCAATATAAATGATGCAAGCTCCCCAAATGCTATACCTAGCGGAATTCCTATTACCCCGAGTATGGAAGCCTCATACATTACATTTTTCCTGATTTGCTTCTTCGTAGCTCCCACACTGCGAAGCATACCATACTGTCTTATCTTCTCTGTTATGGATATGTCAAATGAATTCTTTATGCAAAATACTGAAGTAAATACTATAATTCCACATACTATGGCGACTACTAAACCAAGCTCTTTTGCAGTATTACTTTTTAATGGACTTGACATAAGTGATATAAGATAATCGTTAAAATTTATATTATATTTCAAATCCTGTATTTTTTCTAAAGCGGCACTATATTCCTCCTCAGACTTAAAAACATAATCACTACTATATATTTTCTCAAGAGCATCAGCATCTACTCCTAATATATTTGCGGTAATTCTATATGCATCCTCTACAGACTTTTTCTTAAATCTTGCAAATACGGATACTTTACCTGTCATCTGAGTTTCATCCATATATGTGACAAATGTATAGCCGGGTGATTCGTAATCCTCTATAGACCATGACGGGCGTTCAATTATACCAACTATTGTATATGTTTTTGCTGTTGTATCGACGATTTCCTCGCTTAATCCATCATGATATCCGGATTCCAAAAGCTCGCCTGTTTCTGCGTTATAGGATTCCTCAAAATAATCATCAGGGCGATACGGATTGAACTGACCAAGCTCATAGCCATCGCTGCCAACACGCCTTCCTACATCTAAGGTTATTGTATCACCTACCGAGAGTGATATCCTGCCATTCGTCTTAAGATGTGTCGGTATGACTATCTCATTTTCATTCTCCGGAAATCTTCCTTCCGTAAGATTTATGGAAAGGTTATCAAGTGCGCCCTTTGTGAAGCCCATCAAATATGCATAGGGCTTGAATTCATTCTGTGAGTCCGGAAGTACCGCATAGCCTAAGCCTTTTATTATATAGGTTTCCTCCACATTACGATTGTCACTTATGCTCTCCGATTCTTCAATCGGAACTTCTTCAAATGATACATGATAGTTACCGTTTTTTCTTATCTCATAACTGATAAGTGAGGCGATAAAGCTCTGATATATGGTAGCTACTGCAGTTATTAATGCCACTGAGAGTATTATGCCTATGATTGTAACGATAGTTCGCTTTTTATTTAGTTTTAAATCTTTTATTGTCAGCTTTTTAAGTACATTCATATCCTATACCTCGCTTAACTTTCCATCTTCTATCCTGATTATCCTGTCCGCAGTCTTCGCAATCTCCATATTATGAGTTATCATTACTATGGTCTGTGCAAGCTCCCTATTCGACTTCTTGAGTAATGCGACTATCTCATCACTTGACTTTGAATCAAGATTACCTGTCGGCTCGTCAGCGAGTATTATAGATGGATTTGTAATAAGTGCTCTTCCTATCGAAGTTCTCTGCTGTTGTCCGCCGGAGAGCTCGTGCGGCAGATGCTTTCTCCTGTCATCAAGTCCGAGCAGCTTAAGCAGCTCGTCAAGTGCTTTTTTATCCACTTCCCTATTATCAAGCGAAAGCGGAAGTACGATATTCTCCTCCACATTAAGTATAGGTATCAGATTGTAGAACTGGTATATAAGTCCTACCTGTCTTCTCCTGAATATAGCGAGCTTGTCATCATCAAGCTCGGACAAATCCTTACCGTCAATGAATACCTTGCCCGAGGTTGCCCTGTCTACGCCGCCAATCAGATGCAGCAGCGTTGACTTACCGCTTCCCGAGGCACCGACTATGGCTACAAACTCGCCCTTCTCCACCGAGAATGATGCGTGGTCAAGTGCAACTACCTGCGCCTCGTCCTTTCCATATATTTTTGTCAAGTTCTCAACCTTCAAAATCTCCATTTATATATCCTCCATTGTCTTGAAATAATAACATTTTTCCTTCAACTTAAATGCATTATACAATATCCAAAGTTACAACAAGGTTACACAGTGAAAAATAATATTTAGAGATTTATGGGTGTGTGGATATGGCTATTTACGAACGGAATAAACTTCACAGTTCACAAAATAAAAGTGGCTATGCATAATACATAGCCACAATGCGGAATTACCCTCAAGCGATTCCGTCGTTTTTACAATTTCCACTTAAATCGATAAGACTCACCACAAATCACATAATAATATAGATTTAATGCTTACATCCACTTTCTTTATATATTCATCATCATATGTTTTATCTGTTACTCTGAATATTTTTTTATAAATTCTGTAGGACTATAACATGGAATTTTATCTTCCTCAAAATCCTTCTTATTCCTTGTTATTATACAATCAACTCCATTATTTTCAGCTACGGTATACTGAACAGCATCTTCAAAGTCTTTCCAATCTCTTGAGAATGCGGTATCTATATCTTTTTCTGTAACTGCCAAAATACTAATCTTTTTTCTAAAGCTTTCGTATTTATTTTTTACCAATTCCGTGTCTTTTACAGCACGCTTTAAAACATATATTATATCGGTAATAGCTGATGAGGAAACAAATTTTATATCTTTTCTTTTTGACGCTAAATCAAATACATCTTCTGCTTCTTCAGTAAATCCTTGATTAGCACCAAGATAATCTAACACAACATTAGTATCTAATAAAACCTTCATAGACCCAATCTTTCCTTTCTTATCTCATCCAAATCAATCGCCTTACCATAAATCCCTTTCAAGCTCTTAAATTCCATCTCATCTGCCTCATCTTCTGATATAGGTGTAATCGTGATTTTGAAAGTTGTATCTGAAAGTTTATCTGTATCAATAATTCCTCTTAAAGCATCCTTTTTTGCCGTTGTAGTATAAGTCATTGAACACACCCCCTTATGTACTGATATTTGTTCAATATTATCTTCTTTATCAATATATCGGAAGTTTTTATATATATAATTTTATCAAATGACATATTTTTATGCAAGGATAAATAAAATCAAAATATCTAAGCCGCTTCAATCTCCCGTATCTTAGAGAGCACTGCGAAAGCCAACGCCTTATGTCCCGTCTCATCCATATGCTCCTGGTCTGCCTCGCTCGGCTTTGAATATCTTGACGCATCAAGATAATATACATCTTCCCTCTTACTTATCTTTTTATATACATCTGCAAGCCCCTTTGATGTTTCGACAGATGACTTCGAGAATTCTGTATCGTAGCCTTCCTCCCATACTCTCTCACCGAGATGTATAGGCGATATAAGCAGAATTCTGCTTTTTTTTGAATATGTATGAATCTGATTAATAATCTTGGATATACCTTTTCCTATAATCTCAGGAGTGGCACCATAGACAGCCTTGCAGTCATTAGTACCAAGCATAACAACTATTATGTCAGGATGCCCATGTGTCTCAAGAAGAACAGGAAGCAAGCCTGTCCCCCGTCTTCCGTCTCTTAAAGGATCTTCAAATATCGTAGTTCTGCCACACAAGCCCTCTTCAATTACCCTGTAGCTGTCAAGTCCAAGTTCTTCATTCAGAATACTTGTCCATCTTACTCCCCAATCGTATCTTTTGCCAGTCTTCGGTATATATCCATATGTATTAGAATCTCCAAAACAAAGAATCTGTTTCATGATAATCACCCTCTCTTCATATAAACTTAGTTCTCTCCTGTTGAAGCTATTATATTATAATAAAAAGATTTTGCATAATTCTTAAATAATATGGCGAGTTATAGGTAAATCCTATAACCCGCCATATTACTTCCAAGGCTTCTTACCATCTGCCCAGCCCTTTTCCTTCCAATAATTGACATCTCTTTCATTCCAGCCATTCTTCTGCATAAGTCGCATCATGGAAAACATAGCCTTCGTTTTTATGCCAAGCTTTACCTTTCCATTTCTTCTAATGATTTTACTTGCAATAGCTGTTGTTGATTTATCAATTTGAAATCTGAGCAATTATCTTTTTAGTTGACATAACAGCATTTGATTTACATAAAAATGACACGATTTGTTGCTTTTTACTTTTTCTATTGATTTTTATTTTCTATTATTATATGTTCTATTCAAGCATATTTGATAAAATAAATCCACCACCCGTTTTATTTAAGATTTTTGCTTATCTGTAACATATTCCCATTTTCCAACTATTAACTTGAAGCTGAATTTCATACATTAATATCCTTTACCTCATTTAACTTAGAAAAGGAGATAACATTATGAATAATTTAAAAAAACATTTCCCTATGATTAGGGATAGAGAAAATATAATAAAAGAGATTATGGATAATCCTAAGCTTTCTTCAATTTATATTGAGTGGAGTGAGGAACAACAAAAACAGTTTTTAGATTTTTGTACTGGAGAACATGGGCTTAAAATATGTTATGATCCGTATTTCAAAGAAATTTTCAATGTTGAATACGATAAATCAAGACTTGATGATTTGCTTTCATGCATAATTGGTGAAAAGGTCGAAATAATACAGGTTCTTCCAAATGAAGGTGCACGTGTAGCTTCTGAAAGCAACTTACTTATAACAGACATCCTTGTACGCTTGGAAAACGGAAGCCTTGTAAATGTTGAAATTCAAAAGATAGGATATTCATTTCCCGGCGAGCGGGCTTCGTGTTATTCTGCCGACCTTTTACTACGTGAGTATAAGCGGATACGTGATAGGCGTAATAAACATTTTAAGTATAGTGACATAATGCCTGTATATACTATAGTAATTTTCGAAAAAAGTCCAAAAGAACTAAGAAATGCACATGGACATTATATACATAAATCAAAAACAATATTTGACACAGGAATTAAGGTTAATCTTTTACAAAAATTTATCTTTATATCACTTGACAACTTTAAGGATATCTTGCAAAATAAAATTAAGATTAATGAAATTTACTTACCGGATAATGAATTGTCCAGTTATAAGTTATTAAATAACAGACTTGAAGAATGGCTGATGTTTCTAAGCGTAGACGAACCTGAACTAATTGAGCTTCTTATACTACACAGACCTTACTTCAAGAATTTATATGCAGACATATATGAAATGTGTCTTAATACGGAAAGGTTGATGTATATGTATTCAAAGGTATTGGCAGAATATGATCAGAATACTATAGTTTATATGATGGACGAAATGAAAGCCGAAATTGACAGTCAGAAAGCTGAGATTGACAGTCAGAAAGCCGAGATTGACAGCCAGAAAGCCGAGATTGAACGCTTAACAAGACTGCTTAACGAAAAATAATATCCTACTAAAATAAAATGTGTCACGGAACTCCCGTGACATATTTTATTCATGATTCATTCACCAGCTTGCCCGTCATATGCTCTATGATAAGCTCGAAGCACTGAACTCTCGGCAAAGCATTTGTAAGCTCCTTTTTAAGATATTCCTCATCATCTGTAAACTTCCTGCAAAGTCTTGTGCATATATCCTTTGCCCTTTCCTCATCACCGATAAGCTTAATTCGTCCGAATACTATAACACTTTTTATATTAAGCGCCCATTCTCCGTCTTTTCTATAACCCTTATCATATACACAGAAGCTTACCTTATCGCAGGCCTTAAAAGCGTCTATTTTATGTCCTTCTTTTGCTCCGTGAAAATAAATCCTATTATCCTCCTCCGAATAATAATGACTAAGCGGAATACCATACGGATATCCGTCATCACCCATCATCGAAAGAACACCTCTTGGTTCTTCTTTTAAAATTCTTTTACATTCCTCTTCTGAAATCTGCTGCTTAAAGCGTCTCATTTTTCTAAACATATTTCTCTCCTTTTGTGTCAATGAAGAATGTCACATTACAAATATCAAACCTCTATTAATTCATATTCCTTTACGCCTATTCCCAATTCACACGCCACATCTATGGTATGCTCTCCGTTTCTTGAAGTGACTCTTTCAAGGAAATGTTCTCTTCCTCTGTCCTTGCTCTGCATAACCAAATCTATGCACGCTCTGTCTATCGCAACAGGATCTGTCGCAGCAAGAATTCCGATATCCTTAAGGCAAGGATCTTCAGCAACTGCACAGCAGTCGCAGTCAACAGACATATTGACCATAACATTTATATAAACGATGTTATCTTTAAAATGATCCACTACTGCAGATGCCGCCTCAGCCATAGACTCCAAAAATGCATCCTGCTCCGGCAAATCTCCCCAGACAATGTCCTGTTCCTCCGTCTTGACATATTTTCCGGCAGAGTGAATATTTACCTTGCCTGCGGTGGATGCACATCCGATAGAAAGCTGCTTAAGTGCTCCGCCGTAACCGCCCATAGGATGTCCCTTAAAATGTGACAGTACAAGCATTGAATCATAATTAAGGAAGTTCTTACCCATAATATCTGATTTCAAATGCTTCGCATTTCGCTTAATCGGAATCTCAATATCAGGACCTTCCGCATCCATCAGGTCCACATCAAAATATTTGTTCCAACCGTGATTATAAATAAGCTTCTTATGCTTTTCCGTAGAATTTCTCTCACCCTCATATGCGGTGTTACATTCTACAACCGTTCCGCCGACATGCTCTACCATCGGTCTCCAGAATTCCGGATGAAGAAAATTCTGATTGCCTGCTTCTCCCGAATGAACCTTTACTGCCACTTTTCCGTCAAGCTTTCTTCCAAGCACATCAAAAAGACGCACTACATTTTCCGGTGTAATCTCTTTAGTAAAATAAACCTTAGCTACTGAACCCATTTTCTACCTCCTGATTTTTTTAATTTTCTTGTATTTAAACTCTGATTGTGTTTTTTCTTCAAAACGCCTCTTCCTCAAAATTATATCCTAAATCAGTTAATATGTGCAATCACAAATGTATCGTCACTGTCTAAATCTATATCATCAACATTTCCTCTATATGCAACCCAATATAAGCCTGTATCTCCTTCGTATTCTGCGACACCATCAAATATTCTCATAGTAATCGTCCTGTCGTCCTCTGCTGCAAACTTATCCCTTGTCGAATCTACCACAACGAAAAGTCTTTCCGAATAGAATGCATCCATCCATTCCTTTGATTCCGGTCTGTAAAATATATCATATATTATGGCATCTCCCTCTGTAGTGCTTTGTACAACTCTGATATACGCTATCTCTTCATTTTCATATTGCTTCATAAATTCATCATAGAGGTAATCATTATGAACCATAGCCCCTATAACAAAGCAGCCATCTTCTATAGCGTTCTCTACACTATAATCACGACTTAGCTCATCAATATTATTTATTCCATATTCAACTCCATAAGTTTCATAAAACCAATTGTAATCGGCTTCAGTTACATCATCTACATAATCATCCTCTTCAAAATAACTCATAACAATATCAATTATCTCATCAGTACCCTCAATCCATCCGTTACTATAAGTATTAAGTTCATACACACCGCCATTTTTGTCGTAAACCGTAACATCAAAAGATGGTAAATCGGCACCATTATCCTCTGTAACCTTGATATTACCACTTATCACATCATCACAAAAGCTTTCAATCTTTTCAAAATCCTCATCATTTAATTTTACTGTCTGATCTGATTTATTATAGACTGCCGTTCCTGAGAAATATACATTATACGAAATTGTTGCCGCCTCGAATTCTTCCAAGGACATATCTCCTCCCGGCTGACTTCCGAAATAAAGCATAACACGGTCGCTATTATCATCTTTTGCAGACTCGGTTGTTGTATCATCTATTATATCTTCAGTCGTTTCTTTTGCCTCTGTTGTCTTATCCATTTTATCCTGATTCTTACCGCATCCCACTAAAGCAAAGATACATAAAAGAAGAAATATTAAACATTTATTTTTTAATTTTTTTTTCATCGTTTACCTCCTAAAAAAATTTATATCAGTTCTTCTGCCCAAACCTCAATTAATCTGTCCAGACTCCACGCTGCATTTGCAGGGCTTGTAGACGGCATAACCACTGCTTTAATCCCTGTAACCGGTTCAATATATTTGATATATAACCTCTCGGCAGTTTTTCCATTTACAATTATTTTTTTAATTGATGAATCCTTTAGAATTCCGATTATATCATTAGCCTTAGCATTCTTAATACTGGCATCTGAAGAACCCGTAATCTCACATTCCGAAATCACATCCCAAAGCGCAAGATGATTCTTGAGAATAAGACTTTTCTTATCCTCGATAGTTTCAGGGATTTTCTCATCAAATACATTTGAAACAACCTTCCAAAATCTGTTCTGCGGATGTCCGTAAAAGAATTTTACCTCTCTTGATTTGACGGACGGAAAGCTTCCCAATATCAGTATTTGTGAGTTCTCATCATAAAGCGGTGGAAACGGATGTTTAACCTTTTTTGATTGTTCTGCCATAATTAATCCTTTTATTAATTTTATCCTATAACCTTTTTAATCTGCTCAACCGAAATTCCTGTCTTACTTGAAATCTGTTCAACAGACATTTCCGCATCGTGATAAAGTGCATTGATACGTACAATGGTTTCTGCATCTAACTTGTTTTCAGCAGTATTATTTGACTCATCTTCTGTCGGTTTGTCATCTTGCTCTGACTCAGACTGCTTTTCAGATCGCTTATCTGCTTTCTTGTCATCCTCATTTTGATTATCCTTTATTTGCTGCTTATCTTCATTTTCTTCATCTGCTTTTTCTTTCTCTGCCGCAACCTTCTTGGATGCCTCATACTGCAAGATAAAAGCATTTAATTCACCCATTTTTTCTTCACTATTTCTTTTCGCAGCATTATTTTTTTTAATAAAACTTTTAGCTGCTATAATCACAATTATAAAAATCACTATCATATAAATGATAAAAAGATTTGAACCGCTTATTGCTAAAAACATAACTTACCTCCTAAAATGCTTTATTAATAAACTACATACTCCTCCAAAACTCATTAACCTTTTGAAAAAAATCTTTCATATCATCACATAAAAAAGTCACATCATGTTCATCCATCATTGACGGAACATTAAAAAATGTTTCTCCTTTAATTCATCACGATTTCTTATAACACAAACTATATCTTGTTACTCCATTATCAGCAGTTACACTATTATATAGCTCACATCCAAAATGCTGATACATTTCGGCATACTCTTTCATATCCGTATCAAATAGAAGTGGCAAACCTTTTGCATCAGCCATGCTTTTTGCAAATTCTATAAGTTCTGTCGCAACTCCTTTACCCTGACAATCTTTGTCTACACAAACCATAAGTGTATCAATATGTCTTTTCTTTGCATACAGCTTATTGGAATCACCTATCTGTTTGACAAATTTTAAAAGACTTTTTATTCTTGAATGTTCCATCTTCGTGTACATTTTTAAAATCATTTTTATCTGTGGCATAATCGGCTTTTTCACCGAGTCTTCAAGTCCGATAAAGCCTGACATATCCTCATTTGCATATAATTCACCCGACTGATAAACGTAGTCAACATAGTACGACATATACTCCATGACATCATCCTTACGTTCAGACACCGAACCCCAGTTATGAAACAACTCATTTGTAACAAATGCTTCGCCTATTATTTTTTTTATTCTATCTAATTTTTCCTGTGAAATGTTTTCCACTTTAGAAACCAAATTATCATCCTCCCAAGATTTATAATTTGTCAGTAAAATTTATAACTACCATACCACAAATCCACCTTTTTGAAAAGAAACATTAGCTTTTTAGAAGTATAAAATTATTGAAAGATGTCCCTGGGGACGGGGGAAGCACTATTCACACCTATTTCCCAAAACAAAAACTAAAAGTTTGCACGAGCGCGAGACTTCACAAATTATTGCTTAATGAGCGCGTGCCGGTGTTGCTGCTTGCCGGTGGCAAGCGTTAAGCAAGGACCGAGTCGGCAGACGAGACCACGCGTTTAGCACGGACCGAGTCGACAGACGAGAAGGATCGAACCTTCGAGTCCCGTAGGACTTTATGAGCGCGAGACGTCGCTGCTTGCCTGTGGCAAGCGTTAAGCGAGGACCGAGTCGGCAGACGAGAAGGATTGAATCTTTGAGACCCGTAGGGTCTCATAAAAAATAGGGAATACCAATCGGTATTCCCTATTTTTTATAAGAGCGCGAGACGGGGATCGAACCCGCGACCCCCTCCTTGGCAAGGAGGTGCTCCACCGCTGAGCCACTCGCGCATTTGTCTGCCGTGTCATCACGACAAAACATATATTAACACAATCTTATAAGTATGTCAACAAATTTTTATTTAAAATTTATTATAAAATTAAGACTTCAAATCAAGATAGGTAGTAATTAATTCCCGAGCCTTGTCAACATCATTTTCTGACAAAACTTCCTTTAAAACCACGATAAACTCACCATCTTCTCCAATATAATCACTCTCAAAAATATCGTCAGCCGTTTTATCTATGGCATCAGTATCATTATTAGCCAAAGCATCATCCAGCTTTTTAAGAAGCTTCTTATCTATGCTATCATATACTTTTCTTTCTATATCCGAGCTTATATCATATGATACATTATCCTCATCCTTATCTTCGACCTGCTGCTTCATACTTCTAAGATTATCTATCGAGCCTATATATTCTTCTACACCTTTCACAAGCTCTTCAAGGTGCGCAAGATGCTTTTCTGAATTAAGCATCATATAGGTACTGTTACCAGAATTAATAGCAGCCTCTATCCTTGCAGTCTCCTGTGAGAACTCATAGGCACCTATATTATAGCTTGATGCCTTCAAGGTATGCACCTTACGCTTAAACCACCTTGTATCAGCGGCGTCGTGTGCCTCAATATTATCCTTTAGATTTTTATTCTGATTATAAAAAGCTCTTATTATCTTGTTAAATACATCTATACTACCGCCAATTTTCTCGATTGCTCTTTTGACATTGATATATTCATCCAACTTCATCAAAGCATCAGCATATTCGGAATTATTTATATATTCCTCTATATCACTGGATTTTTCTCTGATTTTTTCTGCCGGAAGACAATCCTTAAGTATGGCAGCCACACGCCTTACATCTATAGGCTTAAGCATTGTATCTGTGAAACCATCCTCTAAAAGCGATGCCTTATTATCAGCTATGGCATTATAATCAAGTGATATAATAGGTAATAACAGATACTTCTCACCCTCTAAGCTTCGAATTTCCTTCATTGCATCAAGACCATTCATAATAGGCATGGATAAATCCATGAATACAACATCATAATCATTGTTCATAACCATATCGAGAGCTGACATACCAGAATCAGCCATATCAATCTTCATTTCAAAGGTCTCAAGCGTCTTGGTTGTTACCTCGCGGCTTACTTCCTCATCATCCACAATAAGTGCCTTTACATCCGGCAGCCACATCTTCTCTGCAATTTCCTTGGATACAATATCGTTAATCCTCTCAACATTTTTGTCCGATACATTTTCATCCGAAACCTGCTCATTGATATAAAGTGTAAATGTCGAGCCCGCACCATACATGCTTTCCACAGATATCTCTCCATCTATCAGCTTAGAGTATCCATGAGCTATGGCAAGCCCTATGCCGCTTCCGGTAAATGTATTATTCTTGCCTGCCTCACCAATATTATACACCTCAAATATATCAGAAAGTCTCTCCTCCTGAATTCCGATGCCGGTATCACTTACTGAATAGCTTAAGCGAACCATATTATTCTGCCTGTCATCCTCGCTGCCAATAGCCTCATAGGCATCTACGGAAAGTGTTATTGAACCTTCCTTGGTATATTTAATAGCATTATCTATAAATATCCTGATTATACCCGATATTATATTCTTATCTCCTATAAGTACATCCGGTATATCACTTCCAAATTCTACAAAAAGCTTGACATTCTCCTCGTCCATACTTTCCTTTGCATACTCAGATAAGTCATACAAAAGCGAGGTAACTGAATATGTTTCGTCATTTCTTTCAACTCTTCCACCCTCAATCTTCGCAAGAAGTATGATATCATCAACCTTTTCTATAATTCCATTACCAATATTATATATGTCCTGCACATTATTCTTGTAACTATCGTCGGAGTCCATAAGCTGTATCAACTCATCTGCCTTCGACATAATTGCATTGATAGGTGTTTTTATCTCATTACTCATATTCGCGAGATAGTCATTCTTGGCACTGCTGGTCTTGATAACCTCCTCGTGTTCCTTGGAAAGTTCCTCTAATTCTTTATTCTTATTCTTTATACTTGTTCGCATCTTAATAATTCCAACAACAATCAGAATTAATATAGCAATGGCAATAACAGCAATTGCTATCCTTGATACAGGATTTTCAGTAAAATTGTTCTCCTTTTCTATCGTAAATGAAATCTCATTCTCACAAGGTGTTCCATCGCCATTATAGGCATTAATATGAAAGGTATATATACCGCCGTCAAGATTGGTATATACCGCCTCCATAGTATCCTTTCCTGATATTGCTATGTGTTCCTCATCGAAGCCCTCAAGGTAGTATTCTATCCTGATATCACCCCTGTTTATGAAGCTGAACACTGCGAAATCAATGGTTATTCTTTGTGTATTACTGCTTACCTTAAGACCATTTGCAAGGTCATCAAATTCATATCTTTGCTCATCCACATCAACCGCAGTTACCCTTATCTTCGGAGCAATCTGATTGTAAGCTATATTTCTTGTATCCAGTAAGCATATACCGGTGTTACAGCATATGTAGAGTATTCCATCATTATCGATAAAGGAATTACTGTACACATTTATCGTCTTATTTAATCCGTCATCCGAATCAAGATATCTAAGCGACACACCCTGGGAGCCAAGCAGTTCCTCCTCTGAGGTTCTTAATACGCCCATTGAGCTTACAAGCCATACAAAGCCGTCCTTCAGAATAATATCATAAATGCTGTTGGAATACTCAATATTACTTATGGAGCGATATGTATCATTATAAAACACCAAACCATTGTCAGTACCTATCCATATCCCCTTTTCCCCCTCTTCTATGGAGGTTACAAGATTAGAATTTAATCCATTCTCCGTATTATAATTATCTATCAGTTCAAGATTAGGCGTAAATGTATATATTCCACCGCCATCCGTGCCTGCATATATTGTTCCGTCCTCACTCTGATAGATACAAAGCACATTGTTGTACTCCATACCATTATTTTTTCCATAGGAATGAAGAATATTGCAATTCTTATTAACTATTGCTATACCCTCATTTGTTGCAACCGCAACATTACCATCATTTAAAATTCTTGAACAGTTTACGGAATTACTCGGCAGACCTGTCGCCCTCGTAATATTTGTCATGCCACCGTTGGAATTATATTTTATCAATCCATACTTTCGATATGTGCTTATCCATAGGTTTCCGGAACTATCAGATATTATATGCTTTACACTTATATTTTCAAGGCTGTCAGTTAAATCATTATCCACTCTGTTATATTCACTATCATATATTACGAGTCCGTCATCAGTACTGATATATGTATTGTCATTATGGACATACACAGCATTTACCATAGTCTCCTGTAAGCCGGAATACATATTATAATTCACAAACTTACTGCCTGACAAAAGCAAAACGCCCATTCTTGTAGATGCTATCCAGTAATTTCCTTCGTAATCCTCGATAATATCCGACAGGTAGCTGTCTATCTCACATTCACTTAATTTAACAAATGTATTATTTTTATCAAAAAATCCTATGCCATTATCCGCACATACCCACTTACAATTGTTGCGGTCATACATTATACTGTTGATACCATCAACCTCAGCAGTTATAATATCAAAATTCTTATTATCCCTTAGCCTTATAATATTTCTTCCGCCGGTTCCGATATACAGTCTTGAATTAATTACCTCAAGACATCTTATATCATCACCTCCGGTTATATCATAGGTATCAAATATCTCATAATTTCCATTCTTATCAAATATGTAAAGCTCAGCGTTCTCGGTAGCGACATAGATTTTATTATTCATATATTCGAGCTTGATAAATTCCTGTCCGGCACTTCTGTCATCCGATAATTTTGACATTGAACTTGTACCGTCTTCATTGTCGGTAATACTATATAATCCATCTGCTGTTGCAATATAAATCTCTCCTTCTGCTGTCTCACATATATCATTTATGGTTTTAATTCCATCATAATATTCATTTTCCAAATGTATATATTCGCCGTCTTTGAGATAGAATAATCCATAGTTACCTGTACCAATCCATACTCTTCCCGTAGAATCCTGCATAAGACATTTTATCGAATATACATCTGCCTTGTCCATATCCCATAGGTTGATTGTTACGAATTCTGAGCCGTTATACCTGTACAGTCCTCCGTCAGTCCCAATCCAAATATATCCTGATGAGGATTGCAGCAGACAATTAACCTCATTATTACCTATTCCATTGTTCTGGTTATATACAGTCTGTATATAATCTGCCAAAAATGTATCCTTAGCCTGAACCGGAACCGAAAATGCAGACACGAGAAAAAGGCATACCATAAGGAATGCCATTATTTTTCTCTTCACTTGTCCGCATTTTTTAATCATATTTTTTCCTAAGCTTCTAATAGAAATACCTTATAACACTTGTACGCCTCATATATATCTGCCTTTGAAGTAATCTCCCAAGGTGCATGCATATTAAGCACAGCTACTCCACAGTCAATTACCTCCATACCATAGAGGGACAGTATATAAGCAATAGTTCCGCCGCCACCTACATCGACCTTGCCAAGCTCAGCAGTCTGATAGCATACATTATTATCGTCCATCATTTTTCTTATATCAGCTATATACTCGGCATTTGCATCGTTTGAACCGGATTTACCTCTTGAACCCGTGAACTTGCAGAATACTACTCCGCGTCCGAAATACGATGCATTATTCTTATCAAAGGCACTTTCAAATAATGGGTCATAAGCAGCATTTACATCGGAAGAAAGCATTCTTGAATTGGTAAGTGTCCTTCTTAATCTTATATCACTGTAATCTCCGATTGCATTGATTATCTCAGCAACCGTATTTTCAAAGAAAAGTGAGCGCATACCTGTCGCCCCTACACTGCCTATCTCCTCCTTATCGGTAAGCAGACAGCAGGTTGTCTTCTCTACATTATCAATCTCAAGCATAGCTATAAGAGAGGTATATGCACATACCCTGTCGTCCTGACCATACGACATTATCATACTTCTGTCTATTCCTGAATCTCTTGCTTCTCCGGCAGGTACAACCTCAAGCTCTGCTGATATAAAGTCCTCCTCCTCAATATCGTACTTATCCTTGATGATATTAAGTATGTTCTTCTTCACAGCGTCCTTGTCCTCGTCCTTAATCGGACAGCTTCCGAATAAAATATCGAGGTTTTCTCCCTCTATAACCTTGTTTGCCTTCTTCTCCATCTGCTCACCGGCAAGATGTATAAGTAAATCCGTCACACAGAATACAGGATCATCCTTATCCTCTCCTATAGAGATATCCAGCACCTTACCATCCTTTTTAACAACTACACCATGTATAGCAAGAGGAAGTGTTACCCACTGATATTTTTTTATTCCACCATAATAATGCGTGTCAAGATATGCAAAATCCCCCTTCTCGTACAAAGGATTCTGCTTTATATCCATTCTTGGCGAATCGATATGTGCACCTAAGATATTAATACCATCCTCGATAGGCTTTTTACCTATGTTGAAAAGTGCAACCGTCTTATCCATACATATGCTATATATCTTATCACCTGCTTTGATAGTCTTCTTATTATCAATAATATCCTGAAGATTAACATAACCTTTTTCGATAACTGCTGAAATTATCTGCTTAACACATTCTCTCTCCGTCTTACCCTTGTTTAAAAAACCTCTGTATCCCTCACAGAGCTTCTCTAACTCCTTAAGTGATTCATCATCATAAGTCTTCCATGCATTTGGTCTTTCCATTTTTTACCTCCATTTATTTGCATTCGTTAATTATGGAATGAATGCTTATATTAATTTTTTTATTACTCTCTCAAGTATATCCTTAGCTTTATCACATTCGTCCCTGGTTACATTAAGCGGCGGTACAAGTCTTATAACCGATGGTCTTACTGCCGTAACTAAAAGTCCTGCCTCCTGTGCATTATACTTCACATCTGTTGCAATATCCTTAGTAAACTCCAATCCTATCATAAGTCCGCGACCCCTTACCTCCTTAACCTCCGGAAGAGTCTTAAGTATCTCTCTGAAATACTCACCCATATCTTTAGAGTTCTTGGATAAATTGTTATCAATTATCTCACTTATCTGAGCATATGATGCAGCACAGCATACAGGATTGCCCGCATATGTGCTTCCATGTGCTCCAGGGCCGAAGGTAAGTGCAAGTTTGGCACTCGTACACATTGCACCTATAGGCATACCACCGCCCATAGCCTTCGCCATACTTATACAGTCAGGCTTTACTCCGTAATCCATATATGCCATAAGACTTCCGGTTCTTCCCCAGCCTGTCTGTACTTCGTCGAACAATAAAAGCATATCTCTCTCGTCACACAACTTTCTTAAGCCTTTTAGGAATTCTTCATCAGCAGGTATAACTCCACCCTCTCCCTGTATAGGCTCAACCATAACTGCTATGGTGTCCTCGTCGCAGGCATCCTCAAAGGACTTCAGATTATTGTACTCAGCATATGTTATCCCCGGTATAAACGGATCGTAATTATGCTGTATAGCAGTATCAGGCTGTCCTGTAGCAGCAAGTGTGGCAAGGGTTCTTCCATGAAAGCTGTTAAGAGCTGTCACTATCTTATAACGGTTTTCTCCATAGTTGTCTTTGCCATACTTTCTTGCCAGCTTAATCATTACCTCATTTGCCTCAGCTCCCGAATTCTGTAGATATATCTTCTCGAAGCCTATACTCTTGCATATAAGCTCGGCAAGCATAGCCTGAGGTATTGTATAGCAGTAGTTTGAAGCATGTATTAAGTCATCACATTGAGCTTTTATAGCCTCGACAACTTTTTTATTACAATGTCCGGCACTGTTTACGGCAATTCCTGCCATAAAATCAAGATATTCCCTACCTGACTCGTCAACAAGATATGCATCATGTCCACTCTCAGCTATAAAATCAAATCTTTTAAAGGTTTCATAGAAATATGTCTCGTATAGATTAACTATATCCTCTTTAGTTTTTCCAACTTCATCAAGTTTCATAACTACTCTCCTTAATTCTTAGATATAATAACAACCATATGCCGACAGATTATTATCTGCCGGCATATTAGTTAGATATTTTATACTGATAATTTATCCGTATATATTACTTGCTACCAGACTATCAAGAACACCTACAAGCTTACCTATCTCAGGCTTGCTAATCTGCTCGTTGGCACCAAGCAGGTCTCCCTTTCTCATCATATCGTCATTAATAAGTGATGAGAATATAACAATAGGTATATGCTTTAAGCCTTCTGTCTCCCTTACACGCTTAATCAGATGGTGCCCATCCATCTGTGGCATCTCTATATCAGTTATGAGACACTTAACGCCATAATCCACACCATTGTTTCTCTTAAGCTCGGCAAGATAGTCCCATGCCTCCTGACCGTTGTTCTTCATAATAAGCTTCGTGTATCCTGCCATATTAAGCGAATCCTTAATAAGTCTGCTAAGCATTGGTGAATCCTCTGCAATAAGGATAGGTATGTCATTTCTCTCTCTCTCTCCAAGGCTTTCAATCTGTGACATCTTAAGACTTGTCTCAGGACATATCTCTTCGACAATTCTCTCGAAATCAAGAATTATAAGAAGGCTGTCAGGGTTTTTGATTATACCTGTTGCAACTCCGGCACCCGGACCATTTACTGATGAATCCGGCTTAACTACATCTGTCCACGATACTCTGTTAATTCCGAGTACCTGTTCTACATCAAATGCGATATTAAGACTATTGAAATTAGTTACAATGAAGAAATTATTCTTTTTATTCTCATTATCAAAACCTAATGCCTGGAATAAATCAATAACAGTTATGATATTCTCTCTTGGCATAAATATACCTTCAATACAAGGATGCGAATTCGGAATTGGAGTTACCTCCTGATATGTAAGAATCTCACGCACCTTCTCAACATTGATTCCATAATGATTGCCCCTTATGACAAACTCAAGCACCTCCAGCTCATTAGTTCCGCTTTCAAGTAAAATATTAGTGTCCATAAAATAACCTCCCTCATTATTATTCTAAGTCTATGACCACATCATTATTATTTGAATCTGTTATCTGCAGCTTCAAGCTCTGTATATTCTCCGCCACAGAATCTGAAACCTGAAACAGTAAAACAACCTCTTCAAACATATTTCCATCGACCGTACCCTGATATGTGTACAAATCGTCAATAAGTATCGTAAGCATCTGCTTGGCTTTTTTATTGCCATCAACAATTATGCTGTACTCAAGTTCCTTGCTGAACATATCAACATACTGGTCTTCTCCGGTTTTATTCTCCATATTGAATTTAAGCACTAAAAGCTTATAGCCCGATGGTGCATCTATCGTGATTGCCACCCCATCATGGTCTAATGACGGATACTGGTCTAAAAGCATATAGTACGCATATTTTATGGATACGGTATCAACACCGGCAAAACCCGCTATATCATAGCTGTTATCACGAACATTGGAAGATATATCAGAACCCGAAATATCCTCTTCAGGTGTCTCCTCAGGCGTCACTACCTCGGACGATGTACTCTGTGTAATTTCATCTTCACCTGAATTTTCTTCTGTAGTATTAACTATATCTTCAGTAGTTTGAATAGTAAGTTCTTCACTTGTAAGCTCCTCTGTAACATAAGTCTCAGTGGTAGTTGAAGTAATATTATCCGAATAATATTTTAAATCAATATTTCTGTCGTATTTTAACAATAGCTCTGCTGCATATTCAGCAACCATATAATTTTCTTCTTCTGTTAGCTCTATGACCTTTCCGCATCCGGATAGCAGACACAAACACAAGCATATGCAACATATCGCTGATATTCTTTTCATCACAATCCTCCGCACACAATTAAATGTACATATATTGATTTTACCACTATTTTTCAAGATTAACAAGGCATATTATTATCTAAATCAAAATAAAATACTACACCGTCGTCCACATTATACACTCCATAATCATTTCCAAGAGCTTCCATAGTGGCTGCAACAATAGATAACCCTATGCCGCTTCCACCATATTCCCTGCTTCTTGCCTTATCAACCTTATAGAATTTTAAGAATAATTTGTCTAAATCCTCCTCAGGAATCTGCTCACCCTGATTATATACACACACTCTTACTATATCTTCCCTCTTATCAATAGATACTTTAATTGTACCATTTTCCACTACATAGTGTATGGCATTCGTTAGATAATTTGTAAATGCTTCCTCTATCATGAACTCATCTGACCATACATATATTGGTGCTTCTTCTTCAAACACAATATTTGCCTTAATATTATCTGCAAGTATCTTAGTTGATGAAAGAATATCATTTATAAACCCAACCAACTCAAATCTCTCAATATTTATATTAAGCTCGCCATATTCAATCTTATTAAGATTGATAAGCTTCTGCACAAGTGAGTTCATCTTCTTGGCTTCATCTATGATTACATCATAATAATATTCAAGTTCATTAGGATCATCTGTTATATCATCCTTGAGCCCCTCTGCATATCCTTGTATAAGTGCAATCGGAGTTTTTAATTCATGCGATACATATGACAGGAAGTCCCTTCTCATCTCATCTAATTTCTGCTTGTCTTCTATATCCTTCTCAAGTTCAAGATTAGCTGTCTTTAGCTGTGATATTGTCATCTCAAGCTTTGATGACATCTCATTCATGGACTCACCTAATTCACCTATCTCGTCTTTGGTATAAACCGGCACCTTGGTTTCAAAATCAAGATCTGCCATACGGCGTGCCGAATGTGACAGCTTCTTTATTGGATTTGAGAAAATATTACTTAGCAAAAGTACAAAAAATGAACAGAATACTATTAATAATACTGTTATATAATTAAAAACATTCGTAACAACATGAACCACTGAATCAATCTCTGATATAGGACTTCTGATAATTATCATATATCCATTGTCTAAAGTTCCGATAAGATCATAATAATCGGAATTAATAACATCATCATGGTTACGATTTATAACATATTGAGCTTCATCACTTTTAACCTTTTCATTTGAAGCAAGCACGGAATCCAAAATCCTGTACAAGCTTTCCATCATTCTGCCATCATTATTTATATTTGTATATATCTTATTACTTTTAAAATCAAGAACTAAAACTATTGCATCCGATGGATTTTTTATCTTTCCGTACAAATCATTTATTGTCTCATCAGGATAGTCTTCATCTTCAAAAAATCTATTGCAGGATTTATATGTGGTTATCATATTAGCTTTAAGATTATTTATAAATACATTCTTTATAACTACCCTGCACACTACCCAAGAAGTTGCCACGATAAAGGTTGTGAATATAACAACCATCAATGTAATCTTCATTCTTATGGAAATCTTCATATTCTATACCTCGAATTTATATCCCATACCCCAGATTGTTTTGATGTACTCACCCTTTTTGCCTAACTTACTTCTCAGTTTTTTGACATGAGTATCTATGGTTCTGGCATCTCCGAAATAATCATAATTCCATACATTATTTAATATTCTCTCTCTTGATAATGCCACACCCTGATTGACGAGGAAATAATTAAGAAGTTCAAATTCCTTATAGCTCAACTCAATCGGAATTCCATCAACCTTAACCTGATGTCCGGATAAATTCATCTCAATTCCATCTACATTTATTATATCATCCTTCTTATTTGCCCCACTTCTTTTTAATACGGCACCTACACGCGCCACAAGAATTTTAGGGCTGAATGGTTTAGTAATATACTCATCAATTCCAAGTTCAAACCCCTTTAATTCATCCTGCTCATCGCTTTTTGCAGTAAGCATGATAATCGGTATATCAGATACCTTTCTAATCTCAGCGGCAGCCTCATATCCGTCTAACTTTGGCATCATTACATCCAATATAACCAGTGAAATTTCTTTGTTAGACATAAATATATCTATTGCTTCTTCTCCGTCACACGCTTCAAGAACATTATAATCATTTTTTATAAGAAAATCCTTTATCAGCTTTCTCATTCTGCTTTCATCATCTACAACTAAAATCTTTAATTTATCCATAGGACAACCTCCTGAAATCAAAGTAAAATAACCATTTAATTCAATAATTAATTTTACAAAAAAAATATGTTGAAAATGTGAAAACAGTTAATAATTATAACTATTTAATTCTTCCTCCCTATCATTTAATTCAGACTCCCAGTTTTCTAATCTTTCCTCCCAGGCAGCGTATTTATCAAGTACCTTTTCCTCGGCATTAAAATATCCTATATTTTCATTTTTTACCACAATGATAAACATTCCTATAACTAAAACCACAAAAGCTATAATTGCTATCTGAAGCTTATTTTTTGTACGCTCTAATTTATCATAATTTTCTTTCAATTCATCATATTTATCTACAGCTACGCTTGGATATTTTTCACTTAATTTATCCGGAGTTTTTATCACTTGATTCGATGGTACATTTATAAGCGGCAGGTCGTCTTCTCCCAGATTGTCAACCAAATACCCTCTCAAATCCTGCATAAAGGAAAATCCGACAGGTGTAGTAAAATATTTCTTATCAATAAGCTTAAGATATAGTTTTTTCATTCCAATAAGATCATCAGGCGATACAGAGCTTTTTAATTTATTGATATTAAAAAATTCTTTTTTCGCCTTGTTGGCCATACGAATATCTTCAAAGTAATATCCTTCTACTATATGCTCATCCATATTAATTCTCCTTTATAATGTTTCTAAACATCGCCATCGGAAACAGGGGAAAGGGGCAGCTTTGAAAACCCCCCTCCCCGAGGGC
>JAFVBE010000035.1 GCA_017480195.1 Lachnospiraceae bacterium
TCATAAAAAGTTTTAAATCCCGGAACTTCAAAACGTTGGTCTTTTAGTTCCTGTCTTTACTGTATTTGTGTTTCTGTTCTGAAACTTAATAAAGGATTTTTTTAAATCCTCCGAAAAATTCCTGTTCAAAGGTGACCTCGCAAACACTTCGTGTTCGCTCGTATTTGACGCTCGCGTCAAATAGTTTTAAAAGCATCATCCTTTGCAAGCAAGCTTGCAGGTCTTCCCTTTTAAAACTGCTTTCCTTTGAACTTTGTCAAAGAATTTTCGGGGTTAACATGTTATTAATTTTTCAAAGGTTCATTTGCTGTCTTTTTCAGCGACAGCTTTTATAATATATCACAGTGGATTTTGAATGTCAACACCTAATTTTGATTTTTTTCGTCAATTATTTTTAACCAGAGAAATACCCTTTTCAAATGCCTTTTTACACTCCTGAGGAAAGACATTTTCATGGCGGATTTTCTTTTCTTCAGAATTGAAAATCGACCACTCCCAATCTGTCTTGCTGTAATCATTAATCTGAAGTGTATCCCCACTTACGATAAAATCTGTCGGTCCGACAAATCTGCTCATAGTCTGTTGATAATCTTTTATCAACCGGATATACATTGTATCCGGTGCATTACTTGTCATTATAAGCAATACAGGAATTTGAATTTGATTGCAGCAAGGATTATCCTTATTATAAGTAAGATTTTGAAATATAAGCCTTTCATACAACGCACGAAAAGAAGCGGTCATCTCACCAAGATAATTCGGAGAACCTATTATTATCCCATCTGACTCGCGAATTGCATTAAGCACAGGAGTTAATCCATCATTACATATACAATGCCCTTTGTTTTTTTCCTTCTTACATCCAAAGCAGGAAATACATCCTGTGTATTTCTCTAATCGAAACAAGTCAAATCTTTCTACAACTGCACCGGCACTCTCAGCACCTTTTGAAGCTTCCGTAATCAATGTGTCCGTATTCCATTTCTTTCTTGGACCTGCATTAATAGAAATAATCTTCTTACTCAATAGTCTTCCTCCCTTATTTCTATTTTAAACTCTTTCAGACTTTTAATCATGTCCTCATATGTCTTAAAAACTATGCCATTAAAATCAAGCTGTCCGGCAGCAACGACATTTTCCTCTGTATCATCCACAAATACACATTCCTCAGGCTTCAAATCATATTCATTAAGGAATAGTTTATACATTTCAGGATCAGGTTTGGTCTTCCCAACCATAAATGACAGTATACCACCATCCATATATTCCATAAATGCAAGCGAATCACCACATTCGTCATATGCTTTCTTAGAATAGTTAGAAAGGAAATATACATTGAGCCCTTCTTCCTTCAGCTTTTTCACAATAGGAATAGCAAAATCACGAATAACAAGCATACCCTCCACATTCGAATATGCCTTATATAGCTCGTCCTCAATCTCAGGGTCAAGACTTGCAAAAGCCTTTAAGGTCTCCTCCTCAGTGAGCTCTGCTCTCTCGAACTGCCCCCAGTAAGGACTCATTATGGAAGCTTTAAGAATTCTCTTTATCATAGTACCATCAAAGCCCTTATTTGCCAAAAATTCCTTAATCTTATAATCAGCCAGAACACCGCCAATATCGAATACAACATTTTTAATCATCTTGCCCTCCATAATATTTTATTTACCTTCTATAATACATTCAATGCCTCAACCAACGAAGAAACACCCTTAACATTAATATTAAGCTTATCCATATTCTTATCATAATTTGACTTCGGTATTATGCAGGTATCAAAGCCCATTTTATCTGCTTCCTTTACTCTCTGCATAACATTAGTTACGCCTCGTATCTCTCCTGCAAGTCCTATCTCTCCGATAATCATAGTCTTATCGCCTATCGGTTTATTCTCAAGGCTTGAATATATGGCTGCAGCTATTCCCATATCAACAGCAGGGTCATTTACACGCATACCCCCCGCTATACTCACATAAGCGTCATATCCCCAAAGGTTTAAACCCGCCCTTTTCTCAAGCACAGCCATAATAAGATTAACTCTGTTAAAATCTACACCGACGGAGGTTCGTCTTGGCATATTGAAGTTCGTCTTGCAAACCAAAGCCTGTAATTCTATCAGGATTGACCTTGTTCCTTCTATAGAAGATACAACCACAGAACCAGGCACGCCAATAGGTCTTCCGGACAGCATAACTGATGACGGGTTTTCTACCTCCATAAGTCCCTTGTCCGTCATATTAAATACACCTATTTCATTTGTGGAGCCGAATCTGTTCTTTACCCCTCTTAATATACGGAAACCATTATTCCTGTCACCTTCAAAATATAGAACTGAATCCACCATATGCTCAAGCGTCCTCGGACCTGCCACAGTTCCTTCCTTTGTCACATGTCCGACGATAAATACAGCGACATTATTCTGCTTTGCAAGCTGCATAAGCCTTGATGTCACCTCTCTTACCTGCGTGATTGTACCCGGTGCAGAACCTATTTCATCGACAAGCATAGTCTGAATCGAGTCTATTATAACGACCTCAACATTACTTTTCTGTATCGCAACTGAAATATTGTCCATATCATTATCACACAAAAGAAGCATATCCTTGTCAAAGCTGCCAATACGCTCTGCACGCATTTTAATCTGCGACAGGGACTCCTCGCCTGACACATACAGTACCTCCACGGACTTGTCAATCAGCTTCTTGCACATCTGCAATAATATAGTAGACTTACCGATTCCCGGATCACCACCGACCAAAACCAGCGAGCCCTTCACTATGCCTCCGCCCAATACTCTGTCCAATTCATTAATATCTGTCTTAATACGACTTTCATCTGCTGTAGTCACCTTTAAAATACTTGTAGGTGCAACATAATCTTTTTTTACAGAAGATTTATTTGCACCTACACTTATTTTTTCTTCAACAAATGTATTCCAAGCCTTACAGCCCGGACATTGTCCTGACCATTTCGCAGATTCATAGCCGCATTCCTTGCAATAAAATATCTGCTTTTCCTTAGCCACTATGAATACTCCTTATTAGATTTTTTCAATCTGAACATTTACTCTCTTGTCAAGTTCTAATTCCACACTGAGATTGAGCTTACCGCCAAGATTGGTCTTCATCTTGCCTACATATATTCCGCCTATATGTACCTTGTATTCTTTCTCAGCCTCAAGCTCAAGTGTTACCTGAGAGTTCTCTGTACCCTCAATATCCATAACAACAAGCTTGTCTGTTGCCATAAAGTTGTGTACGACAGTTCCGGGAACCGATTCATATACAAATAAACCATTCTTCTCAAGCTTGGTAATCTCCTTAAAGGTTTTTATCTTATATAAGTCTCCGTTATATTCAAAACCATCCTTCTTAGTCTTTGCTGCCAAAGCATAATTACCGAAGCTTAATGCCCCATTTTCTTCCTCGCGAATCAACTCGTCAATTACTGCCATCTTCTTATCCTCCATCTGTATTTTTATGCCTTCTTCTTGTAAGAGCCCCTCTGACTCGTTAAGTAATTTCATTATTCATATATACATTTTCATTATACAATATATATGCTTTTTTTTCTACACATTTATTATTAAAAATTGTGAAGTTTAATATCAAAATATGGAAAGCCTACATATCTGCTTCAATATCGTATGCTACAGGTATCACACATAACAATTTGCCCAATTTGTGTGAAATCAGAAGTGAGTGGTTCGTATAGAATTGCTCAGAAATCGTGCTGTCTGAGCGAAGCGAGTTCACGATTTCGTGCAAATCCTAAAGAATCCGAGCTTACTGATTTAACAAATTGATGGCAAGTTATTGTGATACCTGTAACATATGATGCTTGAAGCAGAAACCTTAAGCTTTAACTGTAAAAATCACCTTTCCATCATTTACTCCAATGCTTACCCTGTCGCCCTGCTTGACATTGCCCTTGAGCATCTCCTCAGCAAGCTTATCCTCAATCTCATTTTGTATAGTACGCTTGATAGGTCTTGCACCGAGTTTTTTATCATAACCTTTCTCAAATATGAAATTCTTGATAGTGTCGCCATAGGTTAATGTTATTTCCATCTGCTTCTTAGCTCTGGTCTTTAACTCCTTGAGCATAAGAGAGCTTATGGACTTGATATTCTCTTTGGTAAGAGTTCTGAACACAATTATATCATCTATACGGTTAAGAAACTCCGGTCTGAATATCTGCTTAATCTCATCCATAACACCCTTCTTCATATCACTGTGGTCACGCTCTGCATCGTTTCCACTTGAGAATCCGAGTGTCTTTGGGTCGATAATTCTCTGTGCACCGGCATTACTTGTCATAATAATAATAGTATTCTTGAAGTCAACCTTTCTTCCCTGCGAATCAGTTATATGTCCGTCATCAAGCACCTGCAATAATATATTAAATACATCCGGATGTGCTTTTTCTATCTCATCAAATAAGATAACCGAGTATGGCTTCTTACGAACATTCTCACTGAGCTGTCCGCCCTCGTCAAAACCGACATATCCGGGAGGTGATCCTATTATCTTCGATACGCTGTGTTTCTCCATATACTCAGACATATCTACTCTGATAAGTGCATTCTCGTCACCGAAAACCGCCTCTGCCAAAGCCTTAGAAAGCTCCGTCTTACCGACACCTGTCGGTCCTAAGAATAAGAATGAACCTATTGGGCGTTTTGGGTCCTTAAGTCCCACTCGCCCTCTCCTTATGGCTTTAGATACAGCCTCAACTGCCTCATCCTGTGCCACAACTCTCTTATGAAGTGTATCCTCCAGCTTAAGAAGTCTTGCTGACTCTGACTCCGTAATCTTATTTACGGGAACCTTAGTCCAGACTGATACAACATCAGCCACATCATCAGCCGTTATCTCAAGTCTTATATCTTCCTTGCTCTTAGCTGAAGCTTTAGCATTTTCAATCTTCTTTAAAGTCTTCTCAATATCCTTTTTAATTGCTGACGCTCTCTCGAAATCGCCTTCCGTTACAGCATCCTCTAATTCTTCCTCAAGAAGCTTATAATTCTCCTCAGCACGAAGAATAGTCTTATTCTTACCGTAAAGTCCAAGCTTCTTCCTCGAAGCAGCCTCGTCTATTAAATCAATCGCCTTGTCAGGTAAAAATCTGTCATTTATATATCTTACAGAGTATTCTGTAGCCGCCTCTATCGCCTCATCTGTAACCTCTACACCATGATGTTCCTCGTACTTATGCTTCAATCCCCGCAATATCTCATTTGTCTCGGAGGCAGTAGGCTCCTCTACATATACAGGCTGGAATCTACGTTCAAGTGCAGCATCCTTCTCGACATATTTTCTATATTCGGTTCTCGTTGTAGCACCGATTAACTGTACCTCGCCTCGGGACAATGCAGGTTTTAATATATTAGACGCATCAAGCGCACCCTCTGCACCGCCGGCACCGATTATCGTATGAAGCTCATCGACAAAAAGTATGACATCTCCTGCTGCCTTAACCTCATTTATAACCTTCTTAATTCTCTCCTCGAATTCGCCGCGATATTTTGAGCCTGCAACCATACTTGAAAGGTCAAGGTTGATTATCCTCTTATTCCTAAGTATCTCAGGGACATCGCCCAAAGCAATAAGCTGTGCAAGTCCCTCTACTATAGCAGTCTTACCTACACCGGGTTCACCCACGAGACAAGGATTATTCTTCATCCTCCTGCATATAATCTGCATAACCCTCTCAATCTCAGAGCTTCTGCCTATAACAGGGTCAAGACCACCCTCAAGCGCAATCTTAGTCAGATTCTTACTGAACTGGTCAAGCGTCGGTGTAGTCGAGGTGCTTTTCTTCTTCTGTGAAGGATTCTTAATCGCCGAGAATTCCTTCTTTGCCACAGATGCATCCACTCCTACAGCAGTCAGAGTATCTGTATATATCTTCTGAATATTTACTGACATTGACTCAAGCAACTTGTAAGCTATACTGTCATTCGCCTTGATTAAAGCAATCAGAAAATGCTCCGAGCCTATAGTCTTGCTCTTCTGCTTCAAAGCCTCCTTCTCGCTTGCCGAGAGTACTCCGTTTAATCTGTTGGAATACGAAATTCTCTTAGACCTGCCCTTTCCGAACTCACTTATCTTACTGAGATATTCCTTTACAACCTTTTTGTCCACATCATTCTCAGAAAGCACTCTGTAAGCGGTTCCCGATGGATAGGTTATGAGAGCATACAAAAGATGCTCCGTACCTATAAAGCTGTGCTTCATCTCTATTGCAGTTTCTCTGGCAATGTCAAGTATCTCCTGTGCCTGCAATGTATATTCTAATTTCATACTCTACCTCCATCGTCGCGAAAATCTCCAAATTCCTTATATATATCGGATATTATCTGGTGCATTTCCTCAACAGTGATATTCTTACATACAGCCTCCGCAACCATCATACGCATATTGACATTCATAGTCTCAAGGTGTCTTGGTCTTGTATCCAGGGATACACAGACCACCGCCCCTCTCCTTCTGTCAAGCTTGAGATAGCCGTCCTCCCTTAAGAGTGCATAAGCTTTATTGACAGTATGCATATTAACCCCTAACTCGTCTGCCAACTGTCTGACTGACGGCAGAGATTCACCATCCTTTATCTCATCCTGTGCAATTCCAATAATTATTTGATTTCTAAGCTGCATATAAATTGCTTCATCGCTGTTAAAATCAATCTTTATTATCATATTATCCCTTCTTATCATCTATGACATTACGCTGATAAGACTAATCACAGACCTACTGCTCGTCTATCGCCTTACCTATATCATTACGCATATACTTATTATCAAAGTTTATCCACTTTACCGCTTCATATGCATTCGCTCTTGCCTTAAATAAATCCTCGCCCTTTGCAGTTACACCTAATACACGACCGCCGTTTGTAAGGACCTTGCCACCCTCACTCTTGGTTCCTGCGTGGAATACATAGTAACCCTCTTTATCCTTAAATGTATCAAGACCTGTTATCTCAAAGCCCTTCTCATAATGCTCAGGATATCCTTCTGATGCAAGTATTACACAGACAGCAGCGTTGTCCTCAAAATCAAGCTCTATCTCATCAAGTCTGCCATCTATACAGGCTTCCATAACATCTATTATATCATTTCTCATCCTCGGAAGAACCACCTGCGCCTCAGGGTCACCGAATCTTGCATTATATTCGAGTACCTTCGGTCCATCCTCAGTAAGCATAAGCCCGCAGAATAAGATGCCCTTAAAGTCTCTACCCTCGGACTTCATAGCAGCCATAGTCGGCTTGTAAATCTTCTCCATACAGAATTTGTCTATATCCTCAGTATAGAATGGACTTGGTGAAAATGTACCCATACCTCCGGTATTAAGTCCCTTGTCTCCATCCTTGGCTCTCTTGTGATCCTGTGCAGAGGTCATAGGCTTAATATTAGTTCCGTCGCAGAAGCAAAGTACCGAAACCTCTCTGCCTGTCATAAATTCTTCTATAACAATCTTGTCTCCGGCTTTGCCGAACTGCTTATCAAGCATAAGTGTCTTAACTCCCGCTTTTGATTCCTCGAGGTTATTGCATATAAGAACACCCTTACCGAGAGCAAGACCATCCGCCTTCAAAACTATTGGCATTTTCGCCGTCTCAAGATATGAAAGTGCAGCCTCGGCATTGTCGAATACCTCATAAGCTGCAGAAGGTATATTATACTTCTTCATCAAATCCTTGGAGAAAGCCTTAGAGCCTTCAATAATTGCGGCATTCTTTGCAGGACCGAACGCGCGAAGTCCTGCTTCTGTAAACGCATCTGCAACACCTGCTACAAGTGGGTCATCGGGTCCGATTATAGTTAAATCTATCTCATTTTCCTTAGCAAATTTAACTAACTTTTCCGCATCCATAACAGATATATCCACACACTCAGCCACCTCTGCTATACCTGCATTTCCCGGTGCTGCATATAATTTATCTACTCTACTGCTTTCACTACATTTTACTGCTATGGCATGCTCTCTGCCACCGCCTCCGACTATAAGTACCTTCATTTTCATTCTCCTTTATCTATAATTTTTTCAGTTATTGTTCATTAGCTATCTTATTAATCGCCGCAGGAAGTATCTTCCATTCTGCCTCTTCCATAATACGCTGCTGTAAAGCCTTCGGCGTATCACCTTCCTTGACCTCTACTGCTTTCTGCATTATGATAGGGCCTGTATCAGTTCCCTTGTCCACATAATGAACGGTTGCACCTGAGATTTTAACACCTCGCTTAAGCGCCGCCTCATGTACCTTAAGTCCATAATATCCCGTTCCGCAAAATGACGGAATAAGCGAAGGGTGAATATTAATAATCTTATTCGGATAAGCTTCTATCATCTTCTCAGGTATGACAACTAAAAAGCCTGCAAGAACGATTAAATCAGGGTTAAGCGACCTGACCTTCTCTAAAAGACCATCATTAAAAGCCTCCCTGTCAGGATAATCCTTCGGCGATACGACGAAGCTTTCAATGCCTGCCTTCTTCGCTCTGTCAAGAGCATGTACGCCGTAATTATTGCTTATTACTCCGACTATCTTAGTGTTTTTTATAAAGCCATTATCTATACCATCTATAATCGCCTGCAGATTAGTTCCACCGCCTGATACAAGAACAACTATATTTAGCATAATTCTACTCCTTTTTCACCGGACTTAACCTCACCTATAACATAAGCCTTATCGCCTGCTGCCTCTATAGCCGAAAGTGTCTTTTCAACATCAGAAGGTGAGACTGCAACAACCATTCCGATACCCATATTATAAGTATTGTACATCATCTTCTCCTCGATATTGCCCTTCGAAGCAAGAAGCTTGAATATAGCAGGCACCTCATAGGAATTCTTATCTATCACTGCCTTTACATCATCCGGAAGCATCCTCGGAATATTCTCATAGAAGCCTCCGCCTGTGATATGACTACAGCCCTTAACTCTTACGCCATTGTCCTTTATGCTCTTTAATGCTTTAACATATATTCTGGTTGGCTCTATAAGCGCCTCACCAAGCGTCTTTCCAAGTTCATCATAATATGTATCAAGAGATTCCTTAGTCATCTCAAATACCTTTCTTACAAGAGAAAAACCATTGCTGTGAACTCCGCTTGAAGCTATACCAATCAGCTTGTCTCCCGCCTTGATATCAGCACCTGTAATGAGCTCCTTCTTATCAACTACTCCGACTGCGAATCCTGCAAGGTCGTATTCATCCTCCGGCATAAGTCCCGGATGCTCCGCTGTCTCACCGCCTACGAGTGCAGCGCCACTCTCTCTACACCCCTCAGCCACGCCGCTTACTATAGCAGCTATCTTCTCAGGATAGTTCTTGCCACAGGCTATATAATCAAGGAAGAATAACGGCTCACCGCCTGAGCAGGCTATATCATTTACACACATAGCAACCGCATCTATACCTATGGTATCATGCTTGTCCATAAGAAATGCCAACTTAACCTTAGTTCCACAGCCATCCGTACCTGACAGAAGAACAGGCTCATCCATATTCTTAATCTTGCTAAGGTCGAAGGCGCCTGCGAAGCCGCCTATCTCCCCAAGCACTTCTTCTCTCATTGTCTTTTTAATGTGCTTTTTCATCAGCTCAACTGACTTGTATCCTGCCTCAATATCTACACCGGCTTTTTTGTAATCAATATTTTCTTCCTCCTGAAAATAACATCAATTTATCCTGTTTATTATAGTTGATGTAGAACACTTTGTAAAGCATTTAACGCTTATTATTTTATTGATATTTAATTACAATTATGCTAAATTATAGATATAGCATTATACAAAAATTATAGATGTTTATTATGGGGATTAAATAGTATGAATAATAACAAAAGATTAAATATAGGCTTTTTTACCTGTCACTTGGACAACGATTATGCCTACGAAATATGCAAAGGTGTGGATTATGCCGCCAAGGAATTAGATGTGAATCTGATTATCTTTCCCGGCATGTATATGAATGCGTCATATAATGACCCTAAGAACGCCCGATTTGATTATCAGTACAATTCTATTTTTTATTATGCATCTCACAATACCTTAGATGCTCTCATTGTATCTATAGGCTCTATAGGCAGTTTTCTCTCTGAGAATGATATGATAACATTCTTACAGAACTTCGATGTACCTATCCTCACCATAGAGATTGAGGTTCCGGGGTATCCTTATCTTTACACCGAAAGCAAAACCGGTATGAAGCAGGCTGTCGAGCATCTGATTAAGGAGCATGGAAAAACCAAGATAGGCTTTGTAAGCGGTAGAAAAGAAAATGCAGATGCACAGGAACGACTTAAAGTATATTTGGATGTACTTAAGGAGAATAATATCGAGGCAGATGAAGGAAGAATCGTCTACGGAGATTTCTCAGAATATACCGAGGATATCGTATGTGAATTGTTAGACAAAAACCCTGACCTTGAAGCAATAGTTTTTGCCAATGACCAGATGGCTATCGGCGGATATACTGCAATCAAAAAACGAGGACTTCAGATAGGTAAGGATATACTTGTGACAGGCTATGACGATTCCGCAGCTTCAATCGTGTTAGACCCACCTCTTACTACAGTACACAACAGTATTATTACTATGGGATATCAGGCTGTATACGAAGCAGTCAATCTTATCAATACAGGCGATACAAAGATTAATACTCTCAATTCACAATTAATCGTACGTTCCTCTTGCGGCTGTGATGAGCACAAGACAGATTGTCTTTCCGATAATAGTGATATATTCTCTCTGTCTCTTGAGGAGGCAATCAGGCATATAGATGAATTTCTCTACAAGGATTACAGAAAAACATTTTATTATAATAAGCTCCTTGAGACCATCAATCCGTTCTTTGAGTTGTTGATAGCTCCAATACTTGATAAAAGCTATGACTTTGACAATGAAAGGATAATCCTTGAAGCAAGAAAGCTTCTTGATTCACAGGAGATAACCAGCCTTTTTAATACAGATAAAGCCATATACTCCATATGCAGACTCAAGGATTATATCACACTCATATTAAAGGACAACGCAGATGCTATATCTAAGATATCCCTGATATTTAATGATATTTTAGAGACACTTCTGCTGCTTACATCTAATTCACTTTTTAACTCAATCAGAAAAAGCAAATCAGATGTGTGGACATCTATGTACATAACCAGAGACACACTTACCTACAGTGATGATGAAGAATCCTGCTTCAAACTCATTATGGAGAAGCTTTATGATTCGCATTTCATAAGCTCTTATATCTATATATATGATGAGCCTGTTATGCTTCTTCCAAATGGTTCATGGAAGGTGCCAAACACTCTGTTCTTACAGGCATGCAATGAAAAGGGCAAGACAACCTATCTCTCAGGTGACAACAGAATACTCCCATCCTCCGATATATTCTTCAATGATTATACTTCTTATAAACGAAGAAGAACCTTAGTTATAACACCGCTTTTCACCAATAATATACAATACGGTTTATTTGTCGGTGAGATAGATATAAGTCACTTTGACTGTATTTATTCTACTGCATTACAATTATCAACCTCGCTTAATTTTATCTCACTTATGAAGCAGCAGCGTGCCATACAGAGTAAGCTTGCAATATCGGCAAATGAATTAAATAAAAAGAATAAGCTTCTTAACGAGTTATCAATCACAGACCCTCTTACAGGAATTAATAACCGAAGAGGCTTCTTAGACAGCGTACAGGAATTAGTCAATGAGGACGACAGCGAAGGCAAAGAAGCAATGATAGTATTCGCAGACATGGATAATCTAAAACAGGTTAATGACAAATTCGGTCATAACAACGGAGATTTCGCAATCAAGAGTATTGCCAATATTTTGAAGTCAAGCTTTTCCGAGGATGATATAATCGGAAGAATCGGCGGAGACGAGTTTGTAGCCTTCGCATTCTTAGATGCACCAGACAGACAGCAGGAGATAATCAAAACCATATCAGAATACTCCGAAGCTTTAAACGAAAGCTGCGGTAAGCCGTATTATATTGATATAAGCTTGGGAGTACATACCTTTACCTGCTCGCAGATGTTAAGCATAGAAGAAGTGCTCCACCACGCTGATGAAGCACTTTATGAACAGAAGAAAAATAAGCGTAAGAGCGTTATCAAGGGCAGGCTCTAAAAAACCGCATTGTAAATATCTGTAGTAACATCCGATTTATTCATAGAATATATATGTATGCCGTCCACTCCGTGAGCGATCAAATCCTCCACCTGTGCGATGGCATATTCTGTTCCTGCCTGCTTCATCCCCTCTGCATCCTCTCCATATTTTGCAATCAGGTTTGATAATTTCTTTGGTACGGATGAGCCTGATAATGATACACTCGTACCAAGCTGATTAGTCTTTGTAATCGGCATAATACCGGCATGAACAGGTATATCTATACCTGCCTTTCTTATCTCGTCCATAAACCTATAAAACAGGTCATTATCAAAAAACATCTGAGTTATAAAGCTGTCAACTCCAAGGTCAGCCTTTAGCTTGAGATACTTAATATCCTCCTCCATGGAAGCCGACTCAGGATGAACCTCAGGATAGCAGGCTGCCACTATTGACATATCGCTGTTTCCCTTTATAACCTTAACTAAGTCAGAAGCATGTCTGTAATATCTTGCTTCAAATTCTTCCTCTGTCATGGAACGAGGCTTATCCCCTCTTAATGCGAGTACATTCTGCACCCTCTTCTGCTTTAATTCATCAAGCAGTGACAAAAGAGAATCCTCAGTAAGTCCGACAGCCGTTATATGCGCCAACGCATCTACCTCACATATATTCTGAATATATGCTGCTATGGTTGCAGTTTTCTTGCTGTTGCTGCCTCCTGCACCATAAGTAACGCTTATAAAGTCAGGATTTAACAGCTTTATCTCATCTAATGTTTTAAAAATATCATAGATATCATCATTTCTTTTTGGAGGAAAAACCTCACATGAGAAAACTGTTTTTTTATTATACATTTCTTTTTTCATTTATCCTGTCCTTTCTGTCGTTTAATTCTTACTTTCAGTATCAATATCAATTATATCCGATATGTCTTTATCAGGTTGGAGCTTATCGGTTTTTTCTTCACTTTGGTTCTGCTCTTTAGTCTCAACAGCCGACTCTTCATCTCCGAATTTATCTGACTCAAGCTTTAGCTTCATCTGATAGCTGCCATTCTTCTCTAACTCACGAGCCTTCTCCCTCTCCATATAAAGCTCGTATGACAGAAGCTGACTCAAATCCAATATCTGCAAATACCTTTCTTCCTTGCTGAGTTCCTTAAGACTAGCCATAAGCTCTGCCTTATTGTCAGCTACCAGCTTCGCCTTCTCCTCCAATACATCTACCATTCTGCCATACTGGTTATTAATTATATCATAAGCCTGTGCTATAACATCATTAACCTCTGTAAGCATCTCGTCTGTATATATAAGTGATGCTGCATATATATCACTTGCAGTTCTTAAGGCTGACTTCTCATCACTGCTTAAGTCACCGGCACGAAAGCCACTTCCCACAGATGACACATGCTTCGTAACGCGTATCCTGCTTGCGCTTTTTTCTGCCTCATAGACTATTTCCTCAGCTTCCTTCTTGGCATCATTAATTATCTTGCCCTTTCTGTCATTAACCTCTCTGTATACCTTAAGTTCGCCCTCTACTATGCTTTCAAGTTCTTTGAGCATGAGGATAGCTTCGTCCTTATTCACCATTACTTTACCTGTAGACAAAGGTACACTCTGACCGTTTTCAATCATATCAATTAATTTATTAATTATAACTTCCGTTCTGCCATTCTCCATAATATATCTCCAAATTTTAAGGCTATCGTAAAAGCGATAGCCTCTTAATAATTACAAAATCATCAGACAATTATATGAAACTAAGTAAATCGTCGACTTCCTTACGAGGTGTAGGATTAGGAGCACTTTCCGCATATCCTATAGGTATAAGTGTCGCCACAGTCTTTCCCTCTTCAAGCCCAATAATCTCAGCCACCTTCTTATCATCAAATATTCCCAAAATACAGCTTCCTATTCCTTTCTCATGTGCGGCAAGACAGAAGGTCTGAGCTGCAACACCGGCATCAAACATCTCCCAGCCTGCGCCCTTGCTCGTGGTGAAGCTTCCGTCCTTCTCATAACCGCATCTGCCGTTAATCTGGGTAAGTACCACAAGCGCTGCACACTTGCTGATTATACCATTATTGTGCTCGAATCCAAGCGTTGCCTCCTCGGCAATTCTCTTAATTACATCCTTGTTATCCACTACAACATATCTTAATGTCTGCGAATTCTTCCAAGTCGGTGCCATACGAGCTAAATCAATAATTTCTTTAACAGTATCCCTGCTTATCGCATCTTCCTTATAAGCTCTAACACTTCTTCTTGTCTTAATACATTCAATTGCGTCCATATTAATCTCCTTTTATTCAGCTAAATTATATAATCTATATGCTTCTGCCTGACAAATACTTCTTTCAAATAACATCTTGAAAGAACCCGGATTATATGCTAATCTAAACCTTGTGTAAGTCAGACGAGTGATTGCGGCTGTATAATTACAGGTGAGGAAAGTCCGGGCTTCATAGGGCAGGATGCCGGATAACATCCGGTGGAGGCGACTCCCAGACAAGTGCAACAGAAATAAACCGCCGATTATATCGGTAAGGGTGGAAAGGCGAGGTAAGAGCTCACCGCTGTACTGGTAACAGGACAGGCTCTGTAAACTCCATCCGAAGCAAGGCCAAATATAAGACTATACAGTTGCCCGCTGTGTCTTTAGGTAGGCCGCTTGAGCCTTATGGTAACATAAGGCCTAGATAGATAATCACTCTCGACATAACCCGGCTTATAGTCTGGCTTACACTATTATCTAACTTACACCCAATCCAAATCTGATTCTATGCCTGTTAATATCATTCCACATTATACAATGGTCTATAAGACTTATGGAAAGTCTCTGATATTTATTGATAATCTCATCACGACGCATAATACCATCCATTACATCGCGAATCATATCACGCATATCCTCAAGTATTGCTCTATGCATTTCATCGCCAAAAAGTCCGATTATAAATTTACTCCTGTCAGGAAGCATATAATATATCTCCCAGAACTTCTCGTAAATATCTTCACTCTCAATATTATCACTGATAAGGTCAAAGCACTCGTTCTTCTCCGCATTCGGAATGCCTGCATGTCTTGCAGTGAGCCTCTGACACTGCAGCTTCAAATCCTCATCATCACTTCTGAATTCATTAAACGTATCCAAGCCATAGGAGAAAAATACATCACGGTACATCTCCATATGCATACGCTCCTTGTACTGACTCTTATTAAGAATCATCCATAAAATAGTGTCAAAATCATTGGTTTTCTCACCATATATAAGAGAATATGTACTATATACAACTATAGACAACATATACTCTTCTATATCACCCTCATTTCCGGTGAAAAAAGCTAAGGATTTTAACTTTGCCCCCAAACTTCGATAATCATTCTCACTTAATTCAAGGTCACTGATTATACGAATTTTATCCATCTGTCCTTCGAAATACTTCTGCATCTGCAAAAGATTTATCTTACTACCTGCTTCCATAGGCCCTCCTCCTTTCGCCTATACAAATCTTCATCAACATGGTAATACATAACAGATACTTGTTCCCCCATAAAACAAAATACAATATTTAATTTTTATCACGAACTTATATCTAATTTCTATTTTATCACAACTACAATCTATTGTCACTATTCACTTTTAATTTTTACATTGTCATAATTATTATTAAAATAGATATCATGCCATATCAAAAACATATATATAGTCCAGATTTTCTTACTCATATCCTGCTTACCGTTCTTATGCTTATCAAGCATCGCAACAAGCTTGTCCGTATTAAAAAACTTATCAGCCGCTTCACTTGTAAACGCCTCCTTAATCCTGCCATAGCAGTCATCCTGTCTTAACCACTTGGCTATAGGTACAGGGAAACCAAGCTTCTTCTTTGAAGCAACCTCCTTCGGAAGATATTTATTCGCGCACTCTCTGAATGCATATTTAGTAGTCTTGTCATGTATCTTATATTCCGTCGGTATTCTCCTCGCAGTCTCAAAAAGTACCTTATCAAGAAACGGTACTCTTGATTCAAGCGAATGAGCCATACTCATCTTATCCGCCTTAAGAAGAATATCTCCAATCAGCCAGAAATTCATATCTATATACTGCATCTTAGTGACATCATCATAACCGGCTCCTTCCGCCTTATCATAAAAGCTTCCTGTTATGTCCTGAATGTATTTTTTACTCATTCCCTTAGGAAGCTTCATAATACTTGCAGCTTCTTTTTCATTAAATCTGAAAGCATTTCCGACAAATCTTTCACGAAGTGGCGTACAGCCTCTTATGATGAAATTCTTGCCCTTGACATTAGGACCTATCTTGGCTATGCCCCTCATAACCTTCTTAACAGGCTTAGGTATCTTCTTAAAAGGTCTTAATGAAAACGGCTCATGATATATATTATATCCGCCGAAAAACTCGTCTGCACCCTCGCCGGAAAGTACAACCTTTACCTGCTTTGCCGCCTCTCTGTCCACAAAATAAAGTGCTATACATGAAGCATCTGCAAGGGGCTCGTCCATATGATATTGCACAGAAGGAAGTACATCCCAATATTCATCTGAGGTAATTGTCTTATCATAATTTTCAAGCTCAAGCTTCTTAGACAGCCTCTTTGCATAATCTATCTCGGCATAGCCGTCATTTTCAAAGCCTACTGTAAATGTCTTGGTACCGCTATATCTTGCTACGAGGTAGCTTGAATCCACTCCGCTTGATAAAAGTGAAGCAACCTCCACGTCACTAATCATATGATAATCCACAGAATCCTTCGTAGCCTTATCAATCCTATTAACCCAATCATCTAAGGTCAAGCCCTTCTCCGGTTCAAAGGTTGGCTCAAAGTATCTCGTTATCTCAAGCTTTCCGTCCTTAAAGACCATATAATGTCCCGGCATAAGCTTATATATACCCTTGAAAAATGTTTCAGGAAGCACCGAATACTGAAAGGTCAGATACGCCTGTAAAGCCTCTAAATTAACCTCTTTTTTGTATTCAGGATATTCCAATATGCTTTTAATCTCAGAGCCAAAGACAAGGTTATCATTTATAAGTCCGTAGTAAAAAGGCTTAATACCGAAATGATCTCTCGCACCGTATAAAGTCTTATTCTTCTTATCCCAGATAACAAATGCAAACATACCTCTCAGATGGTTTACAAGGTCGGTACCATACTCCGCATATCCGTTAATAATCGTCTCCGTGTCGGAATTATTCTGGAAAGTGTAACCTTTCTCGATAAGCTCCTGTCTTAATTCCTTGTAATTATATATCTCACCGTTAAATACAACTGTAATATCCTTATCCTTGTTAGACATAGGCTGTGAGCCATTGTCAAGGTCGATGATACTTAATCTTCTAAAACCAAGATAAATACCATCGTCGATATACTGTCCGGCAGAATCAGGTCCTCTGTGAATAATCTTATTCATCATATTCGTAAGAACCGTCTTATAGTCGTCATTTAAGCTTCCGGTAAAACCACATATTCCACACATCTTTGCATCTCCCTTTTTTCAGCATTAATTATGTCCAAAACAGCCTCCGCCCACAAACTCACGCAAAATTGAGTTCTTAGGTATGTCTGTCGTATCAAGTCCGACAAAATAATCCAAAAACTTAAGCAGTCTCTTCGCCTCATAATACTCAAAGCTGTCTCGTGGCACTGCAAAAAGAAGCGGCTCTGCAAACTGTTTAATCACACTTAACTCATGTATAAGTGCCGAATTAAACATAACATCTGCTTCCTCCTGAAAAGGAAAAATGTACTTTTCCTCGCCTCTTCTTACTGACGGCCACATAGATATGGTCTTCTGAGCATCATTTCCTCTCGTACGCGCATCACGAACAATTCTTCTTATCAGTCTGCCATCAGTCGTAGGAATCCTGTTATGCTCGTCAATATTAATCTGCGTAAGAGCGCTTATGTATATCCTGAATTTACTTTCATCAGGAATCTCTTTGGTCATAAGAGGATTTAGTGCATGAATCCCCTCTGCTACAAGTACATCTCCCTTATTAAGTTTCAATCGCTTACCCTTGTACTCCTTTACGCCTATTGTGAAATTAAATGTTGGGATTTCAATCTCCTCTCCATTTAACAGCCGTTTTACATCCGTATTAAATAAATTAAGGTCCATCGCCTCTATACATTCAAAATCATAGTTGCCATCCTCATCACGCGGAGTAAAATCCCTGTCCACGAAATAATTGTCAAGCTCAAGCGGATAAGGTCTTAAGCCATGTGCACGAAGTTGCACACTTAATCTGTGTGAGAATGTCGTCTTACCTGATGAGCTTGGTCCGGCGATAAGAACAATCTTCCTTCCATCGTTCTTAATCATCTCCGCTATATCGGCAATCTGCTTCTCCTGCAATGCCTCCTGCGCAAGCATAAGCTCCTTTATATCGCCTGTCGTAATAGAATTATTAAGCTGACCTACACTATCCACATCTAACATTCTTCCCCAATCATCAGAGGTTTTAAGCACCTCAAATAATTTTTTCTGAGGTTTGAATTCAGGTATTACAGTATAATCCTTCTTATCAGGCGCCATAAGTATAAAACCCTCATCATATGTAAACAAATCAAAACAGGTCAAATAGCCTGCCGAATAAACCATATATCCATAAAAATAATCCTCATATCCATCAAGATTATAGATATTAACCCTTGATGCTCTTCTGTATCTGAATAAATTCGCTTTGTCAAGTCTGCCCTGCTTCTCAAATCTCGTTATGGCATCCTCGACGCTAATGGACATCTTGTATATCCGCATATCCTCAGAGACAATATCAAGCATTCTCTGCTTAACCTTAGCTATAAGCTCATCACCCGGCTTCTCAAGCTTAACCTCTTCCTTCTTATTTAGCAGCTTGCAATAATATCCCGTCCCCATTGAATACATAACATGAACAGCATAATCCCTCTTAGTCTCAAGAACATCTGCAAAAGCCTTAACCATAAGCAAAGTAAGGCTTCTCCTGTATGTATCAAAACCCATTATAGAATTCCTTGAAACCAGTTCTAATTTTCCGTTCCTTTTGAGCTTCTTACTTAGCTCACAAAGCTTATTATCCACAAATGCAAGCAAATATTCGTGATTAACATCCTTCACATACTCATCTATGAATTCTTTTATACTCATTCCTTTTTCAACATTATAGGTCTTACCTTCAAATGTAATAGAAAGCTTATCCATATATTACCCATCCTCCACATTTTAACTAATCTATCAAAAAACCTTCTCATTATATCTGCACATTGAAATTATACTATCTCAAACGGCACGCCTGTGTCCATAATTTCCATATACACATCCGTCATATAATCTTTAAGATAATTATACATATAATTCATAAAAATTTTCTCAATTCCATAATGTGATGCATCAATTATCGTAAGCCCAGCCTCAACTGCATCTATACCGTCATGATGACCTATATCACCTGTTATAAGACAGTCAGCATGCATCTTAATTGCTTCTCCTATGACACTTTTGCCGGAGCCCGGTGATACAGCAATTTTCTCTAATCTTGTCAGCTTATCTCCATATATAATCACATTATCCAAACCAAATACAGACTTTACATGAGCAGCATAATCTATAAGTGAAACAGCCTTATCAAGCATACCAACCTCGCCTATGCCCTCACCATTTAAGGTCTCGTCAAGCACCTCTGTATTCTTGAGTGAAAGCAGCCTTGCAGCTTCTCGCCCCATTCCACCTTTAGTATCAAAATTTGTGTGCATCGCATAGCAGCATATTCCTGCCTCTGCGAGTGATAAAATCTTATTGCCAAGCACTGAATCGTCATTTACCCTTTTTACACTTTTAAAAATCATAGGATGGTGCGATACTATCATATCAAAGCCTTGTTCTATAGCATAGCTGCATACCTCTTTCGTAACATCAAGTACAAGAAGAAGTTTTTTGACCTCTTTATTGCCACGCCCTACTAAAAGTCCGACATTATCCCAATCAAGTGCATATTCAGGAGGTGACTGCCTATCCAAAATATCAACAATATCCCTACATAACATTTTAATATTCCTCACTTATGTAAATACATAAAACTCTAATAATTTTTGGGCACTATGTAAAACAAACTAAAAGCAATGTAAAACCTCTTCAATCATTTTTACAGCTTTTTTTAATTCAGCAATTTTTTTCATTGAATTATCCGTCTTTACATCAGATAATTTATCAACCAATTCTTTATTCTTATGTAGCTGCATAAGTAAATATTCCTTTAACACGAAATCTTTTCTCTGTATAAGCAGCTTACCGTACAATAGTTCAATATCTGAGTAATTAATATATTGCGAGTAACATATATCCTGTAAACCTTTATTTCCATAATCCTTTAATTTCACAGCCTGCATATCCAAAGCAACAGAACTCTTATGTGGTACAGCCTTAATAACCACATAATACTTGCCTTCATCAATAAGCATTCTCTCGTCAACAATTATATAGCCTGTATCCAACAAATACCTTCTTACCTTCTCAGGCTCCGATTGTGGCTGCAATATAAGTCCTATACCGTACTCAAGCTGTGCTCTGCCCTTCTTAAGTATGTCCACAATAAGCTCTCCACCCATACCTGATATAATAGCCTGCTCTGTCTCTCCGACATCAATCTTATCAAAGCCATCCGATATTCGTGTGTCAATCCTTGAAGACAGACCATACATATCTATGTTATTACGAGCAATATCAAGGGGACCTTGCCTTACATCTGCAGCGATTACCCTGTCAGCTCTGCCGCTCTGTATCAGATATATGGATATGAAAGCATGATCACAACCTATATCAGCTATGCTTTTCTTATCTGCCATATCTGCTATTGTCTGCATCCTCGGTGATAACTTTATATATGACATAGTATACCTCTAGTTGTTATCATCCAGATAATCCTTAAGCTTTCTGCTTCTGCTTGGGTGTCTTAGCTTTCTCAATGCCTTAGCCTCAATCTGTCTTATACGCTCTCTGGTTACATTGAACTCCTTGCCGACCTCCTCGAGTGTTCTGGCGCGTCCGTCATCAAGGCCAAATCTGAGTCTTAATACCTTCTGCTCTCTCTCAGTCAGGGTTCCAAGCACATCTACAAGCTGCTCCTTAAGTAATGTGAAGGCAGCGGCCTCGGCAGGAACAGGGACATTCTCATCCTGTATGAAATCACCTAAATGACTGTCCTCCTCCTCACCTATAGGAGTCTCAAGAGATACCGGTTCCTGAGATATCTTAAGTATTTCTCTTACTCTCTCAACCGGAATATCCATCTCCTCTGCTATCTCCTCAGGAAGCGGCTCCCTGCCAAGCTCCTGAAGAAGCTGTCTGGATACTCTGATAAGCTTATTAATTGTCTCCACCATATGAACAGGAATACGGATAGTTCTTGCCTGATCTGCAATAGCGCGTGTTATAGCCTGTCTTATCCACCAGGTAGCATAGGTAGAAAACTTATAACCCTTTCTGTAATCAAACTTCTCAACAGCCTTGATAAGTCCTAAGTTTCCCTCTTGTATAAGGTCTAAGAAAAGCATACCTCTTCCGACATATCTTTTAGCAATACTTACAACCAGTCTTAAGTTGGCTTCTGCAAGCTTTTTCTTAGCTTCCTCATCGCCTTCCTCCATCTTCTTTGCAAGCTCTATCTCTTCATCAGCACTAAGGAGAGGAACCTTACCGATTTCTTTTAAGTACATTCTTACAGGATCATCTATGCTTACGCCATCAGGAGCACTAAGATCTATGTTCTCCACATCTACATCAAGATCCTCCTCCTCAGCCGCAAGAAGAAGATCGTCAGGTTCATCATCATCGTCATCAGCAGTAATATTTAATACATCTACATTGTGAGCCTCAAGATATTCGAAAATCATAGTCATTCGCTCCGTATTAAGCTCTATCTCTTTGCAGTCCTTAAAATGATCTATAATCTCAGTATCCTCAATAACCATCTTCTTTTTCTTAGCAAGCTCAAGAAGCTCAGCCATCTTAGCCTCAAATTTTTCTTTCACAGTCTCACTGTCCTTTGTGCCCGCTTCATCCTGTAACAACTCATTCTCAACATTATTACTTTTCTTCTTTTTCTCTGCCATTTATCTATATCCTCCCATAGTGATAAATATTTTAACCATTCTTCAAAGAAATATGTAACTTTGAAATCTTAGCCTTCATTTTTATAAGCTCCTGAAATTTCTCCACATCGCTCGTGCACTGTGGCAGCTTCCAGTCTATGTAGCTTATCTTGGTTTTTCTAACCAAATCATTTATCGCCCTTTCCTCTTCCTCGTCATCCATCTCAAAGGGCAGCTCAGTCTGCATTATACCAGCCACAACTCTCTGCTTGTCCACATCATCGAATTTATCAAGTATGGCTGCGGGCTTAACACCTCCAGTATTCCTATACTGTGCAAAAAGCTCAGTTGCAACCGGATGAATATTCTCCTCATAAAAATCCTCCTCAGAAATAATATCCTCAAGAATTTTAAATAGCCTTATATCATTAATCATCCATGTAAGCAGAAGTCTCTGCGTCTTGGTTAAATCATTATTCCCTCTTTCCTCATTTCTTATATTATTACCTCTGTCAGTTGCAAAATTCGTCTCAAGCACGGCATTCTGCGTTTCAATTGTTCCATATTTGGTAACCATGTTCTTAAGACCATCCCTGTCGAGATTATATTTATCTGCGACTGCATCTATATAACTATGTCTTGCAACAGGTTCTTCAATGGATGAAAGTCGTTTCGCAACCTCCTTTGTAAATTTTATCTTTTCCTCAGGATCCCTGAGATTAAAATTACCTGATATAGTATCAACCTCAAATACAATACCGGTCACAGCATTTCGTATACGATCCTCATACACTTCTTTACCAAGGTTTTTGATAAACTCATCAGGATCCTTATATGGCTTCATATCAATAACCCTTGTAGTAAGTCCAACCTCCCTGAAAATCCCTATAGCTTTCAGTGTGGCATTGGTTCCTGCACCGTCACTGTCATAAGCAAGGTAAACCTCATCCGTATACCTCTTGATAATATTGGCATGTCCCATGGTAAGCGCCGTGCCAAGCGAGGCAACAGCATTATCAAACCCTGCCTGATGCATGGATATAACATCCATATAGCCCTCGCAAATAATAATCCCTCTTTTTTTGGAGCGTCTGGCGATATTCATTGCAAAAAGATTATGGCTTTTATCAAATATCTGAGTCTCTCTCGTATTCAGGTATTTGGGTGTTCCATCGCCTAACACTCTACCGCCAAAAGCTATTACCTTGCCATTAATATCAGTAATCGGTACCATAACCCTGTTCCAAAACATATCAGTTGCACCCTTGCTCTCGGCAAATGAAATCAACCCCGTATCTCTCAGTTGTTCGTCCTTATATCCTTTATTCTTCAAATACCTATACAAATCATTCGGATAAATATCAGAATATCCCATGCCAAAATTATGGATTGTCTCCTCTGTAAAGCCTCTGTTCTCAAGATATTCTCTCGCCTTTGCTCCGTGTTCCGTCTTCATCAGAAGATAATGAAAATAACCCGCAGCTACCTTATTAATCTCCTTAAGCACAACCTTGTAATTCTCTTTTGCCTTCCTCTCCTCGCTCATATCCTGTTCAGGAAGCTGATAACCGCATCTGTCAGCTAAAAGCTTAACCGCCTCCGGAAAGGAATAATTCTCATATTCCATAATGAATGTATATACATTGCCACCTACTCCACAGCCAAAGCAGTGGTACATCTGCTTGTCTCGGCTTACATGGAAGGACGGCGTCTTCTCATGATGAAACGGGCAACACGCGGTATATGAATTACCTTTATGCTTAAGACTTACATATCCTCCTATAACATCGATAATGTCATTTCTGCTCCTGACTTCTTCTATAACATCATCGGAATAATATGCCATACAATGACACCTCTCAATCTCTATCTCTGCCATGAATTAGGAATAAATAATTCCTTGGCCTTTCCTACAGCATAATTATCTGTCATACCTGCTATATAATCACATACGACAACTGCTTTTTCCTCACCGTTTTCTATGTAAGATATATACTCCTCAGGCAGCCTGTCAATATGCTCCATATATTCATTAAAAAGCATCCCTATAAGAGTTTCTGCTTTAACCTCTTCGCCTTTCGCAATAGGATTAGTATATAAATCCCTGAACATAAAACTTCTTAGTTCCGCAAATGCTTGGCTGTACTCCTCAGGCATGGCTATAACTTCCTTATCTATGCTAAATGTAACCGTCGCATGTATCAGATTATTGATTCTGTCTCTGGTTGAATGTCCAAGCATATTTGTACACTCAGCAGGCAGAGATTCCTCTGTAAGAAGTCCTGCCCTTATGCCATCATCTATATCATGGTTTACATAAGCTATCTTATCCGAAATCCTGACTATATGTCCCTCCAATGTCGAAGGGTTGCAGCTTGTCTTGTGATTGACAATTCCATCTCTTACCTCCCAGGTAAGATTAAGTCCCCTGCCGTTCTTCTCTAATCTATCCACCACTCTTAAGCTTTGCTCATTATGTAGAAAAGGCTTATGAATATAATCCTTAGCATACCTTGTAAGAGCCCTCTCTCCTGCATGTCCAAACGGCGTATGTCCCAAATCATGTCCCAAAGCTATTGCCTCGGTCAAATCCTCGTTAAGCCTAAGCGCCCTCGCTATAGTCCTCGCTATCTGAGCAACCTCAAGCGTATGTGTAAGTCTGGTTCTGTAATGATCATCATCCGGAGCTAAAAAAACCTGCGTCTTATGCTTTAACCTCCTGAATGATTTAGAATGTATAATGCGGTCCCTGTCTCTCTGAAAATCAGTTCTTATATCGCATTTTTCTTCACAAATTGCCCTGCCTCTGCTCTCATCAGCAAAAGATGCGCAGTCTCTATATATATCATGCTCTCTTTTCTCGAATTCTTCCCTTAAAAGCATATTAAGTACCCTTTCAATAATCACATTTCGACAATCATCATTTATATTATTCTTTAAAAAAATCATTTTCCCTTTTTTATTTTTAATTTTTCATAAAAAATCGGGAAGACATTTTATGTCTTCCCGAAATATACTTTTTTATTTACTCTTTTTGTTCTTTTTTGAATCCCCGGATTTTTTCTTGTTATCAGACTTCGATGTCTCCCGCTTATCATCTTCATCAGCTTTCGGTTCTTCCAGTTCTTCAACTTCTTCCGGCACTTCGGCTTCTTCCGACTCTTCAGCTTCCTCCGACTTCTTTCGAGCCTCTTTAGCCTCCTTGGCAGCCTGCTTCTTAGCCTCTCTGGCTTCCTCCTCAGCTTTTTTCTCGGTATATTCCTCAAGCTCCTTATTCTTGTTAAATACCTTTCTAACCGTAAATGATGTTCCATAAGCTATAGCTCCGAATATAAACAAAAGCCACATATACCACAGATACAGGAATAAGGTAGGATAGATTACGCAGAACGCTATAGGCGCAAACCAGGCTATAAATATCTTTATCCAGCTTCCTAAGTATCCTATCGCAAGTATAAAAGAGTTTTTAAAGGTATTAAACAATGTATTCTCATAACAGGCAATAAGAGGGAATACAAAGGGTACCACAAGGCAGAAGAAAACCACTTCAACTAACAAAACATAGGTATAAAAGGTTGATATTCCACCCTCAATATTATTAATCATAATGTATTCCGCCAACATAACCGCAAGATATACAAGAATCGCAAGATAAGCCTTTGTAGCCTGTTTGAAATTTTTCTTGAATTCCGTTATATATCCGGCAAGTACAGTCTCTTCCCTGCCATCCTGAAGTCTTATGCACATGGAATAAAGCGCAGCCAGCGAAGCACCTATGGTTATAATGGGAAGGCTCGATATGACGAAGCATATATTAAGCGCAAATATATTTCCAAAGCCGTCCATAGCCCTTCTTAAAAAAGGTCTTGTATCAGCATTCTTATTATCACTTTCAGATATTTTATTATATGAATTATGCCTTTCTGACATAAATATTCTCCTTAATTAAAAAATATAAAATCCACTAAAAATCAGACCATATCAAAATTTCAAATATATCATTTAATTAAATAAGGTGTACCATATTATCGGTACACCTTATTTTAAAATATACATATAATATATTATTACTCCTTTACTCCTCCGAGAGCAACACCTGCGATAATGTATTTAGATAAGATAAAGTACATTACTAAAAGAGGTAATACTGTAACGAAGAGTCCACAGTAAATCTGACCCCAGTCTCTTTCCTTATCGTTAGCCTTAAGAGCTTCTACATACATAGGCATTGTCATCTTCTGTCTCTCTGTACCAAGGACAAGAGAAGGAACATAAAGATTGTTCCATGTTGCTACGAAACCGAATATTGCCTGAGTAGCCATAGCCGGCTTAAGCAATGGAAGTACTATTGTATTAAATGTCTTAAACTCACTTGAACCATCGATTCTGGCAGCTTCTACAATTTCCAATGAAAGACCTGTCTCCATATACTGCTTCATAAAGTAAACAGTAGTAGGTGCAGCCATAGCAGGAATTATAAGTGGCCAGTAAGTTCCATAAAGATGAGTTAATCTACAAACCTTAATGAAACCAACGACTGAAACCTGAGTAGGAATCATCATAATAGCATAGATGAAGCCCCACATAAAGTCTCTACCCTTAAACTTATAAGCTGTTACTGCGTAAGCAGTAAGTGAACCGAAATAAATCTGAAGTATAGTAGCAGGTACAGTGATGATAAGCGAATGAAGCATAGCCTGCAATACATTGACACCACTTGTCTTAGCTCCTGCTGCAATAAGGTTCTTAAAGTTAGTTGCAAACTGTGAACCCGGCAAAAGCTTAATACCTGTAACAATCTTAGCTGTTGGTAAAGTTGAGTTAATTATCAAAATATAAAATGGTAAAATAGATATTGCACAAAGTAAAACACAGATTATATATCTTACCAATTTGACTGTTGAATATCCTTTAACTTCCTGATCCAATCTCTTTCACCTACCTTCCATCATTAGTCTTATCCTGAGTAAGCTTGTAGAATATCAAGCTTATTATCATAGTTACAACGAAAAGAACTATCGAATAAGAAGCGGCACGACCTAAGTTCTGAGCAGGACTTACAGCAGTATAATTCTTGATAAGCATCATAACAGTAGTTGTGGAATTAACCGCCTGACCATTAAACAGAACGACAGGACCACCATCATTAAACAATGCAGGTATATCGTACATCTGTAAACCACCGATAGCGGATGTTACAAGTGTGTACTGTAAGATAGGCTTAAGCAATGGAAGTGTAATCTGGAAGAACTGCTGTCTGCTGCTCGCTCCATCAACCATAGCTGCCTCGTAAAGTGAAGGATTAATACCCATGATACCGGCACAAAGGACAATCATAGTATTACCATACCACATCCAGAACTGGATAAATGCGATAATTATGAGTGATGCCCAACCGGTCTTAAGGAAGCCGTCCTTACCAACCCAGCCCCATTTTCGAACAAGACTTGTGATTGGTCCGTTTGTCTCAAACATACTGTAGAACAATACAGCGATTGTTGCTGCAGTTATAATATTTGGCATATACATTATAACCTTGTATATACCGTTACCCTTTAATTTATACTTTATGTCAGTAAACCATGCTGCAAGTAAAAGTGAAAGTAATATCTGAGGGATAAAGTTCAATATCCATAATACAACAGTTACTCCGAGAGCCTTCCAAATCTCTCCACCACCAAGGTCACCAAATACATAGTTCTTGAAGTTACCAAAGCCGAAAGACTCCGTTATATTTCTACCATTCTTAGCAGAATATATGAGAGAATTATAAAAAGTATATATCAGCGGATATAACTGAAATACTAAAAATACTACGAAGAAAGGAACCGCAAATAAGACACCATATTTACCATGTTCCACTGATTTTTTCTTTTTCAAAGCGTAACCTCCTCCCATGAATGATTTTTTTTACAATACACGCACCGGCAAAATTACTACCGATGCGTGCATAATTATCGTTATAAAATAACTTCTAACAATTACTCTGCTGCTGGGATACCAAGCTCAGTATTTGACTTGTCATATACATAAGCGATAGCATCATCTACAGAAGAATATGTTCCATTGTTATAACCATTCATAGCATCTTTGATGTATGACTCGTAGTTCTTATCAGCATAAGTTGAAGCTGACTGATCGATTCCCTCTGCTGCAGCAGCCCAAGTTGCATATGGGTTCTGTCCGCCAAGGAACTTAAGACCGTTGTTATCATCTGAAAGCTCACCATTTGCAAGCTTATCATTTGCAGTCTTATTAACAACAGCATCACCAGTTACATTAGTGATATCTACACCGATTGCTGGATCGAATGCAAGCTCATAAGCGATAAATGCTGCAAGCTCTGGGTTAGGAGTATCCTTACCGATACATACATAAGTACCGCCCCAGTAGTATGACTGAGGACCTACAACAGCACCCCAATCGCCATCTACAGCACCGTTACCCTGGAATACACCAATCATCCAAGGACATGCGAAGTAGCAGAATACATTACCATCTGGTCCCATGTTAGCAGCCCAATCGCCGTCCCACATAGTACCGTTGTTAGTGTAATCACCATCGTAAAGCTTCTTAGCAGTCTCAAGGAACTTGTTTACAGAGTCATCAAGCTTAACTGTCTCTGAACCGTCATCTGCAACATTTACCCACTGATTAGTATGTGCATTGATAATTGCATAGTAAACTTCATCAGGACCATTTACAATCTTGTAACCTGCTTCCTTAAGAGTGTCAGCAGCCTCGAAGAATGAATCCCAATCTCCGATAAGTGCCTGAATCTCGTCTGGATCGTCAGTACCAAATACTTCCTTAGCAATGTTTCTGTTATAGAATACAGAACCTGCTGTTGACTGCCATGTTACAGCCTTGAGCTCTCCATTGTATGAAGCATACTCCTTAGCGTAATCATAGTTATCAGCCCACATATCCTCAGTGAAACCAAGATCTAAGAGGTTAGCAGTCTTGCTGTCATCCTCTGTCCAATACTTAGCTGATCCAACATCACCAGGGATGAGTGAAGGATACTTGTCTGAGTCAAATGCAAGGTCAATCTGCTCAAGTGACTCCTCTGATGCAATACCAAGGTTGATGTACTCTACATAATCCTTGTACTCTGGATAAGCATCAAGTACAACATTAAGCTTCTTCTGGAAGTCATCATCCCATGAATAAGCATAAATCTTGTTTGAATCATCCCATCCGTCAGTACTTGGAGCTGCGATACCGCCTGTTGCTACATCACTGCCACCATCCTCAGGTGCCTCAGTAGTCTCTTCACCACCGTCATTTGATGCCTCAGTTGTAGTCTCAGCTGCAGTAGTAGTCTCATCACCATCGTTGTTATCATCGCCACAAGCTGCAAGAGAAAGTCCCATAGCAAGTGCTAATGATAATGCCATTGCTTTTTTGAATTTTTTCACAAAAAAACCCTCCTTTTTATAATGTGTGTTTTGTCCTTACACATCTGTCACATATTTCATTCTCAAACATCAATCTCTGAGCAAGCCCGTCAAAATCAATCTGAAATCTCCATACACGACATCCGTGCTTGAACTGCTCTTTTTTGAACCTATGTAAACAGTAAAACTGTTGGTTCCTTACATAAAAATAGTCGTAATGGACTGGCATATCCATCAAAACTATGGTTATTATAGGACATTTTAAACAATTTTGCAAGTGTTTTTTTTAATTTTCTTTGTGCAATTATACTTTTTGACCCGATTTATGTGCACTTCTTTTATATATTATCTTATGATATTATAGTCCAAAGCAGACAAAAATTCACTCTTTTTTCATATTTTTCTTTAAATATATTTTATGTATGATAAAATATTTTATTATATGGAGGAAGCTATGAAAAAAAATCATTTTAAGCCTGATGAAGATATAAATGCCGAAAATCCCATAAAGCTAAAGCCTGATGCAGATATCGCCGATAAGACCGAGAGTTTAAAAGAAGGTAAGACAGAAAAGATTAAACATATGACATTTGAAAATAACCTCGAGATGTCAGAATTAAGTTTCAGAGAGCGCCATGAAGCCAGAAAAGCTCAGAGAAAAGCCATTATTAAGGATATGAGTTCTAAGGAAAAAATAAGCTATTTCTTCTATTATAATAAGTGGAAGATAATTTTTTCGTTAATTGTCATAATTTATGCGTCTGCTGCAATCGCTACTATAATAAGAAACACACGGCCTTATGCCTTGTCATACGCAATTGTAAATCACAATTTCTCTGAGGTTTTAAGCGATGAACCGATACGGGATTATCTAAAATATTATAATATGGATAAGGGCTATCAGGTTAATTCAAGCACGAATATTCACCTTAACCTTAAGGAATACCTTAATGGCAACGCTGCCGAAAATGATTCTACATCATATGATAGCTTCCCTCTGCTATGCTCCGAGAATTATTACGATATAATAATATCGGATAAAAATGGCATTGATTTTTGTGTTGAATCTTATATTGCTCAGCCTGTCGAGGATGTTTTATCATCAGATATAATAGAGGAGATTACTATGAAATATCCTGACATTATTCACAGTGTCAAAGAAGAAAACGGCGAATCAACAAATATCTATATAGATATAAGCGATACAGATTTTGCAAAAAATCTAAACCTTTCCTATAATAAGGTATATATCTGTTTTCCGGGTAAATCATCACAGAATGTTAAAAATGCCGAAAAGGCTATGAAATTCATATTAAGCTTAGATTACAACATTAATTAAAGCACCCAAAGAAATAAGCTGATTGAGCACACGCTCAATCAGCTTATTTTTACTTCACATTATATTCACTTTAATTATTTTTAATTGTCATCTGTCGGCATATTCATAACTTGACGCTTTCTTGCAAGTTCATCATTAGCAAGGTATTCGTCATATGTGGTCTGCTTGTCGATAAGACCTGTATTCGTAAGCTCCATAATACGATTGGCAGTCGTCTGCACGAACTGGTGATCCTGGCAGGCAAAAAGCACAACTCCCGGGAACTTTATCAGACCATTGTTTAATGCTGTTATCGACTCCATATCAAGATGATTGGTAGGCTCATCTAATATAAGAACATTCGAGCCCATAATCATAAGCTTGGACAGAAGGCATCTTACCTTCTCTCCTCCCGATAATACCTTGACCTTCTTGACACCGTCTTCGCCTGCGAAGAGCATTCTTCCGAGGAATCCTCTTACATAGGTTGCATCCTTATCATCGGAATACTGTGCAAGCCAGTCTGCTATAACAAGGTCATTGTCGAATTCCTTCGTATTGTCCTTAGGGAAATACCCCTGAGATGTGGTAACTCCCCATTTATATGACCCCTCGTCCGGTTCTTCCTCGCCTGCAAGTATCTTGAATAATGTAGTCGTAGCTATGGTATTCGGTCCTACGAAGGCAATCTTGTCATCATGTCCTACCGTGAAGGATATATTATCAAGCACTTTTACACCGTCTACGGTCTTGGAAATATTCTCCACCATAAGCACTTCATTACCGATTTCTCTCTTCGGTCGGAAATCTATATAAGGATATTTTCTGCTTGAAGGCTTAATCTCATCAAGCTCAATCTTCTCCAATGCACGCTTTCTCGAGGTCGCCTGCTTGGACTTGGAAGCATTCGCCGAGAATCTCTGAATGAATTCCTGTAACTCCTTAATCTTCTCTTCCTTCTTCTTATTAGCTTCCTTCATCTGCTTAATCATAAGCTGGCTTGACTCATACCAGAAGTCATAGTTACCTGCATAAAGCTGAATCTTAGCATAATCTATATCAGCGATATGTGTACATACTTTATTAAGGAAGTATCTGTCATGGGACACGACGATTACCGTATTATTAAAGTCAATCAAAAATTCCTCAAGCCATGCGATAGCATCAAGGTCCAGGTGGTTGGTCGGCTCGTCAAGCAGAAGTACATCCGGATTGCCGAAAAGCGCCTGAGCCAAAAGCACCTTAACCTTAAGGTTGCCGTCAAGCTCGCTCATCTGCTTATAGTGTATATCCGTATCAACACCCAGTCCATTAAGTAGTGTGGCTGCGTCCGACTCAGCATTCCAGCCGTCCATCTCTGCGAACTCCGCCTCAAGCTCAGAGGCTCTTACGCCATCCTCATCTGAGAAGTCTTCCTTTGCATAGATTGCATCCTTTTCCTTCATTATCTCATACAGTCTCTTATTACCCATAATGACTGTATCCATTACATTATATTCATCATACTTATAGTGATCCTGCTGGAGCACGGAAAGTCTCTCGCCCGCATTCATTATAACCTCACCATTGGTTGGCTCAAGCTCTCCTGAAAGTATCTTTAAAAATGTAGACTTACCCGCACCGTTAGCGCCTATAAGTCCGTAACAGTTACCTTCCGTAAATTTAATATTAACATCCTCGAACAAGGCTTTTTTACCAAGTCTTAAAGTAACATTGTTTGCACTAATCATAATATAAAATTCCTTCCTAAATCACTTAAAAACTGCAACAAAATTGAGTATAACAAGTGCCTGTTTTTATGTCAAGGGTTTAAAATAAAATGAAATAGTTTAATCAATACTGCCAAGCTTATTAATCTCACTCTTCTTAATATCCTCAGTAATATGAACATAAATATTCATAGTGGTACTGATATCGGAATGTCCCATAACAGACTGTAAAACCTTTGGAGATACACCTGCTGTCACACATTTCGAGGCGAAAGTATGTCTTAATGAATGTATTGAAAATACATCAATACCGGCTTTCCTGCATATTGTTGCAATTCCTGTATCGTACGAATTATTCCTTATGGGAAGCCCCCGAGAGCTTAAGAAAACCAAATTTTCAAAGTCAGAGTTTACAGCCGACGGGCGTAAAGCGCATATTCTTTTTGCCTCCTCTAAGATCTCCCTACATTTAACAGTCATATAAATATCTCTTATTCCCTGCTTTGATTTTGGTGATATAAAGTACCATCCCTTGGTTTTATCGTACTGCATGGTATGTCTTATATGTATGCAATCGTTCTCAAAATCCACCTCGTCCCAGGTAAGTCCTATAAGCTCGCCTGCCCGAAGTCCTGTCTCAAGAACCAGACGGCAGGGAAGATAATATGCGGTTCCCTTTGCATATTCAAAAAATGTTTTTATTTCATCCGGTGATATAAGCAAATGCCTCTCGTGATTTTCATCCTCAGTCGCATCACTCGGCACAATCACTGATTTGCCTACCGGATTTTTTATAATTATATCATTGTAAACAGCATACTGGAACATACAGCTCATAGCAACTCTTGTCTGCTTTATCGAAGAGCTCCTATAAGACCTGCTCATATTTTGCAGCACAGCCGTACAATGCATGGGCTTTACATCTGTAATCTGCATACTTCCGATTATGGATTTGATATTATTGTTGTAATAATTCGTATAGTTAAACACCGTCTTAGGCTTAAGCGTATCGTCCAATATAGCTATCCATTGCTTGAACCAGCAGTCTACCGTCATACTTTTCTGCGTCACTATACTCCCATGCCTGTCCTGATATCTGCTCTCCTCGAGCCATAGCTTAGCCTCTGAAAGTTCATCAAAACGCCTTCCAATTCTTTTACCATTCTGTCTTGAAGTAAATCGGGCATAATACCGCCCGTCTTTTGTCTTTGTTATTCCTTTTACATTAACCTTACTCATATAAATTCCTCCGATTTTATCATAAAATGGTGCAAAATTGGTGCAAAAAAATAATAGTAAAATCAATTTACTAAAATTGCACTTAATATACACATAAACTCTTATTCGGACAGTAATATATTTTTCATTAATCTATAAATCTAAATTGGTGCGGAATATGGTGCTTTATTTTCAAATCCCTACAAGCAAAACAGTTATATTTAACGCATTCTTAAAAAATTATTTTTTTTTGTGAAAAAATTCAAAAAAGCAATGGCATTATCATTAGCACTTGCTATGGGACTTTCTCTTGCAGCTTGTGGCGATGATAACAACGATGGTGACGAGACCACTACCGCATCAGAGACTACTACTGAGGCGGCAGTCGATGGCGGTGATGAGGATACTGAAGCTCCGGCAGTAGAGGATGGAGACACTGCTAAGGCAGGCGGAATCGAAGCACCAAGCACTGACGGATGGGACGATTCAAAGAAGATTTACGCTTATACATGGGATGAGAATTTCCAGAAGACAGTTGAGCTTCTTCTTCAGAAGTATCCGGAGTATGTAGATTATGTTGAGTTCGTGAACTTAGGTGTTGGCGGACAGTCAGACGAGTGGATTCAGGGTGTTGATACTGCACTTGAGAATGGTGACAAGTATCCATCACTTATCCCTGCTGATATAGGTGTTGCTAAGTACTGGTCAGAGGACGACAGCAAGACTGCTAACCTCTATGACTTAGGCTTCACAGATGATATGTTCGCAGATAACTATGACTTCGTACTTGATTTCGGTTCATACAATGGTGAGCTTAAGTGTGTAACTTATCAGTCAAACCCTGGTTCAGTATTTTATCGTAGAGACATTGCTAATGATGTATTCGGAACTGATGATCCGGATGAGATTCAGGCAAAGCTTGCTGATTGGGATACAGTTCTTGAGACTGCTCAGGAGCTTAAGGATGCCGGATATTATCTTACATCAGGACCTGCTGATGTTAAATATCCTATCTGGGAGACTAAGTCAAATCCTTGGGTAACTATCGCAAGTGACGGTTCTGAGACTCTTTCACTTGACAGCTCAGTTACAACTTATTTTGAGACTGCCAAGACACTTAATGACGAAGGCTATACTAACGGTGTAGCAGGTATGTGGAACTCTGACTGGTATGCAGATATGACTGATGAGAGCAAGGTATTCTGCTTCTTTGGATGTCCTTGGTTCGTAGGCACTATGCAGGGTAACGGTGCTGTAGATGGTAACTGGGGTGCTGTTGTAGGTCCTCAGGCATATCATTGGGGTGGTACTTATGTATCAATCGGTAAGGATACTCCTAATCCGGAGCTTGCAGCATTTATCGCTTATGAGCTTTGCTGTGATACTGATTTCGCTGTAGACCTTGTTAATTCAGACTGTGATACAAACTGCTCAGCAAATAAGGCTGCTAATGCAAGACTTGCAGCAGGCGAGCTTTCAGCTGACTTCAACGCTACTAAGTTCTTAGGCGGACAGAACCCATTTGAGGTTTGGTCAGCAGCATCAGAGGGTATCAACCTTGCAAACGAGACTTATGCAGATGGTACTCTTCAGAACTTCATGGATGATGCTTCAACAGGTTACAACGCAGGAACATATTCAAGTGTTGATGAGGCACTTCAGTATGTAAAGGATCAGGCTTCTTCAGTGCTCGGTCTTTCAGAGTAATCTAAAGTATAGACTTATATAGGATTTTTATGCGGGCTGCTGCTTTAACGAAAAACAAGTGAAGCAGCAGCCCTTTTTAAAAATTACTTATCGGAGGTGAAAGTGTGAATAAAAAGAAATCGGTTGAACACGGCAAATATGGTGTAATGTTCTCCATACCATTCTTTGTTGTGTTTTTAATCTTCCAATTATATCCGCTCATACTGACATTCTACAATTCGCTGATTTATTCCAATAAACAGGGTAGAAATACTACAGATGTATTCGGGTTGGGTAACTTTACACACTATATATTCGGACATGATGCCGGCGGCGAAGTATGGCATGCGCTTGGTGTAACTGCGGTTATGTGGATACTTAACTTCATACCTCAGATACTTCTCTCACTGCTTCTTGCCGCATGGTTTACGGATATTAAATACAAATTAAAAGGAAATGGTATATACAAGGTTATTATGTATATGCCAAATATCATAACTGCTGCAACAATCGCAGTTTTATTCTACAGCTTATTCTCTAACAACGGACCTATGACAAAGCTTTTTCAGAACTTAGGCTGGGTAGGAAGTAACGGATTCCTAAGCAAGGGTTGGGCATCTCTTATAATCATTGCATTTATCCAATTTTGGATGTGGTATGGCAATACCATGATAGTCCTTTGTGCAGGTATATTAGGTATCAATCCATCACTCTACGAAGCAGCTATGGTGGATGGCGCTACTAGCAGACAGCAGTTCTTCCAGATTACACTTCCTCTGCTTAAACCTATCTTACAGTACACACTTGTAACATCCGCTATCGGTGGTTTACAGATGTACGATATACCACAGCTTTTCAACGAAGGCGGTCCTATCGTCAAGGTAGGAGATGCATCAGTTAATTCAACTACTACAGTTATGATGCTTATCAAGAATTATGCAAGTCCGGGCGCAAGGACAGATATGGGACGTGCAGCAGCATATTCCGTACTCTTATTTGTAGCAACATTAATTGTAAGCTTATTCTTCTATAAGCTTACTCAGGATAAGTCTAATGACGGAAGGTAGGTGAAGATAATTGGATCAGGAAGTTAAAGGATATTCAACGGTGAAATTGATAAGATATATAATATGTATATTACTTTGTTTCTTATCTATCTTCCCGTTTTATATATTGATAATAAACTCAACACTGCCGTCATATAAGATTGTTACAGGCATCAAGCTTCTGCCGGGTTCACAATTTGCAACTAACTTTAAGAATCTTATAGATGCAGGTGCTAAAACAAGCGGTGTCAATGTATTACAGGCTATGCTTCATTCACTTATCATCACTGTGCCTGCTACAATTCTTCAGATATATTTTGGTTCTCTTACGGCTTATGCGGTAACAGCTTATAAGTTCAAGGGAAGAAATCTTATGTGGGGATTTATATATGCGATAATGATGATACCTACTCAGGTATCTATAGTAGGTTTTATAAAGCTCTGTAACCTTACACATCTTTACGGAACTTATTGGCCGCTTATCATCCCTGCTATGGCAGCTCCAACTACCGTTTACTTTATGAAACAGTATATGGAGACAGGTCTTTCACTTGAAATCGTGGAAGCCGCTAGAATAGATGGTTCAAGTGAGTTTAAAACATTTAATACGATAGTACTTCCATTGCTCAAGCCGGCTATGGCAACTCAGGCAATATTTGCTTTCGTTGCTTCATGGAACAATCTCTATACGCCATCTCTTATATTGGCAACAGAGAGAGAAAAGATGACAATGCCTATGTATGTATCTGCTCTTAAAGCAGATGATAAGAATCAGGATTGGGGACAGATTTACTGTGGTCTTCTTGTAACTGTTCTTCCAATTATAGTAATGTATTTCATTTTATCTAAATACATTATCGCAGGTGTCGCTTTAGGCGGAGTAAAGGAGTAATCATATATTACTATGTATATTTTAAAATAAGGTGTGCCATGATTGGTGCACCTTATTTATATAATGAGGATATCATCTAACCTTCGTTATATAAATAAGGTGTATCAAATATACTGAAAATATTTATAAGGAGTTTATAAATGTCAAATAGTAAAAAAACAAACAATACAAGCATAGGTAAAGAAAGCAAAAATCCAAATAATCAGATATCAAATTACAGAATGTCAGAAAACGATAACAAAAACGCAGACACCAGACCTATCTTACGAAGGGCAATGGATGCCTTCGGCAATATATTCGGTCTTAATGTATGCTTCGTCATATCCTGTCTGCCTGTGATAACCATAGGCGCGTCTCTTGCCGCACTTTATTCTATGTGTATAAGACTTCAGGACGGCAGGGAGGAGACGGTGCTTGCAGGATATATAACGGAATTCAAGAAGAACTTTAAGCAGGCTACACAGGCATTTCTTGTAATACTTGTATATCTGGTAGTCATGCTTGGCGAGTATATTATGATTAACAATGTTGACGGAGGTATCTCAACCTTCTATACCTATATACTTATCGTCGAGGCGGTATTATTCTGCCTTGTTGTGCCTTTTGTGTTTCCGCTTATAGCCTGCTATGAAAATACATTAATAAATACCTTTAAGAACGCTTTTCTTCTCTCCATAGGCTACTTAGGAAGCTGGATAAAGATATTTATAGCATGGTTCGCACCGACAGCCTTCTGTATCATATATCCTATGTTATTTATCTATATATGGTATCTGTGGCTTCTGCTTATCTTCGGTGCTATAGCCTACGGAACATCATTTACAGTAAGGAAGGTGTTCAACAGGAATAAGGAGTTGGAGGAGAACACCGAGAAAGACAGCTAATAATAATACACCCTACAGGTTTTTATACCTTATAGGGTGTAATTTTGTTTGTGTAAATCATTTTTATACCCTATCGGGTATTTTATGTTAATTTACAAATTTCTTACTATCGGGTCATATAAATCAAGTCTGCAATGCTCGTCATCTGCGAAATGTGTGCAGGTAAGGCAGCTAACTGAATCTCCTGCAAGGTCTGTAAATCTGTCACGACAATGCTTGCAGTCATACTCGCTGCATCTTTGGGCTACCTCATGGTAGGTCTCCTGTGAACTACGCATATTCTCGTTCCTCCTTATATACGATAATTTAATTATCTTTATATAAGGAAAGTATGCCACTAAATGCGATTAATTATTCCACCACCAGCACTCTTGTAGAAACCTTCTTTATCCTCCTTGATACGAGGTACGCAAATGCATAGAACATAAGAGCCATTACACAAATCGGAATTATAAGCGCAGATATACCAAAGCTAAAGTCAAGGTGCATAACACCAAACATACTGAATATCAGGCTCATAATTCTCTCACCGAATATAAGCGCAAGCACCATACCAAGCAGAGAACCGACTATAGATGCAAGCATAAATCTTAGAGCGAACTGGCTTCTTAAATCCCCTACTTCGAAGCCGCAGGATTTTAGTATTCCGTAGTCCTTCTTCTCACGCTCGAACATCTTACTTGATACAAGAAGTACGGTAATTATTATAAATATCGCTGACAGCACATAGATTACAACCGATATGCCCTCTATGGCAACTACTATAGTATCATCTGCGATACCAAGCTCAGCCTTTGCAGCACTTATATTATATTCGCCATATCTCTCATTTATTAAATCAATTATTCCATCAATTTTACTGTCATCTTCAATCTTATAATATGCGATTTTCCAAGTCCAGTCAGATGATTTTCTCAGCCTGTCATAGCCTGCACAGCTCATCACGAAGCATTTACCGGTATCATTTCCACTTGTGATAAAGCCCGATACTATATATTCTTCCTTATCATCATAATCTCCTACCGTCACCGTATCGCCTATGTCGATTCCAAGCTCCTCCGAGAGATATTCTGTGATAAGAACCTCGTTGTCATACAGACAGGTTCTTCCCTTGTATATATTTATGACCTCCTCCGGCTTATCTACGAAGTAACAATATATAGTCATATCATTTAACAGAATATACTTGCTCCACAGATGGTACTTATCATAATCACTTTCGCCTGCTATAAGCTCGTCAATCTCCTTAACCTTATCAGGCATTTCATCCTCATCAACCGCTACATAGATATCCGATTCAAACGGTGTGAACAAGAGGTCAAGGGATTTTCCGTCGCCATCTCCAAGCCATGTAAGCGTCTGATTAATAAGTATCATAAATACTACCAAAAGTGCAGTTATAATTATCGCACTGGCATACTGCTTCTTTCTTGATATAAGCTGTCTGTATGCAAGAGAAGTATTAAGTAGTTTCTTCGATACGGGAAGCTTAAATACACTTGAAAAATGCACATCCGCTCTTCCCTCATTTAAAGCCATAACCGGCGTAACTCTACTTATCCCTGTTACCTTAACAAGTATATATAAGCTTACTACGATAAGTATTAAAAGCATTACAATAACACTTCCGGCTATATTCGCATTATCCTCTACATAGGTTCCGTTTAAAGGTCTTATAATCCTGTTAATAATTCTTATAATCGGTACAGCAACAGGTATTCCGCATATAAAACCCATAAGACAGGTAAATATGTAACCGCACATTATGGACATTTTTAATTTGTTATTTGTAATTCCGACCGCCTTGTATATACCATAATTGACATAATCCTTTTCAATACTGTTGCTTATATTATGTCCAAGAACTATTATCGCTATTATAACAAGCAGGATGATAAATCCTGTCAGTATTCCCGAGAAAATATTGACCATCATAAGCATATATTTATAGCTTTGATTCTTGGTAATACTTATCCACGAATAAGCAGATACATTCGTGTCATTATTTACCTGCTTTTCAAATTCCATATCGCCCATATCTGCATCACTTTTTTTGAGCGAAAACAGCACACTTTCGGCAAATGCATCATAAGCCTCGTTATAAACTTCCTTAATATATGCGATATCCTCCTCTGATATAAGAAGTGTTTTTATGCCCATCATCGCTGTGCCCATATAAGGATCTTCAAAGAAATAAGCTATGGTAAAATCCATAGTATTATCCTCATAGCCCACAGTAATGCTGTCTCCTATGTCAGCATCAAATAAAAGCTTGAAGCTAATCGGTACAATAATTTCCCCCTTATTCAATACGGGGTTTTCGACCAAATTATCATCACCGTCATATATATCAAATGAAACCTCCTCAGACCTGTAATCCATCATAAATAAAGACTTACCATAGCTTTTACCGTTTATATCAGAAATTATTGTTGTAATCTGTTCTATAACCTTGACCTCTGATATGGCAGGCGAACTTTTAAGTCTGTTCTCAAATTCAACCTTGGCATCATCCAAATCACCTGAGATATTATGCCCCGAGCACCATACAAGCATATCTCCAAGTCCGGTTTTATCCATAGCCTGCCTATTGTGTCTGTTGGTATTACTTACCACACTAATCACCGCTACGAAGCATATTGAAACTATGAACATAAGTATAAACACGGTTATGTATGCGCCCTTGTTCTTCCTGATATTGCCCTTTATAATCAAATTCATATCTCTCATATCGCTCCCACCCTTCTACCAGTTCATGGATGAAAGCCATGAGTTTACCTGTGATTCTCTGTCCTTTAGTTCTTCCTTATATCCGAATTTATCCTTGCTGTCATCATCGGATTTTTTATTATTTGCTTTTTCTTTATCGTATATACATAGCTCGTAATATGGTTTTAATTCAAGCTCTCCGCCAATCCTGCCGTCCTCAAGGTATATAAGTCTGTTGGCACGAAGTGCAGCCTTGATATCATGCGTAACCATAAGTATGCTCTGTCCGTCCTTGTTAAGCTCGGTAAGAAGGTCAAGCACATTCTCCGTATTCTTCCTGTTAAGTGCTCCTGTCGGCTCATCTGCAAATAGAAGCTTAGGCTCATTTATAACCGCTCTTGCTATAGCCGCTCTCTGTGCCTCTCCACCCGATACCTGAGAAGGAAGTCTGTCCTTCGCTTCCGTAAGACTCATCATATCAAAAAGCTTATCTGCCCTTTCCTTTACCTGCTGCTTGGTCTTAGCCTTATCCATATATCCGGGAACAAGGGTATTCTCCATAAGTGTAAGATTATTCACAAGATGTATCTGCTGGAATACAAAGCCAAAGGAAAAGGCACGAAGTCTTGCAAGCTTTTTCTCAGACAGCTTGGTTATATCCTCTCCGTCAAATATAACCTCTCCGTCACTTGGCTTATCCATACCGCTTATATTATATAAAAGTGTTGATTTACCTGAGCCAGATGCGCCCATAACAACTGTAAAGTCTCCCTCATATATCTTAAAAGAGACATTATTAAGAATATGTACCTGTGAGCCCTCGTTGGCAAAGCTCTTGCTTAGATTCCTTGCTTCTAATATTGTATTCTTCATGGCATTTCTCCTTCTTTATAATACCTTTTCATTGTTTACAATACGATATTAAAATAAAAGATATTAAGAAATCCTTAAGAAGTAAATTTTTTAAAAAAGAATATTTAAAATACTACTAAAAGACAGACTAAAAATAAGGTTTTGAATTAAACTTTAATATTTATGATTTGAAAATGTTAGTATAACCTCAAGTCCTCTTCTGCTGTTATTAAGTGCAGCTTCTCCATTCATTTCTTCCATAATATACTTCACTATGAACAGTCCAAGTCCTGCCCCCTTATTGTCACCCTTATTCTTACCACGATAAAACTTGTCGAATACGAAAGGCGTATCCTCAGGCGGTATGCCTGTGCCGTTGTCCTTAATGTGAAGACGATACAAAGTGGCATCAATATCCAAATTGATAACAGAAGCTGCTTCGTCATTATCTGAATTTAAGTCTGAATTATCGTCTGACTTGCATATCTCACTCCATACCTCTATCTTAGTATTAGGTGCATACTTTCTCGCATTCGTGATAATATTTTCTATCACTTGTGCAATTCGCAGAGAATCTGCCTCTGCCAATGTAAACCTGTCTATCTCACCCCTTATTACTATATCATCTTTTCCGCCCTGCATAGCTTCTATAGTTTCATTGATAACCTTATCTAGCTTAACCTCATCCTTATTTATGACAAGCCTGTCCAAATCATGTAACGAGTGTATAAACATATCATCAGTTACCTTCGTGACCTCGTCGCATTTTCTCATTATTACATCTATGTAGCGGTTTCTCCTCTCAGGACTGCTATCCATATTGTCAGCCAGTCCCTCTGCATAGGCTCTGATTGAAGTTACGGGAGTTTTAATATCGTGTGAGAGTGTTGCGATTATAGTCTTGTTATTCTCGACCGCCTCCTGCTCACGCTCCTTCGCCTTCTTAAGCTCGCTCCTCATATGGTCGAATGCCCATGTGAATTCACCAAACATATTCACACGCTCGTATTTTAATTCTCCATCTAAATTACCTCTTGCAATCTCTCCTGCAAATCGCTCTAACTTTTCAAATGGTCTTAGAATAGTAAACCAGATTACAAGGAATAAAGTGATAATTACTGCTACAGATATCAGATATGCGGTGATTATATATTTTCTGCCATAGCCGGAGACTTCTTTCTTATTATTCTGTAGACTTATTATGATTGAGTTGATTTTATCTTTTATGAATAAATTATTATCCGATATGCTTTTATCCTTATCACCCATCGATACTCCTTCATAAGCATCCAGTAACGCCGACACCTCATTCAAGGAAACTATCGTTTCCGAATTTATATCCTGTGCTCTCTCATTATTATCCGTCCTGATATAAAGACACGCAAAAATCACTGTGCAGATAAGCGCGCAGCACAAAGCCATTATAAAAATTTTCTCAGATATTTTTATACTTTTCATAAATTATCCCTATTTTTTCATCAAATAACTATTTTAAAATTATTATCTATTATACAATAATTATTAATTAATTTTTCTCGATTTATAATTATTCGGTGGTTTCTTCCAATATATATCCCACTCCCCATACCGTCTTGATAAATACAGGCTTGGACGGGTTGTTCTCCAGCTTCTCCCTGAGCCACCTTATATGTACGGTAAGGGTCGAAGGCTCTACATCACTGAAGGCTCCCCATACGGCATTGACAAGTTCCTCCTTAGACACAGCCTGTGAATTATGCTCACAGAGATACAAGAGCAGGTCGTATTCCTTAAGTGACAGTGATATGGTACTACTTTTCTCTCCTGTCACCCGCTTCACCGTGTGGCTTCCGGTATCTATCTCAATCACATTATCCTTACCTGCCTGCAATGTGTAATTGCTGTTCTTACCCTTGAAGCCATAGGTGCGCCTTATCAGCGAATTAATCCTCGACATAAGCTCTTTTATCGAATATGGCTTAGCTATGTAATCATCACCACCCATATCAAGCCCTTTAACCTTGTCATTCTCTGAGGTTCTTGCACTCGCAAATATAACCGGAATCTCCGATACTCTCCTTAGCTCCTGACACAGTTCAAATCCCGTGCCATCAGGGAGATTGATATCAAGCAGAATAAGATGTACATTTTCATGCTCAAGAATTTCGTACGCATCATCAAGTGATTTTGCAGTCATATAATCATAACCATTATCAGACAGCATATCACATATAAGCATTGACAGATCCGTATCATCATCCACAATAAGTATTTTATATTTATTAACCATAATTAAGCTTTACCTTCCATATTAAAATCATAGACATCTCATACATCTAAATACAAATAATTAATATGCATATTCTAAGTTTAGTCTTAAATAAAACACTTGTCAATTTTTCGATTTTAAATAGATAATATTTAATCAAAAAAATTTATTAATCTTGATAATCCACTTGCAACACAGTAATCCTTATGTTAGAATGTGAATAAAATATGAATAAGTTATGACATTATTATATTAATTAAACCGCCTGTGGTTTATATCTATCCTATCAAATCAGGCGATATTGAAAGGGGAAATAAGAGAGAGATGAGAGAAAAAATGAAAAATAATACGGGATTCTCGCTTGTAGAATTGATTATAGTAATCGCTATAATGGCTATACTTGCCGGAGCAATAGCGCCTGCACTCATTCGATATATTGATAAATCGCGAAAATCAAATGATGTAACTGCAGCAAAGACAATAAAAACAGCAGTTGAGACAGCCTTATCCTATGAAAAGTCCTTTGAACTTCTTACAACCGGAGATGAGAGCTCAACGACAGACGCAGATGGTAAAACAATAAGTTATGTAGGGTATATTGAGATTAAACCTGATGTCGAATATACCGGCTACGGTAATCATGAGATAGAATTAATCCCTGCCGATAATGCAGAAACAGAAAGTGATTCATTAGAGAATACCTCCGATGAGATAGCGAATAACTTAGGTGATAAAACACCGAAGATTAAATACAGAAAAGCAGCAAATGGAACAATTAAACCTACTACATGGTTTGTATTCTGTACTACACAAGGTTCAATAAGTGTAGGCATTGGCGAAAGTAAAGACAACGGAAAGTTCTATTTACTCGCACCTGACATAAGTAAATTTTATAATTAAAAATCATTTATACAAATTAAAACAACCATCAAACAAATATACTCACATATCGTTTTGATGGTTGTTTTTTAATTATTATAAATATTTATATCGAAATTATTAAAGCTCATAGTACCACTCGTCTGTGATACTATGAGCTTTTTAGATTAATGTTATAATTAGTTTTCTTTCTTCTTCATATATCCAACCATTGCTAATCCTGCCAATGACATCAACATAATCACGAATGCAAACATCGTATTATGAGTATCTCCTGTCTTAGGAGACGAATCATTTGTAGATGTAACTACTGTAGTTGTATTAGGCGTTGTAGATGGAGTAGCCTCAGTCGTTGTAGTCGTCGTAGTTGTTGTAGTTGGAGTATCTTCTGATGTAACAACTATTGTCTGCGTTGTTTTCTCATTTTCCTTTACCGTAACTGTAGTCTTCTGACCTGTTGTAACGGTGTATCCCTCAGGAACCTTTGTAACCTCAACTGTATAATCTCCTGTAGGAGTATTCTCAATGGTTATTGTTCCATTCTGGTCTGTGGTATGATTACTGTCATTACCACTTGGGTCTGTAACCTTTACATCAGCATTTGGTACCGGATCATTTGTTACCTCATCACGCACTGTAATCTCGAGAGTACCTGTGTTTGCAGTATTAATCTTTGCAACATGCTCAGCTATCTCAAGCTTTTTAACTGTTACTGTAGTTGTCTCACCAACTGTAACCTTCTTACCCTCAGGAACCTTAGTAACAACTATCTGATAATCACCTGTATCGGTTGGGTTAATTATTATCTCACCTTTTGCATCTGTTGTATATTCCTTAGAGTTACCATTCTTGTCTGTTATTTTAACTACTGCATCCTTAACAGGTTCACCTGTATCTTCTTCAAGAACAGTTACCTTAAGTCCTCCTGTCGGAGTAATCTCAGCTACATGCTCTGCTGTCTTATTATTCTCAACAGTCTTAGTAGCTTCCTCTCCTGTAGTAACTCTGTAGCCCTCAGGAACCTCGGTAACTACAATCTTATAATCTCCTGATGGAGTATTATTAACCTCAATTTTTCCATTGCTATCCGTCGTATATGTTGTCTTTGTACCATCCGGAGCAGTAACATCAACCTTTGCATTCGGTACGAGGTCACCTGTATCCTTATCTACAACTGTAATTTCAAGATTTCCTAAATCTGCAAGGTTATATATTCCTCCTAATGTCCACTCTACACCGGACATAACACCAGGGGCTCTATAGTTAGCCGGTTTATTATTTGCCTTATCCTCAGCCGTAATATATTTCCATGTAGTAATCGTAAAAACAAATGAAGATGTATCACCGTTAGTAACCTTATCAACATGCAACAATATATCCAATTCTCCATCTGAATTGGTAATGCCATTCTTTACCTTTCCCGGTTCAGCTTCTTTGATTATATAGTAATAATCGCCTTCCTCAGAGAAAGTAAGTGTGCTAAATGTAATATTACTTACTGCATCATTTGATACAGTTTCAATCAAATTTGCACTATTAATATCAAAATTAGCATCTGCCTCATAAAACTGGAACTGATATTCACCAGCAACGGCTTTAATATTTTTATCTTCTTCAACACTATTAACACTATCTCTAACATCATAAGAATGTGTGAATGCTTTTCTTGCCGCAAAATTCATAGAGCGGCTGGTTCCAGAATCGTCTGTACTTACAGTAGTATTACGCCCCTGATAGATAAAATGCCACTCTCCTGTGGTTGCAAATGTTCCACCAGTAGCAACCCATCCACCGCTTGAACCACCGGTTACAAACGCATCATTCCTTGGAACTATAAAACATCCCAATGTAGTATCCAAATCTACCTTTGTGGAATTAGGCATGTTAAATATTATTTTTTGGCAAATCTCTGCATCCTTCTCTATCATTTCAGGTGTAACATTACCATTCGCATTAACTCTATGATCTGTTACCAATACCTCATTATTCTTATCAATAACCTCAACTGTATACTGATTAATACTTAACTTATCCCCATTATTAGTCGCAGGCAGATTGAATACAACAACTGTACTTGAATATTTCTTAATCCTAAGACCATTTGACGCTTTGATTGCATTAGCAATCTGGTCTCCTGTTTCAACATTTATGTATACGACAGATTCTTTAAATTTCTCATTACTAAGGTCTAAAGTGATATTCCCGTTTCCTGTTATGCTATATCCATCTGTCGTTGAGCGTCCGGCAAGATAAGCTGATTCATCTTGAACATGCTCAATTATAGAATCGATATTTGCGTCTATAGCACTCTTTTCTGCAACATTTGTAACAACAGTAGGTTTGTTCTCATCTGATGCACCCATTATTACAATATTATCGGCTATCTCCTGCGTAGTTTCAACATTTAAAATCATTCCGTCTACAGCTACTTTACCAAATCTAACACCATTACCTGTTGTGGCTCCGATTATAAAATGCACAGGCAATCCACCAGCCATATCAATATCATTATTATCGGCACTATTATTAAACATTTTTGTAGCATAGGTTGTTTCCATATGGTGTTTTTGGTTAAGAGTTGCAGCTGTTAATCCAAAATCTGTGGCTCGTCCGAGCACAGTTCTGAAATTAACCTGACTTGCCGAATCCAAAGCTGCTGCCTTCACCGCATCCGTGCCTCTGTCAGCTCCTCCCACACTTAGCATTCCGACAGCCATAAGCGCCGTCATACCAACAGATAAGAGCTTGTTTAAAATCCTTTTTGACTTTCTCATAATTATCTGCCCCCTCATTAAATTATTTTGCTAAACCACATAAGTGATTTACATAATAACAGATATGATAACAATAACACAGATACTACAATATTACAATAGATATCTGTGTTATTACCAGTTTTTTCATCAAATTTCACAAAACAATTTGTATAAAAAATACTATTAAGTTTTTTCTACATAGTTACGAATATGAACTTGCATACAAAGAGTGCTGCAATAATAGTTACAACCCAATCCTTCTTAGTAAACTTGCCACTGAATAAGGTTATAATTACATAAGCGATTGCACCGATACCGATACCGTTGGAGATTGAATAGGTAAGCGGCATCATGATAAGTGCGAGGAATGCAGGTACTGCTGAACGCATATCGTCCATATCAACATTTGCGAAGTTCTTAGCCATAAGAACGCCTACAAATACCAGAGCAGGAGCTGTAGCACAGCTTGGAATTATACTTGCCAGAGGACTAAGGAATAAGCAGACTACGAAGCAAAGTGCAGTAACCACACTTGCCAGACCTGTTCTGCCGCCTGCACCTACACCTGAGGCTGACTCAACGAAGGTTGTACATGTTGAAGTACCAAGTAATGAACCTGCTACCGTACCGATAGAGTCACACATCATTGACTGATTTAGGTTAATCGGGTCGCCGTTTTCATCAAGCATATTTGCAGATGCTGCTGTACCATAGATTGTACCGACCGTATCAAACATATCTACCAGACAGAATGCAATTATGAGAACTATAGCAGCAAATACGCCACCGATAAATTCTCCTGTAAATGCAGCATTCCAAGCATCACCATTGAACACTCCGAATAATCCTATATCTGAGAAGTCCTTGAATGACTGCTTTATCTGTCCCACATCAAATGAAGGAAGCTCCCACATCATTATATAATAAAGAATCGTTGAAGCAAAAATACCGATTATAACATTAGCTTTAACGCCCATCTTGGCAAGCACAGCAATTATAAATATACCGATAAATGCAACAAGTACAGGTACTATCTGGTGCCATACATCTAACTTTGTTATTATATGTCCGAAAGCGTCCTCAGTTCCTATCTGATTGATTCTTCCATGTATATCAAAGAACTGAACGAAGGTATACTGGTTGCTCTCTACTATACCTGCATTCTTGAAACCAATCATCGCTATGAAAAGCCCTATACCTGCCGGTATTGATTTTTTAAGACACTCAGGAAGTGCAGTTGCTACATATTTTCTTAATCCGGTTATAGAAAGTATAAGGAATATGACGCCTGACAGGAATATAACTACAAGTCCTGCCTGATATCCTGTAACAATATTCTCCCCACCGAAGAATGCACCTGAAATAAATGTAGTACAGAAGAATGAATTTAGTCCCATGCCACACGCCTGAGCAAATGGCATCTTAGCATAAAGTGCCATAAGCAGGGTTCCTATTATAGCCACCAATATGGATGCGATATAAACTGAATTCCATATCTTACCCATAGTAGCCGAATCTGCTCCTAATGCCACAAGCCATCCATTTGCACCCTCTGCAGCAACCTGATTAGGATTTACAAATACGATATAAGCCATTGCAAAGAATGTAGTAAGTCCTGCAAATATCTCAGTTCGTATTGTAGAACCTCTTTCCTCAATTTCAAAGAAGCTCTTACTGCCTGTAGAAGTTTTTGACTTCTCGGTAGTTTTCTTTTCTTTTTTTACAGCTTCTTCTTTAGTCTTTTTTTCCTTTTCCACTTTTCGTCCTCCTTTTTTTAATTTATTTTAATTTGAACTTCGTTCAAATTAGTTTAGTGCCTACCTAATCTGACTTTGTCCTCGGTATAAAGGTCCGTGACTCGACCTGCTTCTTGCTCTCCTTGTTGGCATTTACTGCCTGCTTGCAAAAATAAACCTGTGCCTCAAGCTTATCTCTGCCCCTTAAATCCTGCTTCTCATAGGTTCCGTCAGGCTGCATGATATGTGCCTTTAATGTATCAGCAAGCTGAATGTTTAAGATTTCTATTACTCTCTGCTTCAAATCCTCATCCTCTACAGGGAAGGTAATCTCGACTCTCTTGTCAAGATTTCTCGGCATCCAATCGGCACTGCCCATATACACATCCTCAAAGCCTCCATTGTAGAAGTAGAATATCCTTGAATGTTCAAGGAAGTTACCTACGATAGACCTTACGGTTATATTCTCACTAAGGTCAGGAATTCCAGCCTTAAGACAGCATATGCCTCTTACAATTAAATCTATCTGTACGCCCGCACAGGAAGCCTCGTATAATTTCTTAATTATCACAGGGTCACAAAGCGCATTCATCTTAGCGATTATTCTTGCTCCCCTGCCATGCTTGGCATTGTCAATCTCTCTGTCTATAAGTCCGACAAACTTCTTCTTAAGCCATATCGGTGCCACCATAAGCTTGTTCCAAGCAGGCGGTTCCGAATAACCTGAGAGCATATTGAATACTGCTGCCGCATCCTCTCCTATTGCATCCGATGCAGTAAATATTCCCATATCTGTATATATTTTTGCAGTTATGTCGTTATAATTTCCGGTTCCAAGATGGACATATCTTTTTATACCATCCTCTTCACGCCTTACCACAAGCGCAATCTTAGAATGTGTTTTAAGTCCTACCAGACCGTATATAACATGGCAGCCTGCCTTCTCAAGCTTCTTCGCCCATATTATATTATTCTCCTCGTCGAATCTCGCCTTAAGCTCAACCAGTACCGTAACCTGCTTGCCGTTCTCCGCCGCTTGGGCTAATGCCGCAACTATAGGAGAGTTACCGCTTACACGATACAGTGTCTGCTTTATAGCAAGTACATCAGGGTCAACTGCTGCCTGTCTTATGAAATCCACGACAGGAGTAAATTCATAGAACGGATGGAATAAAAGTATATCCTTCCTCCTAATCTGGTCAAATATATTCTCCTCATTATTATAGCCCGGTACAGGCTGTGGTGTATACTTTTTATATTTCAAATGCTCAAAACCTTCAAAGCCATACACCTTCATAAGGAAAGTAAGGTCAAGCGGTCCATTTATTGAATACACATATTCATTGTCCACATTAAGCTGCTTCTTAAGCTCCTTGAGAAGCCTCTTGTCCATATCAGACTCAACCTCAAGCCTTATTACCTCTCCCCAGGCACGCTTCTTTATCTGCTTCTCTATCTCCTTAAGTAAGTCGGCCGCATCCTCCTCGTCGATGGTAAGGTCGGCATTTCTCATAATTCTATATGGATATGCACAGACTATCTCGTAGTTAAGGAAGAGCTTGCCTAAGTTCTTCTCTATAATCTCCTCAAGCAGTATTATCTCGCGTGACTCACCTTCCTTCGGAAGCTCTATAACTCGCGGAAGTACTGAAGGCACCTGAACTGTCGCTATATCCACTACATCCTTTTTCTTGTCGCGGATAAGCGCACCGATGTTAAGGGTTTTATTCCTGATAAGCGGAAATGGTCTGGATGAATCCACTGCCATAGGAGTAAGTACGGGATATATCTCCTTCTCAAAATACTTATCCACGAATTTGCTCTGCTTCTCAGACAAATCCTCGTAATGTCTTAAAAGCTTCAAGCCCTCTGACTCAAGCGCCGGTATCAGTGAGCGGTTAAGTGTCACATATTGTGACTGCATCATACTCTTGGTCTCAGGTATTATCTTCTCTATCTGTGCCTTCGGACTAAGACCTGCGATGTCCTTCTTCTTGATATCCGCCTCAATAAGGTCTATAAGCGAGGCAACTCTTATCATGAAAAATTCATCCAGATTTGAAGCCGTGATGCTTAAGAATTTAAGTCTTTCAAATAATGGTATAGTCTTATCCTTTGCCTCATTCAATATACGATAGTTAAATAACAGCCATGATAATTCTCTGTTATAAAAATTCTCCGGTTTATCCAAGCTCTTCTTATCCATTATTTCACGCTCCTTTTCAATCTTAAAATAGGTCTTATGCCATATACCTGCTCGAAGAAATCTGCTCTTGCCTCGAAAAGTCCTGCTTCAAGTGATATGTCGTCATAGGTAAGTGCGGATATTATCAGGTTATCATCCTTTATTGTTATACTGACATCCTCTATCTTCTGCAGGTGGCTCTTGTCTAATATATTTGCGATTCTAAGTATAGCAACCAGCTTCGCGATAACCATATAGTCACAGTCCCCAAGCTCTGCAAGTATTTTTTCCTTCGCCGGCAGATAGTGTATATTATACTTTACTATATTTGCGACCTCCATACGCTCGGTATGTGACAGTCCTATAATCTCCGTATTTGCTATAATATGATAGGAGCTCATCGCACCATTATGCATGCTTATGAAGTTACCGCAGTCATGGAGTATCGCCGCTATCTTAAGCAGAAGTCTTTCCTGCTTATCCATACCATATGGCTTTCTGACACTGTCGAATATCTTAAGAGCAAGCTCCGATACAGCCTCAAGATGTCTCTGGTTACATTTATATCTCTTGCTTAAGTTATACGCAGAAGCAACAATGTCCTCCGTGAAATCATGCGAGAATACAACTCTGCTTCCCTCGTCCATATATGATGCGACTATACCCTCACAGAAGGTAACATTCGGTACATATATCGACTCTGCCTTGCAATTGTTAAGCAGAGATTTATATATAAGTACATTCGGAAGTATAAGCGTCGCCCTCTCGAAAGGTATTCCGTATTTCTCAGACAGCTCAAGAGGCGACAGCTTCGTAGCTCTGTTATATATCTTATCAAACTGATCGTTGCTTATCCTCTCAGTCAAGTCTATCTCCGGTACAATCTTACCGAAGGATTTCACGATTTCTCCGACTGCAACTATGTTCTTTATCTCTTTATCATTCAGATATATATTTCTGAAGGTTCCTATATCATTGTCTACGAATTCCGCTATAACCTGATCGAGCCTGCCGGATTTGTTACCGATTATCGACAGGTAGTCTCGGATACGCACCGCACCTATAGGCATATTCTCGGATACTATCAGATTATTCTTATCGAACAGTGATATCTGTATGCTTCCGGCACCTACATCTATTAATGCCGTATTCTTACTTGCTATCTGGCTGAAATTCTCGGATTTGGCAATTAGGCCCTTGAATATTATGTATCTTTGCTCAGAATTACTAAGTATCTTTACATCAATGTTGGTCGTTCTTTTAATCGTTTCAAGAATTATCTCAGAGTTTTTCGCTTCACGAACTGCAGATGTCGCATAGGCTCTGTATTCCGTTATCTGATATTCCTTCATCTTCTTCTTAAAATCGCCAAGCACCTCGCAGACCTGCTTTATAGATGAAGTGCTAAGGGCTCCATTGCTGTAGGTATCCTTACCTAATTCGATAAAGCGGCTTATGCCATCTATTCTCTTGAATGACTTTCTGCCGTTTATCTCAAATATATTAAGTGATAATTCGCTTGAGCCAACATAGATGGCAGCGAACATTTTCAAAGCCATAGTTTTTTACCTCCTTAAAATTTACTCTATGAGGTATATTCGATTATATATAACTATCGCAGGCACGCTCTCGCTAAGATTCGCACGCAATGGTACTAAGTGTCTTAATCCTGTAAAACCATATTAACTCACTTCGTTCGTTATATGTTTTCCAGTCTTAATCCACTAACTACCAGCGGCTCATATTACCTGCTTATAGCCATATATAATCGAATATACCGCTTTACGTTTATAAATAAGCAAAATCAATGCTTTTATAAATGTTCTATTGTTATATATTAGTTTCCTTTTTATCCTTAAGTATGTCAAATAACTCAATAATTCTTTTATTATAACCCGGGTGGTAGGCAAATGGTGCTATCTCACACAATGGTTCCAAGACAAATTCTCTGTTCGTCATGTCAGCATGAGGAATCTTTAAATTTTCCTCCATTATTATGTCCTTATTGTACAGAAGAATATCTATGTCGAGGGTTCGCGGACCCCAGTGTATTATTCGTTTTCTTCCGGCGCTCTGCTCTATATCATTTATTACTGATAAAAGCTCTGTAGGAGAATATAAGGTTTCAATCTCAAGACAGGCATTTAGGAAGTTCTCCTGCTCCACATCCCCATAAGGCTCAGTCTCAATATATGAGGATATTTTATTGACTCTTATGTATTCGTCCTTATTAAGCTGATCTACCGCATAATCAAGGTAGCCCTCTTTATCCCCCATATTGGAGCCTATGCCAAGATATGCTATGTTCTTGCGTCTTGTTATATCCACACAGACCGTATCAAAGCTCATATCTATAGGCGCTTCGGGTTTTCCGACTACTATTCTCACACTCTTTATTCTATCATATTTTATAAGAATTGTGTTCGCAATATTTTCCGCTGCCGCCTCAATAAGATTATATTTCTCCTCAAGCATAACGCCGCTTATAAGCTCACAAACCTGAGCATAATTAACAGTCTTCGTTAAGTCATCGGTCATGCCTGCATCTCTTAAATCAAGTTCAAGCTCTGCGGTAATTATAAAGGTCTGTCCCCTTTTTTTCTCTTCGTCATATACACCATGATAGGCGAATATTTCCAAATCCTTAATTATAATTTTATCCAAACCGCTTCTCCCTTATAGCTCATATAATAATATTTTCATTAAGCTGATTTTATCTTCAACTGTTATCCTGCTTTAATTATCTCATATGTCATCTTAAGTGCTCTGTAATTCGCCCTGACATCATGCACACGGAAGAATGAACAGCCCTTAATAAGTCCAAGAACAGAAGTAGCGATAGTCCCCTCCTCACGCTCAGCCACGGGCAGATTAAGGGTATTGCCAATCATTGACTTCCTTGATGTACCAAGCAGCACAGGATAGCCCATATCAACAATCTTCTCAAGATTATTCATCACGGCAAGATTATCCTCCGTGGTCTTAGCAAAGCCTATACCGGGATCCAGCATTATCCTGTCCTTAGCTACACCTGCCTTGTCCGCTATATCAAGCATTGCCTCTAAATCTGATACTACATCATCCATAAGATTATTGTAATTCTTATTATCACGATTATGCATTATGCAGACTGACACATTATGCTTTGCCACGGTTTCCGCCATCATGTCATCAGCAGTAAGCCCCCATATATCATTTACAAGGTCTGCACCCGCAAGTATGGCTGCTTCAGCCACCTTATGCTTATATGTATCTATCGAAATTGGAATATTGAAATTCTCTCTGATTGCTTCTACAATGAAGCAGGTTCTCTCAATCTCCTCCTGTACGGATATAGTTGTATGTCCGGGTCTGGTCGACTCCCCTCCTACATCTATTATATCTGCTCCATCATCTATCATCTGCTTCGTATGCATGAGTGCCTTGTCCAAGTCATTATAGTTTCCACCATCCGAAAAGGAATCCGGTGTAACATTTAGAATCCCCATAATATATGGTCTTTGTCCGGTTTCAAAATATCTGTTACCAATTATCATATCTGTCTCCTATGCGCTTAGTCTAAGTCTATCGTCCGCGCAGTTAAATACCGACTCTATTCTGCTTCCGACTACATCTGCACCGTCTGATTTTTCTTCTCCTCATCCCAGTAACACTCGTCATACATCTTACATTCAAAGCAGTTTCTCGACAACTTATCTGCTCTATATAAGATATATCTCAAATCAGCTTTATCCGCATCATCTGAGATGATTTTATGACTTTCTATCGCCTGAGTTATAAAATATATCTCCTCCTCGGTAAAGCTCGAAGCCCGAAGTATCTTCTCCGCTATCCTGCTGCCGGCCATATGATGCGGCGTACCGTTCTCATATTCCTCGCATCTTCCTATATCATGCAGAAGTGCCATCGCATAAATACACTCCTTATCAAATCCAAGTCCTTCTTCTAAATTAATGATATAGGCTATACGCGCCACAGCCAGTGAATGCTCTAAATCATGCAGGCAAAACCGCCTCTTTTCTTCAGCCTTCTCAATCTGAGCCATACACTGATTATATATATTATTATTTAGTATATTATCTACTCTCTGCATATCTTCCTCCGGGTATCAGAAAATTCACATATTTAGATAATCCGATATAAAAGATAACGAACCGCACACCATAATTACATCCTCGTCTTTTGCTGTATCAAATGCCTTTCTTACAGCGTCCTTATATGTGTCGGCGGTTTCGGCCTTTATGCCCTTCTTCTTTATCAGCTCCGCCAATGTATAATTATCCAATGCTCTTGGTGTATCAGGTGTGACTGTTATGGCATATGACATATTATCACACAAAATATCAACCATTTTTTCGTATTCCTTATCCCTTAATACTCCTATTATATAAATAATTTTCCTATTTGTAAAATACTTATTTATATTGTTTTTTAAATTCATCCATGCAGCCACATTATGTGCTCCATCCACATACATAAGTGGTATGTCGCACACTCTGGTAAGTCTGCCCTTCCATTCTGTATTATGTAAACCTTTCTTTATAAATTCGTACTTAATATTTATCGCATTTAAAACCTCTATGGCAGTTGCAGCATTTATTATCTGATGCTCTCCTATAAGACTTATATTATATTTCTCACCCTTATACAAAAACCTTATTCCTTCTATATTATCCTTTTCTACATATATATCCTGCTCATCAACCATTATAAGCTCGGTTTTTTTCTCTTCGCAGACAGACCTTAAAACCTGTGCAGCCTCCTCGTTTTGCGGAGCGGATACACATATTGATTCTTTCTTTATTATACCTGCCTTATGTACGGATATTTCTCTTATTGTATCTCCTAAAAATGCCGTATGGTCTATACTTATCTGGGCTATGACAGATACGAGCGGTCTTTTAATTACATTTGTCGCATCCAATGTACCGCCCATACCACACTCAATAAGCATATAATCACATTTGTTTTCTGCAAAATATAAAAAGGCAATGGCAGTCTCTATCTCAAATGCTGTCGGACTCATATATCCGTCTGCCTCCATTTTCTCAATTACACCTGCCACCCTTTCAAGCAATCTGCAAAAGGTATTCTCACTCATATTTATTTTATTAATCTGAAATCTCTCGAGATATTCAAAGATTGTCGGGGATATATATCTACCGACCGTGAAGCCCGCCTCAATAAGAGCTGATTCAACAAAGGCGAATATCGAGCCCTTTCCATTGGTACCGGATATATGCAAAGACCTGCACTTATCCTGCGGGTTATCAAGCCTTCTTAAAAGCTCCTTAATATTATCTAAGCCCGGCACGATGCCGAGCTTATTCTTCTTATCAATATAATACATAGCAGTATTTATGTCCATCATATCTACCTCTTATAGCAGTCAAAGCATAGCTAATCCTACTGCCCATCGTCTACCTTATCATTATCCGGTTCATACTTAACATGCTGCACCGGAGTTGTATTATCATCTATGGCACATATTTCATAGCCCTCAGCCTTAAGCGTGTCAATCAAATCCTGCAATCCCTCAACCGTCGCATGAGTGGTAGATAAATCATGCATAAGAACAACTGAGTCGCCCTCATTGCTTCTTACATATTGCATGATATTTGAGTTTAATTGGTATGGTGTAAGATACTCTGACACGGCGTCATTGCTTAATGCATTCCAGTCATAGTATACTATGCCCTGTTCATCAAGGAATCTCATACACTCCTGCATATCAACATTTGACACATGGTTGGAGCTTCCGCCCGGAAATCTGTAAAACTTGCAGTCATAGCCGGTCTGCTCGTATAAGAAATCATGTATATCCTGTACATCCTTCTCGAACGCCTCTTCATCAGCATATATTTCCCTGTATATATGTGTATATGAATGCATTGCAAGAGTATGCCCTTCATCAACAATACGATTATATACAGGCCATAAGTCCTCCTCGCTGTAGTGTACCACGAAAAATGTCGCCTTTACATCATTCTCTGCAAGTATGTCCAATATCTCATCAGAATATATGCTTGGTCCGTCATCAAAGGTAAGATATACCTTCTTACCATTCAGTTCTATGTTCTTCCTGAGAACTGTAGCATCTTCATCAATATTTTCTCCATTATATATATCATCAGATTCTGCATCACTATCCGTACTTATTTCCGTATTGGCAGTTCCAGTGCTTCCTGATGATAAATATGTATTCTCATTATCATATATCTCAAGCTGTGAAAATGCAGTCATATCCTGCTCTTTGTAATCATTCTCAACAGTCTCACTAACAGTGGTGCTTCCTATACTAACAGCAGTTTTCAAGCTTATCTCGTCCAATTTTCTCTCCAAACTATTAAGCCTTATCATAAGATATATACATAGGAGTACAGGTATTGCGAACATTATTACGAATATCGCAATAAGCATCTTTTTGATAAACTCAACATTTTTCCGATTATATTCAGTTTTTTTATTTTTATTATTTTCTTCCATAAAAAGCCTTTACAAATCTAAATATTGTGGTATAATAATCGCAAAGTACAATTTGCAGTTTTCTTTGGAAATGTATTTTTCCAAAAAAAGCTGCAAATTTTATTATATGATATTTTCAATCTAAAGTCAAGCTTCTACGAGCTTTTCAATTTCCTCGTAATTATCTTCAAATTTTTTTTCGTCATCTGATTTTTTTTCATTTTCTAAAGTTTTCTTGTCCTTATTTGTTTTTCTTGATGCAGACTTTTTAATTTCTTTTTTTACTTCTGATTTAATATCTTCTTTTTTCTCCATCTGTGTACTTTCTTCTATTTTATCATCTATAGCTTCACTCACTTCTTCCCTGATTTTCTCTTTATCTTTTACTGCAATATCCTCATCTTTTTTAATCTCATTCTTTTCTCCGATATTTTTTCCGTCCGCTTTTTCTGTACTCTGCTTCGCAGTCTTTCTTGCTTTTGCAGCAGAATTCTTCTTCGTGTCAATTATATCAACGCTCTTTCTTCTCTCATTCTTAATCTTCTCGAGCACATCAAGAGTCTGAATATACATATCCCTGTATTGCTTACCTTCCTCCTGAATCTGCTTCGTCATATCACTAAGTTCATTATACTGTCTTGTATAATTCTCCTCCAGGGACCTTATTTCCTCAGCTCGTTTTTCATCTAATTCTGTCTTTAATTTGTCCATTTCCTGATTGAGCTTATCCTCATATTCCTTGCTTATCTGTTCCTTAAGATCATTCTTATCAGCTTCTATCTTATCAAGCTTGTCATTAATATCCTTCTCATATCTCTTCCTCTCATTATCATCTATCAGATAATTCTGTGATAAGACTATATCCTCACTTCCATCTATCGACAGTCTGTAGAACTCGTAAGCTTTGCCCGCCTCATATCTTACCTTAAGATATATTTCCTCATTAGCTGTAAATATACTGTATTCATATATCCTGTCCTTCTTAGACAGCATAAGCTTACTCTTCCTGTCACCGCGCGGATTGATATATCTTATCTCATGCTCATCATCACCCTTATTATAAATCTGATAACTCAGATAAATTTTTTCATTTATGACAAATAGCTGCAAATCAGATACATTCCATACCTCGTTCGCATCGGATATTAAAACAAGTGTTTCATCACTACCTATCTGTCTGAATTTCACTTCATTAGTATTACTTATATAAACTATATATATGTTGTTCCTGAAATACACACAGTCAAGCGACGACAGGTAATCACGTGCCACTACTGCACTCTGCATATTTCTCGTATTTGTCATAAAAATAAGAATTATATTATTGCCTTCATCATATATTATGGCTTTTCGCCCATCAGCTAAAGAGTGTATAAATTCCATGTCTGCTCCTTAAAATATTATTTGTAATATCTATATTCAAATTAATTAAAATAATGTACATATTTTTAACAAATGTTTATCACGAGAATATATTAGAGTAAGCATATTAGAAAGGAAATGTCCCAATGTCTAAATTTTGTAATTCTAACCAAAGACCAAATAACAACGATACCAATAACATCGGAGGCGGAGGCTGTTCGGGGGCAGATGTATGCTTAAATCCACAATGCGGCGATCCAAAACTGCTCAATGTTTTGACACCTGTCGTATATGATGAAGTCGGTGTAAATATAAGCCAGACCATACCACTTCCTGAGGATTTCCTCACAGATTATCCTACTGCATATTATGCGACAGCAGAGGTTCTTGACATCACCTTTGAGACAGTAGAAGACGAAACAACGACGGTAGCACCTATAGCTACAAGACCTAACTGCTACAATGTTGACCTCACCAATCTTTCGGTTGATTTTGCAATCAAGCTGTATGATTACAGTAAAAGACTTTTAGCTACTCTTGCTCTTGATGACATATTGTTCCTTCCATCAGATACCACTGACCCCGGATTTGACGATGAGACCAACCCATCATCTGTCAGCATGGATGTATTTGCCCCTTACGGAATATCCTATGAGGGTGGAGATGTAACCGTACCATTATTAAATGTAATCGGTTTTACCGATACGAATAACACCATATGTCAGGGGCTTAACCTTATGGCAATACCTAAGGTGCTTGATTTTGACCAGACTGAAGAAGACATAACCATAGGACTTACTTTAACCTGTAATTCCTGTTACTATAATACTTATCGTATCGAACACGACGGTAAAACAGTTGCAGAGAGAGCAGAGCTCGTATCAGACGAAGAAGCATTACGTACAGAATTTGTACAGGGTAGTCTGCTTGACAGAAATATCAAGCCTCTTGAGCTGTGTAACCCGGGAGATAACAAAAACCAAAATTCTAATAATGACATAAATAATTGTGATTAAATGTAATTTTTAACATTTTGAAAATAGACAAATATTTTCCTTAATTAAGTGTAATACTAAATTGCAAGGAAAACGACAATTTTGCTTTGCAAATTGTCATTTGACGAGCAGCCATATCAAGCCGACAGGCAAGATACATGGTTATAAATTTAATTAAGGAGTGTAGATTAATGAAAAATATAAAGAAATTTTTATTAATGACTTTATCTTTAACCTTACTTTCCATCTCACTTGTAGCTTGTGGTGAGGGAAATGATGAGACAACTCGTGACGAGGCAACCACTGAGAGCACAAGGAATAATAACGACAACTTAATGGATGATGCAGGTGATGCAGTCGGCGATGTAGTTGACGGAGTTGGTGATGGAATTAATGATGTTGTTGATGGTGTAGGCAATGGTATTAACAACGCTGTCGATGGAGTTCAAAATGGAGTAGACGAGATGACAGACGACGATGACAACAATAACAACAGAAAGAACAATACCAACAATAATAACAGAAACAATAACTAAATAAGCTTTTACAGGAAAAACGCGAAGATTATAATGGCTTCGCGTTTTACATATTTTATAAAATTAATTATCAAGCTTAAACGCCTTATGATTCTTATTCATCATCTCGTCATACTGCGTATACATCTTCTGAACACTGTTCTCTAAGAGATAATAGTGCATTACATACGGTATAAGCAGTACAAGAAGCGCGACGGTTAGAAGAAGCATAATCATCTTGCCACTGTAATTAAGATACAGAATTGACATAAGTGTCATAAGTGCAAAGAGTACCATAACAATAAGATGCACCTGTCTTTCATGAGCGAAAAAACCTATATGTACGAGATGCTTCTTTATCTCCTTATCCCAATCCGTGTCTGCGCTGTTTTCCTCTAACAGTTTATCTATGTATGCAAGGTATGCTGTAATTCTTTTCTTCATATGTAACCTCCAAATTCCTATAATTTTGTTTAAGCCAGTTCATAAATTTATAGATTTAAATATGTCTTAATCCATATTTGTCTTTGTTTTAATACTATACTTCCTCATATAAAAGAATAACACAAGCTTCTCAGGTATCCTCTTAAGTATAATCTGTATCTCTTCATGCTTAGCAATCGGCTTTACCAATATACTATGAAGCTTAGCATTATTCGCTCCCCATATATCAGTAAATAACTGATCGCCCACGAATAATGTATTATCCTTATTGGTTTTCATACGCTCCATAGCCTTATTATATCCCTTCGCCAGAGGCTTACCTGCTTTATAAATATATACTGCTCCAAGTTCCTTATTAAAATCAGCTACACGCTTCTCATCATTATTGGATAAAAAACAGACCTGATACCCCATGGCGAGCAGCTTCTTTATAAGCACCGTAGCCCTAAAATCAGCAGGAGCGTCATGCTCAACCAAGGTATTATCAATATCAAAAATCACTGCTCTGTAGCCTTTGTTATAATATTCCTTAAAATCTATGGAATAAGTTGAGTCATAATATTCTGTAGGATAGAATTTTTTTAACATATATACCCTCTCAATCCAATTATAAAATCTCGTAACTTAATAAACATAATATATAATATATCATTCTAAATCAACCATGAAAAAATTCAAATATATTTTTAGCAACCCCCTGCGGCATACCCTGAACCGCCTCTAATTCAGAAATATCTGCTGTCCTAATATGTTCAATATCCTTAAAATGTTTAAGCAACGCCTTCCTTCGTGATGGTCCTACACCTTTTATCTCATCAAGTATGGAATGCACCTGATTTTTGCTTCTAAGCTGTCTGTGGTATTCAATTGCGAACCTGTGTGCCTCGTCCTGAAGTGCAGTTATCATTAGCATGGCTTGACTTCCTTTCGGAAATTCCACCTCTTCATTGTTATAATATAGTCCTCTGGTATGGTGGTTATCATCCTTAACCATACCGCATACCGGTATGTCAATACCGAGACTGTCAAGCACCATAAGAGCAATATTGACCTGACCCTTGCCACCATCCATCATTATGACATCAGGATATATATCCATCTTTTCATCAGTGAACCTCCTGCTTAGCACTTCTTTCATGGAAGCATAATCATCCGGTCCCTGTATGGTCTTAAGTCTGAATTTCCTGTAGGCATTCTTCTTCGGTACACCTTTCTCAAATACTACCATAGATGCTACACTGAGTGTACCCGATATATGTGATATATCGAACGCCTCAAGCCTGTCTGCCTTTTCTATACCAAGCAGATTAGCTATATCCTTAGCAGCACCTATAGTCCTCTTCTCCTGTCTTTTAATCCTCTCCATATCCTGTTTTAAGACAAGTGCTGCATTGTCGTAGGCAAGATTAAGCAGCTTCTTTTTCTCGCCCTTCTGCGGAATTATGATTTTAACCTTAGAGCCTCTTTTCTCCTCAAAATAAGCTTCCAATATATCCATCTCATCTATCTCATCCTGTACGACTATCTCCTTAGGTAAGAATGGTGTGCCTGAATAATACTGCTTCACAAATGCCGTAATAATCTCACTTACACTCTCCTGATTATTCGCATTCATGTGATGATGCTCTCTTCCTAAGAGCTTTCCCTCTCTGACGAAGAATATCGTGACAACTGCGTCAGTATCATTTGAAGCACAGGCTATGATATCTCTGTCCTCGCCATTTGCGATATTCATCTTCTGCTTATCCATAATATGATTTATACTTTCGATTAAATCCCGAGTCTCAGCCGCCTTCTCGAATTCCATCTCCTCAGCATAGTTTTTCATTTTTTTATTTAATGAATTAAGTGTATCCTTGTAATTTCCATTTAGAAAATCAATCGCTCTATCGATATTCTTCCTGTAATCTTCAGAGGAAATACGAGCATTGCATGGTGCATCACATTGTCCTATCTGATGATATAGACAAGGTCTCTCCTTACCTATATCTCTTGGCAGAACCCTGTTACAGTTCCTTAAATGATAGAGCTTATTGATAAGCTCTATGATATCCCTTACCGCACGCGAATTAGTGTATGGACCGAAATATTTTGACTTATCGCGCCTAATATTGTGACTATACAGCACTCGCGGATATTCTTCCTCCACCGTAATTTTAATATACGGATAACCCTTATCATCAGTCATAAGCGTATTGTACTTCGGACGATATTCTTTAATAAAGTTACATTCAAGCACAAGTGCCTCCATCTCTGATGAAGTCACTATGTATTCAAAATATGCTATCTGCGAAACCATCTTGACAATCTTCGGAGAATTATTGTGTCCGTGACCTTCTCTAAAGTACTGCCTCACTCTGTTGTGCAGATTAATCGCCTTACCCACATAAAGAATATCATCATTGGCACTGTGCATAACATACACACCCGGCTTCTTGGGAAGTTTATTAAGTTCCGTCTCTATATCAAAAATCTTCTCTTCCATAATATAACTCCGCTTAATAAAGGAAAGGAGGTATCAAAGATACCTCCAAAGGATATGATAAAGGTTTTTTTGTGTTCGCTCTTATAATAAGTCAGCTCTTAACTTCTTGATAACCTGTAATGTCTTGTCTCTTAATTCCTCTGCGTCATACAAAGGAAGCATAACAGTCTTATCCAGCTTAGCATTAACAACTGTATCTAACCAGTCATTAACATAAGACTTAACATAGTCTACATTCTCTTCTGACTTATCCTTGAGTGCAACAATTATATTGTTGAGATTCTCAATAACTGTAGGTGTTGTATTAGCATTAGTTACAGGAGTCTGAGTACTCTCATCGGACAACTCGATTACCTTACCTGTCTTTGTAATAATTACCTTCTTATTAGGTGTTGATTCAGTCTTACCCGAATTACCACCCTTCTTATCAAGCAGCTTTTCAACAACCTTTACAAGACATACTACGCTGTAAGTACTCTCCTCAGGTGTCTGCTTCACTGCACCCTTCTCAGAATGCTGATGCCATAACCACTCTGATTTAAGAAGCATCTCCTCAATCTTAGTATCTGAAAGAAGCTTTGTTAAATCAGGATCAACAGAAGGACCTGATGATTTACCGAAGAGCTTTCCTCCTGATGACTGCTGCTCTGCCTTTCTGTATTTCGAAGGGACAGCTATATCATTGTAGGTCTTAATAAGATATTTTTCTGCAACCTTAGGGTCATAGCTGTTACTGATTATATTAACCCTGCCACTGTTAAGTCCATTTGTTATCATATCTTCAGCAGTCATAAATACAAGTGCTTTCTGTCTGTCATCCAATAACTGCTTAATCTCATAATTAGTCTTAGACTTCTCAAGGATAGAATTCTTCCTTACCTTGAATGCCTTAATCTTCTCCTTCACACTGAAGAAAAGCTTTAACAATGTTGGGTTAGCATTTACATAGTTACCTATCCAGGTAAGCTCAACATACTGATGCTCAATCTTATTGGAAATCTCGTATACATTGTAACCATCAAAGATTACATTCATGGTTGTATAGAGTAAATCCAGTATCTCATATTTTTCTTCCCAAGGACGGGTTGATATATCCTGATTAACCAAATCCTTTATACCGCACTCATAGAACACAAGATTGTATTCATAAAGTCCTTCGAACACATTGGTCTTATCCTTGAGTGATGCACCTGCTCCGAGTATCTGGAGATTCTTCTTCATCTCAGGTTCATTCTCTATATACTGATAAACCTTCTTGATAAATGAACTTACCTCTGCAATAAGAGAGTCTATTCTCTTGTTATATATCTCCTGCTTGGAAATCGCATTTACAACACTTCTGCTAAGTACCGTAGTATTCTGAGGTGAGTTGCAGTTCCTGATAAGCTCCTTGAAGCTCTCATATACTGCCATATTGTCAATAGGAATATACTCTGCATTAAGTCCGTAGAACTCAAATGCCTTGTCATAATCCTTGTTATTGATATAAGCATTAAATAAACCTATGCTGAACTGAATCTTATAATCGTTTCCTACATGCGGATCCTCAACAACATAATCGAACAATACCTCAAGATTGTTCATATATGCGTCTGCATTAGGGCCCGTAGCAGGTATGCCCATCTCCATAATAACATTGATAAGGTCAAGATAACCCATAACTGCCTTATCAAAGTTCTTAGGTCTGTCATCATCCTCTAATATCTGATAGCTCACATTGATAAGCAGTGGAGCTATTCTCTCACCTATAAGATTCATAGCGTCTGTGAACTTTTCTCTCTGGTATAAATATATGAGCCAAATGCTGTAACGATATATACCGGAGGTACTGATAGGTGCATCAACATCCGATGGATCGATATCTCCATATACAAATCTGAATAATGGTTCAATCCATTCCTCAATCTCATATCGTCCTGTAGCCTTGATATTGGTATCAACAAATTCCCCTAATTCATAAAGCTTCTGACATTGAGATTTCACATCTTCATCAACCATCATGTTAGATAAATCGAAGTTGCTGTCCTTAAGATAGTCTATAACCAATGCATAGAAACCATCTTCCACCTGCTCATTAAGAAATCTAATAAGTAGTCCCTTATTATTGGAAGCAGCAATGGACAACACATTATTATCTGAACCGGTTGTTATGTTTGCTGGTAATGCCATAAGAAACCATCCCCCTTATTCTCTAAATCACTTATTACATTTTATAACATTTTGAAGTTTAGTGTCAACCAACTTTTTAGCAGTTTTTAATAATTGGCATTGTGCATAATCAACAAAGTTTTTTACACAAATTATCGCCCTATTTTTATGCAAATTGTCGGTAAATAAAAATTCAATTACTATTTTATATCAAATCCTGCAAGTCGTAAGATAGCCAAAGCATTGGTAGTTGTACATCTTCCGGTGCGGATTTTATAATCAAATTTAAGCTCATCATTATCATAATATTCTTCAAAATGATAATTATCCGCTTTATGTCCGGCTTTATCTTCCAAATCACAAAGTTCAAAATCATGTGTGGAAACTATCGCAATACATTTATTTCCTGCTAATCTTCTTATTGCCTCCCTCGCTCCTACTATTCTGTCCGCAGAATTAGTACCCTTGAATATCTCATCTATAAGACATATCATAGGCTGCTCTTTCTCCCTATATTCCGCCATCGCCTTTATCCTTAGAATCTCAGCATAAAATGTTGATATACCATGTGCCACATCATCCGTAACACGCATCGAGGTAAATATCTTCATATATGAAGTATCTAATCTGTCAGCGCATACCGGGGCACCTATATATCCTAATACAAGATTTATTGCAAGCGTTCTTAAGAATGTAGTCTTGCCCGACATATTAGAACCCGTAATAATAGTAACTCCACCCTTTAATTCTATGCTGTTATCAACCACAGCTTCACTGTTGATAAGCGGATGATACATATTTTCACCGACAACTCTTACATCAGAACTGCTCTCATCTATATCTGCCCACGAGGTTCGCTTCACATTCTTAATAACCGCATAGCTTAACAGCTCTTCAAATTCCGCAAGAACTTCAAATGTCTTAGACAGATTATCAGCATATTTTTTTTTCCATCTTGCCACCATAAAACTAAGCTGATAATCCCACAGAACCACTCCGCTTAATATCTGATGGATAAGAGGATTGTAAGATATGTTATATGCCTGCCTGAGCTTACGTAAATCCTTAAATGCATTTACTGCACCATTTTCACCGGATATAAAGCTCTGTAATTCAACAAGCAGTTCTGAATTAAATTCATGATTTCCAACCAATTCAAGCATATCAGAATACCAGTCAATAGTATGCCCCATACTATACAAAGGGAAAATCACACCATCCGTAACAGTCTTGGTAAGCCATGTAAATATCAGAAATACCAGGAAAAGAATCAAAGGATATCCATAGCTTATAATATGGACTGCCCAAAACACAATCAGAATAATTTCCACAATAGGAAACAGCACTCTGTCCACTCTTGTCCACGTAGGAAGCCACCCTTCCTTCTCGTCACTTAAATATTTAATAAAAGCCTTTAAATCCGGCTTTTTTTTATCCTCTGCAAGTCTAATACCAGCAGCCTCAAAATCTATGGCAAAATCAATATCATCACTTAACTCGGATATTGCACTATGTCTTTTGTCATTCGAATTCAAGTCTGCATTAATCAATCTCAAATCATCTGCCAGAAGTTTTCTTCCCATATTTGTATGACATACGCTTATCATCTGATACAGTGAATTAGCACCGAGCAGATCAATATCCTTAGCGACCGTATCGCCATCAGTTAAAAACTCTTCCCCTGTATCCTCGAAGCTTCTCCAGTCATCACTATATCTTTTGATATATCTGTCTGTTACGGCAATTTTACTTTTATTTATCCCGCTAAGCTTATCCACATCACTGTGCTTCTTCACAAGATAAATGAAGGTAGCAAGAACTATAATTCCGAATATAAGAGCCACAGGCTTATCATCAGATATTCCTATCAGAAAAAGTGCAAGTCCTATAAGGAATGAGATAATTCTAAATGTCGAAATCATTGAATACTGTCTTTCAAGCATTTCATATTCTTCATTCAGGGTATTCAATTTGTCATTATATATTTCTTTATTCTTCATATACCTTAGGATACCATAATTATACTTTTAAAGCAATTTTAAAGTGTAAACTTTCTGTGAAAACCAACATACTTATCCTTGATTTTTAAATATACTTGTATTAGAATATTATTTATCTAATTTGTTAAAAATATAAATGAAAGGAAGTTAAATTATGGGTAAATTATTAAAGGGTCTGGTAACTTTAACTGCTGCGACTGCTGCCGTAGGCGGTTTGGCTTATGTATTTAAAGATCAAATCAAGGAAAGCAAGGTCTACAAGGATTATGAAGTAGACGAGAAGATTAAAAAGGTCAAGAATACTATCAATGAAAATGAAACCTTTAACAAGGTTAAAGATAAAGTAAATGAAAACGAAACCTTCAACAAGGTTAAGGACACCTTGAAGGAGAAGATGCCTAAGGTCTTCGATAACGAAGCAGACTATGTTGACGAGGGTGAAATATTCTTCGATGATTTGGATGCAGCAACAAGTGACAGAGATTATGTATCTCTTGATGCTGAGGATAAGGCAGACGCTGATGATACAACTGATGCAGAGCCTGTAACTGAAGGCTAAGACTTGCCCCCGGGGACGGGGGTTAGGGGCGAAAACGGAGGCATTCACTAAATGTGATATGCCTCCATTTTTATTTTGTAACTACTATTTTATCTACATAGCTTTCTTAAGGTCTCATAGAAATTCGGATATGATATGTCCACGCATTCACTGTTCAATATTTCTGTCTCACCATCGGCATTAAGTCCTGCGATAGTAAAGCTCATTGCTATTCTGTGGTCAAGCTTGCTGTCGATTGCAGCACCACTTAATTTTTTGTCAGGATTTCCGTTTATTATCATTCCGTCTTCGGTCGCAGTAACATCTGCGCCCATCACCTTTAGATTGTTCACTATACTGTCTATCCTGTTGCTCTCCTTAACCTTTAACTCTTGAGCGTCCTTTATTATGGTTGTGCCCTCTGCGAAGCATGCCATAACAGCTATAACAGGTATCTCATCTATAAGTCTTGGTATAAGTTCTCCTCCAATGGTACAGGCTTTAAGTCTTGATGTCCTAACTGTAATATCCGCCACAGGCTCAGCAGATGAATTAGCTTTTTCTTCTATCTCAACATCTGCGCTCATCATTTTGCATACCTCAAGCATACCGTCTCTGGTAGGATTTATACCTACATTTTTAATTGTGAGCACCGAGTTATCCACTATAAGTCCTGCTGCTATAAAATAAGCTGCTGAGGATATATCTCCGGGTACATCTATTCTTCTTGCATATAACTCCTCTGCCGGCTTAACTGTCACTGTCTTATCTACAGTGCTGATATCAGCGCCAAAATCTCTGAACATTAACTCCGTATGATTTCTGCTTACATAAGGCTCTGTTACCGAGGTTTCACCGTCAGCATAAAGTCCGGCAAATAATACACCTGACTTCACCTGCGCCGATGCTACAGGCGAATCGTAATGTATTCCCTTAAGCCTTGTCCCATTTATAATAAGCGGCGCACAGCCGTTATCATTCTCGCTTTTTATATCTGCTCCCATCATACTAAGCGGGGTCATAATTCTTCCCATTGGTCTTTTCTGAATGGATGCATCTCCATTTACCCTTGATGTAAAATCCTGCGCTGCAAGTATTCCTGACATAAGCCTTATCGTAGTTCCGCTGTTGCCTACATCAAGTATTCCATCCGGCTTCCTCAAGCCATGCAGTCCCCTGCCGTGAATGATGACTCTTGCTCCATCATTTTCTATGTCAATTCCCATTTTCCGAAAGCAGCTTATAGAAGAAAGGCAGTCTGCTCCCTGCAGAAAACCATATACCTCTGTGTCTCCCTTTGCAAGCGAGCCAAGCATAATACTTCTGTGTGATATGGACTTATCTCCCGGTACCGTCAGTTCTCCCGACAATCCATTTGCCTTATTTACTACCATAGTTTTACCTATCCTTTGCATTTAGTATTCTTTTATCAGTCTTCTGAAAAAATCAGATAAAAGACTGTCATTGGCATTATATATAATATCCTTAGTCTTGTAAGGATCATTTGTTATTATCACATCTACATCCAAAAAAAGCAAATCTTTAATCTTGCTCTCCGTATCTACTGTCCATGCGTATAATTCTTTTCCATTCTTATGAACATTTCTGACAAGCCTTGCAGATATAAAGCTATACTGTATGCTGAATGCGTCCACATACTCCATATTCCCTATATCTCCGTATGCTACATACATTATATATACCGTAAATAAATCGGGATTAACCTCCTTGGCCATCTTAAGCGCATCATAGCTTGATGAAGCGATGACGCACTTATCAAGATAATCATATTCCTCGAGTATATCAATAATGCCCTCCACATAATCCTCACTGTCCGTATCCGCAGGCTTCAGCTCAATATTTAAGAATATATCCTCAGTTACGGCGAAATCAAGAGTCTCTCTTAATGTAGGAATTTGTTCTCCTGCATACTCCTCTGAGAATAAGCTTCCGGCATCAAGGCTTTTAATATATTCAAGACTTACATTTCCGACCTTTTCATTTACTCCTGTAGTTCTGATTAAATTCTCATCATGTATTACAATATATTCTCCGTCCTTCGTCTGTCTAACATCAAGTTCAATCGAATCCGCCTGATTTTCAACCGCAAGTCTGAAGGCCGCCATAGTATTCTCAGGCGCATTTTTAGAGTCTCCTCTGTGTGCCGTAACCTCCACTCTGTTAGGATGAGCAACATTGAGACTTACATAGTTGTTCACATTAAGATATAAATATATTCCATTTATAAAAATACTTATCAGAATTATTACAAATGATATTGTCTTTGTTTTTTTTCTATATTTTACATCATAATATTTCTCTGAGTTTTCTTTTACAAAATATATTTCCTCATACTCTTCATTCTGATAAAAGCAGGTACATATATATGAAAATATGAATGGGGTTGATACCGTTACCAATACCATATATACAATTAATATAACAATATTAATCACTGTGCCAAATATGAATCTCATTCGCTTATAGGTTATGAACTTAGACATAATCGCGACAAATCCGCCCGCGATTAAACCTTCCAAAATTATCATAGCAAGCGCCATCAATAGATTATAAAGTATTATTCCGCCTATTATTTTAACGAAATGTTTTTTTATAGTATTCCTGCTTAGCTCAACTGACTTTTTATGGCTCGCTCTGTATACCACATAATAATTAAGCAGAAATATCCTTGATGCCGCCAGAATACAAAGCAGAAAATACGCAACGCATATCATTATAAATGATGACCTGTATTCTGATATGAATTCATAAAAATAATCAGGGAATTTTAATTCTAAAATTGAGCTTATTATGACAGCAGAATATATCCAGGGAATAACAAATAATACATCTATAACAGTAAGAAAATTTCGTGGTTTAAGGAGTCTCAAACCATTTGCAATCCCTCTAAGCAGAATCTGCAGCGCATTGGTCTTGACATGTCTGTGCGAGGCATCCATCGCATATATTACCGCCGACATATTTATAAGAAAATACATCAACACCAACAAAATAATCATAAGCCATGCTATATATGTGGTTGGTGAAATAAGGTACCTTCTTAGTCTGCCAAGCGAGAGGAACTTTACGCCTGACAGCTCTATTGAATAATTAATTATCGTATATAGAAGTGGCACGAGTATGACCGCCGCTAAAAGCTTATACATAACCTCAAATAAAAGAATAGAAGGAAAATTATACTTAAACATTTCAAAACTCTTTTTAAATGTTTTCATACTTTTCCTCCTTGTTTTTTATAGATACGCAATATGTATGAATAATATAGGTATATCGCAGGCACGCTCTCGCTAAGATTCTCACGCAGCGGTACTAAGTGTCTTAATCCTGTTAAAACATATTAACTCGCATTCGCTCGTTATATGTTTTCCAGTCTTAATCCACTAACTACCGGCGGCTCATATTACCTGCTTATACACCTATATTATTCATACATATTGCTATGCTACTATAATATTAACATTGCATCTCCGAACGAGAAAAATCTGTAATGTTCCTTTACTGCAATTTTGTATGCTTGAAGTATTTTCTCTCTGTCATATAGTGCTGAAACTAACATTAATAATGTTGACTCAGGCAGATGAAAATTCGTTATCAGGCGGTCAACGCATTTGAATTTATAACCCGGGTAGATAAATATATCTGTCCAGCCGCTTGTAGGTTTGACCTTGCCATTTTCGTCAGCTACGGTTTCAAGTGTTCTTGTGCTTGTTGTTCCGACTGAGACAATTTTACCACCGTTTGCCTTTGTGTCATTTATTATGCCGGCAGCTTCTTCATCTATTACATAGAATTCACTATGCATATGATGGTCTGTGATATTATCAGCTTTGACAGGACGGAAGGTTCCAAGTCCAACATGAAGTGTAACCCTTGCTATCCTTATACCCTTTTTTTCTATCTCATCAAGAAGCTCATTGGTAAAATGAAGTCCTGCCGTAGGTGCTGCCGCCGACCCGTCATGCTTCGCATATACGGTCTGATACCTGTTCTTATCCTCAAGCTTATGTGTTATATATGGAGGGAGCGGCATCTGTCCAAGCTCGTCCAATACCTCTTCAAAAATACCATCATATTCAAAGCTTATAAGCCTGTTACCCTCATCAACTATATCGACAACCTCTCCGATAAGCCTTCCATCACCGAAGGATATTCTCGCACCAACCTTAGCCTTCTTGCCCGGTTTTACAAGAGTCTCCCAAGTCTTATCGTCCTTGCGTTTTAAAAGCAGAACCTCTATTGAGGCACCTGTATCTTCTTTTACACCTATAAGCCTTGCAGGGATAACCTTAGTGTCATTTATTACCAGACAGTCTCCCGCGTTAAGATATTCAATCACATCTGTAAAATGCTTATGCTCTATACTTCCATCATCACGATTAATAACCATAAGCTTAGAATCACTTCTCTTAAGCAGCGGGTCCTGCGCTATAAGTTCTTCCGGAAGGTCATAGTAAAAATCACTCAGCTTCAAATCTGTCTCCTCCGAAGTTTTATGCTCGAATTTCTATATTCATCTTGCCAAGCTCCTTAAGCAGCTTATCGATTATATCCGATACTTCCTTATCCTCAAGAGTTCTATCCTTCGCTCTGAAGGTCATGGTATATGCAACTGACTTCTTACCCTCTGCTACCTGCTCACCCTCATATACATCGAATAATTTATAAGACTCAAGAAGCTTACCGCCGCATTTCTTAATTACCTTCTCTATCTCACCCACGAAGATACTCTTATCAACTACAAGAGATAAATCTCTGGTCATGCCCGGGAACTTAGCTATTCCCTCATATTTCCTATCAAAATCAGAGAGCATGGTGACAGTCTCCATATCAAGTACGGCAACATATACATCTGCCTTAATACTGTAATTATCTGCCACCTCAGGATGAAGCTGTCCAAGATAACCGATGACAAGATTACCCTTCTTAATCACGGCCTGTCTGCCCGGATGTAAGAACGGCTGCTCAGTAGACGGTTCGTAATTTACATCCTTACCAAATCCAAGCTTCTCAAAAAGTTCTTCAACAACTCCCTTCAAATTGAAGAAATCTCCTCCGCCATACATTCCGAGTGTAAGCTTCATCTTCTCATCCGGAAGTTCAGTAAGAGGAAGTGCCTTCGGTATATAAACATTAGCAAGCTCATATAATCTTGCTTCCTTATTTCTTCTGTTGTAATTCGTAGAAAGTGAGGTAAGTATTCCATTTAATGAAAGTGTTCTCATTATTGAGTAATCCTCACCAAGCGGGTTGGATATCTCGATAGCTTTTCTATATGAAGAATCCTCTGATATAAGTAATTTATCAAATACCTTCGGACTCTCAAAGGAATAACACATAGCTCCTGAGAAGCCATTGCCCTCACATATTGTTCTGGTTATATCATTTATTCTCTCTGCATATGATTTCTTACCCGCAGTAGCCTCCCCATGCGGAAGTGTCGTAGGTATATTGTCATAGCCGTAAAATCTTGCAACCTCTTCGGCAAGGTCCGCCATACAATTAAGATCCTGTCTGAAGGTTGGTATTGTTATCATATTAGTATCAGGATTATATACAAGTTCAAGTCTTCTGAAATAATCGAGCATATTCTCCTTGGCAATATCGGTTCCAAGAAGCTTATTCATCTTATCAGGCTCAAATGGGAGCTGCTTTTCCGATACAGGATGAGCATACGAATCAACCACTCCGTCAACCACCTTGCCACAGCCAAGCTCCTCAATAAGCTGACAAGCTCTGTTAATTGCTTCAAGCGCAAGATTAGGGTCAAGTCCCTTTACGAACTTTGCTGAAGCATCTGTTGAGAGACCGATTCTCTTGGTAGAAAGTCTGATATTGGTTCCATCGAAGCATGCAGCCTCAAAAAGAAGTGTCTTAATATCATCAGTTACCATAGAGTTCTCGCCACCCATGATACCTGCTATAGCTACTTCCTTCTCGCCGTCACATATCATAAGTACATCACTGTCAAGTGTTCTCTCCTGTCCGTCAAGCGTTGTAAATTTATCTCCATCTGAAGCTCTCTTAACTATTATCTTATGACCTGCGATAGTGTCTAAATCAAATGCATGCATAGGCTGACCGTATTCTTCCATAACATAATTAGTTATATCTACTAGATTATTTATGGAACGAATACCCTGTGCAGCAAGTCTTTCACGCATCCATTTAGGAGATGGCCCGATTTTAATATCAGTAACAACTCTTGCAACATATCTCGGACACAAATCAGTATCCTTAACCTCAACAGATATATAATCATTTACATCGCCGCCTGAGCCCTTTACTTCTACAACAGGTGGTACAAATTTCTTATCAAAGGTTGCCGATACTTCTCTCGCCATACCAAGCATTGAGAAGCAGTCAACTCTATTAGAAGTTATCTCATATTCAACCACTGCATCATCAAGCCCAAGCGCCTTAACCGCATCGTCTCCCGGCTTAACTTCTAACTCTGCAGGGAATACATATATTCCATCCTCCGGTGCCTCAGGATAGAAGTCTCTTGATGAACCAAGTTCTTCTATACCGCACATCATACCATTACTTTCAACGCCACGAAGCTTACCCTTCTTTATCTTGATTCCATCAGGATATTCGGTGTCATCGCCATGTGCAGCAGCTACCTTTCCTCCATCAAGTACAACAGGCACTAAATCATCCACCTGCATATTCTTCGCACCTGTTACTATCTGTATAGTTTCTGTGCCGATATTTACCTGACATACCACAAGCTTATCTGCATCAGGATGCTTCTCAATAGACTCTATCTTACCAACCACAATATTCTCTAAATTCTTATCCTTCTTCACATAATTCTCGACATGTGAACCCGACAATGTCATCTTATTAACAAAGGTTTCTATATCGACATCCAAGTCAGGAACATATGCTTTAATCCATGAAATCGGTGTATTCATCTTTCTATCTCCCTCCTACCACTGCTGTAAAAATCTCATATCATTTTCATATAAAAGTCTCATATCATCTATTTCATACTTAAGAAGCGTAATCCTCTCAAGTCCGATACCGAAGGCAAAGCCTGAATATACCTCAGGATCAATGCCACACATCTCAAGCACATGCGGATGTAACATACCACAGCCGAGTATCTCTATCCAGCCACTTCCCTTACATACACGGCAGCCTTTGCCCCCGCACTTGAAACAGGTAATATCTACCTCAGCCGATGGTTCTGTAAACGGGAAATGGTGTGGTCTGAATTTGGTCTTGGTATTTTCACCAAAAAATTCTTTAGCCCACTGGTCGAGAGTTCCTTTCAAATCTGCCATAGTTATATTCTTATCTATGACAAGTCCCTCAACCTGATGGAAGGATGGTGAATGTGTAGCGTCAACCTCATCTGACCTGAATACTCGTCCCGGTGATAATATTCTTATAGGGAGCTTGCCCTGCTCCATAATTCTTGCCTGCACAGGAGAAGTCTGTGTTCTAAGAAGAATATCCTTAGTTATATAGAATGTATCCTGTTCATCCTTAGCCGGATGGTTAGCAGGTATATTAAGTAACTCAAAATTGTATTTGTCGTATTCTATCTCAGGTCCTGAAACTACCTCGTAGCCCATACCTATAAATACTCTTTCCAAATCCTCAAGAGCTGTCTGATTAGGATGTCTATGTCCATCAATTTTCTTTACACCCGGTAAAGTTACATCGATAGTTTCTCTCTTCATCTTCTCTGCCCTTGCAGCCTTATTGATAGCCTTGAGCTTCTCATCAAGCTTCTCCTCGATGTTAGCTCTTACCTCGTTTACCATTTGGCCAACCTTTGGTCTGTCCTCCGGTGCAACATCCTTCATACTCTTTAAAACCTGGGTAAGCTCACCCTTTTTACCGAGTATGGCAACCTTAATCTCGTTTATTACAGAGGCATCCTGTGCTTCTGCAATCCTTGCAAGTGTCTGCTCTTTAATCTGACTTAACTTCTCTTTCATTTTATATATATCCTCACTTTCATATCTCGCTTACCTGTCTCGCTCGTCAAATGCATGCCCGTGCAAGCACGGCGTGCGCTTTCCCCGCTTACCTACTTTAACACATTACACTGATATAATCAATTATATCATTTAATATCTCTTCATTATATAGTTTTATCTCATACTCTGTTTTATTTTTATTATAAAATGTAAGCCTGTATAGCTTTTGCTTATTCATAAACGAATGCTTCTCAATCTCAGTTTTTTCCAATTCTTTTATCTGATCAAGCTTTATGACATCCGTTCTGACAAGATAACTGACTATCAGATAATCCTCGGTTATGTATATATTATTAAGCTTATACACCATATGATTTTGCATCTGTAGGTTAAGCTCTTCTATAATAGAATGAACATCTCCATAATTCCTAAGCTGCCTTGCCTGACCATGAATTGCAGGAGCAAGCCACACAATCATCGTATAAATAACTATACACACACCGATTACTATAGGCGCTGCTAACATAATATACAGCATAGTTATATAGTTCTTGGGATAGTCACATTCACTTATGATATATTCACTATAATAATCGTCCATGAATTTTCCGTCAAAACCCGCATCAGTCATAAGCTGTGTAAGTATATACTCTGTTGATACCTTATCCTTTATTATCCTTGCTCTCACCCTATTTTTATCAAGCATCATCTCAGGATTTTTTGTCTCTATTATATAAAACATAATCCTGTCCTGATTAAGCTGATAATAATATGCTCCCTTAACCTCTCCATTTACATAATAGTCAAAACCGGCATATGTCAAATGCTCTGCATCAAGAACAACATTAATATTACCTGACTTATATATATGGTCAACCTGTGCATACAAATCATCAGACGGATCAAGACTTGTGCTTCTTGTTCTCTCCCACACAGGATACCTCATAAGCATAAAAATAAACACGGCAAGCACAAGTATCGCAGGCAGTGCTATCGACATAGTATTTTTTAATAAAAGCCTTTCAAATTTCTTCTTCCTCATAAGGCTTATCCTTCCTGCAAATACCTTTCCTTCATAAAATAATTTAACAATTTATGTCTGATATATTAACATTTTAATTAATTTTGTTCAATACCAGACATACAAAGTCATAATCCTCAAGGGCTATGGCTTTATCTGAAAAACCTGCTTTTTCAAGTATGTCTATGACCTTTTCCTTATCAAATAATTCTTCAATCACAGTGTCCTTACCATTGCTCTTGTTCAAAGCCTTTTCTTTCTGTTTATCATATAAGTAATATATTTGCTCTCTATAATTAATCTTAGTCTTTAATTCTTTATATTTTCTTGACTTCTTTTTATAGAATAATGAATATTTTATAATAAGCTTATCATTTATCTTGGCTTTATTAAATCTTACCCTGAATATAATAGCATTTATTCCCTTTATTCCAAGCCATATCAAAATAGCCAATGCCACTATTCCAAGTATAATATACACAATTCCTTTTACAAAATCATCTGATATAACAATATTTATCTGACCGTCATCATCTGTATCAGCTTCCTCATTATTTCCACCCATAATATTATCAAACATAGTCCAGAAGTCTTCTGTCTCCTCTATCTCTCCTGATGGTGTTACATCGACCACATACCACCCAATGCTTTCATCATACACCTCAACCCAAGCATGTGCATCTGCGTCTGTTACATTTACCTGAAGCACGGCTGTCTCGCCAAGCTGTGAAAATCCCTCATAATAATCCGAAAAACTGATATCATTCATAAGCTCGGCATCTACGAACTGATTATAGCTTATTGCATAACCCTCTATATATCTAGCCGGTATACCAAGATATCTGAATATAAGTGTCGCCGCAGAAGCATAATGCGCACAATATCCCTTCTTATTCTCCTGCAGGAAATAATTAACAAAATCCTTTCTACGCGGAGTTTTGCCCGGTCTAATCGTATATGGTATTTCTGCCTGATAGTAATCTATAATGTTATTGATTATTTCTTCATTTGTGCCACTTACATCTATATTATCAATAAATTCTTTAATTGCCTCCTTGTTCTCATCAGGAACATACAAATCCATCTCCGAATATGGCTCATCAAAATATTTTTCTTCCGAGACCTCTGTGTTATTGCCATAAAGTCTCGGATAGAAAACCATATCCAGAAACCCATTGTCATTAAGCTCACTTATATTCTTGAAATAGTATGGTTTGTAGATACCATTTCTGTCACCATCTACATTTCTGATACTTATAATTCCCCTGGCAGAATTATCTTCACCAGCATCAAACGCCTCTGCCAACGCATCTGCCTCAGGTGTTACATTCCCCTCTTCATCATCTGCATAAAAATTATTAATACTTGTCCAGTAATTCTGATAAGGATTATATGATTCTCCTTCAAAATGTTTGAGATATATCGTACCATAGCTATATGGAGCAACCCTTACTATAAGGTCTGTCTGATAATCCAGATGCACACTTCCAACTGTTCCAAGTCGGCCGCTGTTCATACCGCCTGTATCATTACCATAATTATAAAATCCCTCCCAGCCGTCGAGAAGTAATGTACTCACTGCAGCCATGGTAAGCTCTTTATATTTATTCTGTTTGTAACCTACATTAAAACTCTCTTTAGGTCTAATAGTGCTGACCAATGTTACTATAATAGCCACATATGCAAAAACTAATAATGCCGCCTGACCTATAGCCTTTATATCATAATTATAGAAAAGCTCTTTTTGTTTTCTGCCTCTTGCCTCATACTTATTGTCAGTTCTTTTAATGGCAACCTCCGGACTGTAATGTCTGCTTACCTTTATTACATAAGACATAGAAATCCCCGCAAGCAGCATAAGCGCATATATGGTATCCGGTTCAAGTATCATATAAAGCGGTATTACATTGAAAAACATAACTATGAACATCGCCGTTGCGTATTGCATTCTTCTTGATATGTACACATTAAGAAGTATATCCAATACTATTCCGATGAACAGAGAAATCATCGTAATTGTAACATACCTGTTACTAATCTGCTCGGTATAAAGTCTTTGTATTTCCACATCAAAATATTGTGCCGCCTGATCGACAGATATATTAATTACGGCATAAAATCCGCTGTTAATATATATTCTGAAAATATATACCAATCCCGCGAACAAAATCAGCAATATAAAATATCCCAAATTCTCAGTAAGCAGCCTATAATATAAGAAGGAGCATATTATCGCAAATATAAATACCACAATATGACACAGTAACACATTGTACTCCGCATCTATCGCAGACATATAAAAGCCTATTGCTCCCATTGAAAGTAGATAAACTATGAAGCCCTTCATAAGCAGAGTATAGACTCTGTTCTCCTTCTTCTCTGTAAATTCATCACTAAGCACTATACCCTGGCACAGCTCTATGGAATTATTCAATTCTTTTTTTGCTGTCTTCTTAGCCACTAACCATTCTCCTTTATAACAAAGCTAAGCCTTTCACCCTCCGCATATATATGAAGATAAGATTTTATCTCTGGGTGAACAGCCGCCATATGTGAAGCGGCCTCATCCATATCACTATATGTTTTCTCATAAAAAAGTCTTGCAAATGCTTCATCCAAATCCGATTTGTAATCTATTCTCGCATAATCATACTCATATCTGTTCGTACTCCAATACATAAGTCTTACCGTTGTGCCGTCTTGCACAATCTGATTTACAAGCGAATATGTGCCGGATAATATCATTGCAAGTAAGGCAGGATCATTACCGCACAATTCAGGCAGTGCAACCATCTGCTTATCTGACATACTTGCCCTGTCCTTAACCATAAGAATATCTCTTTTTGCCGACAGCTTCCAATGTATACTCATCAGTTTATCTCCCGGAATATACTCTCTTATTTCCTGAACATCCGAGAAATCACTACCTCTCTTCGAGCTTTCCTCGCTCTCCAGAGACCCTTGCTCAAGCGCTGTCCTGTCATAAACATATCCTGTAATAAGCTCAGGCATAACAATCGCTTCAGCAGAAGCATCGGTTTTCTTTCTCAATTTGACAAAACTCATTAAATCCCTGATATAGATTTTATTTATTCTTACATTTATTATCCCGGGAAGAGTTGGAACTATTGGAAGCTCAAGCGAAAAACCCTTTCTCATACGAATAGGAACCGAGATAAGCTTGCTTCCTTTTGTATTGAAAAATGTGTTACTCACTTCTAATTCAATTATCGAATCAAGCGATAATAATATAGACGGATTGTTGATTTTTATAAAAAAATACAGTTTTTCATTCTGACTTCCGTATTCACTATTCATCCCCTTTGCAGCAGCCTCAACCGATACAGATACTATTTTTCTCAGAATAAAAGCCATAATTATAGAGATAAACGGAGCCATAATTAATATTACCATAAGCATAAAGTAAAAATGACTATGGAGGAAGTAATATATAAGTCCGTTTATCAATATCAGAAGTCCATATATAATTAACCTGATGACCGTATTCATATAATATCTCCGATTAATTTCTCGGCGCAGGTATACCATTCAGAAGCAGCCTTATAGCCTGATCCATATCTATACCCGAAGCCTTACTCCTTGTGCTCAGCTTTACTCTGTGTCCTAATGTATCCTTCGTAACTGACTGTACATCCTTAGCTGTCACATATTCTCTATCCTCCAAGACCGCCATAGCCTTGGCCATACGAAGAAGCGCGATAGTTCCTCTCGGGCTTGCGCCCATAGAGAAGTTTTCATTTACTCTTGTATTCTCTACGATATTAACTATATACTCATATATCTCGTCATGGACATATAAGTCATTTGATTTTTTTCTAAGCTCAATCAGCTCGTCCACTGATATGATTTCCTTTACATTGTCTATAGGATGGGATGCGTTGCCTTTAAGTATCTTTATCGCGTCCTCATGTGCCGGATAGCCCATAGAAAGACATACCATAAATCTGTCAAGCTGTGACTCAGGCAGCATCTGTGTACCTGATGAGCCATAAGGGTTTTCTGTCGCGATTACGATAAATGGTTCAGGCAGTTTTCTTGTGACACCATCTACCGTTGCAGTATGTTCTTCCATTACCTCAAGCAATGCAGACTGTGTCTTAGGCGAGGTTCTGTTAATTTCATCCGCCAGAAAGAGATTACAGAATACCGAACCTTCCCTATATTCAAAATCCTTGGTCTGCGCATTATACATCGAGAATCCAAGTATATCACTCGGAAGAACATCCGGTGTAAACTGGACTCTCTTGTAATTAAGTGACATACTTTTCGCAAAGGTGGTTGCAAGTGTTGTTTTACCAACACCCGGAATATCTTCCATAAGTATGTGTCCACCTGCTATTACTGCGGCAAGCACTTTTTTTACTACATCCTCTTTGCCTTTAATTACACTATTCACTTCGTCGCAGACTGATTGTAGTTTGTTGTTCATATATAACCCCTTTCTTACCATTACGACCTGCCGCCTGTCGGATATAATCACCGGCAGGCACGCTCTCGCTAAGATTCGCACGCAGCGGTACTAAGTGTCTTAATCCTGTTAAAACATATTAACTCGCATTCGCTCGTTATATGTTTTCCAGTCTTAATCCACTAAGTACCGGCGGCTCATATTACCTGCCTATAGATTTATCCGGCAGGTGTCAAGGTCTGGTTGTGATAATAATAAAATTACTTTGTCACTCCTGACTCACGAGCACAATCTGCGACTGCTTTAGCGACGGCTTTAGCAACCTCCTGGTTGAAGGCGTCAGGTATGATATATTCTTCGTTTAACTCTTCGTCTGTTACGATGGAAGCGATTGCTTTGGCGGCAGCGACCTTCATGTCCTCTGTGATGTCGGTTGCACGCGCATCAAGTGCGCCTCGGAATATACCCGGAAATACAAGTACATTATTTATCTGATTAGGGAAGTCTGAGCGTCCTGTGGCGATTATTCTTGCTCCGCCTGCCTTAGCATCCTCCGGCATTATCTCAGGTACAGGATTTGCCATGGCGAAGACCATTGCATCATCCGCCATAGATGCCACCATCTCGGAGGTTACGATATTCGGTGCGGACACTCCTATGAATACATCCTTACCTTTCATAACATCCGCAAGACTTCCTCTTTCTTTATTCTTGTTTGTTATCTCTGCCATCTCGGCCTGTGCCGGATTCATAAAAGGCTCTCCCGGACAGAGTGCACCTTTACTATTTACAAGTACAACATTACCTATACCGAATCTCATAAGAAGCTTGCATATGGATATGCCTGCCGCACCTGCGCCGCTTATTACCGCACTTATATCTTCCATCTTCTTACCGACTATCTTAAGTGCATTTATAAGTCCTGCACATACTACGACAGCAGTTCCATGCTGGTCATCATGGAATACCGGTATATCCAATTCTTCTTTAAGTCTTCTCTCTATCTCGAAGCATCTTGGTGCCGCGATATCCTCAAGGTTTATGCCACCAAATACAGGCGCGATTCTCTTAACCGTCTCGACTATCTCATCCACATCCTTGGTATCAAGACAGATAGGAAATGCATCTACATTTCCAAAGGTCTTAAATAATATGGATTTTCCCTCCATAACGGGTATAGCAGCCTCAGGACCTATATCTCCGAGTCCGAGTACCGCCGTTCCGTCAGATACTACTGCGACAAGATTTGATTTGTTAGTATATTTATATACATCTATTTTATTGTCTCTTATCTTCCTGCAAGGCTCCGCAACACCCGGAGTATAGGCTGTACTTAAGTCATCCTTAGTCTTGACATCAACCTTAGAGATAACCTCTATCTTACCGCGATTTTCCTCGTGCATCTTCAAACTTAATTCATTGTAATCCATTTTATTTTCTCCTTTATAATTATTTATGCGTAGTCAAATATGGACATCTGCTTACCCATAGTTTTATTTTTATACTCTCTCATATATCTGAAAAGTTCTTCCCTGTCGTAGACTATACCGTGTTCTTCGCAGGTCTTAGCAACCAGCTTATTTAGCTTTGAATTATCAGGACTTGGTATGTCGTAGGAATTACCGTAATGCTCGATGTATTTCTCCTTAAGTCCCGGGAAATGCTTATCAAGCTGCTCGTAAAAATACTCTCTGTCGCCATCTCTAAGCGTAAGCCCCATACCCATATATACTACACCATACACGCCGGCCTTTATACAATAATCAAGAATTCCCTTTATATTCTCCTCCGTATCATTGATGAATGGAAGTATAGGCGTTATCCATACTATAGTCGGTATACCTCTTTTCTTCATCTCCATAAGAACTTCAAATCTTCTGCTGGTTACACAGACATTTGGTTCTAAGATTTTGCACAGTTCGTCGTCGTAAGTTGTAAGCGTCATCGCCACCACACATTTCGTCTTCTTATTTATCCTGTCAAGTATGTCTATATCTCTTAATATCAAATCTGATTTCGTCTGTATTACAAGTCCGAAATAAAATCTGTCAATCTGATTTAAGCATCTTCTGGTAAGCTGCAATTCTTCCTCAAGTGGTATATACGGGTCGCTCATTGATCCCGTCTGTATCATCCCCTTTGTACGCTTGCGCTTAAGTGTCTGCTCAAGTATATCATCTGCCCTTGACTTTACCTCTATGTCCTCGAATTCGTGCGTCATCCTGTAGCACTTACTTCTTGAATCACAGTAGATACAGCCATGTACACAGCCACGATATATATTCATACCATTTTGCGGCGACAGCACCGCTTTAACTTCCTTGTAATGCATCTTTTTACCTTCCTATGTATCTTACCCTGATTATATAAAATCAAAGCTTACCTGTTCGTATTCCAAATCTCTGTATTCAACCTCTTCCTGCTCAACCTTGCTTACATAGTCGGTAACTACCGTAAGCTGTGTCTTATCCGACATCTGCTGTCCTAAGATGTAATTCACATCAAACCTTCCGGTTATCGCAGGTGTCACTCCTCTTGCAGGGACTATAAGCTGAACCTTGTTCGCCTTAAGAAGCTCGAATATCGGCTCCCATATATACACATCCTTCGCCGCTCCAAATGGGTTATCAATAAATATTGTCTTCGTATGTACAGCGTCACTCTGCATCTGATACATACCTGCTATATAATTAATGATTGCCACTAAGAACTGTATATATATACCCTGCGATTGTCCTGTGCTTCCGACAGCCTCCTCGTATTTGAGGTAACGGCTCTGCTCTTTTATCCTCTCACGCTTATACAGTATCAGCTTAATTGCATTCATATCAGTTACAATTACACCAAATAATTTCTTAAGTGTGAGGCTGCTCCTGATATACTTCATCCTTGCACTGTCATTGTCATAGCTGTCTGCTTCTTCAACCACCTTCTCAATATAATCTGACATCTTCTGTCTTAAGAATTCTTCCTTTACATACGGTATGGACAGATCAACCACCTGTATGGTCTCGCCCTCCGATACAATCCTCGAAAGCTTCGGAAGCTTGTCTAACTCAGTTCTTACATCCAGACATCTCTGCAAACACTGCTCCTCAAAATTCGCCTTGATATTCTCCATATCCGAAAGACTTTTTTCCACTCTGTCCTTCTCAAGTCTGATAAAGTCAATAATTGATTTTAAGTTCTCGTTTAATTCCCTAGCCAGTGGATATGAGGATGGTATATTTACATCATCTCTTATTGTGCCAGCCATCTCATACATATTAAGCTTATCAAGCGCCGCAGCCGTATTGCCTTTGAATCTTAAGAGCTCATTCTTCGCCCTATCAAGTGACTTATTATTCTTATCGTATTTAATAAGAGCATCCTCGAATATCTCTCGCAAGCCCTCCTTATCCGAAGTAATCAGAACTGCATTTTTCGTATCTATATCATTCGTCGTAATTATACGCTTAACATCCTTGTATATCTCAAGCATATAACCCTGTTCCTTCGTATAACGCTTTAACTCCTTGTCTGCTTCCTTCGCCTCGTTATCAAGCCTTACCAATACCTTCTCACCATCAGCGAGTGTAGCAGTTATCTCTGATAATGAGCTTTCTTCCTCGACAAATTCTCCGAATGCCGCCCTGATATTTTCTATAGCATAATCTATACTTCCGTTTAATCTGTCTATCTCTGAATTTTTAGTTATTAATTCCTGCTCGTAATTACGAGTCTGTAATTTTAATTCCTCGATACTATCCTTGTATGTATTTATTACATCCTCTTCTATGGTATATAAATCCTCTTCCTCTGCAATTCTTTCAATATCCTTAATGTCTATGTCTCTGTCAGCTATGATATTAAGACTTCTTTGCATGGAAGTTTTAAGCGTCTCCATAAGAAGCTTTTTATCCTCTACTGCCTTTTTGTCATCATCAAAGGAGGTATGCGCTGTCATAAATAAGGTTTTTAATTCTTCATAATCATTCGGAAGGATTTCATATTCCCTGTCAATATTGTAATAATCCTTATAATTATCTTCCCATTCATCAAGAAGTTCCTGCTCCTGCTTTTCATATGAATTAAGCTTAGTTTCAAGCAGCGCCACATCTACCTTTTCACTGCTTTTCTCTGACACAAGCGCATTTATCTCTTCCCCCAGTCTTGACTCATCAAATACTGCTTTTTCCTTATTTTTTTCCTGAGCATCAATGATTTTGCTTATTTCATTTGCAGTATAAAGCTTATTAATGTCTGAAGTTAATTCTTCATAATACCCTTGTTTTTCAGTTATTTCCTTCTCTGCGTTTTCAATGTTTAACCTGTAACTCTTAATAAGCTTTTCGCATTCTGATATTTGCTTTTGAAGCTCATCTGCCCTGCTTACCGTATTCTCCAGGCGTACTTTAGCTTCAAGCATATCACTCTCTGTTATTTTGATTACAAATTCTCTATCCTCTCGATAAGCCCCAAGTATCTTTTCCTTGACTTCAAGAGAAAGTCTTAATTCCTTCTCCTTCTCATCTTCTTTACGAATCAGTCTGTCGGCAGTGTCATCATTTAAGAAAAAATCTTTATCTGCGTGAACAGCCACTGCGCCCTCACCTATATAAACCGCCTTTTTAGACAACTCTGACATATCATATACATATACCGTCTCATCATCCGTATCTATGTTATGGATATTAGGATCATCCTTTATAACATCGAACTCCTTAAGCACTACACCATAAGGTAGAAGAGGATTAATATCAAGTATTTCTTCCTGCGTGTTACTATCAAGCGCTGACAGATAATCCATACCGAACATTGCCGATATGCCATGTCTGGTTTCTATGTATTCCATCAGTTTTTTTACAGATTTGGATGGACTTATCAGTCTTTTATCCTTTAATTCATTTTTTCTTTTTTCGCATTTTTTTATATTGTTTTTTATATCAGCAAGTTCTAAGATACAGCTTGATATTCTGTCAGATATAACATCAAAGAGCTTACCTTCATCATCCGCGGCATATACTGATTTTATATTTTCAAGCTTTTCTATCGCTTCCTTTATTTCCTGCTCATTCTCTCTAATGGAAGCTATAATCTTGTCAGTTTCTTCCTTCTCATTTTCAAGCTTTAATAATCTTCCCTGCTCGTCATTTAGTTTCTCCTTTGCTTCCACAGAAGTCTTCTTAAGCAAGTCGAGCTTAGACTTAACTGCTGCCATTTCTTCCTCACAATTTTTAATCTGCTCATCATTCCCCACGAAGCTAAGATTATTCATACTCATTCTGACAGCGGATAGTCTCTCGCTTAAAGTCACAATATCCTCGTCAGCCTTCTTCCTTGATGCCTCTGCCACAGCAAGGTTAAGTCTTGCCTCGGTTATAAGCTTCTCGTGGTATTCTCTGTCAAGCTTTGCCGTGGCAATATCTTTATTTAACTCTGATTTTTTTTCTTTTATCTCTTCAAGCTTTTTGTCAATTAATAATTTGATGTTATATACATATGTAAATATCTGCTCATCGTCATAAGCTGTTCCTGCCTTCAACAGCTTTATAAAGGAATCACATTCATCATATTTTTTCTTGTCGTCAAGATATAAGATATAATCATTTATACTGCGTTTTAAATTATAGTCATGCTCTGTCGCAGAGGTCTTTTTCTTCACAGCATCAATCTTTTTACCTATATCCTGTGCCTCAATCTTTAGCTCATCAAGTCTTCTCTTATCCCTTGACACCTTAAGACATTCTATACGCTCACGCTGCTTGTGTTTTTGCTCGTATTTTCTGTCTCTTTCTTCCTCAAGCACACGCATATGCTCCTCGTTATCCTTAGCATACTGCTCGCCTGTCACATAAATATCCGCAAGTGTCTTCGACAGATTATCCTGTTCTTCATAGAGATTCATAAATGAAGCAACCTTGTCACTTAACACTTCTATCAGCTCTATCTGATAATCGTAATTCGATATATCCTTTTTCTTCTTAGCAAGGGTTGTAAGCTCACCCTTTATATCCATAAGAAGCTTCGCCATGGATTCATTCTGAGAATCATCTCTATTAGTCTTTACCATAAATGCCTTCTCGATAATCTCTTCGATTAATAAATCCTCAACAACCTTTCTTGTGGTTTTATAATTATTCTCAAAAAATGTTCTTACATGTCCTTCTGTCTTATTTATTCCCCTTATTATCTCCCACTGACTCTCATGAATGCCATATCCGCTTATAAATCTCTGGTATTCGCCCTTCCTGTCAAATACTACAACTTTAAGGCTCATGTCATTAGAGCCGAGTTCCTTAAGATAATTTTTAAGTCCGGAGTAGGATATCCTCTCGCCGTTCTTTACAAGCGGAAGATTGATAATATCATTCTTGTTATACTCCCTGTAAAATATAATATAGTTAAAATATTCTATCGAGCATACATCCTTAGAAGCATTTTCTTCTGATTCTGAATCCTTAGCCTTCCTTGCACAGAATCCTGTCGTCATATATCTGTAGCCTTCTTCATCATATGGTTCGTCTAACTTCCATTCTACAAGTGAATGAATGACTGTATTGCCATTGCCCGAGCGGAAAAGCTTCTCTATCGGCTGTTTCTCATCGAGGGTGGAATTAGGCAGCATATTCTGGAGCAGCAAAAGCATAAGCACACTCTTACCACCGCCGTTTGCAAGGTCATATATCGTATTCTTACCATACATTCTCATGGTAAAATCATCATATGCCTGACTGCCGAAATTATATTTTACATTATTTACTCTAATCCTGTTAATATTAGGCATCCTTTTCTCCTCCGAGTACGCTGTATATCCTGCCCTTTTCATCCTCAAAATAATTAGTTACAATGGCTCTTAATCTGTCTGTCGGATAGTATCTGTCCGATACTGCAACGAATAATTTCTGCTCAACCAAGAAATTAAATGTAAGCTTTATGTAGCCCATACGCGATGCCCGCGAGGCTCTGTTTTTCTCCGTATCATCAGAGGTCACAGTCGGAAGCTCGTCCCACAAAAGTGCAATAGCCTTGAAGCTTTCCTCATATACCTCGTCCATCGAATATATGGATAAGTCCTTCGTAAAGCTCATCAGATAATCATTTACAGAAGTAAGTATGTCCTCTGCTTTCACGAACTCCCTGACCTGATAGGAAGCTGAGTCCTGATAAAAGGCAAGAAGTGCATTATACATTATAAAGTACACTACATATAATTCCTTATTCACCTTAAGACCTAATATGCGTTTCATATCGTCATTCGTATATCCGAATATCTTGTTACCCTCTCCTGCCGTCAGATAGATGGCTTCATTGTATTCATAGATACTAAGATTAAGTTTTTTTACAAGCCTTGTTGTGATGTCATATACCGCCGAATTAGAATAATACTCCTCATACAAATCTCTGGTTTCGGAGCTTGAACGGGATATCTCTTTACCTGTGATAAGTGCGGAATATATATCCAATGCTTTCTCAAGACTTCTGTCATCCATTATCCCATTCTCCTTTCAAAATTCATATCCGTAACGAGAGCATTATACTCATCTATCTCAAATTCTTCTCCAAATTCTATCATGAATTCCATATTCTTAAACTTCTCTTTATCCGTATCTGCCATGTATTCTATAACGATTTCTTCCAGTAAGGTCTCCTGCTTTTCAAGCATCTTCGGCATACTGTAGCTTCGCTTACCCGCAAGGTGTACAAGAAAAGCATATAAGTCCCTGTTCGCATAAACTTCCTTACCGAACTTTATCTCTAATATTCCATTATATTCCTTGAGATTAAGATGTCCCCATTTGCTAAGCTGGTCTAAAAGCTCATAGAAAAGCTTTGCAAAATTCATACCGATTTTCTTATCTAATATCTCATCCTCATAAGCAAAATCAAAATCAAGATTTTTCTTATCGACCTTCTCGCCCTTCATACCGTCATCACTTCTTAGTGAAAGCATATTGTCGATGGAATTTACGGAAAATGTCTTATTTAATCTTGGCGCAAAAAGAGGCATAAGTATATAGGACATATCCGCCGGAGCATCCCTCTTGATAAGCTTATTTAAGCTCTCATTAAAATCAAATATCGGTCTTAATTTCTTAAGCTTGGCACTGCTTATAATCTTATCCGCAGTCTGTGAAAGCTCCACTGTCTCAGCCATAAGTCTGCTGTGGTTGTCTATCGTGCGTTTTAATTCAATCTCTAAATTATTAATATCTTCGAAAGCCTTTGATGACCTTGTCTCATCTTCCTTTAAATCCTGTCCGGCTTTTTCTATCGCCTTATCTACAAGGGCTTTATTCTTAGCAAACAACTTCTGTTCATCCTCAAACCACTTGGCTATGGTATCCATATATTCTTCGTATGCCTTTTCGCCCTCGAATATATCCATAGACAGAAGCTTAAGTACATCTTCCTTTTGCTCACTTATCTGCCTTACCTGTGAATTAATTCTTTTGACAACATCTATACCGCCCTTAAAATTATTCGATACAATCATCTTCTCAAGTAAAAGCTGCGATATATTGATTTTACTTTCGTCCTTTATCTCCTTTGTATCAAGATAGAATTCTATCGCATCAGAGGTTATCGTATAGAGTACATTGCCGTTATCAATCCTGCTGTCTATAAACTTCACTCTGGCAATACGAGTCTTCTTCTCCTCAGGGTCAAAGAACTTGAATTCAAAGGCCCGTCCGTCATTTTTAAGCTTGTCAAATATGTATAGAATTAGCACATTTTCTTCTTCCTCTTCCGCATCTAAGTCAAAGTCTCTCCGAAGAAGCTCTCGCATAAAGGCTTCGTATTCCTCGTAGGTAATATCTCTCTCATTGAAATTATTCTCGTTTATAAAAAATCTTAATGTGGCAAGCGTGATGTATCCCATATCAAGATATGAATACCTGCCGTCCTTATATTGCGAAAAGGTGGTCTCATTCAATACAAAAAATGGATAATATTTCTTGAGATTCTGCATTCTTGCATTATTGTCTGAAATTATATCATTTATCATTAAGTGCTTTAATGCCATAGCCTTCCTCTTCGCTAATAAAATATTGTTATCTTCTTACCAAAAAAAATAGTACCGCAAATATATATTTTAATACAAGATAATGTGGATTACAAGAGGAAACATCAGATATATGCCCTTGGGGGACGGGGGTTAGGGGCGAAAATGTTTTTCTTACAATTTTAAATTATATTAATTTCTTTTAAATCATATTTCTCCTGTATTAATTCTATTAACTCATTATGATTCTCATATAATTCTTCTGATATGAATACATTACCACTATATTCCTGCAAAAAGTTCTCTGCCTTTTTATCATCAATAGGAAATCCATATAAATGATTCTTTATTTGAGAATTATTTGCTTTATCCTCTGCCTTAGGTATATAGTCTAATATATTAATAAACAGACAAATTTCTTTTTTATTGCCGAAAGAATATTTAGTTTTTATTTCTTCAATTCCATACATTGAAATATATATTGTCTTCGATAGGTATATAGCAGAAATTTTATTGAGTGGAATTACATACCTCTTAAAATTGCAATTATAATATAAATCATCATCAATAATTTTATATCCGCTCTTTAAGCCTCTGATAACTATAAATACCCAAAGACAAATTGCAGAAAAAAAATATATAATTACCAAGATAAATAATGCCCTGTCTTTAAATAAAATCGATACAAATAATAATGCAACAATAATAAAACACATTAAAATCCTCATAATTTTGAGCTTTGATATGCGTTCTTTTATATAACCTGTATCTTGGGATGTATGCCATCCGAAATACTTTTTTATCATTTTATGCTCCTAACATATTTTATCTTTATATTCTGAAAATATAATCTAAGCCATATTCCTTTCACTGTAATCATAGCATATATTACCTTTTTATCAAATAATTTATTTTCATATAATGTTCTTCCCATATTTATATCCTTTATTTTTAAACAAGTTCCTTGCTATAGCTTACATAATAAGTTATACTGAAATGGTAAATAAACATTTATCAATTTTAAGGAGGTATTTATGAAAAAATACATTGCAGAATTTATAGGAACCTTATCATTAGTATTTTTAGGCTGTGGAACAGCTATGCTTGTGGGCTGCGATGCAGTATTAGGCTCAGGCTATCTGCTGACTGCACTTGCATTTGGACTTACTATCGTAGGTATGGCGTATTGTGTGGGTAACATATCAGGCTGCCATATCAATCCGGCAGTATCACTCGGCTGTCTAATAAGCGGTCGAATGAGTGGTAAGGATTTTATAGGCTATGTTATAGCACAGTGTCTTGGAGCCTTCGCAGGTTCAGGCTTACTTGCACTTATCTTCAATTTAGGAAATGTAACCGATATGACAGGCGGATATGGTACAAACGGCCTCGGTGGTGTGAATGACAGCATAGCTGCCGGTTTACTTGTAGAATGTATCTTAACATTCTTCTTCGTATTAGTTATACTTGGTGTTACCTCACCAAAGCAGAATCATGGTTCCTTCGGCGGTTTAATCATCGGCTTAACCTTGGTTTTAATTCACATCTTAGGTATCGGGCTTACAGGAACTTCTGTTAATCCTGCAAGAAGTCTCGGTCCTGCTATCGTAGCAGCAATCGACGGAAACTCTGATCCTATATCGGTTGTATGGGTATTTATCGTGGCTCCGCTTGTAGGCGGTGCACTCGCAGCTATCGTATATAAGGCACTTGAGAAGGATAGCACAGAAAAAGAATAGGAAGATATATTTTATCTATACTTATTAAAAATCCCCTTTTATCAAATATTTATTATATATGGTAAAAGGGGATTAATTTATGCCTCTATGGATGAGAGGAGGAGCAAAAATAACTCAATCACCAAATTCTTTCTATGCATAATCTTACACTTCATTTGTATAATTAAATGCATAATGAATCCGAATAATCTGTTAGTAAGCTTTAAAATAGCATCTTAATGGAATGAAATGTTTTTATTGCATTAAAGTAAATATTATTCTATAATTATAAATAGCTTTTAATGTTATGTTGTTTAAAATTATAAAACAAATGTATTGACACTATGAGTATTTTCTGCTAATATATACGAAGTTTAGAAATAATTCTTATTTATTTTGCATATATTATTATGGAGCGAACTCCGGTGTCCTTCGGGCCCGGGGTCTTTTTATGTAAGGAGAATAAAAATGTCCGATAAAGTCTTTAAAAATCACAATGAATTAATTGATTTATTAATCAGCCGCGGTGTTGATATAAATACTCCTGAAGCAAAAAGCTTTGCCAAAAAAAGATTACAGCATGAAGGATATTATAATCTTATTAATGGATATAAAAATTTATTTTTGAAAGACCCATTAAAAGACGATTACAAAGAAGGTACTACTATTAACGAAATATATTCATTATTTATATTTGATCAAAGCCTTAGAGAGATTTTTTTAAGACATATCCTTAAGGTTGAACGAAATATCAAATGTCTTATTGCATATGAATTTCCTCAAAAATACGGACACGACAACTATCTATTATATAATAATTTTGACACGAACAAAAAAGATGCAAATAAAAATATAATCTCATTACTTTCAGATATTCAGCACCAAATTGCAGCAAGAAGTTCCGATCCAAGTATTAGTCATTACCTAAACAACTATGGTTATATTCCCTTATGGGTATTAAATAATATTTTATCATTCGGTCAGATCAGTAAATTTTATTTTAATATGAAACAAAAAGACCGTCAAAATATTTCTAAAACATTTAAGATTATGGATAGCGAACTTGAAACACTCCTTAAATATCTGACATCTATTCGAAACTGTTGCGCACATAATAATAGATTATATTGTTTTCGTTCGCATGATGTAATGATTGACACTAAATATCATACAGCACTAAACATCCAAAAAACTGATGAATTTATATATGGCAAACGTGATCTTTTTGCTGCAGTAATTGCTTTAAAAGTATTATTACCACCTAGTGAATTTAAACGATTTATAGACGATATTAAAGATGCAATAAAAACTATAACCAGTGAATTAAAAGTATTAACAATTGATGAAATCTTATCAAATATGGGCTTTCCTGCTAACTGGACAAGTATTCGTTCAATGAAAAAATAGTATTTAAAATCAAAATAACCCACCACAGATTATTTCTGTAGTGGGTTATTTATCCTACTTCGAAGGTGCCTCTGGGGACGGGGGTTATGGGGGAAAA
>JAFVBE010000036.1 GCA_017480195.1 Lachnospiraceae bacterium
ATCTGTAATAAGTATATATGGATTATCAAGCTCTGCAACCATCTTCTCCATATCGGTTGACATATAAGCTGATACATAACCTCTGTCAAACTGCATACCTTCTACAAGGTCAAGCTCAGTCTGCATAGTCTTTGATTCCTCAATAGTGATAACGCCGTCCTTGGAAACCTTCTCCATAGCATCTGCTACAAGCTCACCAACTGTATCATCACCTGCTGAGATAGATGCAACTCTTGCTATCTGAGTCTTACCGTCTATACTCTGGCTCATCTCTGATATAGCCTCTACTGCTGCATCACAAGCCTTCTTCATACCCTTTCTTAAGATGATTGGGTTAGCACCTGCTGCAAGGTTCTTCATACCCTCGTTAATCATTGCCTGAGCAAGAACTGTAGCTGTGGTAGTACCGTCACCTGCTACATCATTAGTCTTGGTAGCAACCTCCTTAACTATCTGAGCACCCATATCCTCAAATGAATCCTCAAGAGTTATCTCCTTTGCGATTGTAACACCATCATTAGTGATAAGCGGTGTACCGAATGATTTTGCAAGTACAACATTTCTTCCCTTAGGTCCGAGTGTTACGCTTACTGTATCCGCTAATTTATTAACGCCTGTTTCAAGAGCCTTTCTTGCTTCTGCTCCGTATTTTATTTCCTTTGCCATTTTAACTGCCTCCTAAAAATTTATTTAACAAAATGTATTACTCTACAACTGCAAGTATATCTGCCTGCTTAACAATGATATACTCCTCATCATCAAGCTTAACCTCAGTTCCTGCATATCTTGAATAGATAACCTTATCTCCTACCTTAACCTCCATAGGAATCTTCTCGCCATCTACTACTGCGCCGGGACCAACTTCAACAACCTCAGCGTACTGTGGCTTCTCCTTTGCCTGTGATGGAAGAACTATACCGGACTTGGTAGTTTCTTCTGCAACTGACTGTTTTAATACAACTCTGTCTGCTAATGGTAATAATTTCATTATGAATTCCTCCTAACATTTCTATATCAGTCATAATAATAGACCTTCTATTTTTTAGCACTCGTTTTACTCGAGTGCTAACATAATTATTATTGTACTCAATTTTTGGAAAAAATCAACCCCTAAATATAATTTTTTATAATTTTGTAAAAAATATTTCTTCAGCCTATTTTCCCAATCCGTTCTCCCTTCCGTAATAAAACAGATATTGCTGTGCATATCCCGCATATTCGCCGTATCTTTCATAGGCGAAGCTCTCTATAACCTCTTTCTTGGTATCCTCGCCAAAATACATATATTCCATAATTCGTTTCATCCACACATCAACCGGAAATGCATTTGTAAAGGAAAGTCCGTAAAGAAGCACGCAGTTAGCCACCTTCTCGCCTACTCCCTTAATCGTCATAAGCTCATCTCTTGCGTCATTAAAGCTCATGCCCCTTAACCTTTCCTCATTTATCTCACCGCTATATACCTTACATACTGCATCTCTTATATATGGCGCCCTGAATCCGACCTTACATTCTCTAAGCTCATCCTCGCTTACTTCATAAAGTCTTTCCACACTCGGAAATGTATATACCGTCCTTTCATCAGAAAGCAAAAGCTTATCTCCGTAACGCTCCGATATGGTATGTACAATCTGCTTAATATGCGGAATCTGCTTATTCTGAGAAATGATAAAGGATATAAGCGTCTCGAAGAAATCCTGCTTTAATATTCTTATACCTGCCTTTGCATCCACAGCCTCCTTAAGCCTGTCGTCTGACTTTAAAACCTTTGCTTTTATATCAGAATAATCTGCTTCCATATCAAAATATTTTGCCCAGATTTCATTGTAATCATCTAAGGTGGTATTATATAAAACCACTCTATTTATCCTACTATCATCTAAGCTTTGCTTAATATGAAGATATCTTCCATACGCCATAAGCTCGTAATCTTTTTTATCAAGCCTCGTAAAATGAAAGCACTGCCCACATTCCAAGATGTCCTCTATATCAAAATCCTTCGCATCTTCTATTATTACCTTTTTATCTTCACTGTATATATTCATATTCAAAACCTCGTAAAATTATGATATTTTTATTTATCTAAGAAAATCATACACCCTATTATTAAAATTCTTAGCGAACATTCTCCCTCATAATATAAATAAATGTAACAGAAAATAAACTTTTGTCAATAAAATAATAGCCAATAGTACAATTTTATTATATACTTTAATTAAACAAATTTTAACCCACGAAAGGAAAAACCTATGGCAGAACAGCTTTATACCATCCCGGTAAATGATGCATTTGATACAGACTGCGAATGCCCGATATGTGCAATGTATACGGAATTAGAAAGAAATGCGATTGACTACACTATGGGTCCAAGCTATATGGAGGATGACAACCGCGCTATGACCGACAAGCTCGGCTTTTGCAGCCATCATATTAAGATACTGTACGGTGAAAAGAACCGACTCGGCCTTGCACTTATGATGAAAACTCATACCGATAAGACCATCAAGGATTTAAAGGCACTTAGCGAGCATAAGCCTGTATCCTCAGGCTCACTATTTAAGAAGCAGACCTATTCATCCGTCGGCGAATACATAAATAATCTTGAAAATACCTGCTTTATCTGCGACAGGATAGACGGCACCTTTAACAGATATATTGATACCATCTTCCACCTGTGGAAGAAAGAGCCTGAATTTAAGAAAAAGGTTAAAAATTCAAAGGGATTTTGTACATATCACTATGGACTTCTATATGATTATGCGGCTACAAAGCTTTCCAAGGATGCTTTGGATGAATTTATCGAAATCCTTAACAAAGTATATTTTGATAATATGGAGCGTGTGAACGGCGACATAGGCTGGTTCATAGACAAATTCGATTACCGCTACAAGAACGAGCCTTGGAAGAACTCGAAGGACGCACTCCCACGCGGCATAGTAAAAACAAATCATACTATCATATCTTCTGAAAATAAATCATAACATAAATGTGTATGAGTATAAAAAACAGATGGTATTACAACAATTTACGCAAATTGATTGCAAGTTGTAATACCATCTGTTTTTTATACTCATACACATTAATATTCTATAATGCTATAACAGCCTTATTCTCCACATCCTTTATCATACATTCTGCGAAGTAATCCCTGTCACATTTCTCTGTTATCTGATTATCCTTAAGGTACTGGCGATAATCCTTAAGCTTTCCCTCATAGACAAGTTCTAATTCATCCCATAGTCTAAAATCCTCAGGCCTTACCAGACCGGCTTTCTTATCAAAGGTTTCAACACCGGCATTCTTAAGTACATGATATACGAACTGTGAGCAAAAATAATTATACTCACGCTCTACAGCCTTATTGAACATTATACCGACAATACCTACATAATTATATTTGTAATACTTATCATTCTTCTTGAATTTTTTGAGAGTATCTATAATCTTCTTATATTCATTAGCACTTACCTTAAGTCTTGCAACACGACAGGTTGTACCGACATCACGACCAAATACACCTGTGGTTATATCCTCTCTTATAAATCCACAGTAAAATGGATTATGTAATTTTCTTCTTGCGAAGCTGTACATCTCATTAAGCTCGATATCGAGTGCTATTGAAGTATGAGCATACGGCTCCTTGGTCCACATTTTTATCACATGAGAAGGAAATGTAGATGTCTTGGAAATAACTATGTATATACTCTTATCCTTACGATTATTTTTAATGCGGTTTATCTTCTTGATATTCTTTTTATTTGATGAGTTTTTATTTCCCATAATATAATCCCCGCCATATATTATCTAATCTATCTACTATTAGCTATATCCTGTTTGATAAGCTCCTTAAGATTAAGCGCCTCATCCTTAAGTCTCTTATTCGTTGATTTGGAAGTGATGACACTGCCAATAAGTCTTGCTGATTCCTCGTACTTCTTAAGCTTTCTTGCTATATCAGCCATAATATATTTTAAGGTATTCTCATCCATTCCCGCAATAGGAAATGGTTCACTGGAAATAGCTAACATAAATCCATCATAAGCATTTTTCAGACATTCCATTTCATCATTATATAAAGCCTTATTCTCAGGAGCATTCTCATCATTAGAAAGCCTCTTGCCCCTTATTACCCATGCTGTCTTTAAAGCAGTATATGCTCGCTCTCCGTTCTTTGCCTTCTTGACAACCGAACATATAAGTGCGAGCTTATGCCTAAGTATAGCATCATCATATGAATATGCTCCTTCTTTATCTTCAAGTCCCTTAAAGCCTTTTCCAACTTTATTTTTTAATTCCATAATCTGATGATTAGACAATCTTCCGTAATACCTTGCGAGCGAAGAATATCCGCAATACTCACAGCTTACCACATCATATTTAAGAGGATCCATAAAATCATATATAGGTCTTAAATCAGTATCGTTCTTCTGCTTTTTAAGTTTACCTGTCTTTACACATTTTGAAGTAAAGCCTAAGTCACATACAGGACATTGATACTTCTTATCAAATATATAGTCCTCCTCTTTTCTTTCTAACAAAGCGGCGGCATTTTCTTTATTTATATCAGCAGTATGAGGCTTATCAATCACATTCATCTCATTAAGTCCTGATAAACCAAGCCCTTCCATACCTTCAAATAATCCCATCTTAACCTCCTAAAACACAAAGCCACACAGACTAATTCGGCTTATACGAGCTCTTAAGCGATACAATACGATTAAATACCAAATGCTCATCCGTTGTATCCTTCGTATCTACACAGAAAAATCCATGTCTTAAAAACTGGAATGAGTCTCCTGCCTTCGCTTCCCCGAATGCCTTCTCCAGCTTGCAGTCCTTTAATATTGTCAATGAATTAGGATTATAGTTAAGTGTGCCATCATCATTTAATTTGCCCTTCTCTTCATCGACTATATTCTCATACAGTCTTACCTCGGCATCTATTGCCGTAGAGGCATCAACCCAGTGAATCGTACCCTTGACCTTGCGTCCCTCAAAGCCTGAACCGCTTCTGGTCTCAGGATCGTAGGTGCAGTGTATCTCGATTACCTTTCCTGTCTCATCCTTCTTATAATCCACACACTTTACGAAATAAGCACCCTTAAGTCTTACCTCATTACCCGGGAATAATCTGAAATACTTCTTAGGCGGTTCCTCCATGAAGTCCTCTCTGTCAATATAAAGCTCACGGCTGAATGCCACCTTTCTTGTACCGGCATCCTCATTCTCCTGATTATTGTCTATATCGAAATACTCAACCTGTCCCTCCGGGTAGTTATCAATAATAAGCTTAATCGGGTCAAGCACAGCCATCATTCTGTCAGCCTTAAGCTTAAGATCCTCTCTAATACAATATTCAAGCATGGCATAATCAGATGAGCTGTGCGCCTTGGATATGCCGGACAACTCCATAAAATTCTTAATGGACTCAGGCGTGTATCCTCGTCTTCTTAGAGCAGCTATGGATACAAGTCTTGGGTCGTCCCAGCCGTCCACTATGCCATCCTCAACAAGCTTCTTAATATATCTCTTGCCCGTTACCACATTAGTAAGATAAAGCTTCGCAAACTCTATCTGTCTCGGTGGATTAGGGTACTCAAGCTCATTTACCACCCATTCATACAACGGTCTGTGGTCTTCGAATTCCAATGTACATAAGGAATGATTAATACCCTCTATCGCATCCTCTATCGGATGTGCAAAGTCATACATCGGATAAATGCACCACTTGTCTCCTGTATTATGATGTGTCATACGAGCTATTCTGTAGATAACAGGGTCACGCATATTAATATTAGGAGACGCCATATCTATCTTCGCACGAAGCACCTTCGAGCCGTCAGGGAATTCTCCATTCTTCATACGCTCGAATAAATCAAGATTTTCCTCTATACTTCTGTCTCTGTAAGGGCTGTTCTTGCCCGGATTTTTAAAATCTCCTCTGTATTCCTTTATCTCGTCAGCGGTAAGATCACATACGAAAGCCTTGCCCTTCTTGATAAGCTTGACAGCCGCATCATACATATCATCAAAATAATCCGATGCAAATCGAACTGTATCGCCGAAGTCCGCACCAAGCCATTTAACATCATCTATTATGGACTGGACAAATTCCGTCTTCTCCTTAGTAGGATTAGTATCATCAAATCTGAAATTAAATCTTCCATTATACTTCTTGGCAAGACCATAGTTAAGAAGAATTGACTTAGCGTGCCCTATATGGAGATATCCATTAGGCTCAGGCGGAAATCTCGTCACTACCTCACTGTATCTTCCTTCCTCTAAATCCTTATCTATCTCCTGCTCTATAAAATTGCGTGATACTACTTCACCGTCCATACATGCCTCCTTAAATAACGCACTAAAAATGTACTAAATTTAATAATAACATTAATTGATTTACTAGTCAAATATGATTATTTATCATCATTATCGTCTGCAAATGCACTGTCTAAATTAGCGTCATAACCATTTTCTATCTTGTCATTTATGACCTTAGCCTGTTTCTCATAATCATATTCATATGCCCTGTTGTCTCTGTCTATATTAATATTAACAAGCGGAACCTCATCAGGCTCTTCTTCTGATTTTTCTTCAGTTCTTGTCTCAGACTCAGTTAAAGCACCAGCAGTCTTATCACTCTCTGTCAGACTATTCTCGTCACTTACTAAGCCTTCAGTCTTAACTTCTTCCTCTACTGCTTCTTTAAACCTCACAAGATTATCAGACTCAGCAGGTATATCTTCATTGTCATTAGCCTTTACAGCTTTTTTCTGACTTGCTTCACTATCCGACTCATCGTCCTTTTTCTTGAAACTCATTATGCTTATCTGCTTTTCCTCTTCATTCGAAGTCTCAGAATTAAATTCCATATTCTCAAGGTTAAAGCTTACAGGCTTTATCTCTCTGTCTTCCTCATAAGCCTTCTGAGCATCCTCCTCAGTATATACCTCCTTCGGAGCACTCATTTCCTCCTCGCTTATCTCTTTGTAGAGAGCCTCAGATTCCGAATTACCATTATCTATATCCGTACCTTCAACATATGCCTGCTTTTCTTTTTCGCCTGTTATTATATCATTATTCTCTAATTCATTAAAACTAAGTTCATCCTTGATATTGTCGTTTTCAGTATTTTCATCTATACCCTTTTTCTTCTTCAAAAGTATGCCCAAAACTACAACCAATATCAGTAAAAGTAATGAAAGTGCTGCTAAACCTATAGCAATATAGGTAAGATTATTCTTTGTAAAAAATCCTTCGTCCTTTGCAGGTGTTTCCTCCACCTCAGGCTCTGCAACAGTGGCTACCGTTTCTGTTGCAACAGCAGGCTCCTCTTCAATATGCTCAATCTCAGCATATCTTAAGAATGATTTTTCTTTTGCATCATACCAATAAAAGCCCTCGTCACCTGCTATATTAATCGCATATACAAGATACATATTATTATCAGCAATCAGAGAAGACTTATATGCCGTAACCCTCTCACCTATACCACCTATATCTACCTCTGTCTTTTCAAAGCCTTCAGGCAGTTCTACTCCCTCAGGTGCTTCAACTATCACATATCTGTTGAACTCTGAAGAATATTCCCTGTACGGAGCAAAGCTTTCCTTGTCCTTGTCATATATATACCACTCTAATGTGCTTTCCTCACCATTTTCAGCCTCAGGCTCCAAACATACAAGGACTACCTTCTTATTTGGAGACTCAAATGCAAGCACATCCCAATCCTTATAAGTGGTAGTAATTTCGGTATAACCCTCAGGATATTCAAGTCCATTGCTGTCCTGTATAAATGAATACTCAATACCATCTATAACTGCCTTGGCGTCACCAAGCACCTCACCAGCCGCTACACTTAATGTATATACCTTTACTGCACCATTTTCGGCAGTTACGGTTATAGTTACAGTATTTGCTCCCGGTTCAATAAGTCCGGCTCCTCTTACTGCTGTAGTTGCATTCTCATCCTCCGCCACAGCGCTTACAACCATACTTGTTACATCCTCATCAACCTGTACGGAATAATAGGTTGTAGATGGAGAAAATGCAGGTTCAAGTACCCCGGGTGAAATCTGAAGGCTCTTTAAATTACAATTAGCCGAACGGTCATCTTCTTCTGTAGTAGTCTGCTCGCTCGTGTCGTCTTGATTATCATTCTGATTATTATTCTGATTATCATTCTGATTATTATTATTGTCTGTTGTTGGTGTGGCAACAGTTACGCTTGCACCTGCATGACTTATGCCAAGCTGATTATAATTTATATCATATACTTCAGTACCACTTGTTGAAATGTATGCTGTACCGTTACCAATCGCTGAAAATGAAAGTGTTGTCGAACCGGCTCCTGTACCAACCAGTCTTACGGTTCCTCCACCTCCATTTGCCTGCGCCGAACCACTACCTGAATTGTATTGTAATACACCCGAGTCATATGATACATATATATCATAGGCTGATATATCCGAACCACTTACACTGACAGTTACACTGACACTTCCACCTATACTCGTTGAGCCGGTAGAAAGTGAAATACTAACCGAAGCATCTGCGCGTGAATCAATAGTTGCATAGTTAAAACATAATATAATCACAAATAATAGTACTAAAACCTTCTTAATTTTTTTCATAGGTTTTTCTTACCTCCCGTATGTATGTTAATCCCTGATATGTTTTTCTAATTTATTGTCTCTATCCCAACTATATGTCTCTGAAGCTTGACAATATCAAGTACAGAAACCTTACCGTCTCCATTTAAGTCACAGGCAGATGTCATAGCGCTGTCCAAGCTATCAAGCCCGACTATCAGTCTTTGTATCTTAACTATATCAAGTACGGATATTTTGCCGTCTCCATTTATATCACCTTTTGTACCCGTAGAAGCACCTGAAGAACCATTATCAATATTATTCGTACCTGCAGAAGCATCGCCTCTTACTACGGTAAGTGTGTATGTTCTTGTTACACCTGTCTGCGCTGTGACATTTATCTTGATGTAATTAGTTCCCTCTGCAAGATTAACTGCTCCTGCTCCCGTAACAGTCGAGGTTGATGCAACAGGTGATGCCGATACATTAATAGACGATACTGATGAATCAACTATAAGAGAATAATCCGTCACATTATTTACCGCAAAGGAAGGAGTAATTGAATATCCACTTATCTCAAGTGCACCCAGCCAATTATTAGGATTACCTGAATCAGCAGGTTTTACACAAGCTGTCTCAGGCATATTCTTATATACAGGTATCTTGAAAACCATGGATGAATTAAGCAGATTATTATCCCTGTATGCCCTGTAATTTATCTGACTCTCCGAGGTTGGCGCCTGCACATTCGTCATATACTGATGATTATAGAGATTGCCTGTATATGTAACATTGAATTTCTGAGTATATAATGTATCCTGTCCACGCTTTATGTAAGACTCACCAAGATATTGTGAACCGCCTATTATACTCTTTGACACTGTATCCCAAGGTCTTCCATAGCTTCCTGTCTGAGCCGCCCATGCAATTCCTCTTTCCGCTGCCGAACCGTTTGCAGTATCAAAAGCACCTACATTGAAATAATTATATATTCCCGGATTTGCTGTGCTTGTCCCTTTTGCTGCGACTCCACCTGTATTACCCATCTCCTGCTTAATCCTCGAAGCAATATGATAAGGACTTACACCACTTTGCTTAGCTGCCTCCATAATAATTTCCGAATATTTTTTCTCTTCACCCTCAGGAACAGTATTATACATAAATGAGCCTGATAAGATAGATTCAACCCCTATCTCATTCTGTACTCCTTCCTGATAAGAAATACTCTCAAACACAAACACATAATTATCGTAGAGATATGTACGCGGATCAAGATAATATTTTACTATCTCATCTGATGCAGCAAACCATGTAGCTCCATCATACGGATACCATTTATTTGTTGCAGGAGCATAACCAACGGTAAGTGAACGCCAATTATAATGCGGTGCTGAGCTTGCACCATATATCAGATTTTTAATCTGACCGGATTTATTGACCTCATTATCAACTAATGTATTCCAATCAATACCTGTCTGTACAGGTACGAACTGCCATAGCGGATATTTATCGTGAATATCTCTCAAGAGTACCTTGTAGCTTTCAGGAAAGCCCTGCAGTGAAGCCTCAAAATCCGAGGCTGTATACAGTTCCTCAGCTACATCTGTTATCTCAATATCATCGACTGTCTCATTGCCTGAATCCGCCATCTCGCCTGTAATCGTTACAAACTGTGAGGACACATAGCCTGTATAGCTTTCCCCATTATATACGACAGAAACCTTGTACCATGCTGAGTTAGTCGTATCAAGTATTGTAAGTTCCTGTCCTCCGTTAAGCCTTATTCCATTGCCATCATTGTCTGTCACAATATTGCCGTTAGGTGCCTCTCTGAAATTGACGCTGGTTACTCCATCACTGATTTTTCCGATTGATGCAGCGGATAAATTATAGCCTGTCTGACTTCCGGCTAAAATATTCATTATTAACGAAAATGTTAAAAGTATGTATATTAGTTTTTTTCTTTTTTTCCTTGACATAATAATCTCCATATAAATTATGTAAACTCAAATAATACCTAATCTATCATAGTATACCACGAAATATTGTATATTGCACCATTTTTTTACAAATTCTTGTAAATTTAAGCATTTTTTAATAAATATAGGATAAATTTTAAAAAGACATTAAAAAAAAGCTGCTAACGGGAATCGGACCCGTGACCTCCGCACTACCAATGCGACGCTCTACCGACTGAGCTATAGCAGCTTATTACTTACATAATGTTCAATTAATTACTTAACTTTTTTCTTATTCTCTGTAAAGCATTATCTACCGATTTTTCCGATTTGTCAAGTCTATCTGCAATTTCCTGATAAGAAAATCCATCTAAATAAAGCTTCAAAACCTTTTTCTCGAGCGGACTAAGCTCGGTTTCAATACGCTTTCTCATTGTATTTTTCTGTTCTCTTGCAATAACCATATCCTCAGGATTAGAATCTGAATTTTCCGTCTCAATATTATCTCCAAACTCATATCCATATTCGCCGTTTTCTGAATATATGGATATATAGGAATTGAGCGGAATATGTTTTTTCCTGTTGGAATTATTGATAGCAGTCTGCAGTTGTCTGCGTATGCAAAGTGTCGCAAAGGTTGAAAATGCAGTACCCTTATCCGCCTCATAATCTCTTATAGCTTTGAAAAGACCTATCATCCCCTCCTGCATAAGGTCATCTGTTTCTGCACCGATAATATATACGGTACGCACCTCACGCTTGACGATATTGCCATATTTCTGCATCATAAACTCTATGGCATCATCATCCTTTTCATTTATCCTTGATATAATTTCGTTATCTGATAAGGTATCGTAATTTATATTCATCCAAACCCCTTTTAATCAGCGCATCAGATATTCCATTTACGCCTGCAAACTTAACGAATATCATTCTATCTCCCAAGTCTCTGCCTTACTACCTCGTATGCCAGCACTCCTGCAGCCACCGAAGCATTAAGAGAATCTATATCTCCCATCATAGGTATTGATACAACATAGTCGCATTTTTCCTTAACTAAACGACCTACTCCTGAGCCCTCATTACCTATGACAAAACCGAGCGAACCGGTCAGATTACAGTCATACATAATCTCTCCGTCCATATCAGCACAGGCAAACCACATACCACGCTTTTTTAATTCATCAATGGTCTGCGCAATATTAGTCACCTTAGCAACCGGAGTATAATTTATCGCTCCGGCAGATGCCTTAACAACAGTTGATGTAAGTCCTGCCGCACGCCTCTTTGGAATAATAACTCCATGTGCGCCGCATAGGTTTGCGGTTCTTATAATTGCACCAAGATTATGCGGGTCCTCAATCTCATCAAGTATAAATATAAACGGCGGCTCCCCCTTATCCTCTGCCCTTTTAAATATATCCTCTATATCAGCATATTCATAAGCCGAGCATATAGCCATAACGCCCTGATGCTTAGTATCCTTGGACATCCGGTTAAGCTTATCATTAGATACGAAATCAACTATCGTGTCATTCTTCTTGGCACTCCTTAGAATCGAGCTTATAACACCATCCTTAAGTCCCTCCTGCACATAGAGCTTATCTATAGTCTTGCCGGCGCGTATCGCCTCAAGTATGGCATTTCTTCCCACTATTACATGGTCATTATTTTCATTTTGTCTCTCATTATCCTTATAAGACATAGCTTTCCTCTTGAATTATATGCTTTATATTAATTATTCTGCTTCTCAAGCTTATCTACCTTATCAATAAGCTTCTTGAATACTCTCTTAAGCTCTTCATTCTCCTGCTTAAGCACATTGATATCATTAAGAACAGGGTCAGGAAGATGTGTCTGGTCGAGGTCAAGCTGTGGAAGCCTTACATCCTCACGCTTTATAACACGTCCGGGTATACCCACTACAGTCGAATTAGGCGGAACCTCTGATAATACCACAGAGCCCGCACCTATCTTGGAATTCTCTCCAACGGTAAATGAGCCAATAACCTTGGCGCCCGCGCTTATCATAACATTATCGCATATCGTCGGGTGACGCTTGCCTGTCTCCTTACCTGTACCGCCTAAGGTAACCCCCTGATACAGAGTAACATTATCACCAATTATCGTCGTCTCACCTATGATAACACCGGTACCATGGTCTATGAAAAATCCCTCACCTATGGTTGCACCCGGATGAATCTCTATGCCTGTCTTTCTTGCCGCCTTCTGTGATATATATCTTGCCCTGAAATAATGTCCCTTAAGATAGTGCTTGTGTGCCTTCCTATAGCTGTACATTACTTTAAAGGACGGATATAAAAGCACCTCTAAATCATTCTTTATAGCAGGATCTCTCTCTCTTATTATCTTTACCTGTTCCTTATAATACTTAAACCATGACATCATTATTTCACCACTTTACAATTTTCTATTAGTATATTCTATCCGTTAATATATGTCTCTATCATTCTGTCCA